>NZ_JBQFSM010000006.1:0-300959 GCF_056538005.1 Ruegeria sp. BI11 | reverse complement strand
CTAAATCCTCACTCAAGATGCCCACCGTCTCTCCGATGCGTCTCCGCCGCTTCCGCCGCGTCCCAGCGCCTCAGCAGCGCCGGTGAAGGGGGTTCTAAGGTTTACCTCCAATAGCCGCAAGTGGAAAATTGCATCTTGCGCGATTTTTTTGCGCTTTTATTATTTTTACATATATTTCAATATCTTGAACATCATTCGATCTGGTCTTTTGCGCCCTTCACGCAGCAAGGCATTCAGTTCCGGCAACGCCCCCCCGCCAACTAAACACTCGCTTACCCCATATATAGTGAGTCAGCACCCCGCACCCACAAGACTCAACCGACTCGGCTCCCTTAAACCGAGTCAGTTTTCGGCCCTTACCCCCGGCTCGCGCTATGCCAAAACAGTGAAAAAGACATCGCGCGCTTACCGGGTCTTGCGCATTGGTCGCGGATACGGTCACCTCGCCGGAAAGATACTGCAAACTGCACAGCAAAATGACACCTACGCACACATCCCCTTTTCCTTGCATAAGAACGGTTGGCCAAGACGGTCTGCTGGTTTCATTTGCCGAAACGATGGCCGAATCCTCGAACCGCGCGGCGCTGGCGTTTCGTAATGCTATCGACCTTCTTGGATGGGACGGTGTGATTGAGACATCTGCGTCTCTGGCCTCAGCCTATGTTCGATTTGACCCTCTTACTTTTCCACACGCCAAGATTCAGGAGCAGGTCGTAGAGATACTGCGTCAACAAGATTGGTATCAGGCGCCACTTCCGGCAGGACGACGTTTGTGGCAGGTGCCCACTGTATATGGTGGGGAACTTGCACCGCAATTGGATGAGGCCGCGACAGCCGCAGGGCTGTCACCCTCGGAAGCCATAAAGCGGCTCAGCGAATCTCGTGTCCGCGTCCTGACCATCGGCTTTGCCCCCGGCCAGCCCTACCTTGGCCCGCTAGGCCCCGAATTCAATATTCCGCGCCTTAAAGAGCTGACGCCGATGGTACCCGAAGGGGCGCTGGTTTTGGCGATCTCACAATTCGTACTGTTTTCGGGGCCAACCCCAACCGGATGGAGACATGTAGGCCAAACGGCTTTTCGCTGTTTTCGCCCCGAAGCCGAGCAAAGCTTTGCCCTGCGTCCTGGGGACGAGATGCAGTTCCTGGCGGTATCACGCGATGAATTGGAAAAGATCCGCGAGACCAATGATGGTTCGGGTGGTGCTACCTGTCAGGAGATCCCCGCATGAGCCTGCTAGTGCATCAGATCGGCCCGGCCTGCACCATTCAGGATCTTGGGCGCACCGGGTATCTGGATCAGGGGCTTTCACGGTCAGGTGCTGCAGACCAGCTGGCTTTGCACGAAGGGGCTGCGCTGCTGGGGCAAAGCCCGGACTGTGCGGCGTTGGAAATGGCGGGGATGGGCGGTACGTTTGAAGCCACGCAACCCACCAGCATTGCCCTGACCGGTGCGCCGATGCAGGCCAGTATGGATGGTTCTCCTATTGTCTGGAGTGCCTCGCATGCAATGGGAGCCGGTCAAAAGCTGACGCTCGGTGCCGCAAAACAGGGCAACTATGGCTACCTGCATGTTGGCGGTGGAATCGATGCGCCGCTATTTCTGGGTTCACGCTCTGCCCATCTGACGGCAAATGTCGGGCGCGCCGTGCAAGTCGGCGACCGGCTGCCCGTCGGCCCCTATTCGGGCGACGCCGGAATGAAACTGCGTCCCGAGGACCGGTTCTCGGGCGGCATCCTGCGCATTCTGGCCAGCTTTCAGACCCCCCTGTTCGATCAAGAGACACTTGATCGGTTTACCCAAACAACGTTTAAACGCGGCGCACGGGCGAACCGAATGGGGATGCAGTTGGACAGCGACGGCGAAGGCTTTGCCGCACAGGGCCAACTGAACATTCTGTCCGAGGTGATCACCCCCGGCGACATCCAGATGACCGGCACCGGCAACCCCTTTATCCTGCTGCCCGAATGCCAAACGACCGGAGGATACCCCCGTATCGCCACTGTCCTGCCCTGCGATATACCCCGCGCGGCGCAGACCCCTGCGGGTGGGCGAATACAATTCACCATTGTGTCTATGGACGAGGCCGTCGCTCTGCACGCGGCCTATCTGTCAGATCTGTCGCGACTGCGTGGACGGGTCGAACCCCTGATCCGCGATCCGCATGACATCCCGGACCTGTTGTCCTACCAATTGATCGGCGGAATGATCTCTGCCACCGAATAAGGAGTTTTGCCGATGCCCAGCGTCGATTTGAATGCCGATATGGGGGAAAGCTTTGGCCCCTGGAAGATGGGCGATGATGAAAGCCTGCTGCAGATCATCACCTCGGCAAATATCGCATGCGGCTTTCACGCGGGCGACCCAGATGTCATGGCAAAAACAATGACGACGGCTGCCGAGAATAATGTCGGCATCGGCGCACATCCTGGCTTTCCTGATCTGCAGGGATTTGGCCGCCGCAATATGAAGGTGCCGCATGATACCCTCCGGAATCTGGTGCGCTATCAGTTGGGCGCGGCAATGGGGATGGCCCGGGCGGTCGGCACCAAAGTTCGACATCTGAAGCTGCACGGGGCGCTGGCCAATATGTGCTCGGCCGATCTCGACATGGCGCGGGCTTGCTATCAGGGCGCACTGGACGTGGACCCGGACATTATCATCATGGTGCTGGCCGTCACCAAACAGGAAGAGGCCGTACGCGAACTGGGCTGCAAATGGGTCGGAGAGATCTTCGCGGACCGCGCCTATAATGATGACGGCACGCTTGTAGATCGCAGCCTGCCCGGCGCGGTCATCCACAACCCCGAGCTTGCCGGTCCGCGCATCCTGAACATGGTCCGCGAAGGCGCTATCATCACCGAATCCGGCAAGCGGCTGGAGACTTCGATCGACACCATCTGCTTGCATGGAGATGGGCCTACTGCGGTGCAAATCGCGCGCTCTGTACGTGAAAACCTGATCGCGGGCGGCGTCGATGTGACAAAATTCACCCGATAACCATCCGGACATAAGGTCTACACCTCACCTTCTTAGTGTTGCCCCGTGGGATTTCTGACCCTAGCATGCCTGCAAGTGCATGTTCTGATTATTGGAAATCCAGGCAACGCCGGGCCTAGACCTCTCTGGGCCCACGCAAGGAGGGAATTTTATGTCTTTCGATTTGATGTCTTATGAGCCGCGCGGGGACAAGAAGAACTCGGACTTCTTTGGCGAGTACCTACCAAAAATATACGAGCGCCGCAGCAGTTCCGGCGTTGCAGATCAGGTCGGGCCGATGCGGGCAATTGTCCAACAGGTGGAAACCACCGCGCTGTTCGATACGCTGGTCGAGTTGTATGTGATGACCCCTTATCGCCATACGGCCACCTATCTGGGTCAGACACATAAGTTCTCCGTCCTGCATTCGCATACTGATTACCCGGTACTGATCGTGATGGCCCCGCTCAGCCCCAGCTTTGAGGATTTCATCCCTCGCATCAACCGTATGTATCCGCTGGCGCGCGGCACCCCGCAAACCCGATATGTCGGAGAGATTTACGGCGCAACCGACCTGAAAACCCTGAGCAAGACGCTTGAGGATCAAAACATCCGCTTTGAATATGACGGCGATACCGAGAATCCGTTCTACACGCTGGATGGGTTCCGGTTCACTACCCCGTCGGATTTCACCTGTAACCGGGTTGGTTATTCTACACTGGATTTCAACGACCCCGACAGCCTTGGGCTGGGTGACCGCGTATTGCTAAGTGATGCCGAGCAAACGCAACTGGATCAGGCCGCCGCATTTGGCGTCGATAGCAAAATCTCGCCCTTGATGCTGGGGGTCGACCACCTTGCCACCCGCATTCTGGCTGGTGAGCGCGAGGACGCGATCCTCGAGTTTCTGACCATGGTGCCCTATTACTTCTGGGGCGCGTACAACATCTTTGACATGAACTCGTCGACCAACGTGAACCGAAACCCGTATGTGGATGATGACAAGAAATCACCCGCCAAGGTGTTTACAGCCAATAACACTCCATCCTTCATAAACTCGTTCGAACAACTGCCAATGCCGACCGAGGATTTCGTTCGCAATTTTGGCCGTCGTCTGCATCACATGGCCATCGAGATTCAGGATGGCGATCACGGTGCCGGGGAAAAGAACGTCGATTTCGTGGTTAATACGCTCAAGGACAAGGGTGTGCCGTTCCTGGCCCATATCGTTGGCGAGTGCAAAGACGATCCAAACCTCAAGCAGATTTTCTCGAAACACTCGAAGAACACACTGCTGATCACGGAATATATCGAGCGCTGCCACCACTATGACGGGTTCTTCACCAAGGACAACGTTGCCGCCCTGACGGCGGCCGCCGGGCAGGACGAACAATACCAGCACGGTCATGTATTCGACTAAACCCTCCTGACAAAAAAGGGCTGCGAGTTTCCTCGCAGCCCAGATCCATCCAGGAGAGTATATGTCGGATCTTATGACGGCCCGATCATGAAACAGGTGACATTCCGGGCCTGAAGCCTGCGGCAAGCCAGATCAGCCTGTTCGCGGGTCATGCCCTGGAATGTCGCGTCGAAGCCGCGAGAGCTTTGGTTCACCTTACGCAGCGTGCCTTCCAGAGTGGTCATTTCCGACAGGGCGGTTTTCAGCAAAACCTTTTCCGCCTCATATCGGGTGGTATAGCGGCCCACGTTAACGCCCCACAGGTGCCCGCCAGACGTGGATAGCCGGGTGACGATTTCCTGCTCGGGCTCGGGCTGAACTGTCGGATCGGTCGACGCCAGAACCAGATCATCCGGACGCGTAGCGGGACGTGTTGCATCGCCTGATTGAGTTTGGACATCTGCAGCGGCCATAGCGGCTGCAATGCCGTCCTGAATACGAGCGCCATTCTTGGCGGCGGTTGCGGCGACGGTGCCTGCGATCTGAACCGCACCGCCCGCCCCTGGACGCAGCACCGGACGTAGGCTGGATTTCGGCGCCCCGGTCAGGGCCGCCACTGTCGCGCCCAAACCGGCATTCCCGGCATAGACTGGACGGGCCGGTTTACGGATCGGTGCCCGCGATGGCGCGCGCCGGAAGCCCATGTCCAACAGCTCGGCAACTTTGGCATTGCGCGATGCGCCGGACTTGCCGCCAAAGACGGTGGCGATGATGCGTTCGTCCTTACGCTTGGCCGAGGCCACAAGATTGAAACCCGCAGCTCGGGTGTAGCCTGTCTTGATTCCGTCCGCGCCCTTATAGGCGGCTAGAAGGCGACGGTTTGTGTTGGGAACGGTCTTGATTCCGGCATGGGTCGATTGGCGCGAGAACAGGTTATAATACTGCGGGTAATCATACAGCAGATGACGACCCAGCGTGGTCATGTCGCGCGCGGTCGACAGGTGGCCCGATTCCGTCAGACCATGCGCGTTTTTGAAGGTTGTCCGGCTCATGCCCATCGCCTTGGCCGTGCGGGTCATGCGACGGGCAAAGGCGGCCTCGGACCCGCTGATCGCAATCCCAATGGCCGTCGCGGCATCATTGGCCGATTTCACCGCAGCCGCGCGGATCAGATAGCGGAAGGCAATCCGCTGACCGGACCGCAGGCCCAATTTTGACGGCGGCTCGGACGCGGCTTTTTTGGTGATGCGCACCTGGGTATCCAGATCGATCTCACCGTTCCGCACCGCTTCGAATGCAATATAGAGCGTCATCATCTTGGTCAGCGACGCCGGATGCAGCCGTGTATCGGCATTGCGTGAATGCAGCACCTCGCCGGTGCGCGCGTCTATCACCATTGCCGCGTAGGGTGCGGCCACCCCTTGCAACGGCGCAAAGGAGAGCAGCCACAAGAATGCTATAAGGAATAAGCCCATTCGGGCCGGAACTGTCCGCCGAACCTGCACGATCTTTGCCTCTGTCTACCTCGGGCCGCCAGGTTTTCCCGGTCGGCAAATCAATTATTTTATTAACGATCAGGCTAGCACAGGGGTGTGGCGAAATAAACAGAAAGCTCATGATTTCGCAGTTTATTGAGCCCGCCGCGAACACACCACATGTGGTCAGACGCCACCTGCCCCCCACCAAATCCATGAATATGACCAGAATTTGCCGACGCCCAACGCGGAATTTTTAGGACTGATACCATTCGGCCACATTAACCGAGTCGCTGAACGAGGGCGGCAAGCTGACCCAAATCCTGCAACTCGCAGTATCGCGGATTATCTGCCGGGATTTCGGCCTGTTCGATTTCCCAGACCAGACCATGCGGCACATACACACCCCAGCTCCCGGCCAGAATCGGGGCCACAACGTCCGAGCGCATGGAGTTGCCGACCATCATCGCCGATGCAGGGCCGTCACCGTGTTGGTCAAATACTTGCCGGTAGGTTTGAGGCGTTTTCTCGGACACGATCTCGACCCCATCGAACAACTCACCTAACCCCGACTGCGCCAGTTTCCTCTCTTGATCAATCAGATCGCCCTTGGTGATCAACACCACCTGATGAGTCGCCGCCACGCTTTCAATCGCGTCGCGGGCATGAGGCAGTAGTTCGATCGGGTGGGCCAGCATCTCTTGCCCGGCTTCGATCAAATGACGAATGACCAAGGCTGGAACCCGGTCATCTGTCACCTCGATCGCGGTTTCGATCATCGACAGGGTAAAGCCTTTGATTCCGTAGCCATAGCGCCGGATATTGCGTTTTTCTGCAGCCAGCAGGCGCTCCATCAGGTGATCCCGCTCGGCGTGATCGGCCAGCAGGTCGGCGAAATAGGCCTGTGTCAGTTGGAAAAAACGCTCGTTGTGCCACAAAGTGTCATCCGCATCGAAGCCAATTGTGGTAAGATTTTGGCCCATGTTTATTCCGTCCTGCTGGCTCTTTTCTCTGGCCTGTTCGACGTTATATAAGCGCAAAGATAAACCAAAGCCTGAATCGGACAGTAGGACGCGATGCTTGAACACCAATGGATGATGTCTGACAAACCGGACGACGACGACGATGCCGACGCGTCGGTCCTGGTGCAGACGCGCCCGAAAACCAAGCGCCCGCCGCTGTACAAGGTTCTGCTGCTGAATGACGACTATACCCCGATGGAATTCGTCGTGCATGTGCTGGAGCGGTTCTTTGGCATGACCCACGCACAAGCGTTCGAGATTATGCTGACCGTCCATAAGAAAGGCGTGGCCGTGGTTGGTGTGTTCAGCCACGAGATCGCCGAGACCAAAGTGGGCCAGGTCATGGACTTCGCCCGCAGGCACCAGCACCCCCTGCAATGCACCATGGAACGGGAAGAGTAAGGCCGCACCGACCTTACGGAATCGCTTATGTCCCCTCGCCTTAATCTTGCGTTGGAAAGCGGCCTGACCCTGTCGCAACCGCTGACGGTACTTAGGCCAACTTCGACCGACGACCTGTCTGCTTTGCCGCGCGAAACGCAGGTGGTGCAGCCGTTCAAACCGTTTCACGATCATTTCGCCAAGCAAGGTTTCGCTGTTGTTCCGGAGGCGCAAGATCCCTGCCAGGATGCCGTGGTGATCCTGCCCCGCGCCAAGGCTCTGGCCCGGTCGATGGTGCAACAGGCCTGTGTCCGGGCCAGTGGCGTAATAGTCATCGACGGTACCAAGACCGACGGCGTGGACAGTTTGTTGAAGGACATCCGCCGGCGCGTCGCGGTAGAGGGGCCGATCTCTAAGGCGCATGGTAAGATCTTTTGGTTCCAATCTGACCCGCAAGCTTTTGCGGATTGGGCCGCGCCCGCGCATCAGACAGCCGATGGTTTCCAGACCGCGCCCGGCGTGTTCTCAGCCGATGGCATTGATCCGGCCTCTGCCCTGTTGCGAACGGCGCTGCCCGCCAAGCTGGGTTCACGGGTTGCCGATCTGGGGGCCGGTTGGGGCTATCTTTCTGTCGGGCTGCTGCAGGCCCCGGGCCTGAAATCCCTGCATCTGGTCGAAGCGGACTGTGCGGCTCTGACCTGTGCCCGCGCCAATGTGGCCGATACTCGCGCGCAGTTTTACTGGGCTGATGCGGTGACATGGCGCGCACCCGAACCCATCGACA
Source organism: Ruegeria sp. BI11 (assembly GCF_056538005.1). Taxonomy (NCBI): domain Bacteria; kingdom Pseudomonadati; phylum Pseudomonadota; class Alphaproteobacteria; order Rhodobacterales; family Roseobacteraceae; genus Ruegeria; species Ruegeria sp. BI11. The sequence goes on along the minus strand of NZ_JBQFSM010000006.1, from coordinate 292,921 downwards.
CAGTGGTAATGAACCCGCCGTTCCACACAACACGCAGTGCCGATCCGGCCTTGGGGCAAGGCTTTATCACATCGGCAGCAAAGAACCTGACCCGCAATGGTTCGCTGTGGATGGTGGCCAACCGCCACCTGCCCTATGAAACCACGCTGACCGACATGTTTGCGCATGTCGAAGAAGTGACCGGCGACAATCGGTTCAAGGTGTTCCACGCCTCTCGCCCTCGGCGGTGATCCCGGTTAACCTGCGCCGCAATTCAGGAGGAAGCGCATGTCCTTTTCCATAGCAGGCAAGACCGCGATCGTGACCGGCGGAGCCAACGGTGTCGGACTAGCCATCGGACGCCATTTTGCCGATGCCGGTGCCAACGTGATGTTCGCCGACATGGACGAAAAGAGGCTGGCCGAGGAACTGGGTGAGCAGGCCGATGACAGCAATATTCGCTTTTTCGCCGGTGACCTGCGGGAAAAGCTAACCATTGCCAATCTGCTGTCGGCCACCATCGACGCCTTCGATCAAGTGGATATCCTGATCAACGGAGCCCGCCAGGTGATCCCATCGGATCCGCTGGACCCCGAGGATGACTCGGTCCGCTCGCTTCTGAACCAGAACCTGATGCCTGCGCTACGCCTCAGCCAGTTGGTTGCGAAACGGATGATCAAGCAGGCAGGCGACGACGATGAAGACCTTGCCGGGTCGATCATCAACCTTTCATCCATCGCCGCACGGCGCACCCACCCTGACCTGATGGCCTATTCGGTGTCGACCGCCGCGCTGGATCAGATGACCCGATCCTTGGCTGTGGCCTTGGCACCAAACCGAATCCGGGTAAATTCCATCGCATTGGGATCGGTGATGAGCGCGTCGCTGCGGTCCACTCTGAAAGAGAATCGCGACTTCAGGGACGATATCGAAAAACACACCCCGCTGGCCCGCATCGCTGCGCCGACCGAACTGACCGAAACGGCGCAGTTTCTGGCCTCGGATGCAGCTGGGTTTATCACCGGACAGATTCTAACTATTGACGGCGGCCGCACCCTGCTGGACCCCGTTGCAGCCCCGGCCCACTGACACATATGTTCGACACTGAAAAAGCCACCGCCTCTACCTGGTTCCGTCAACTGCGTGACCAGATCGTTACAGCCTTTGAAGCTCTTGAAGACAGCCACGACACTGGGCCGTTTTCGGATGCCAAACCAGGGCGGTTCGAGGTCAAGGAAACCACGCGCCAGTCCGAAGATGGCTCGGATGCAGGCGGAGGGTTAATGTCGGTGATGCGCGGCGGCCGCGTGTTTGAGAAGGTTGGCGTCAATATCTCGACCGTCTATGGTACGCTGGGTGCTCGCGCGCAGCAAGCGATGGCGTCACGTAAGGGTATACCGGGCATGACCGAAGACCCGCGCTTTTGGGCCTCGGGCATTTCGCTGGTCGCGCATATGCAGAACCCGCACGTTCCGGCGGTGCATATGAACACCCGGATGTTCTGGACCCCGCATGCGTGGTGGTTCGGGGGTGGGTCCGACCTTAACCCCTGCATCGAGTATGACGAGGACACGGCCCATTTCCACGCCACGCAAAAGGCGCTTTTAGACCCACACGGGCCGGGGCATTACCCGCGCCTGAAGGAATGGGCGGACGAATATTTCTATATCCCACACCGCAAACGCGCCCGCGGGGTTGGCGGCATTTTCATGGATGATTACTGCACGGGAGACTGGGGTGCAGATTTTGCGCTGACACAGGATATCGGCCGCGCCTTCCTTCCGGCCTTTCTGCCTCTGGTCGAAAAGCGCCGGGTGCAGGGGTTCAATGATGCCGACAAGAACACCCAGCTTGTGCATCGGGGGCTCTATGCCGAATACAATCTGGTTTACGACCGGGGCACCAAGTTCGGGCTGGAAACCGGCCACGATCCGGATGCGGTGCTGATGAGTTTGCCGCCTATGGCCAAATGGGTCTGAGCCGCCCTTAGAAATCGAAATCCATAATGTTATCGTAGCAATGGCTTTGCGCCCCGCTTGCCGACATGCTTTCGCCCACGCGGCTGACTGTGATCGAATAACTCTTTTTGGTGCTGCTACCTTCGGGCTTAGTCAGCGAAAACTCCACCGTTCGTGTTTGCTTTTCATAAGGTCTCGAGACATAAATCTGTTGCGTTGTCGGCAGGCCAAGGGTGCGGATAGCGAAATCACCGATACCGCACCAATAGGCGATTGCCGCTGACGAACCATGCGTGGCCACTTGATAGTTGCCGTTTTCCAATGGTGTCACTGTCGCGCGAAAGCCGGGATTGAAGCCATACCTAAACCCAAATCCGGTCGCTTGCGCCAGCGCTGGCACCAACACCAGAACGCATACGCTGAAAATTTTGAACAATCGCATAGTAATACTCCCCTAACCAAAATACGGCTTTGCCGGGAATCATAGGGATCAGGTTTGATGAGTAAAGATCGCGATGCGGTGCGCAATTCCTTCCATTCCGCAACGGAAACGCGCTCTTGTGACTGAAACGGTATCATTTCAGGGCTTTAGGGAGTAACCTCGGGTCATCGGTCATTTGCACGAGGCATGGGTTGAGCAAGGCATTCCCCAAGGACTGGTTCGACATTCCGCCCGAAAAATACGCGGATTTCGGTGCGTTATTCTATCTGGCGTCGCTGACAGCACCCCATAGGGATCGCAGCCTTGCGCAAGTACTTTATGCCTTTGAAACTCCATTCCGGTTGGGCCAATACCACATCTTTCGGCAAAACGGCTTTCCACGCGGGTTCGTTACTTTTGCCGGTCTCAGCCCCGAGGCCGAATACCGATATGCCATTCAGGAAACCTCGCTGACCGACGCTGATTTCACCAGCGGGTCTTCGTTCTGGATCATCGATCTAGTCGCCCCGTTCGGGCAGACCAATCAGATCGTAGAGATGCTGAAAAAGAACATCCCCCACCCCCGGGTTCGCACGAACCGGATGGACAGCGACATGTTCCGAAAGCGCATCGTTGAATGGACGCGTGGCGACGCAGGCGCAGTGCATATGCAGCTGTATCGCAAACAGGAATTCGAACGGGTTCTGGCAGCAGAGGGCACGTAAGATGGTTTCGATAGCTATAACAGGTGACATAACCGGCGATGTGACCGGAAATCCTCCGAACCAGTCTACAGGCGATCTGGATCTGGACAGCAATGTCCCCATTTTGTCGGAAACCTGGGTGATCTCATCACCCCCGGCCTTCGGAACCGCTAGTGTCGACCCGAATACAGGGGAATGGACCTATACGGTTGATCCGGCCTTTTTCGACAGTCTGGACGACAATCAGACCGTTACCGACACCTTCACCATTCAGGTTACAGGTGAGTTCGGCACCTTTCTTGGGCCGTTTCCTTTCGACCTGCAGCAAGAGATAACAATCACCATCGAGGGGGTGTGCTTTACCGCTGGCACGCTGATCGAAACCCCCGATGGCACGCAACTGATTGAGGCGTTGTCCGTCGGTGATCAGGTTCTGACCATGGATCACGGCCCGCAACCAATCCGCTGGATCGAAAGCAGCGCCTTGCCGCCCGAGCGATTGCGGGAAAACCCGGCTATGCGCCCGGTCAGGATCAGCGCAGGCAGCCTTGGCCCCAATACGCCCAACCGGGATTTGCGGGTGTCACAGCAGCACCGCATCCTGGTTCGTGGCCCCAAGGTCGAATTGCTGTTTGGCACGCCTGAGGCGCTGGTGGCGGCCAAGCATCTGTGTTCCTGGCCGGGGATTGAGATAGAAACCTCTGACGTGGCCGTCGAGTATTTCCACATCCTGTTGGACGAGCATGAAATCCTGACGGCCGAAGGCGCACCTGCTGAAAGCCTGTTTCTAGGTGATGAGTCCCTGTATACGTTGTCATCCGAGGCGCTGCGTGAGCTGGCTGCCATCTTTCCCGACACACCGGACCGGGATGGTTTCGGCAGGGCCGCCCGTTTGGTTCTGCGCGAGTTCGAAGTGCGCGCACTGGCCTAAGTCGGGGTCAGCCTGCCGCCCACATCCTGCGGTGCCAGAGCGACGGTCTTGATCACCGCATAGCAGGGCTTACCCGGCTCCAGCCCCAATGCCGCGACCGAACGGCGGGTGACGCGCGCCAACACCGGCCCCGCTGAGGTTTGCACCGATACGATGGCTCCCGGCCCGTCTCCTGCGCGGATGGTATCAACCTTGCCTTCCAACATGTTCAAAGCCGACAACCCGTCGGGACGTTTGCTGGATAAGATCACCTCTTGCGCGGGGATGCGGATGCGCAGGTCTTCCCCAACCTGGTGCGGGATACGCGGCAGGAACAGGCGCGCACCGCCTGCCTCCAATTCGGTCAAGCCATCCGCATGATGTTCCTGAACCCGTACTTTTAGAACCGCACCCACGGCCCGGACCCCGGCAGGGGCCACGGATGGATCGGCCATCACATCCGAGGCCGGACCATGCCGCACCACCTTGCCATCCTGCAAGGCAACAACAGAGGTGGCCAGCCGGGCAACCTCAGCCGCAGAATGGGTGACGTACAGAATGGGCACCGAGACCTCATCCCGCAGCCGTTCGAAATAGGGCAAAATCTCAGCCTTACGCGCATCGTCCAGCGCCGCCAGCGGCTCATCAGCAAGGATCAGGCGCGGGCTGGCCAACAAAGCACGACCAATGGCAACACGCTGTTTTTCACCGCCCGACAGACCTGCTGGGCGGCGATCCAATAGATGCCCTATACCCAACATTTCGATCACCTTGTCCGGATTCTCGCGGCGCGCACGTTTGGGCGCAAACCAGCGGCCATAGGACAAGTTCTGTCGCACGGTCAGATGAGGGAACAGACGCCCTTCTTGAAAGATATAGCCCAACCGTCTGCGGTGCGGCGGCAGCCAGAGGTTCTGATCGGTATCGAACAGTTCCCACCCATCGACCGCGACGTGCCCGGCTTGGGGCCGCAAAAGCCCCGCCACGGCGTTGACTACGGTGGTTTTGCCGGACCCTGATCGTCCGAACAGAACTGTCACCCCAAGAGGCGCGTCAAAGCTGAGATCCAGTTTGATATCGGGCAGATCATGCTGCAGGTGGACAGACAGGCTCATGACCCGGACACCCGTGCAGCGGCGCGGCGACCGATATATTCAGACAGCAGCAGCGCGCCCATGGCTATGATGATCGAGATCACAACCAACCGCGTCGCCGCCCCTTCACCCCCAGGCACCTGTAGGAAGGCATAGACCGCCGAAGGCAAGGTCTGTGTCTGGCCGGGGATGTTCGAGACAAAGGTGATCGTGGCGCCAAACTCACCCATCGCCTTGGCAAAGGCGAGGATACTCCCGGCGATCACCCCAGGCAGGATCATCGGCAGGGTCACGGTCGCGAAAACAAAGGGCCGCGACGCCCCCAAGGTCGCTCCGGCCTGTTCCAGCTTGGGGTCTACCGCCTCGATCGACAGGCGAATGGCGCGAACCATCAGGGGAAAGGCCATAATCCCCGCCGCCAGCGCCGCCCCTGTCCAGCGAAAGGCAACCACAATGCCAAACTCACCCAGCAGCCTGCCCATCGGCCCCTGTATCCCAAAGGTCAGCAGCAGCAGATATCCGGTTACAACAGGCGGCAGGATCAGCGGCAGATGCACAAGCCCGTTCAGCAACTGACGGCCCGGAAACCGCCAGCGGGCCAATGCGTAGGCCACGAAAATACCAAAGGGCAATGTCACCAGCGTCGCCCAGAAGGAAACGCGCAACGACAATCTCAGCGCTTCAATTTCTGCAGGCCCCAACCATCCCATGTGTCAGCTACCCGGCAGGGCAAAGCCCTGTTCCGTAAAGATGGTTTGGGCCGTTTCGGATTGCAGATGCTCCAGAAACGCCCGCGCCTCAGGTGATGCTGCGGTGGTTAAGGCAGCAGGGTAGATGATCGGCGGGTGAAGCTCGGACGGAAACGAGGCCACAACCTGTACCCGGTCTTCAACCTGCGCATCGGATCTATAAACGATCCCCAACGGGACCGCACCTGACGCGACCAGCGCAAGCGCCGCGCGCACATTGTCCGTTTGTGCGATCCGGGTTTGCACACCCTCCCATAACCCAAGATTCTGCAACGCCGCCTTGCCGTAAATACCCGCAGGCACCGCATCGACCAGCGCCATGGCCAGATGCCCGTTGCCCAACCTCGCAAGCAAATCGGTGTCCGGCTGTATCTGCCCGATCTGCGCCTGATCCGCGCCACCAATCAGAACCAACCCATTGCCCAGCAGGTCCACGCGAGAGGTCGCGTCGATCAATCCCTGATCCTGCAGAACATCCATCCAGTCCGCATTTGCCGAGATGAACACATCCGCTGGCGCGCCCAACTGAATCTGCCGCGCCAACACGGATGAGGCCGCATAGGACACCGTCACCTGATGCCCTGTTTGCCGTTCAAATATCGGAGCGACCTCGTCCAAGGCAGTCTTCAGACTGGCAGCGGCAAACACCAACACCTCCGCCGCACCGGCCCGGATCGGTGCCAGCGCCACATTGCCCAGCACAAGGGCGGCGATTGCACATCGGCGGGCAAGGGAAAGGATCATATGCTCTCGCGTCTGGTAAGTTGCAGTACCTTTGGGGATATCTGAGGCAACAGGGGGCACGCAAGCGCCTTTCCCAAGGGCCATGGTCCCAGCCTGCGGAAAATGAACAAGATTATCAGGGCCCGCGATCCACGGGGACGGTTTATCCCTCCATGAGACAAAGAAATTGTGCCAGACCCTCTTGCGCCCGCTCGCAGGCTTGGCTACATGCAGCGTCACGGGTGATTAGCTCAGTTGGTAGAGCGCTTCGTTTACACCGAAGATGTCGGGAGTTCGAGTCTCTCATCACCCACCAACCTTTCCCCGCAATGTATCAAGGTCTTACGCGACTAGCACCTCTAAATCCGCCCGTTTTGGACATCATGGCCTTCGCATAATCACGTTTTACCGTTGCACGGTCCTCGAAGCGAGCATGCACGACGCAAAAGAACAGGGCACCGTCATCTAAACCGTTGCGAGGAGTAAACCAATCAAAGGGATCGGTGGGCTCTATCGATGCAATCTGATTTGTTGGTGGAGCAACAGGTGCGACATTGGCTTCACTATTTGTGATTTCATCGAGCAGTGTTGGACGGGCCGTGCCGGTATCCGGTGTGAGAATACCCATGATCTGCTCGCGACCGGCCGGAACGAAACGCCCGCTCTCCTCGATTGGAAACCGGATCGGCTGTCCAGCATAAACATCCCGCTGAACTTCACTGTTCTTAACAACAAGGGTTCCGTTAACGAGCACGTACGGAGTGCCTTCTGACGGCAGACCTTGCTGACCCAGCGTATAGTTCGCCTTTTCGGTCACAGTTTCCGGATCAAAAATCGTGATATCCGCGACCATGCCCACTTGCATACGCCCACGCACCTGCATTGCTCGCAAACCTGTGTCACCTAATCGCTTAGCATGGATGTAGCTTAGCTGAGTGAGTGTGAGCATAAGCGGCACATTCGCTTCACGAGCCAGTCTCAAGACAAGCGCGTGGCTGCCTGCCGACCGAGGATGCCCAGCATAGTCTTCGTAGGGGGCATCCCAACCCATCAGATTGCCCTCGATATCCAGCCCGGCCATACCGTCGCCCGAGATGCCATAACCAGCGATAGTGATCCAATCGTTTAGCCATTGCTCTCTTGGAGGGCTAAAAACTATGGCTGTCCGTCCCGGTTCATTCTCAGCGAAACTCAAAAACTCGTCTTTTGTCACGAAGCGATCTAGCTGGGGATCAAAGATGGTGTCTTCGTACTTGTACCCCATCGAACCTTCCCAATTTTCGGGGGCGATGATCGAGGCTCCGTAGTTTCCCGATCCGGCAGTCCAAGGATAGTAGCTGGACCAGACGTTGTAGCCTTGGTCGCGGGCCATCTGGAGCTTTTCCTGATTTTCCCACCACCCATAGTCATTGTCGTGATGAATGTGCAGCGGTGCGCCAAGCACCATCGCATTGACCAAGATTTCATTTACACCCGTCTGTGTTTCTGTCGGCGTCGAAGCACTGGGATGAAATCGGTGATGGACGGAAGTCAGTCGACCGTAACGCGCCGCAGCCCGCTGTGCTTCGAACATCTCATAGGTTGTAATACCTTCGCGGGCGTAGCCGATGGTCGATCCCACGCCGAGTGCTCCGAGACGTAGTCCCTCATCCAGCTGGGCAGTGATTTCGTTCATCTGCTCACGGTTGCTTGGTACAGAAGACCACCCCTCGACGTCGTCTTCCACAGATTTTGCCCTCAATGCGAAAAAGTTCCGGAAGTCTATGTCCCCACCTTCCAGCACTAGGCCGTCATGCACCCGCATCCGCGCGAATTCTTGTCCAACGACCGTACCATAGTTTGCCTGTGTCACGCCTTCTCGCGCACTGTACCAGTCGTCGATATTCGCGGCCCCGACCTCAAAATCCATTTGCGTTGTAACGCCATCGCGAAGGTTTACCTTGATGCCCCAAGGGTCCAGCCCATGCTGTTCGAGATCGATGAACCCGGGCGCCACAACGTGCCCTGTCGCGTCAATGGCCTCGCTACCGTTAATTTCATCGTCAGTAATCGCAGTGATCCAACCGTTGCTTATTCCCACGTTTGCGATCTGATCGAACCCGGTTTCCGGATCTATCACGCGACCATTGAGAATGACAATGTCGTACGTTTGCGCGACACACAAAGTCGAACACACAGACAACATGCCTGCAAGAAACAAGGTACGCATGGATAGATCCTCCCTTTGATCGACAAAACTGAATGTTTCGTTATTTTTGGCGTCTACCTTCGAACCACCTCAGAAAACGATCCGGGTCCTTAGGCCGAACAGCGTAATGCTATCCTGCGTGGGGTTCAGCAGCGGGTCAGAAATGAACTGCACCGATGGCGTGATCTTCAGTCCGGTGGAGATTGAAAAGCGGTAGAATGCTTCGAGCGTGAACTGATCGCCATCTATGCCTCTTGCCTCGGCCCAGTTCAGGCCCAGCCCAGCCAGATCGGTGTTGCGACCATAGTAGCCCAGACCGGCAGAGACAGACCGATCGTAAAGTGCCGCCGTCCCTTTTGAAGCCCCTGCCCGAAAAAACGGCATCCATTTATTGTCAATAAACCATGCCGCTGAAAACGCGGCTCCGTAGTCTTCCGGGCGGGTGCCATCATCAGCCGCATCAGCATGCCAGAGGGTCAGGTGAATATTGTCGAAGTAGATGCGATCAAAACCGGAAGTGTAGCCGAGCTCGAGCGATTTGAAGAGATTGCCATCGCTGAAAACATCAAAATTTGGATCAGACGGATCGGCGTTTGCGTCTGCAACGCTCGCTACGGCGTAAAAGTTCTCACTTAGCTTTACCCCGCCTGCAATGCCAAGACCTTGATTGGGCGTGTTAATAGTCGGGTTGGTGTTGAAAGACAGGTTCTGAAACCCGCTGTATGGACTAACCAGCCCATAGATATCCACAAAGTCCGTTACATCGATCTGACCGACTTGCAGCGTCCACGAACCGTTTTCAGCCCTCTGGGTCCAGAACAGATTGGTCAACAGCAATCCATTATCGTTAAAAGCTGTCCCGGTGATCGATAGGGCTCCGCCATCCAGCCCAAGAAACTGCGGGGCGACATCGGTATAGCTATGCCTATCTTCGATCTTAAAAGTCAGTGAACCCCGTTCAGTTGCTTGCCAACTGCCGTAGAAACGCGCAATTCCGCTGGCCGCTTCGCCAGATCCCATATCGGCGTCCGTGGTTTGGCCCAACGCTAGATAATCTATGTTGAATCGAAACCCGTGCTCGGCCAACTGGTCTTTCCACTGGAACCAACCCGGTGCGATGTTGCGCGGAAAATCGGAACGATATTGCGGATCGGTCAGACCATCTCCGGGCTCAAGATCAGCTTCAACAGAAGAAGGTCCGGATAGTCCCTGAGCCGACGCTGCGCCAGCGAAGGCAATACTCAATGCGGCCACCAGAATTCTTATCATTCAGACGCCTTTGCCCCACCGGTTTTGGGATCGCCTGCTGCTCGGATGCGATCAGCAGAACGCCGTTTCCACTCAAGTCGGTCTGCCTCCGTTTCAAGGGTTTCAACACTTTCTGTCTCCAACTGGAAGGTCGCGCTCATAGCCATAGGGCCATCCACGACCGTCATGTTCTGAACCGATGGGTCAATCGTCAGGGTACCTGTTAGTCTTACGGGTTCATGGAAATACCTGGGCGTCCAATCGCCATTTAACCGCACGCGGATCATTTGGTTGGGTGGAGGTGGAGGCATGTGGCTACACATTCCCCTTTCTGGCACCAAGTACGCCACAGGTCGCCCGTCCGGATCGCTCGGAGCTGGAATGGCAAATCCTGCCAAAGTGACTGTTTGGCCGTCGAATTGCGGGTTTCCGCTTGTTCCTGCCTTTCTTCGACGCTCTGTAACTACTGCTCGCTGATCGAGCAGCCAGTCGACATCAACGCCATCTAGCGCCAGGGCGTCCTCAGTTTCGTTAAGAAGCTCTTGCCATTTCTGCCTTTCCTCTAAACTGCCGGCGTCCTGCTGCAGTCTGCCGCGCAAGCGCACGGCGAAGAGGACGTCATCGAACTGTTCTGGACTAAGATCGCGATAGGGGTCTTCAAAGACCTGCACGGACGGATCCGGCAGGTCCGCCCAGTCAAGTGTCGTTCCCGGCGTCGCGAAGGCGGGATGGCTGAACCAGACCAACCCTGCGAAAGTAGCGTAGCGAAACCAATAGCGCATGAACTCTCTCCGGCTACTATTTCAAATCAATCCAGCGTGTTTTTGTATATTACACCGTCCTTCATGATCAGGCGGATCGTTTCTGGGCTTTCAGGCCTTAGGTCAGCGCCGAACCACTGATCGCCGGTTCCAACGACCGAAAAATCCTCAAGCGGGTTACCGTCGATCAGCAGGATGTCAGCATATGCGCCTTCCTCGATCACCCCCAATTTGCCAGCAGTATACGGGTTCATAAAATCGCCTGACAAAGCGACCACCTCGCCACCTGTTGATGTCAGCGTCACCATCGACGTGTAGGGGCCAAAAAACTCATTGTTCAGGTGTTTCTCGTAGGCAATCTGGATATTGCACGCCTCAACCGAACCAACACAGTCTGTCTGGAAACCTCGCTTTACCGGGCATTCTTTCATGTTGTCGATGTAACCTGCAAATGTGGCCGAGGCTGATTTTGCTTTGGCAAGGCTCGACGGTACGTTCGCCACCGCCGGAATATCGAGCAATCCGGGATCAAAGGCCGTCAGGTTCGTCGTAATGTAAGCCCCTTTTTCATTCATGACTTGGGCAATTTCACAGTCAAACGAGAAGCCATGTTCGATCGACATCACACCCGCGTCTAGCGCACTCAGGATCGCTTCCTTACGATAGGAATGCGCCATGACATAGCTGCCATATTCATTAGCGACCTGTACCGCAGCTCTAATTTCCTCGGGCGATCCAGCCAGCAATTGCCATGGGTCGAAGGCTGAAACGACACCCCCGGATTGCATGAATTTCAACTGCGTTGCACCCATGCGGAAATTGTTGCGTGCGAACTTATAGACGTCATCGACACCACTTACCTCTTGCGCCAGATTCAGACGGCTCATGTTGGTCTCTGACCCCGGCGGAGCCGTGAAATTCGCAAAGTCGGCGTGTCCCCCCCGCGTGCCGATAAAGGCACCAGATGGGAAATAGCGCGGGCCCTCGATTTGCCCCGAGTCAATCGCCCGGCGCAATCCACCATTTGCCCCTCCGGCATCCCTGACGGTGGTGAAACCCTGCATCAGATACATCTCGGCCATTCGTGCGCCGTGAATGGCGAAGTCTTCCCATGTTGTGTTGGCTTCCATCGCTGGCAGCGTAGGCCCCATCAACATGAGGTGCGCGTGCAGTTCAATAAAGCCAGGGGTCAAGGTGCGCCCGCCACCGTCAATAACAGTGGCATCTGGTGCGTCAATTGCATCGGTTGAGACGGTCTTGATCAGATTACCCTCAATCAGGACACTGGCATTCTCGATACGCTGCTCATTCACACCGTCGAAGACATGCACGTTGGTAAACAGCACCTGTGGTTCTTCTTGATCTTGAGCTTGTGCGGAAGCCGCAAAAGTAAGAACTGCCACGACAATTGCGGTCGAGCAGAGGGACTTTCGAAAGCCGGACATAAGTACTCCCTTCACATTCATGTTTTGCCAACTGTAGTTCGGAAAATCTTGGCTAGGTTGCCACTTTTGAATTAGAATGTTCGAATGTAATTGTAAAAATGGCCACTGAACAAACTACAAACCCTGACAAGGTTACGAGCTTGCCTTTCAACTCCACATCTCCAGAACATAGCGAGGGCTTTATTCGCCTCGCGTTGGCTGCTCCGTTTCTAAAGTATCTCACCGACCGTGAGATCAATCCGCAACCAGCCTTGGATCAAGTCGGCTTGAAAGCTGAACTGTTGTCTGACCCATCTGTCTATGTTCATTCAGAGCTGGTCTACGGTCTGTTGAATGCCTTCTCGGAATTGGCAGGGGATCGCTACCTTGGACTGAATGTGGGGGAAACGTTTGACCTGCAAGCATGGCCTCCGTTCGCTCAGGCCCAGCAATCGTCAAAGACCCTGTTCGAGTTTTTTGCCCGTTTCGTCGGGCTGGTACCCCAGGAGTCCAATTCAGTGCGGCACAGCCTTGTCGTCGAAGCGGACAAAGCGACCTATCGAATAGAGAGGCAACAAGAGCCAACTGTCCCCCCCATTCAGGTTACCGGTTTTGGAGCCGCTATCTATGTGCGCCTATTGCAAACCGTAGTCGGAGACTCTTGGGATTCTTCCCGTGTGCGGTGGGAAAGCAGATACATCAATGGTCTGCCAATTGAATACAAAGGGATCGAAGTTGGCCTTGGAACCGATCCCGGAATGAAAATTAGTTTTCCTGTGGAATGGTTGTTTTTGCACCATGTCGCAGAGAGCTCTACCAAGCCCATGGCAGCGACCCGACAAAATGAACAAGTAACCGTGGTGGCTGCTTTGCGATCTGTCCTACGCGACAAACTAGATGAACCCGATATTGGACCAGAGGCTGTGGCAGGATTGCTGGGAATACAGCCAGAACGGTTTCTTAAAGCACTTAAGCAGCAGCGTACAACGCTGACCCGCGAGGTAAAGCGGCTGCGTGTCGATGTCGCTAAGGAGCACCTCAGAGAGGGCAATATGACAATTGCGGAGATCGGTCTCATGCTTGGCTACTCCGACAAGTCACACTTCACTCGTTTTTTTCGAGGCCAGACCGGTATGACACCGACTAAATTCCGACTTGGATCGTAACTACAAAGCGCATATTTGGATTGGCTGTCCGTTACCTCGCCAATACTTGTTCACTAAGGTCCATCATGAATTTGGAATACATTTTTTGCTTCGGTATCATAGGGTTAAATTGGAGCGATTGTCAAAATAACCCTTTGGGCAAAGCATGCTGCGCTGCGGTCCTGCTGCAGCAACTTCTTTGGTTCGCCCGGCCACGAACTTGATCGCGATAAGATATCGTATGCTCTTGAACAACTCTTCAGGTTGCGCAGCTTTCAAACCACTAACAAAACAAGCTACAGCTCTAGGACAATGCTGGTAACGGCCGCTCGTTGCGCGTGCGGATTGGGACGTGGCGCTTGGATTACGCCGAAGATTTCGGGGGCCGCGTCAAATATTACCCACCATCCACCTTCCACACCGATAATTGCTACAGACCTGCATTATTTGGCGATACGCCTTGCAACCGATTGCAAACCCTAACTGTTGCCGCATAATATCGTCTCTATGAATTCGCCGATTAGCCTCCCCCCAATTCTTGGGCGCCAGCCATGAGTGTCACTCTGAAAGACGTCGCCGCGCTGGCTGGTGTGTCACGCTCCGCCGTGTCGCGAACTTTCACCGAAGGCGCCTCGGTCTCGGCAAAAACGCGTAGTAAGGTCGAGAAAGCCGCAAAAGAGCTGGGCTACAGCCCCAATGCGCTGGCCTCATCGCTGACCACTGGGCGGACCAAGCTGATCGGGCTGATTTCCAACAACTTTCACAACCCGATCTTCCTCGAGGTCTTTGACCAGTTCACCCGCGCCCTGCAAGAACGCGGGCTGCGGCCCCTGATCGTCAACCTAACGGACGAGACCGAACCGGCCAATTCTGTCCGGATGCTGCGGCAGTATTCTGTGGACGCTGCCATTGTTGCCTCCTCAACGTTGCCGCCCAGCTTTGCCAAGGCGTTTCATGATGCGGGCGTGCCAGTGGTGCACACGTTTGGCCGCTCAGCCACTTCGCCCGAGGTTCACGTCGTGGGGATCGACAACGTCGAATGCGGACGAATGGCGGCACGCGAATTGTTGGCACGCGGATATCGGCGCGTCGGGTATCTGGGCGGACCAAAAGAGGCAACTTCGGCCATGGACCGGTATCGGGGCTTCATGGAAGAGGTCGAGAAACATTCCGGCCTTGAAGTGTCGCACTCTTTCGCCAACAACTATTCCTTTGAGGCAGGGCGCGCCGAGATGTTGCGCCTACTCTCTGGCACTCCGGCAGAGGGTTATTTCTGTGGCGACGATATCCTGTCTATTGGCGCTCTGTCCGCGCTGCGTGACCATAGCCTGAGGCCAGGCGAGGATATCGGCATCATCGGGTTAAACGACATGGAAATGTCACGGTGGGAAAACATTGATCTGACCACCATTCACCAGCCGATAAAGCAGATCATCACCTCATCCGTCGATCTGGTCGAAGAGATGCTGAAAGATCCCAAACGCTATCCCGAAGCGCGGATATTCCCCTGCCGAGTGATTGAGCGAGGAACATTGCGGCCCCGCCCCTAATTATCGGAACATCGGCGGGCGCGCATCTTTCCACGCGCCGTCGTCTTTGCCCGATGCAACGGCCGCGTGTACGGCGGCAATCGACCGGACCCCGTCAGATGCGCCAGGCAGGCCGTCACGGGCTTCGCCGCGGATGGCATCCGCCAGGTCGCAATAGATATTGGCCACAGCCAAGGGGAATCCTTCGGGATGCGCAATCGCCACACGGGACAGGCGTTGTACCTCGTCATGCAGACCGCCCTCACCCTTTTCGATGATTTGAGTACGCCCGCCGACGGGTGTATAAATCAGCTGGTTGGGTTGTTCCGAGGCCCAGCGCACACCACCTGTTTCGCCAAACACCTGAATGTCAAACCCGTGCTGCCGCCCAATCGCCACGGATGACGTCCACAGGCGGCCAACCGTACCACCCTCCATCCGGAAGTTGACCATGGCGTCATCTTCCAGCTCACGGCTTGGGATGGTCGAGGCCATGTCGGCGGACAGGGTCTTCACCTCGTCATCACAGATAAAACTGGCCATGTGCAGCGCGTGGATACCGCAATCGGCAAATTGGCCAGACACCCCCGCCATCGCTGGATCATACCGCCAGCGGACGCGCGGATTGTCTGCATCGGTGGCATCGCCGTGGTGGCCGTGGCTGAAATTCGTCACCACCAACCGCACCTTGCCAATGTCGCCTGCGCGTACCATCGCGCGGGCCTGCCGAACCATCGGGTACGCGGAATAACAATAATTCACCGCACAGATTTTGCCCGAGGCCTCGGCCACGCGAACAATCTCTTCACCCTCTTCCACGGTCATGGTCATCGGCTTTTCGCAGAGCACGTTGAAGCCCGCCTCAAGAAACGCCTTGGCGATTTCAAAATGGGTTGAGTTCGGAGTGGCAATCGTCACCAGATCAATCCGGTCCTCGCGCCCTTGTTCACCTGCCAGCATCTCTTGCCAGTCGCCATAAGCGCGGTCGGCGGCAACACCCAGCCGTTGCGCATAGTCCCGCCCCACATCAGGCCGGTGATCCAGCGCGCCTGCGGCGAATTCGAACATCCCGTCCGCCAACGCCCCCAGACGGTGCGCGGGCCCGATCTGGCTGCCTTCGCCACCACCGATCATGCCCCATCTCAGCTTTGCCATGGTTCTTGTCTCTCTTCAGGTTATACGGTTGCGCGATCAGAAATCGCGTATGTCTTGCCATTGCCGCCGCTCGGACGAGGCCAGTGCTGCGGCCAGCACCCGGTTGACCTCATGCCCGTCGCGGAAGGTGGGCCAGATCGGTTGGCCGGTATGGATGGCCTCAAGGAAATCCTTGGCCTCGATGATAATCTGATCCTGATAGCCGGTGCCATGACCCGGACCCTGACAAAACGGCTCGTAATCCGGATGTGCAGGGCCTGTCAGAATCTTGGTAAAGCCGCGATGCGCCTCGGGGCCTTCACGGCGATAGAACCACAGGGCGTTCTGGTCTTCCTGATCGAAACGCAACGCGCCTTTTGTGCCTGAAATCTCATACGCATAGCCCATTTTACGCCCAGTTGAGATGCGGCTGACATAGATATTGCCCATCGCGCCGTTTTCAAAGCGGCACATGATCTGGGCATGGTCGTCATTGGTGACCTTGCCACCGGGGCGGGTTTCGTGGACAGTTTCAACCTCGGCCATCACCTCGGCAATAGGTCCCATCAAGGCCAGCGCGCCGTTGACCATATGCGGTGCAAGATCGCCAATGGTGCCGTTGGACATACCCGTGGTGCGCCACGTGGCCGGGGCATCGGGATCGGCATAAAAGTCCTCGGTATGCTCGCCCCGGAACCAGGTGACGTCACCCAATTCGCCGTCGGCAATCAGTTGCCGCGCAAATTGTGTGGCTGGCGTGCGGACATAGTTGAAACCGACCATGTTTGTGACACCCGCCGCTGCGGCCGCGGCGACCATTGCCTCGCCATCTGCCATCGATGCGCCCAGCGGTTTTTCGCACAGCACCGGCTTGCCCAAAGCAAAGGCCGCCTCAGCAATCTGACGGTGGGTTTCCTGCGGCGAAGCGATGACCAAAGCCTCGACCGCCGGGTCATTGACGAGCGCCTGCCAATCCCCGGTTGCGCGTTTGAACCCATAGGCCGCCCTATACCGTTCAGCGCTTTCAGGGCTTGAGGCGCAGATCATCTCCAGCCGCGGGCGCAGCGCGGTGTTGAACACCGCACCCACTGCTGACATCGCGACGGAGTGAGCCTTGCCCATATAGCCGCCACCCACAATTCCAATTCCGATTTCAGGCATCTGTCACGGCTCCGAACATACTATTTGCAACCGGTTGCAAAATCAGTATCGTGTGAATCGATTCAACGCAAGGTCCAAACTTTGCCGACCCCACTTTGCCGGAGGACATGACGTGAGCGCTTTGATAGACGGTATCAAAGGAAACCGCTTTGCCGTGCTGGGACGTGCAGGCATGGACCTGTATGCCGACCCGATCGGTGTCAAAAGCGAGAATGCTGATACGTTCCACGCCGATCTGGGCGGGTCATCCGCAAATATCTGCGCTGGTCTGGTCAAGCTAGGCAGTCAGGCGTCACTGATCACCTCGGTTTCGGATGATGCGGTGGGGCGGTTCTGCCTGAACAAGCTGCACGATTACGGCGTGGATACGTCCTATATCCGTGTTCTGGGCGGTGAATACCGCATGTCGCTGGCCGTTTACGAAAGCCGGATCGAAAACTTCCAGAACGTCATCTATCGCAATGGCGCGGTCGATTTTCAGGTCACAGAAGAGGATATGGACAGGATCGATTACGCGGCTTTTTCAGGCGTGATTTCGGCCGGAACAGTCTTTGCCGCCGAACCTTCACGAAGCGCCACGTTCCGCGCCTTTGACAATGCCCGTGCGGCTGGTCTGCCGATCATCTTCGACATCGACTATCGCCCCTATAGCTGGCCTTCGCCCGAAGTTGCAGCCGATGTCCTGTCGCGCGCAGGTGACGCCTGCGATCTGATCGTCGGTAATGACGAAGAATTCGGTTTTATGGCTGGCGGCATCGAAAAAGGGTTCGCCAAAGCCAAGGAACTGGCAGAAAAACCCGGCCGGATCGTCATCTACAAAATGGGAGAAAAAGGCGCTGTCACGCTGGTAGACGGTCAGGAGATTCCCACCGGCATCTACCCCGTCACAGCCGTTAAACCTAACGGTGCGGGTGACAGTTTTATGGCGGGTCTGCTGGCCTCGATCGCGGCGGGGCATTCGCTGAAAGACGCCGTGATGCGCGGCTCGGCCTGTGCGTCCATCGTGGTATCGCAACCCGGTTGCGCCCCCGCCATGCCCACGACACCCGAGCTGGACGCATTCCTTGCCACCCACCCCGGCCCGACCACATAGGAGACACCCATGCATATCGCGCCCTATGACAATCAGAACAAACCCATCGTCGATGCCGAAGACCCGACGGTGCCATTGAATTATTTCAACATCGTCAAACTGAAAAAGGGTGAGGCGTTCGAATACCAGGTGCCAGGGTATGAAACCTGCATCGCCCCCGCTACCGGCAGTGTCGACGTCGATGTCGAGGGTGTGCAGTTCCCCAAGCTCGGAAACCGAGGCGAAGACGTCTGGGATGGCGAACCCGAAGGTGTCTATGTTCCCGTCGGCGCCAAGGCCCAGATGGTCTGCGTCTCGGATCAAGCCGAAGTGTTCATTGCCGGGGCCAAATACGACAAGGTGCTGGACCCGTTCGATGTGCGCGAACATGACCTTGTGCAATATGGCAGCGACGACACGAAAACACATCGCAAGATCAAGCACATCCTCGGCCAGAAACAGCATGACAAGGTGGGCCGCCTGCTGGTCAGTGAGCTGTTCACGGTTGGTCAGGGCGGTTGGTCCGGCTTCCCAAGCCACAAGCACGACACCAACCGATTGCCGGACGAGTCGCGCCATGACGAGACCTATAATTTCCGCTTCAAGCCCAATTGGGGTTCAGGCCTGCAGATGTTGCAACGCGAGGACAACGAGCCCGGCGACGCCTACCACATCGTCGACGGGTCTACGATTTGCATCGACAAGGGCTATCACCCCTGCTGCGTGCTGCCGGGGTACGAGATGTACTATTTCACCATTCTCGGCGGTCTCAGCCAGCGGTCGCTGGTACAGTATTTCCAGCCAACCCATGCCTACCAGATCGAGACGATTCCGGGCATTAAAGACATGATTGCAAAATTCAAATGACCCTTGTCACACTGAAAGACGTTCTGACCCCCGCATATGAGCAAGGCTACGCCGTAGGTGGGCTGGTCACGCTGGGTTTGGAAGACATGCGCGCCTATGTGGCCGCGGCCGAGGCTGAAAACGCACCGGTGATCCTGCAAGCAGGCCCCAGCTGCCGCGAGCACACGCCGCTGCCCGTTCTTGGTAAAATGTTCCGCTATCTGGCCGAGAATGCCTCGGTCCCCGTCGTCGCCCATCTGGACCACGGCTATACATTTGAGGATTGCAAGATCGCACTGGACAGCGGGTTTACTTCGCTGATGTTCGACGGGTCGCGCAAGCCGTTGCAGCAGAATATAGACGAGACCGCAGCGATTGCCGAAATAGCCCATGCGGCAGGGATTTCCTGCGAAGGCGAGATCGGTTTTGTCGGCTATTCCGGCGGCGAAGGGTCAAACGGTACCGACCCGGTCGAGGCGGCGCAATTCGCGCGTGAAAGCGGCGTGGATGCAATGGCGATTTCAGTTGGCAACGTCCATCTGCAACAGAACAAAGAGGGCGGTCTAGACGAAGACCGCATCCGCCGGATCGACACCGTGACCGATGTGCCTCTGGTCATTCATGGCGGCTCTGGCGTACCGGTCGAACAGCGCACACGTCTGGCCCGCAAAACCTCGATCTGCAAATTCAACATCGGGACCGAACTGCGCATGGCCTTTGGCGCAGCCCTGCGCGAAGCCGTGAACAGTGATCCCGAAAGATTTGACCGCGTCACCATCCTGAAAGAAACCCACGACCCCGTCGAAGCCGCCGCGCGGCTAGTGATCCGAGCTTTCGGAGCACCGCCGCAGAATTAGGAGATTTCACCACTCGGAAGGGTGGGCCTCCCGGACCTGTTGCTCATTTGAAAACGGGTTGTTCGAGTAAATCTCTATAGTGTTCGCGGAAACAAATCTTGCAGACGGGATGGCAAGATTTTGTGATGGCGGGCCTGCTACAACGCGCCCGGCAGCATCAAACCGCCCACCATGCGTGGGTCAATTGATCCAATTTATCGCACCGCCAGCAGGAAGCTCGGCAGACAGCGTCACCGTGCTCAAATGAGGGCAAATTGGATTGCAAGCGAACCACTTACCCTCTGCATCAATGGTACGGCTTTCATCTAAGGCCGGAGCATCCGACCGCAGGTTGGCGTTTCGTGCGAATGGGTCATGCAAGTCCGAAATCAACACCTTGCGCGCGTGTTCGACTTCTGCCCGGGTACGGTACCTAACGACGATTGGGGCACCGTGAAGCCTTATTACAAGCTGCTGACCCGGTTCCATGCCCGTGACGTTAATCCTTGTCGCCTCGACAAGCTGGGACTTTCGGTACTTCTCACTCCACGTCTGAGAAGACGCAAAATTTGTTGACGCGGTCAGTGCAACAGATGTGGACCCAAAGACAAGAAAATCCCTGCGTATGAATTCTGACATCATCAATCCTGCCCACAGTTGTACGTGAATTGTACACGTATTGTGCGTGGCCATCAGGGCTGGTTTAATTCGGCTTTCTCATTCACGCACACTGCCGCGCGCTGCCCGACTCAATCGGAGCAAACAGGCTGGGCGACTAGACAGCTAGTATGGGCCTACCCATCACGCTCCATGATCCATTCGACCTCGGGGGCGGGTACGAAACGCCACTTGCGCAACGGTCCGGCCATGACGTTCAGATAATACATCTCAAACCCATAGGGTGCGCCGCAGGGGTGATGGCCGCGCGGGACGGTTACAACATCGCCGTCTGAGACCGCCATCGTTTCATCCAGTTGACCATCATCGGTATAGACCCGCTGAATACCAAAGCCGTTGGCCGGGTTCAGGCGGTGGTAATAGGTTTCTTCCAGATAGGTGATCCGGGGGTAATCATCCTCGTCATGGCGGTGGCTGGGATAGGATGACCAATGCCCGTTCGGCGTGAACACCTCTGTCACCAGCAGGCTATCGGCATAGTCCTCAGCCTCCATCGCGATGTTGTTGATATAGCGCGTGTTCACCCCTTTGCCGCGTTCGGCCAGGGTAATGCCATCGGGCCCGATCCGCCGCGCCGCGTGCCCGCCCTTGCCCGGAGCGGTACAGACGGCGATGACGCAATCGGTTTCGGCGATAGCCTCCCACTCGGTTCCGTTTGGCAGATACAGACAATGCGGCGGCGTCTTCTCAAAGACGTTCATCCGGTCGCCCAGAGTGCCCCAGTCCTGCCCGGCACCGGTGATCTGCGCCTTGCCCTCGACCATGACCAGAATGACCTCACGCTCACCGGTGGCCTCGGCCGCCGTATCACCTACACGCAGATGGTAGAGACCGAACCCAACGTACTGCCAACCTGCGCTGGCCGGGGTAATGTCGTGAACCTTGCCGTGGGTTCCGGCGGGTTTCTTGAGCAGGTCTGCCATTTTAGCCTCCTTAATGTCCTTGCTTCAGGCAGCTTGCCTTGTGTGCAGAGTCGAAAGCGCTTCGGCCAAATGAACTTCGGTCCAGCCCTCGGACACGGCCCGGCGCAAAATATCGGCCTGACTTTCTGGCGCATTGCCCCCGATCGGAGGATCCGTGTCCAGATTTGTCGGGAACGGATAGCCTTCCGCGGTGGCGGCGATAGCCGCATCAAGTTCTGCCTCCGTCAGCTCACCGCGCTGCTTCAAGGCGACGAGAGACGGGAATACCACCTGCGCCATGGCGCGGCGATTCACCGCCTCCATCGCGCGCCCGAAGGCCGACGAGATTTGCAGCAGGTTGGCCATTCTGTGAATGTCAGCGCTGCTGTTTTCACCCGCTGCGTGAAAAAGCGCGGGGTTGAAGAACACCGCATCGCCCTTTGCCAGAGGCAGTTGAACGTAGTGGTTTTCGAAATGATCCCGATGGGCTGCATCGTGAAACGCCAGATAGCCCGAGGGATAAAGTTGCGAGAACGGCAGCAGCTTGGTTGGCCCGCTTTCCACCGGCATATCGCAATGGGCAATCGCACCCTGCAATGTCAACGACGCAGTCACAAGATGGGCATGTGCCGGATATCGGGCCGCGCTGTCGGCGTTTTGAAAGCCAAGGTGATAATCCCTATGTGCCTGTTGTGCCTTACCGCCGGGACGCACCTGATTGACCTGCGCGGTGACCTGATAATTCGGGCCCAGCCACGCCTCGCACGCCGCCGCAATCGCGGTATTCCCAAAATACAGCGCAAAGCCTTCGGGGTCGCGCAGGCATTGCTTTTGCAGCGCGTTCCAGATCCGATCATTGGCGCCCGAGGCTGCAAAGTGATCACCCTCTCCTGCCCCACTTTGGCGTTCCTCTTCGATGATCTGGCGGAAGATTTCTGTAGCCCGGTCGATTGCCGAAGTATCCGCATACGCGTTCTTTAGTGCGATCACTCCAGCGGAATTATCCAGCACCCAAGCCCATTCCCCCAGCAATGCCCGACGAGTATCGGGCTGCGCCAATGCCGGGCGCAGCGCCTTCATGTCATAGACAGGAATGTTCTTTTCAACCGACGCGGCATGGGGCACTTCATCGGTCGAGAGGTTTTGCGAGGTCAACACCTTGAACTCATCCAGATCACAGGATTCCCGGTCGAAATAGCCGACATATCCGAGGTCTCGAATTACCATGAATTGCTCCTTTCTCATGGCTATAGGTGTTGCACGCTTTGCCTTGTTACGCCTTGATCTCCAATCCTGCCTGACCGCACACATCAAAAATGTGGTCGTAGCCCATCTTGGAATACTCATAGGGTGGTGCCTTGGCCGGGTCCTGTTCGGCCTCGACCACGATCCAGCCGTCATAGTCCATCGCCTTCAGCGCATGTGCGACCGCCTGGAAATCAATGCAACCGTCGCTGGGCACAGTGAAAGCCCCGGCAATTACTGCGTCCAGAAAGCTCCGGTTGTTTTCGCGGGTGTCCTGCACCATCGCCGGGCGGATATCCTTGAAATGCACGTGATGCACCCGGTCACCCCAACGGTTCAGGGTCGCCATCACATCACCACCGCCAAACAGCAGGTGGCCTGTGTCAAAGCACAGCTTCACCTCGGGGCCCGCCCCCTCCATCAGCCAGTTCACCTCATCTTCGGTTTCTATGATCGTGCCCATGTGATGGTGGTAGGCCATAGTCATGCCCTGATCGCCCATCCACTTGGCCAGTTCGGTGATCTTGGCCGCGTACGCCATCACCTCATCTTTCGACAGTTTAGGACGGGCATTGACCGACGTCCCGATCTGCCCCTGCACCGTGTTCGAGCATTCGGCGTAAACGATACACGGGCTGTTCAGGGCCACGAACTGCTCGACCTGCTCGCGCACGGCTTCGCGTTCAGTTGCGAAGTCATTGACCAGCGACGCGCCCGAGCACCAACCCCCGCATAGCGCGATGTCATTGCCTTCAAGATACGCGCGCAGCCCTTCGGTATCGCTGGGCATGCGCTGACCGCGTTCGACGCCTGTATAACCGATCTCGCGCGCCTCTTTCAGCGCCTGCTCCATGGTGAAAGCCGCCGTAATGCCCGGCAGATCATCATTCTGCCAGGCAATCGGAGAAATCCCGATTTTCACGCTCATTTTGTGTTTCTTTCCTGGATGGCAACCTCGTAGGCAGCGCGTTTTTCATTCACTTCGGGGCGGATGCTAACTTCGGGAACGGCCACTTCCCACCACGTGCCGCCATATTCGGTCGACGGATAGGGATCGGTGTCGATGACCACCACATACGGCCCTTTGATCTCACCGCGTTTGGCCAGCGCCTCCTCAAGCTCGGCAATCGAGCTGACCTTGACTGAGGTTGCCCCCATCGCCGCCGCGTGGGCGGCAAAGTCGATGGCCGACGGCGTTTCATGCACCGCATGATCCAGCAGGTTGTTAAACTCGGCCCCTCCCGTTCCCATCTGCAGCCGGTTGATACAGCCAAACCCGCGATTGTCGGTGATGACGACAGTGAAAGAGACACCCATCATCGCGGCCGTAGCCATTTCCGAGTTCGCCATCATATAGGTGCCGTCGCCGGTAAAGCAGATCACGTCACGTTCAGGCTTGGCCATCTTGATTCCCATTGCACCGGCGATTTCATAGCCCATACAGCTGAATCCATACTCCATGTGATACGAACCCGGACGTGACGCTTTCCAAAGCTTGTGCAACTCACCGGGCATGGTGCCCGCCGCACACATTACAATAGTGTCGTTGTGCGAGGCACGCTGAACCGCGCCCACCACTTGCATATCGGTCGGCAGCGCGTTGCCGTCACCCGGCGCATCGGTCAGCTTGTCGACCTTGCCAAACCAGTCGGCCTTCAACGTGTCGGCCACCGGATCGGAGCGGTATCCTTGCAAAGCCGTGCCCAGCTCTTGCAGCCCGACACGCGCATCGGATTGCAGCGGCATGGCAAAATGTTTCTCGGCGTCATAAGCGGCGGTGTTCAGGCAGATCATCTCGCGCTCGGGGTTCGAGAACAGGCCCCACGAACCGGTGGTGAAATCCTGCAGTCGCGTGCCGACGGCCAGCACCAGATCGGCGGCAGCGCAGACGTCATTGGCCGGCTCACCACCGGTCACGCCAACCGGCCCCAGATTCAGCGGGTGATCCCAGGCCAGGGCAGATTTACCGGCCTGCGTCTCGGCAACGGGGATGTTGTGCGTCTCGGCAAAGCTTTGCAGTGCATCGGTCGCGCCCGAGTAATGCACCCCACCCCCGGCGACGATAACCGGACGCTTCGCCGCCTTGATGGCCGCGACGGCACGGGCCAGTTCGCCTTCATCCGGGCGGATACGGCGCTGATACCAGACCCGCGGCTCAAAAAAGCTTTCGGGATAGTCATAAGCTTCGGCCTGCACGTCCTGACAAAAGGCCAATGTCGCCGGTCCGCAATCGGCCGGGTCCGTCATGGTGCGGAAGGCGCGCGGCAATGCGGTCAACAGATGCTCGGGACGCGAGATACGGTCATAATAGCGGCTGACCGGGCGGAAACAGTCATTGGCGCTGACGGTGCCGTCGCCAAAGCTTTCGATCTGCTGCAACACCGGATCGGGCCCACGCGTGGCGAATACATCGCCGGGGACAATCAGTACCGGCAGGCGGTTTACATGCGCCAGTGCGGCAGCTGTTACCATATTGGTCGCGCCCGGCCCGATCGACGAGGTCACCGCCATCGCCCGCGTGCGCCGCATCTGTTTGGCATAAGCAATCGCGCAATGCGCCATGGTCTGCTCGTTATGACCGCGATAGGTGGGAAGGGTGTCTTTGACAGCGTGCAGCGCTTCCCCCAGACCTGCCACGTTGCCATGGCCGAAAATGGCCCAGACACCAGCGATGAACGGCTCTCCGGCCTCGTTCATCTGCGCACTCAGATAGCGCACCAAAGCTTGCGCTGCGGTCAGTCGGACTGTTTTGCCCATTGTGATCCCTTTCAACACAAGGCCGATTTGGCCAAGCCTGCAATTTTGTTTGATGTCGGGCCACTGGCCCAAAATGGGGGAACGGGGTTAAACCGTTCCGCCCAGAGATCCTTCGAGTTGGGCCAGTTCCTGACCGCCAGCCATCAGGTCCTGCAACTCTTCTGGCGTGATTTCCCCGCGCCGCGCGGTGCCCAAGGTCTTACCCCGGTTCAACACGGTAAAGCGGTCGCCCACAGCCAGCGCGTGGCGCACGTTATGGCTGATGAAAACAACGCCCACACCCTGACTGCGCACCTTATCAATGGTCGCCAAAACGTTCGAAGTCTGCCGCACACCAAGGGCCGAAGTCGGTTCGTCCAGGATCAGAATCTTGGCGCCGAAATGAACTGCGCGGGCGATGGCCACTGTCTGACGTTCACCACCCGACAAGGTGCCCACAGCCTGATCGGGGCCACGCAGGTTGATGCCCATCTTGCGCATCTCTTCCATAGTAATTTCATCGGCCAGCTTCTTGTCGAAGAAATTGATCCCCGCGACTTTTCGCGTCGGTTCATTCCCCATGAAGAAGTTTCGACTGACGCTCATCAGCGGGATCATTGCCAGATGCTGGTGTACGGTCGCAATCCCTGCTGAAATCGCATCGCGTGGGTCTTCGAAATGCATCGGCCTGTCTTCAAAGAATATCTCGCCGGCGGTGGGCTTGTGTACGCCCGACATGGTCTTGATGAAGGTCGACTTTCCCGCACCATTGTCGCCCAGCAGACAGTGGCATTCGCCGGAACACAGATCAAAGCTGACACCGGCCAGCGCAATCACCGAGCCAAAATGCTTTTGAATGTCGACCATACGAATAATCGGTTTCTTGGCCTGCGCGTCGCCGTGGTGGAACTTGGTGTCTTCGGTCATCTCAGCGTTCTCCTGTGATGATGCGACGGATGTAAGTGTTCAGGATCACAGCACCCAGAAGGATGACACCCAGGAACACCCGGAAAAGCGAGCTTTCGACACCCGCAAAGAACAGGCCCTGCTGCACGACGCCAAAGATCAACGCTCCCAAGGCTGCGCCAAGGACCGATCCATAGCCGCCAGTCAGCAGCGCGCCGCCAATGACCACCGCAATGATCGCCTCGAACTCTTTCAGCAACCCGCGATCCGCCCCGGCCGAGCCGAACTCCATCACCTGACAGGTGGCAAAGACGGTGGCGCAAAAGGCGGTGAACATGAACATCAGCACCTTGACCCGGTTCACCGGCACGCCTGAGTTCCGGGCCGCTTCGGCGTCACCACCAGCGGCAAAAATCCAGTTCCCGAATTTGGTCTTGGTCAAAAGAACATGGCCAAAGATGATCAGCCCAATGGCCCAGATCAGCAACATGGGAATTCCATCGACGACGGGCTGCCCTTCACGTGTGCCACGTGAGAAAGTTTCGATCAGACCATTGTCGCCCAGCCAGGCAAAGAAGCCTTGAAACACCTTGCCGCCAAACAACCACGCCAACCAGTCGCCCTCGGCCACGTCCTTGATGCCGCCGATGATGGTTTTGCGTTCGATTGTCTGCGGCAGATAGATGGTGAAACCGCGCAAAATGAACAGAAATGCCAGCGTGACGATAAAGCTGGGCAGCCCTGTGCGTATGACGATGTATCCGTTCAGCGCTCCGATTGAGACGCACAAGACAAATGTCACCAAGATCGCCATCCAGACAGGCCAGCTGAGCGTGACTGAAAAGATTGCAATCATCATGCCCGCAAATCCAATCATCGAACCGACGGACAGGTCAAATTCACCGGCGATCATCAGCAGGCAGGCCCCAACGGCGATGATCATGAACTGCGCCGAAACGATCGACCAGTTCATAATGCCCTGAGAGTTGAACATTCCACTGTCAAAGGCGAACAGCAGGAAAAAGGTGAATACGGCAACTGTCCCGACCATGCCGCCCAATTCGGGGCGGATCAGGGCGCGACGCAGTGGCGAGATCTCTTTGATCCGTTCGTCACCGCCAGCCGTGGATTGAACTGTCTCAGACATTGTGGTCCTCCCTCGCGCGGGCTTTCCAAGTATCGGAAGTGGCGGCGGGCGCACTCCTCTTGCGCCCGCCGCATTGCGTAAATCAGCGGTATTCGCCCGCGAATTCTTCGATTTTTGTCAGGCCGTCCGCTGTCACAAAACCGGGGCCCGAGTTGATGTTGTTACCCGGCAGGACGCCATAGCGGTGGTAATTTGTCAGCACCACAACCGGCAGATAGGCCTGTAGGAATGGTTGCTGGTCGATACCCCATTGGATGGTGCCGTCCTTGATGCCTTTGACGATTTCACCACCCAGATCAAACGTGCCGAAATAAATGTCGCCGGCCATACCGTTTTCCTGCAGCGCCAGAATAGTCGGGTCAGCCGATGTCGGACCAAGCGTCAGAACAGCGTCGGTTTCAGGGTTGGCCGACAGATAGGCCAGAACCCGGTTCTTGATTTCAGCCGGGTCCTGACCGGCGTCAATCATCTGCTCGCCCAGATCAACACCCAGACCGTCGGCAAAACCCTGACAGCGCTCTTGGCTTGAGGGCTGAACGATATAGTGATTCACGCAAAGGAAAGAGCCGATCCCGTCCGCCTTGGCCCGCTGACCGGCGGCCAGACCCGCGTCATATTCCGGTTGCCCGACATACATCAGGGCACCAACCTCGCGCGCCTTTTCGGGTGTGCCAGTGTTCATGATGATCACGTCGATGCCGGAATCTACGGCGGCCTTGATCGGACCTTCCAGAATGTCAGGATCGGCCAGCGTGGTAATGATGCCATGAGGGCCGGATGCTGCCGCCTGATCAATGATCCGTGCCATGTCAGCCAGGTCGCCTGTGGGCGGGTTGCGATACTCAACCTCGACACCCATCTGCTCGCCCGCCAGGGCGATGCCATTCTTGATCGTGTTCCACCAGCTGTCGCTGTCTGGGGCGTGGCTGACCAGAATGTATTTTTCACCCTCGGCCGCAGCGCCGGTTGCGGTGACCAACGCCAGCGCGCTGGCAGCCAGGGCGCTTTTTACGAACTTATTCATTTGGTTTCCTCCCATAAAAACAGTTTGTCTTTATTGCCGGGGCACCAACCCCAGTCATTCGGACGAGCCGAATCTTTTCCGCTCCGGGAATCTGGCGGAGCTTTCCCCAGTTTCCGGATATCCACTCATTTTGCAACCGGTTTCAAAACGTCAGCCATTGCGACCGGTTTCCCGGTCTGTGCCGAACGGGTCGCGGCTTCGGCCATGGCCAAGGCAGAGACCCCGTCCTCTAGCGTCACTGGCATTGCAGAACCGGACTGAACAGCCTGTACAAACGCATCCCATTCGGCCCGGTAGGCGGGCATGTAGCGTTCAAGGAAAAAGTAGGTCGGCTTTGCCCCGGTGACACCATCCGTCGTCGACTTGACCACAGCGTTTTCGAGAATGTTATGGGCCTGTAACAGGCCACCAGACCCCAACATCTCGATCCGCTGGTCATAGCCATAAGCAGCGCGCCGCGAATTCTTGATCACTGCGATCTGACCGTCTGAATAAGTCATTGTTACAACGGCAGTATCCACGTCACCTGCTTGTCCAATCTCAGGGTCGACAATTGAGGTGCCAAAGGCAGAGATCTGTACTGGCAACTGCCCCATCAAATAGTTCGCCATGTCAAAATCATGGATCGTCATATCCCGGAACAGACCACCCGAGACCTTGATATAACTGACCGGCGGTGGGGCAGGATCGAAAGAGGTGATCGACAACATCTCGGGTGCACCGATTTCACCCAGACCCACGGCTTTTTTCAGAGTTGCGAAGCTGGGGTCGAACCGGCGGTTGAACCCCACCATCACAGGCTGGCCAGATTCCGCCGCAACCGACTGACATGCAACCGCCCGCTCAAGACTAAGATCAACGGGTTTTTCGCAAAGAACTGCCTTGCCGGCCTGTGTTGCGGCCTCAATCAGGTCAGAATGGGTGTCCGT
Organism: Ruegeria sp. BI11; assembly: GCF_056538005.1. Lineage (NCBI taxonomy): Bacteria > Pseudomonadati > Pseudomonadota > Alphaproteobacteria > Rhodobacterales > Roseobacteraceae > Ruegeria > Ruegeria sp. BI11. Next base: position 263,472 of record NZ_JBQFSM010000006.1, on the reverse strand, counting down.
CGGTGTTGCGATCAGGACTGCATCAATCGACGAATCCGCAATAATCTCCATCGAGTCGCGCGCAGTCGCGCCCTGTTCCGCGGCAAGGCTTTCGGCGGCATCGGAAATCGCGTCAGAGACAGCGCAAAGCTGGCTTTGTGGATGCGCTGCGATAGCCTGCGCATGTACGCGACCAATGCGCCCGGCGCCAAGCAATCCGATTCTGAGCATGCGGGTCTCCCGATTCTTTATTTTTGGGACACCATGATTTCCTTTGCAACCGGTTGCAAGATATTTTTCAATTTAGTGGAAGCGATGAGATACGAAGGGCCGACACTGTAAAGCACCCAAACAACCAACCAGGATTTTGAAAGCTTGCCGGAAAACAATTGGCAGCGCTTTCTTAGCTTCCCGCTTTCTAGCGCTGGCAAGACGGTCAACTCTTCGGTCAGAGCGGTAAAGGAGTAGTCGGTCGAAGGGAAATCTCTTCGCTTCGTTTCGGGAACAATCCCTATCAGGCTTGCACCCCCGACATGGACGACGCGGACGATCTGCTGAGTAGTCAAACCAGCCTGACTCAGCACCACTTGCGCGCCCGTGTTCAAGCGGGCTGCATGTGTGATCAACACTTTTGCCAACAAGGCATCAGTCAGTGGTCAGACAGCATATCTGGAACCATTCTTTTAAAAGAGCGGTGGCAAACCGAATGCTGATGACCCGTGCGTGTTGAGCAAAATAATGCGCATCAGTCACTACAGGCTGTGGGATATTGACAGGTTTGGCCGCCCTTTCCGGTGAGAAAGACCGTGATGATCAGCTCCCCCCTGAAATCGAACAGCACGCCATCTGCGACAGCCCGGACCGCCCTCTGAGCCTTTTTGTGACCGCTTCGACATCATGTTCGGCAGGTAGAGCGATTGGGGCAAGTAAACATCAATGAACGACACAGCGGACAGGCTAGATGAGTTGATTAAAAAGTACGCACGCAAGTTAGTATGAAAGAGACCGAAGCGATCGGTAAGCTGGTGGATTACGCGTGCTCCACAAACTTCAAACTTGCAGCCTTTTACTCCCTCCGTAATGTTTGAAATCACATTTTGTGATTCCAAACGGATGCCATGACGAGCCTGAAAAACCTACCCAGCACACATGATGTCCAAAGCGCCATTCATAGGGTGCGTGGTGCCCGTGTAGTGCTGGCCGAGGATCTGGCACAGTTCTACGGAAAATCCGTCAGCGCCTTTAATCAGGCAGTGTCGCGTAACAAGGACCTGTTCGAAGGTTACCGCTTTCAACTAACCGATACCGAGGTTGCCGATTTGCAATCACAGAATGTGATCTCAAAACCCAAAGGCCGCGGCGGTCGGCGGATCAATCCTTGGGTCTATACAGATTACGGCGTGGCTATCGCCTCGGCCCTGTTTAAAGACCCGCGCGCGATTAAGATCACTCGAATGATCACCGAGGCTTTCGTTGACGGTGCAAACGCAATGGCCGAAACCCCGCGCAGCGTGCCGGAAATCCTGCCGCCCGAGGATGCCGCTGCCCCGCTACTGCCCAATGGGGAACAGCTGCGCGATCTGGCCGAAAACATCCTCGATTCCGGTCAGCAAAGCCTGGTCGACTATATCGCCAACCCCACCACCAAGCGGCAACAGGCGGTGGCGGTAATCATGAAGACGCTGGCGGAAACCGCAGGCGAAGAGGTACGCACCCAGCACGAACGCCTGCGCCTGAACATCGCGCAACGTCTCGCGACCGGAGATTACACCGATGATGATGACCGAAAACGGCTGCTGGATCTGCTGCACGCGATGAAGGGTTAAACCCCTAACTCGGCCCGCAGCTTCTTGGTCAGCTTGGCCACGACCAGATCATAAGACGTCACGATATGCTCACGCAGGGACGCATCACTCATCCCGCGTTCTTCATAGACCTGCAGCCACTTCATCCCGCGCGAGGCCAGATAAGGCGCTGGGCGGATGCCAGGCTCATCACCAAGAACCTCAAAAGCCAAATCCGTGGCCTTGAAGGTGAACGCATCTCGCCCCTCATTCCAGCCGCAGATCGCAAAGACTTTGCCGCCGACCTTCCACACATCTGCATTGCCCCACTGCACCACGTGAGAGGTGGCTTTGAGGCCTTCGCAGAATTTATTGAACTCATCACGTGTCATGGAAGGATCTTGGCTTGCAAGATCGATTGAAAGCAAGCGAGATGATCTACCTCTCGCTTACTTTCTTTCCATGTCTTTAGTAGCTTACCCACCAGTCGTGCAGGTTGCGTTTGCCGTCAGTAAATCTCAGGTCGCGGCCGAGAAAATAGACTTTCGAGCAGAGTTCACCCTTACCTGATAGGTCAGATTCCCGGCACAGTTCATTCCCTTTGACCGACCACGTGCCCTTGTCTTCCCACGATCCGTCATTTGCGGATGAATGCTGTTTTCCATCTTTTTCAAACGTCCAGGTCCAGTTGGAGCTTTTCAGAGTTTTCCCCGAAACGATCCTTTCTATAGAAGCACCGTCCATTTGTTGCGCGCCCATGTCCTGAATCTGGGACACTTTGGTTGCGGCCAGGTAATCTTTGGCTGTGTCAGCGATGGCCATTCCGGAAAATTGGGTCGCGACCAATGCAATAGCTGCGCATTTCGAAAAGTTCATGGAACATTCCTCCTGAAAAAGTGCTGTTAAAGATTTGAAAATTTCTGCCTTAACCTCTCAGACGAGAGAGATCGCCTAACCCTTGTCCCAATGGACAACCACATCGAACCCAGCGGGCGATGGCGGACCTTCGAGGAATTCGGCGAAGTGCCCCCACAGTTCGGCCACTTTAGGCGCGTTGGCGTTCGAGGTTTCCTCGCTCTGGACAACTGCAACGACAAACCCGGTGCCGTCTTCGTTCATGACACTGGTAAAACTGTGCATGCCCTCCATGCCCATAATCTGACTTTTTAGTTCGTTCATCTTCGCCTCGGCCGCATCCCGAATGCCGGGCTTCATCTTGAATTGGGTAATACGTGCAAACATGATTTTCCTCGCTATCTGGGCGAAATCCCCCAAAGACGGCCAGAACGGCGCGTCCGGCAGAGTGTATCACAATCACGAGGATTCTCTTAGTAACGGGGTCAAGGCCGCACGAATTTAGCGTTTCCGAGGGTCCGTGATCTGGAGGGTTCAACCGTTTGCGGCACCGTGTCTTGCACGGGTGTGTGCGTGCGAGTATCGCAGGCTACGCCGTCGCCATTAGGATCGTTGTGCGGGTGATATCCTGGCCCGCCCTTCACGAAAGGCCCCGGCACAATGGTTTCGATCGCACCGCACCCGGCGAGGGCAATGAGATGCAGCAAAGCCTCTTCCTGCCTGAATTCAGATGTTCGCAGATAGATCCCTACGGCAATGGCCAGCGTCGTCACCGGCAGCATGAGAACCATGAGGATGATTCGAACCGGGGATAGTGCACGTTTACGCAGCGCCTCTGCCCGTTTCTGACGACGTGAGACCTTTGGGACTGAGACTTCCAATTCAGGCGCAGAATTTTTAATCGGCATAGCCCCTGTTAATCCGGATTTGTGGCGAAACCGAGACCGGAACCCAAGACAGACCCTCGCACCGGAAAGACAACGAGGCTATCTTCTGCGAGTTTCAAACAACCCGGGAACAAGCACAACATGAGCCAATCCAACCCCTTCCGCCCGGTCGATGAGACAGCCCGAACTTTGGCACGCAACCTGATCGAGGGGGCTACCTTTGGTGCGTTGGCAACCTTGCGGCCGGACATCGGTCTGCCTTCGGTGTCGCGCGTCGCCCTGGCCACGGACGAGGCTGGGATGCCTGTGACTCTGATTTCGATATTGGCGGATCATACGGCAGCCTTGCGTGCCAATCCGGCTTGCGCGCTGTTGATCGGAGAGCCCGGCGACACCGGTGATCCGCTGACCCATCCGCGATTGACGTTGCATGCCGAAGCCACATTCGTAGCACGAGATAGCGCCGAGCAGTCAGCTATACGTTCGCGGTATCTGACCTTGCGGCCGAGAGCAAAACTCTATGTCGATTTCACCGATTTCGGCTTTGTCCGCTTCGCCATTTCAGACGCCGTTCTTAACGGAGGGTTCGGCATGGCATGGCGCCTTGACCCGATTGATCTGCGGTCTGATCAGCGAACCACGTGAACCGCGCAGGCGGCATGTCGGACAACGTGGTTTGTAGTTGAACCCAGCAATAGATCCTGCATGCCCGGACGGTGCGAAGCCATGATGATCAGGTCAGGTTTATGAGTTTCCGTCCAATCCAGAATGGTGCGTCCGGAATGCCCTTCGACAACCACTCCCTTTGCGTTGGGCAATTTGGACGCTAAATCATCCAGTTCGGCCTGAATCGCCTTGCGAGCCTCAGCCAAGTATCCGGGCGGCATATATGAAATTGCAAAGTCCGGGATGTGTTCGACCACATGCAACAGCGTCACCTGAGCGTCCGACGTTGCCAGCATTTCAGCCAGCTTCATAGGGCCAGAAATGTCCCGTTCGGCATCGAATGAAATTGGAATAAGAATATTGTGATACATAATGCACGCCTCCTTTTTCCTTCAGCAATAATCTCCAGAGTTATTCATTAAGGCTTTGATCTAAATCAGGAACTGCTAAAAGTTTCGGCCACGTCATACATTACCGGCTCAAAGCTTTTACACATCTCGTTGATTTTCCGGTTGCGATCACGCATTTCCGGGGTTCGCAGCATCGCCAGAAAATCCTCGCGGCGGTCCCATTGGGAATAGTTGGCAATCCGCGTCTGTGCATCGTTCACATGCAGCCCTGCAGAAACGAACCCCGGTTGTTTCGAGATGAAATTTGCATAGGCATCTGTCAGCGCATCCAACAGATCGTGGCAGGTACCCGGCGTCGTTTCAAAAGTGGTGATAACTGTCTGGACGCTCGCGTTCTTGGAAATCTTCGGCATCTGGATTCTCCCTTTTCTTTTGCAAGCTTAACACAGGATTTAGAAACGTCTCGTGTTTCATTCTGGGATACATTGAGCCCACTCGTGTTTCCCTTCGGGACACGCTGATCCCTGTTGGTTTCCAAGCGGTAAACAAAACACTAACCAACCGTTAACCATGCTGGCGGAAACTGCGCAAATGCTCCGAATCCTCGTTCTTCTGCCATTGCTGATTACCGCAGCCCCAGCCTGGCCTGGCGCATGGTTACGGGAAAAGGGTGCGGCGTTCACCGCAGCCTCGGTTACCGCATTCAAAGAACCCGATGGCCGTTATGATTACAAAACGGCGTTCTACGCCGAGTTCGGGTTCCGGCCAAATCTGACAATCGGGTTGGATTTCGAAGAAGCCCGGGACTACTACGGCCACGCGCTATTATTCGTGCGGGTTCCGGTAGCCGATTTTGACAAATGGGGGCGTTTCGCGGCCGAGTTCGGGGCCGGTGCTCACCATAGGCAACTGAGTGCCTGGGCGATGTACAAACTAACCTTATCTTATGGCAAAGGCTTTCAAACCGGTTGGGGCAACGGTTGGGTGGCCGTCGATACGGCCCTGGAATATCGCACCCATGATGCGGTGTACCGCAAACTGGATGTCACGGTAGGTCTTTCCGCTGATCGCTTGTTGAATCCCCTAATCCAAATAGAAACGGCCTTTAGACCTGACCATTCAATGTATTGGAGGGCGCGCCCCTCGGTCATGATCCGCGCACGGAACAGCAAAACGACGTGGGTGCTGGGCCTTGAACGCAACGATGCGCGCAGCGACGCGGGGTTGAAAATTGCTCTATGGAACGAGTTCTAAGGTCAATGATTTGGCCGCCCTCCAAGAGGGCGACCAACGCTGTCGTCAGCTTTCCATTCGAATGAGAGTTGAGACTTCTCCGCGCACGGCTGCAGGCCAGCGCAGGGTTATCGCGTTTCTCGACGCGCCTTGCTCTACCTCTACGTATGGGGTGGCATAGGTGATCGAGTCAAAAGTATTCCTCAAAGGTCCCAGAGCCGTAACAGCATCACAACTGCGCGCGTAACTACCAAAAGGCAGCTGTCCTGCTGTTTGAACAGTCCAGGCTTGCGAAACGGACGCTTGCGTGTGCGTGACCCGCAAAGGGTTTGCTACTTTTCGATCCACCCCGTGAAACGTGTTGTTTTCGAACATAACATTCCGATGGGCATAGTTGTTCATGCCGGCGAATGAGGTATCCACGCGATCCACCCGCGTGATACCGCCACTTGTCGACCGGAATTTATTACCAGTCACGATCACCCCATTCAGGAAGTGCCCGGCGCCATGGGGGCGAACAACGATATAGCTGAACCAGGGTGCTGCCTCGCTGGAGTAGAAAATATTGTCGGTGATGGCCATCGAACTGAAGGAATATCCAGTTCTGTAAACCGGATCTGCATCCCGTTCATTGGTCCACAGGATCGAGCAGTTGTCGATGTAATTCTCCGAAATGGTCGAACTGTTATAGGTCCCGATCATGACCAGACCAGGGCTGCGAACACCTTGAGGAATGCCGTCACCCTGGAAAAAGTGATTGCCGAGAATCATGTTGTTGGTCCCGCCCAAAACCGCAAAGTGACGGAACCGTACGGCCCGGTTGTGGCGCAGTTTCACATCGTTGGCCGTCGAGTTCAGCGCGATCGAAGAACGATCCGGAACGTTGAAAGATTCTTCGGTAGACAGGAACTGGCAATTGTCGATCAGCATCCCCTGACATCCGGTGCCGATGGACGTGATTCCACGATCCTTGGGGCGGCTGACGAAACAGTTCGCCAGGGCGAAGGTACTGCCTGACGGGGCCAGACGGATACCGCTGCTGCGACCGTTGCACTGGAATTCGATTTGCTCCATCCCGAATTTGCGCAGCGTGCTGAAGCCACTGAAATCCAGCAGATACTTGAAGGAAAAGAAAGTGAAGGTTTGCGTACCATCAGCATCGTAGAGCGGTGCATTCAGTGTGATTTCACCCGCGCCTTCGTTTTTCGAGCGGACATAGATTTCACGGCCGACCCCGTTACCCTGTACCAGCGAACCAACCGGAATATTGGCCACGTTCGCCACATTCACCAGTCGGGTGGGATCGTTCGGGTTATAGGTCGCAACCGAGGTAAACATCTCGGTATCCCAAGCCGAGCTACTTTTGACGTCGAACTGCCCATTCCGAATGATACGGCGTGTCGAGAACCCGGTTTGTCGGTTCGGAACCGCAGCGGCCATATCAATGGGCTCGGTGACAGATACCTTACGCCCGCCCATGTCCAGAGATTCATGATCAGAATTGTTCAGCAACGCCTGAAAGGCCTTTTTGAAGGCCAGCATTTCATCGCCAAACGCATTAATATACGTGGGCAGATCGAAATTCTTGGTCAGCAGCAGCATTTTGTCATCCGGAATCGTGACGGTGCCTTCAAAATCGATCTCGGACGCAATGGACGTATTCTGGGCCAGTAAATAAGTCCCTTCTGGCACGAATATACAACGTCCGTTCGCAGCCTGATCTGCCGCCTCAAACGCGGCTGAATCATCCGTCACGCCATCCCCAAAGGCACCGAAATCGCGGACATCGACCAGACTGATGAGATTGCGCAGGAACACGCCGGTAACATCCGTGATCTCGATATCATCAACTCGGACAACCGCACCGTTCGCCCCGTCGATATCCAGACCGAAATGTCCGTACAACGCCTGAACGCCCCAGGGCATATCCACGCCGGGGCGTTGGCCGGTGCCAACAATGGCGGTGATCTCATGTACTGCGCCATAGCCAGAAAGCTGCGTGGCCGGCCCTTGCTCGGCCACACCGGTGACCTGTACGTCTCCGGCACCACCGGCCCATCCGGCGATACGCACCTCGGGCAGCGGTCCACTGATGGCTTTGACCCTTGCTTTGATCTGCAAGTAACAACCCGGCAGCAGCGGCGTCTGCCCCATATAGCGCAGACGCTGAGTTGTGCTGACCTTCAAGATCTCCAGACAACCACCGAAATCCGCATCCGCAGGAGCAAATGCACCCGTGCCCGACCCGTCATAGGTTGGCGAGCCGGGCGTTCCGTCGCCGCTGGACCATACGTTCAATCCATTCGCGAAAGCAGGCGGCGTGAACACGATACCGTCGGTGATTGCCTTGTTCATAGAATTCCCTTTCCCATTCGCGCCGCTTCAGCGCTCATAAACCCAATGCCCGGAGACACGCGCCCCGAACGCAAAAGTCTGAGTACCGAAAAGGGATTAACCGCCGCTCATGTCACCGTGACGGTAGTGTTGCATCAAGCTGCCGGATCCGAATTGCCCAACAGTTGCACGCCATTGATCTTCCAGCCGTTGTCCATCTGCACCATTTGATAATCCAGAATGTGGACCCGACCCGCGCCATCGGTGATCATGACCTTCTGCCACAGCGCTCCGGCCACCTCGCGCAATTCCAGAAACTGAACCTCGGCGGGACGCCACACCATCGGATAGCCGCGTTTGACCATGACGCCGAAATTTTCTGGCGTTTGGAACAAGCGCTGGATGTTGGGGCTGGCGAACGTAAAGGCGGTGGCAAAATCGTCCGCCTCAAATGCCTGAATTTGCGCGGCGATATTTGCCTCGATCTCGGCGTTCTGGGCAAATGCCCCCGAAGCCAAACCGGCGCTAAGGGATAGAGCAAGCAATAGTCGACGCATGGGGCCACCTCCTGTTGAAAGGGTAGCCCCGCGCGGTGTCAGGTCAAATCAGGCCAGCTCTCCGGCTAGCGCCTTGTCGATCAGAGCAATCGTTTCAGGCACGCCGTACAGCGCGATGAAACCGCCAAAACGCGGACCCTGCGAGGCCCCCAGCAGTACCTCGTAAAGCGCCGTGAACCAGCCGCGCATTGGGTCGAACCGCTCGCGCCCGATGGCATAAACCACCGATTGCAGCGCCTCATCCTCGATGGGGCCATCGTAAGCCTCAAGAGCAGCTTTCAACGCCTCCAACGCTTCGCGCTCCTGATCTGTCGGGGCGCGGTGTTGACGGGTGGGTTTGACAAAATCGTTGAAGTAGCGCACGGCAAATCCAGCCGCCTGATCCAGATCCGGATGCGTCTCGGCTGTCGCTTCAGGCGCATAGCGGCGGATAAAGCCCCACAGTGCCTCTTTGTCCTCGGCCCCCGATACTGACGCCAAGTTCAACAACATCGCAAACGGCACCATCAGCGTGGATGCAGGAACATTCCCGCCATGAATATGCCAGACGGGGTTGTTCAGCTGCGCCTTCAGCTCTTGGCCTGGATAGGCCCGCAATTGCTGGTGATACTCATCCACCGCCTTCGGGATTACGTCAAAATACAGGCGCTTTGCCGTTTTGGGCTTTTGATACATGAAGTAAGACAGGCTTTCGGGCGCTGCATAGGTCAGCCACTCCTCCATCGAAAGGCCGTTGCCTTTCGACTTGGAAATCTTCTGCCCTTCCTCGTCGTTGAACAGCTCATAGCTCAGCGCTTCGGGCGGCTGCTTACCCAGCGCTCGGCAGATTTTCGACGATTGCGTGACCGAGTCGATCAAGTCCTTACCCGACATCTCATAATCCACGCCCAGCGCGGCCCAGCGCATGGCCCAATCCGGCTTCCACTGCATTTTAACGTTGCCGCCGGTGACCGGGATTTCAACCTTCTCGCCGTTGGGCTCTTGATAGACGATCGTGCCCTTGGCGACATTGCGCTCCAGCGTCGGCACCTGCAGCACGTGCCCGGATTTTGGGCTGATCGGCAGGAAGCACGAATAGGTCTCACGCCGTTCCGATCCAAGCGTCGGCAGCATGATCTCTTGAATCTTGTCAAACCGCTCCAATGCGATCAGCAGCATCTCATCGAACTTGCCGCTGGTGTAGTAATCGGTGGCCGAGGCGAATTCGTACTCGAACCCGAAACTGTCCAGAAAATCACACAGCATCGCGTTGTTGTGCTGCGCAAACCCTTCGTGCGTGCCGAACGGATCGCGTACCTTGGTCAGCGGCAGGTGCAAGTCTTCTTTCAACTCGTCCTGCATCGGCACATTGGTCGGCACCTTGCGAAAACCGTCCATATCGTCCGAGAAACAGATCAGCTTGGTCGGAATGTCACTGATCTGCTCAAAGGCGCGACGCACCATCGACGTCCGCGCGACCTCGCCAAATGTACCGATATGCGGCAGGCCCGACGGGCCATAGCCGGTCTGAAACAGCACATATCCCTTTTCCGGAGCCGCTTTCTGATAGCGTTTGAGCACCCGGCGCGCCTCTTCAAAAGGCCAGGCCTTGGACGCAATCGCGGTTTCACGCAGTTCAGACATTTTTAGACGAGCTCCATCGGGAAAAATCAGCGCCAGTTACCCCATGCAACCGACCGGACCCTCCTATTGTGCTGGTGCAGCATGAGTCAATAAAGCGCGGGTTTTTTCCCGGTGAGAACGCCGTTTTGTGGCGGTTTAAGCAGTCAGTTGATCCAGTTTGGCCGCCCAGATGAAATCATTCTCGCTCAGACCACCAATTTCGTGGGTGGTTAGTTTGACATCCAAATAGCCCCACCCGAAGGTGACATCCGGGTGGTGCCCCTGCTGATCGGCCAGCCACGCGCAAAGATTGGCCAGATAGGTCGCCTTGGCAAACCCTTTGAACTTGTAGTGACGGCTCAGTTCTTTCGCATCCGCGTCCAGATTCCAATCGGACGAAAGTTCAGCCATGTGGGTATTCGCCTCATCCTGCGTCAAAGCCGGCACGCCGCCGGAACAGGGCACGCAGGTTTTGTCCGATAGGCTGCAGGTTTCTCCTGTTAGTGTCATGATCCGTTCACTCCGCTGCGGTTGCTTTTTCCGGGAACTTGTTTGGCAACAATCCAAGCGATTGCGCCTGTCGCACATCCGCCAGCAGGTCGCGGTCGGCGGCAGCAAAAAGTTCCTCGGGTGAGTTTAGCACGAAATAGCCCATCTGGTGCATGTCGATCCGATAGGGTGTGCGCAGGATGGTCAGCACATCAAACGGATCGCGGTCGGGAATGTCGCTTTCCACCGCGTAGACCAGTTCCGTCGGCGAGGACGCCAGCCCCGATCCCAGCGCCTTGGTCTTACCATCCTGACGACGCAGACCGAATTCGATCGAAAACCAATACAGCCGGATGAGCCAGGCATAGTCCTTGTCATCAGCCTGCACCCCCGCCCTGCCGATGGCATGGCTGAACGCGGCAAAGCGCGGATCGCTCAGCAATGGCGTATGGCCGAAAATCTCATGAAAGATGTCGGGCTCTTCAATATAGTCGAAATCCTCACGAGACCGAATGAAAGATGCGGCGGGAAACACCCGGTCCGCCAGCATACCAAAGAAGGTCTTGAACCCGATCAGCGCTGGCACGGGCTGAACCCGCCATCCGGTCATGTCCAAAAGCCGTTCCGAAATATCTGCGCAGGATGGCACGCGGGTTTTCGACAGTTCCAGCCTTTTCAACCCTTCGAGATAGTCCCGCGCCATATAACGCTGCACATTCTCTTCTTGCGCAGCATAGAGATCAGCCCAAACAGCGTCCTCTTCTGCCGTATAGGCGATATGGCCACGCTCATCGGCCACTTTGGCGATGTATTTCGTCGACTTTGGCATCTGCATTCCCTCCGCAGGAAAAGTATAGCCACGCGACTTGAAGATTTTGATTTGGATAACCGCTGAATTCTTAGTATTTTGGCGTATATGTATCGAAAGGTAATGTTTTTTGAAACAAACTCTCCAAACGGCCGATATTGCCATCCTACAAGAGCTGCAGACCAACGGCCGCCTGTCCATGCAAGAGCTTGCTGACCGAACCGGCCTTTCCGCTTCGCAATGCTGGCGGCGTGTGCGTGATCTGGAAGCGTCTGGCGTGGTGTCCGGCTACATTGCGCAGGTGCGGGCCAAGTCGGTCGGGCTGGATGCCATCGCCTATGTCCACGTCGCATTGCGGGATCATCAAGAAGGCAGCATCACCTCATTCCTGCGACTGGTCGAAACCGAGCCGCAAATCGTCGAATGCGCCTCGATCACCGGGGACCACGATTTTATCCTGAAAGTCTATGCCAAGACGCCCGAGGATCTAGAACATTTCATCATGCAACGGCTGCTGAAATCCGGTCTGGTTCGCGACACGCGCAGCAATTTCGTGCTGCGTCAGACCAAAACGCGCGGTCCGCTGCCCATTCTCTGACCGGGTCAGCGGTAAAATCCGTTGAACCTGCCCGCCAGCCCTCCTATCGTGCAAGCGCAGAATTGCCCAATCAGGACGACACCATGACCGAACAAGTACCCCACCCGATGTCCCCACAGGATTGCCTGGTTGCGATCATGGTCGCGGTCTCTGCATCGGATGAAACCATTCGCACGGCCGAGCTGGTCAAGATCGAAGGCGCGGTCAACATGCTGCCTGTCTTTGCCGAGTACGATATCGACCGCACGCGTCGTGTTTCACAAACTGTGTTCGACCTGTTCGAACAAGAGGACGGGCTGGACGCCCTGTTCGGACTGATCCGCGAAAACCTGCCCGAACGGCTGAATGAAACTGCTTATGCGCTGGCCTGCGATGTGGCGGCTGCGGATGGGTCTCTGGCGGAAACCGAACTGCGCCTGCTGGAAGAAATCCGCTATGAGTTGAACATCGACCGTCTGCACGCCGCTGCTATTGAGCGTGGTGCCCGGGCGCGTCATACGACCTAATCCTAGCTACCCTGTAAGCTTCCCCAGCGTTCGATCAACGCGCGTTGCAGCTTGCGCGACCTGCTGTTCCAGCTGCGCGCGCCGTCCGGGCGCTCGCGCAGTGCGCGGGGGATTGTCGCGCGATGGTCAACATCGGCGGTAAAGATCGCAAAAGCCAGTTCCGAGCCATCGGGCGCGGTCATGAAACCACCCAGTCCCGACACAAAATTCAGCGTCCCGGTCTTGGCATCCACCTTGATCGGGTGATCCTTGACCGGTCGCCCCTGCCGGTCCAGCAAGGTGAACTTCTTGAGTAGAGGGCGCAACGCCCCATCCTTGCGCGCGGCCACCAGCGCAGTGACAAAATCTTCGGGCGCCACACGCGACGCATCGCCGAGCCCCGAATGATCCACCATCGCGATTCCCGTCACGCCATAAGTCTCAGCTGCCCAGCGGTTCATCTCTGTAGCAGAATCGGCGAGGCTCTGAATATCTGCCCTGCGCGCTTTCGAAGCCGTCATGCCGACCATTTCCGCCGTTATATTAGTCGAGTATTTCAGCATACCTCGCAAGATACTCTGCAACGGATCACTCTGATGAACCACTAAGACTGTGCCCTGCGGTACCTGCCGCGTGATTTGCACGCGCCCAAGCACGATGCCATTGGCCCGCGCCAGAGTGCGAAACACATCCCCTGCATAAAGCGCGGGTTTGCGAACAGGTAGCCACCGCGCGCCACCATTGCCCAACGCACTTCGGGCGACGGTCCAGCGATCCTGCCGCGCACTTGGCTGATAGGTGTAGATCGGCAAACTGCGTTTTTCGACCTGCATCGACGCCATATCCACAGACGGAGTGTACCGGGCTGTGCGCGCATCCATGGTCACGTCGTAATTGGCACCGGCGCGCTTCCATTCGAAATGGACGCGATTGAAATTGAGTGAGATGCCGCTGATGGCTGGGCTATAGCCCAGATGATCCGGCTGTCCGGGGTCAATGCTGAACACATAGGGCAACGCCCCGTCAAAAACCTTGAATGCCCCGCGCACCTCGGTGATTCCGGCCTCGCGCAGGTTGGCGGCCATCGTGGCGAGATCATCAGTATCCAGCAACGGGTCTCCGCCGCCGACAAGAATCAGGTCGCCGTTCAACACCCCATTCTCAATCGGACCGCCCGCCATCAAGGTGGTTTCAAATCGGTAATCCGCGCCCAGAACATCCAAGGCATAAAGCGCAGTCAGTGCTTTGGCGACACTTGCGGGCGGCAGACCCTGATCGCCGCCAAACGCCTCAACCTGCGTGCCGGTCTCAACGTCCGCCACCGCAAACACGACCTCCCCTCGCAACCCTGCGGACTGGATAAGACGCTCGGCCCCACTGGGCAAGTCTCCTCGCAGTTGCGGTCGCAAGGATTGGACAGGAGCATCGGCCAGCGCAGAACCCGGTGCAATCGAGGCCCCCAGGCCCGCAAGAAACAAACGACGTGAAAGACGATCAACCATGGGTCAATTAAAATCCCAGAGATCACAGGCAAACAACCACTGAATGTGATTATGCCCGCAGGGGGGCTATTCAGGCAACACCCCGCCATCCCAGCCGCCGCGTGTGCGGATTTCGGTCGAGCTGACATCGACCATTGGCACATTCACGAAACACCACGCCGGTGCCTGCGCCCTACCCAGCAAATGCCGCGCCTGACCGTCGATCCGGTATCGGGCGTAAAGACGTGCCGCAGGTGACATCCGCGCTGAAATCCGATCCCCCGGCCTTGCCACCACGCCCACCGGCACGCTGTTCATGATCCGTCGCCAATCCTTCCAGCGATGAAACTGCGCAAGATTATCCGCGCCCATCAGCCAGACAAATCGTACTTGCGGATAAAGCTTTTGCAGAGCCGCCAGCGTATCCGCCGTTGCTCGTGTCCTCGTCAGCGCCTCGATGTCCGTTACCTCGACCTTGGGGTGCTGCATAACCTCGCGCGCGGCCATGATCCGCCGCTTTAGCGGCGCCGGTCCACGGGCCTTTAACGGATTGCCCGGAGACACCAGCCACCAAACCCGGTCCAGTCCAAACGCCTTCATTGCCTCAAGCGAGACATGCACATGCCCTTGATGCGGCGGATCAAAAGACCCACCGAACAACCCAACGACCTGCCCGGGCCGTGCATATGGAATAGCGCTTCGCAACATCCTTTGCTGATGTTCAGAACTGAAGCGGCTTGTCAATCAACAGGTTGCACCACGTCACCCAACCGGATCCGTCCGGGCCTGATGACCTCGGCACACCATCCCCCGTGCCCACGCACGGCAGAATAGCCGCCCTTGCCCAGCGCCTCCTCCATCCGGCTGCACGGCGCGCAGATGACGGTAAAGCGCAGAATCGCCTCGCCCACCTGCACATCACGCCCCTTGAGCGCCGCCAGATTGATCCCCGAAACCACCAGATTGCGCCGCAGCGTTTCGGGTGCGACAGGGCCTTGCCCCAGAAAAGAACCGATCGCCGCCAGATGCTCTTGCTGGATCAGCGTTACTGCGCGCCTGCCTGTCCGGCTACGGTCCCCGTCTATACCAGTGGCCGATATCGTGGCCGCATCCACAATCTCAATCTCAGCCCGCCGCTCAGGGCGCTGGCCAATCCAACCAACTTTCCCTTGTTGCGCCCAACCAGCAATTAGTTTTGCCAACTCCGACAAAATGCTCCTCCCATTCTGTTGAATAGGTCTAATTGAATTCAGCATCGTTAGAAATTCACAAAACCACCAGCTTGCCCCGCCCGCCTCGCTTGGATATCTAGCGGCTCAACCAGATTTCCCCGACCCAAAGGACGCGACATGGCCGCCTATCAATATGTCTACCACATGCAGGGTGTCTCCAAGACTTATCCTGGTGGCAAGAAGTGCTTTGAAAACATCCACCTGAGCTTTCTGCCCGGTGTGAAAATCGGTGTCGTCGGCGTCAACGGCGCGGGTAAATCGACTCTGATGAAGATCATGGCGGGCCTCGACACCGATTTCTCCGGTGAGGCATGGGCCGCCGAAGGTGCCAAAGTCGGCTATCTGCCGCAGGAGCCGCAGCTGGATGAAACGCTGTCTGTTCGCGAAAATGTCATGCTGGGCGTGGCCGCGAAAAAAGCCAAGGTAGACCGGTTCAACGAAATCGCCATGGAAATCGCCGAGAATTACTCGGACGAGCTGATGGAGGAAATGACCACCCTGCAGGACGCGATTGATGCGGAAAACCTGTGGGACCTCGACAGCCAGATCGACGTCTCGATGGAAGCGCTGCGCTGCCCGCCGGACGACGCCAACATCGCCAACCTCTCGGGCGGTGAGAAACGCCGCGTGGCGCTCTGCAAGCTGCTGCTCGAAGCGCCCGACATGCTGCTGCTCGACGAACCAACCAACCACCTGGACGCCGAAACCATCGCCTGGCTGCAACAGCACCTGATCGACTACAAGGGCACCATCCTGATCGTCACCCACGACCGCTATTTCCTGGACGACATCACCGGCTGGATCCTCGAACTCGACCGGGGCCGCGGCATTCCTTATGAGGGCAATTACTCCGCATGGCTGGAACAAAAAGCCAAACGGCTGGAGCAGGAAGCACGCGAGGACAAGTCCAAGCAGAAGACCCTGCAGCGCGAATTGGAATGGATGCGTCAGGGCCAGAAGGCCCGTCAGGCCAAATCCAAGGCCCGGATCAACGCCTATAACGAACTGGCCGAGCAGTCCGAGCGCGAAAAACTGACCCGCGCCCAGATCGTCATCCCCAACGGCCAGCGCCTTGGCGGCAAGGTGATCGAGGTCGAGGGTCTGTCGAAACACATGGGCGACAAGCAGTTGATCGAAAGGTTGGACTTTGCCCTGCCCCCCGGTGGCATTGTCGGCGTTATCGGCCCCAACGGCGCTGGTAAATCGACGTTGTTCAAAATGCTCACCGGGCAGGAGCAGCCCGACAGTGGCACTATTACGCTGGGCGACACGGTCGAGCTGTCCTACGTTGACCAGTCTCGCGACGACCTCAAGGACAACGACACCGTTTGGGAAGCAATCACCGGCGGCGCCGAGATCATCCAGCTGGGCGACGCGCAGGTCAATTCCCGCGCATATTGCTCGTCCTTCAATTTCAAGGGTGGCGATCAGCAGAAAAAAGTCTCGCTGCTTTCAGGCGGTGAACGTAACCGTGTCCACATGGCCCGGCTGCTGAAAGAAGGCGGCAATGTCCTGCTGCTCGACGAACCGACCAATGATCTGGACGTCGAAACCCTGCGTGCTTTGGAAGACGCGTTGGTTGATTTCGCCGGCTGCGCCGTGGTCATCAGCCACGACCGCTTCTTCCTTGACCGGATTTGCACGCATATCCTGGCCTTCGAAGGTGATGCCCATGTGGAATGGTTCGAGGGCAACTTCGAAGACTATGAAGAGGACAAAAAACGCCGTCTGGGACCGGATGCGCTGGAACCCAAGCGGCTGAAGCATAAAAAGTTCGCGCGATGATTGGTTTCATTGAAGCGCGCATAGACAAGTGGAAGCGTAGCGTACGCAGACGTTTGGCGCCGCGGAGTTTGCTACGCATTCCGAAAAACACGCCGGAAAACTGTGTCATCGTGGCCAGCAATGGGCGTTCTGGCAGCACTATGACCTTTTTGGCTCTGACTGAATCATTGAAGGATATTGATCGGGCCGCTGCTAAAAGGTCGAATTTCATCGCTCGGTTTGACGAAGCAACTTTCTACGCGCCATGTGTATACAAGACTCACGATTACCCTCAGCCGTTATCTTCATGGCCCGAGAATACTCGGGTCGTGTTTTGTTTCGGGTCCGCTAAGGATTCCGCGCTTTCTGTCTATTCAGCGTTGGAAAGATACGGCGCAGACTGGATTGAAAAGCATTTTTATAACCTGCACGCCATCGGCACCTATGACGAACTGTTCCAGCGCGACGTGTTGCAGCAGGCGCGTCAGATCAAGGAGTGGGTGACATTCGAAGATGTCCCTGTTTTGTGCGTTCATTATGATGCGCTATGGGAACATCAGGAAACCATCTCACGATTTACCGGACTGGACTTTAAACCTCCTGCGCGGCGCGAGCGCGTACCAAAGGACATTCCGGAGGATCTCAAAGAGTCTGCTGACCGGGTGTATGATCCGATAGACGCAGTGGTCGAACTATTGCCGCGATGCTTTATGGCATCCAAGCAATACCGTACGACCGTGGAAGAATTACCGATTTCCAATTGAGGGTCACTGGTCGGCCTTTCGCCTACTAAAGGATAACACCTGTAGCCTTCTCTTGCCCTGCGCTTATGCAAATGCCATATCTGACGGGCACACGTTTTTCTATTTCGACCTACTGTCTCCTTCTACGGCGCTCAGTCTATCGATACAGACAACGACGCCGGGCTGCCGCAACACCGTGGGCAGCACTAAACAGGAGACAACGGATATGCCCGCAGGCACCGTAAAATGGTTCAACACCACCAAAGGCTACGGCTTTATTGCACCCGAAGATGGCGGCAAAGACATCTTCGTACACATTTCTGCAGTCGAACGCTCGGGCCTGACCGGCCTGGCCGACAACCAGAAAGTCACGTACGAGCTGCGCTCGGGTCGTGACGGCCGCGAAAGCGCCGACAACATCGAACTGGCGTAAGCCGATGAAAGGGCAGAGTATTCCTCTGCCCTTTTTCTTGCCGAACGACACGCCCTGCGTCTGATAGTAGTTCGCAGGTGTGTCCCGGCGAATACATCACATTCAAGTTACTTCTCTGCGGCGATTGACCAGATCGGTTATCATTCCGACATTAGGGTCAAGATTTTTCTGTTTTGTTGAAGAGAGCAGCCATGTTCACTCGCCGTACGTTCCTAACAGCATCTGCCGCCGCCAGCCTTGTGCCGGGTGTTGCTTTGGCCAAGCAAAAAGCTTTCGAATACGATCCCACGCCGCAATTCGTCCGGATCAAGAAAGAGTTCTTGCCGGGCCAGTTGCTTGTCGTTCCCCGGTCTTTCTACCTGTACTATGTCACCGAACCACGCAAAGCGATCCGCTATGGGTGCGGGGTGGGCAAAGCTGGACTGGAATTTACAGGCACCGCCACGATAGACGTCAAGAAGGAATGGCCAACCTGGCGCCCGACCGATGAGATGATCGAACGCGAACCCGTCACCTATGCCAAATTCAAGGACAACGATTATGTCCAACCCGGTGGAGGCGATAATCCGCTGGGGGCGCGAGCGCTGTATCTGTTCCAGAACGGCGTCGACACCTATTTCCGTATTCACGGCACCACGCAGCCGCAAACCATAGGACGAGCAGCGTCGAATGGTTGTATCCGTATGCTGAATTCGCATGTGGTCGATCTGTATGAACGTGTGCCTATCGGCACCGTCGTCACTGTCGTCTGATCACTGTCGGGTGGCGCTTACTAGCTCCAGCACATGTGGCCCCAGATTTTCAACAATCCGTGCCACTCCTTCGGCGTTCGGGTGAATGCCATCTGATTGCATGTAACGGCGGGCGGCGTCCGGATCGCCCGCAGCGGTTAGGCCTTCAAAAAAACTGGGCGCATAGCCCGTTTCATACGCTGCCGCCAGGTCGGGGTAGATCGAATCGAACGCCTCTTTGTAATCCGCCCCGTAGTTCCCCGGCGCCTGCATCCCGACCAGCAGCACATCGACCTCAGAACCATCGGCCGCTTTGACAATTGTCTCAAGATTTGCGCGCGATACAGCCGGGTCGAGCCCACGCAGCAGATCGTTGCCGCCTAGCGCTACAATCACCCCGTCCACGTCCGGCGTCAGGGTCCAGACCACCCGCGCGGCCCCTCCGGCCGTAGTATCGCCAGACACACCGGCATTGATCAGGCGTACATCGACGCCCTGAGCCCGCAACCACCGGTCCAACTGCGGCACAAACCCGTCCTGTTCCGGCAACCCATAGCCTTGGGTCAGGGAATCGCCTAAGGCTGCGATTACCACCTCTTCGGCTGTGGCGACAAAGCTGCAACAGATAAACAGCACCGACATCAAGGCCTTGCGTACCATCAGAACCGCTCCATATCCCAATTGACCGCCCCCGTTTGGAAAACCCTATGACGACACCTGTTCTTTCGCTACAAAATGCCGCTTTGTCGCTGGATGGCAATGCCGGGCGGGTGAATATCTTGCATGACATCACCCTGACCGTGACCAAAGGTGAGACTCTGGGGCTGGTGGGTCCCTCCGGATCTGGTAAGTCCTCGCTTCTGATGCTGATGGGCGGGCTGGAGCTGGCAACGGCTGGCAAAATCACCGCCCTTGGCCGTGATCTGACGGACATGGACGAAGACGCTTTGGCCCGGTTCCGGCGTGACACGATGGGGGTAGTGTTCCAGAACTTCCACCTGATCCCGACGATGACGGCTTTGGAAAACGTGGCTACGCCATTGGAACTGGCAGGACACAGGGATGCGTTCGACCGCGCCGAGGCCGAGCTGGAAGCGGTCGGCCTGTCCCATCGGCGCGATCATTATCCGGCGCAGTTGTCAGGGGGTGAGCAGCAACGGGTAGCGCTGGCTCGGGCATCGGCCCCGCGGCCTCAGATTCTGTTGGCAGATGAACCCACGGGAAATTTGGACGATGCAACCGGCGCGGCCATTGTCGACCTGTTGTTCGGCCTGCGTGACAAACACGGTGCAACGCTGGTTCTGGTCACGCACAGCCACAGTCTGGCGCGCAAATGCGACCGGGTTGTGCGGTTGCGGGACGGAACGATTGCCGAGGACGTTCAGCAAGAGGCCGCAGAATGAGCCTGCGGCTGGCTGGCCGCCTAGCGCGGCGCGAACTGCGCGGTGGCGTGCGCGGCTTTCGCGTGTTTCTGGCCTGTCTAGCACTTGGTGTCGCCGCCATCGCCGCTGTCGGGTCCGTGCGTCAGGCCATCCAAACAGGGTTGACCCAGGAAGGTGCCGCGCTGCTGGGTGGCGACGCCCAGCTGGAATTCACCTATCGGTTCGCCACTGAGGATGAGCTTGACTGGATGGAACAGACCTCAACGGTTGTTTCCGAGGTGGTCGACTTCCGCTCGATGGCCGTGGTCCGGCAAGAAGAGGGCACCCAGCGCGCGCTGACGCAAGTGAAATCAGTGGATGCAACCTATCCATTAGTAGGCACACCCGTGCTGGACCCTGATCGACCCCTGGCCACCGCTCTGGATGGTGCTCAGGACCTGCCCGGAGCGGTCATGGACCCGGTGCTGATTGATCGACTGGGTTTATCTGTCGGAGACCGTTTTGCCCTTGGCACGCAGGAGTTTGTCCTGACCGCCGCCCTGATCCACGAACCGGACGGGGCTGCCGACGGGTTCGGGTTGGGACCACGCACTCTGGTACGGACCAAAGACTTGCAGGCGTCGGGTCTGTTGGCGCCGGGAACGTTATTCTCCACCAAATATCGACTGACTTTGCCCCCGGATAGCGACTTGGCCACCTTGGCCGCCACGGCTCAGCAGAATTTTGACGGTACCGGCATGCGCTGGACTGACGCCCGAAATGGCGCCCCTGGGATTGCGGAATTTGTCACGCGCCTCAGCGCCTTTCTGGTTCTTGTGGGGCTCTCTGGTCTGGCAGTAGGCGGGATCGGGGTGTCTGCCGCCGTCAGGGCCTATCTGGGGCAAAAGACCGAAACCATCGCCACCCTGCGCACTTTGGGGGCGGATCGCGCGACGATCTTTCAAACCTATATGATCCAGATTGGTGTTTTGTCCGGCATCGGTATTGTTCTGGGCATCGCATTGGGCGGGCTGGTTCCCCTGCTGTTGGCCCCACTGATCGAGGCGCGCCTACCCATCCCGGCGGTTTTCTCGCTCTATATCCGCCCACTGGTCGAAGCGGCGCTGTATGGGGTTCTGACAGCATTCCTCTTCACCCTCTGGCCCCTCGCGCGAACAGAAGAGGTTCGTGCCGCGACCCTGTTCCGCGATGCGTTGTCTTCGGCTCGCGCCCTCCCTCGCGCGGGTTTCATTCTGGCAACCGGTATCGGGCTGGCCCTGCTGGTCGCATCAGCATCCTGGTTCAGTGATTCGGCCCACCTGACCCTCTGGACCGCCGCAGGGCTGGTCGGTGCGCTGCTTCTGCTGTCTCTGTCGGCCTTGCTGATCCGCAAATTGGCTCGTATCGGAACCACACCGGCACGCGGCCGCCCGGCCCTGCGATGGGCCCTGTCGGCCATCTCGGACCCGCGCGAAGGCGCTGCCTCAGTCGTGCTGTCCCTAGGGTTGGGGCTTTCGGTACTGGCCGCCGTCGGACAGATTGACGGTACCCTGCGCAACGCAATTGCGGGCAATCTACCGGACGTGGCACCATCCTATTTCTTCGTCGACATCCAGAAAGACCAGATGCCGGGTTTTACCGATCGGCTGGAATCTGACCCGGCTGTCACCCGAATTGAAAGCGCGCCAATGCTGCGGGGGATCATCACGCAGATCAATGGCCGTCCCGCTCGTGAAGTGGCCGGCGACCACTGGGTACTGGATGGCGACCGGGGCGTGACTTATTCCGGCGCTCCGCCACAAAACACCCGAGTCACGGCAGGTAATTGGTGGCCCGATGACCATTCTGGTCCGCCGCAGGTCAGTTTCGCGGCAGAAGAGGCTGAGGAAATGGGCCTGTCCTTAGGCGACGAGTTGACCGTGAACATCCTTGGCCGGGACATCACCGCCGAAATCACCTCTCTGCGCGAGGTTGATTTTTCGACCGCTGGTATCGGTTTCATCATGTCGATGAACCCCTCGGCGCTGGCCGGGGCTCCGCATAGCTTTATCGCCACCGTCTATGCCGAAGAACAGGCCGAGGCCGCCATTCTGCGTGATCTGGCCGAGCAATATCCCAACATCACCGCGATCCGTGTGCGTGACGCGATTGACCGTGTCGCAGGTTTGTTGGCCAGGCTGGCGGCGGCAACATCCTATGGCGCAGGTGTGTCCCTGCTGACGGGCTTTCTGGTCCTGATCGGAGCCGCCGCGGCGGGCGAAACCGCGCGCCGCTACGAATCCGCGATCCTCAAGACGTTAGGCGCGGACCGGCGGCGTATCCTGTTCAGTTTTGCCCTGCGTTCGATCCTGCTCGGGGCCGCAGCCGGAGTCGTCGCTCTGCTGACGGGAATTCTGGGAGGCTGGGCCGTCGCCACCTATATCTTTGACACCGGGTTCACGGTCATTTGGACTTCGGCCCTAGGCATTGTGCTGGCCGGAATCCTAGTGACACTGGGCGCGGGCCTTGTCTTTGCCCTGCGCCCATTGGCGGTACGTCCCGCCCGCATCCTGCGGACCACCGATTAACGAACGCAGGCCACCGGTTGCAGGATCTGCAACAGCCGGTCGTTGTCACAGACCAGCGCGTCCAGCGTAATATCGTCCAGCGAGGCGTAAAACGCTTCGGCCGCGTCTTGCAGGGCCACCCGTAACCGACAGGCATCGGTTAGTGGGCACGTGTTGTCGGCATCAGCAAAACACTCGGCAATTGGCACATTGCCCTCGACATGGCGGAAGACCGACCCGATGCGAATCTCATCAGCCGGGTGTGCCAACGCCATGCCGCCATTACGGCCCCGTTGCGTACTCAGGTAGTTCAGCTGGCTCAGTTGATTGATCACCTGCGCCAGATGATTTTCCGAGATATTGCACACATCGGCAATCTCAGCCTTGGTCACCAACCGATCCTGGTGTGCGGCGCAATACATCAACAAGCGCACCGCTATGTTCGTCCGTTTGGTAATCCGCATGATGGCCTCCCTAACTACAACATGCGTCCTTATTGCATGTCTGGGAAAAAAGCTGTTTGACATACATCAATTGCTTAAAAGGACTTGAGCCCGTGGCAGACCCCTATTTCTTTGGCTATGGCAGCCTTGTGAACCTTTCGACCCACGATTTTCCCGATCCGCATCCGGCGCGGTTAAAAGGATGGCGGCGGGCCTGGCGACATACGGACCTACGCCCGGTGGCCTTTTTGACTGCGATCCCGGACCCCGAGTGCGAGATCGAGGGGATGATCGCCCATGTCCCTAAAAACGACTGGGCGGCGCTGGATGAACGAGAATGGGCTTATGACCGAGTGCCTACCACACAGGCGGTCACGCATCCCCTGACCCATGACGTTGAAATTGCCGTCTATGCAGTGCCCCATGACCGTCACACCGAACCGAGTAACCATCACCCCTTACTACTCAGCTATATCGACGTGGTGGTGCAGGGCTACCTGCGCGCGTTCGGTCCAAACGGGGTTGATCGGTTTTTTGCAACCACTGACGGCTGGGGCGCACCTATTCTGAATGATCGCGCCGAACCTCGGTATCCGCGTCACCAGCAGTTAAAACCAGCCGAGATCGAAATGGTGGATGATCGCCTGCAACAGGTGTCTGCACAAATTCTGCAGCCTGGCCAACAAAATAAGGCAGACGGTCTGCCTGCCTCATTCGTGTTCTAGACTGATGAGTACTGGGTCGCTGCATTCACCCGCGCGCGCGGATCACCTGCAACAGCGGTAGCAGGGTTGCCATTTCCGGCCCCCGCTCCATCCCTGTCAGCGCCTTGCGCAGCGGCATGAATAGGCCTTTGCCTTTGCGGCCCGTGGTCTCTTTCACGGCCTTGGTCCAGGCGCCCCAGGTTTCACCGTCGAACGGACCCTCGGGCAGCAAGGCGACCGCCTCGGCGATGAACTCACGATCCTCATCTGCGATCAGAGGTTCAGCCCCGTCACGGCATAGCTCCCACCAGCCTTTCAGATCGGCCAGTGTGGTGATGTTTTCGCGCGCCATTGTCCAGAACGGCTCAGCCAGATCTGCCGGAACGCCTGCGTCGGCAACGGCGTCCGCAACGTCAGCCAGGGGCAGAGATTGCAGGTGTTTCGCGGTCAGCGGAAACAGGTCCTGCACGTCGAACTTGGTTGGCGCAGCCCCGAAACGGTTCACGTCAAAACCTTCGATCAATTCGGCCATGTCCGAACGCAGTTCAACCGGATCGGACGAACCCAGACGCGCCATCAGGCTCAGCAGAGCCATCGGCTGCACGCCTTGTTCACGCAGGTCGCGCAGGGCCAATGTGCCCAGACGCTTTGACAGTGCCTCACCCTGCGGACCGGTCAGCAGCGAGTGGTGCGCAAAACGCGGGCACGTGCCGCCCAGCGCCTTAATGATCTGAATTTGTGTCGCGGTGTTGGTTACGTGATCCGAGCCGCGCACCACATCCGTGACGCCCATCTCAGTATCGTCGACCACCGACGCGATCGTATAGAGAACCTGACCATCGCCCCGGATCAGCACCGGATCGGACACCGAAGCCGCATCGATTGAGATGTCGCCCAGAATGCCATCGGTCCACTCGATCCGCTCGTGATCCAGCTTGAACCGCCAGACGCCGTTGCCACGTTCAGCCCGCAGCGCCTCTTTCTCGGCATCCGACAGGTTCAGCGCGGCGCGGTCATAGACCGGCGGTTTGCCCATGTTCAGCTGTTTCTTGCGCTTGAGGTCCAGCTCGGTTGGTGTCTCGAACGCCTCATAGAAACGACCCATTTCGCGCAGCTTGTCGGCGGCCTCGGCATAGCGGTCCAGCCGGTCAGACTGACGCTCGACCCGGTCCCAATGCAGGCCCAACCATTCCAGATCCTGCTTGATGGCGTCGACATATTCTTCCTTCGACCGCTCAGGGTCGGTGTCGTCGATACGCAGGATAAACGTACCGCCTGCCTTGCGGGCGATCAGATAGTTCATCAGGGCGGTGCGCAGGTTGCCCACATGGATGAAACCGGTGGGCGACGGGGCAAAACGGGTGGTGGTCATGGAGTTCTCCTGTTGGCGCGGCTCATGTCACAGGATGCGCCATTTGTCCAGCAGAGCCGTTCAGGTCGGCTGCACCGGCCAGTGTCGATCAAGGTCTGCCAAACCGGCACGGATCAGCTCGGCCAGAACGTCCAGATCAATATCCGCCAGCTTGTTCACATAAAGACAGGATTTACCCAACTTGTGCTTGCCCAGACGCGACAGGATATCCCCGAAATCCGCATAACCGGGCATGATGTAAATCGACAGTGCGGACTTTCGCGGGGAAAACCCGGTGGCCAGAAAATCCCCCTCGCGCCCGGATTTATAGCGATAGTGATAGCGGCCATAACCCACGATCGATGGCCCCCACATGAGCGGCGCGAACCCCGTCACCTTGCGAAAAAGCCCATCCAGAACTTTCGCGTCCTCCGCCTTTCCCGGGGGCTGAACTCCGGCAAGAAAGCTATCAACACTCTGGCTCGTCGGGACGGTCTTGTTCTCAGATCGCGGCATAAACAAAAATTAACACGCAATATTCATCCACGCAGCCCATATCTTCGGGGTATAAACTGGCAAGAGAACGTCACCGACCTATTTCCATTAAGGGTGTTCTGACAGGGAGAACCATAATGACCATCAAACTCACACGCCGCGCGGCACTGGGATCCGCGGCCGCTTTGCCATTTGCAGCCGCCGCAACCCCGCTGTTGGCCGCAGGGTCCGAGACCAAGGCCAATTCGACCATCGCCAAATCTTTTACGCTGGGCGACTTCACCGTCACTACACTTTTGGACGGTAGCCTGCCCCGCGACGGTGCTAAAGATATCTTCGGTGGCGGTGCCTCGGACGAAGATTTTGCCAAGGTCTCGGCAGATAACTTCATCTCGCCGGATGTGGCGCAGTTCTTCTTCACCCCGACGCTGGTCAATACCGGGTCTGAACTGGTTCTGTTCGACACAGGTCTGGGTCAGGGCGGAATCCAGGCCGCACTGGCGGATGCGGGCGTAACGCCGGATCAGGTCAATGTTGTTGTCATTACCCATATGCACCCCGACCATATCGGCGGCATGACCACGAACGACGCGCCGACCTTCCCCAATGCGCGCTATGTCACCGCATCTCCGGAATATGATTTCTGGGCCGCGCAGGACGCGGGCAACCGCGTGGGCGATCTGGTAGCAGCAAAGGTGACACCGCTGGCCGAGAAGATGACCTTTGTCGAAGATGGGGGCGAGGTCGCGTCGGGCATCACCGCAGTTGCGGCCTATGGGCATACTCCGGGTCACACGGTTTATCATCTGGAAAGCAACGGTCAGCGTCTGGTGCTGACGGCGGATCTGGCCAATCACTACGTCTGGTCCTTTGCTCACCCCGAGTGGGAAGTGCGTTTTGACATGGACAAGGCTGCAGCCACCGCATCACGCCGCAACGTGCTGGGTATGCTGGCGGCCGACAAGGTGCCAATGATCGGCTATCATATGCCGTTCCCCGCGGCTGGCTTTGTCGAAACTCGCGGCGACGGGTTCCGCTTTGTCCCGGTCAGCTATCAGATGATGGGCTAAGCCCTAATATCCAGGGTCCGGCCGCACTCTTGAGCCATCCGTGAAACGGGACAGGCGAAAAGCGGCCGGATCGACGCATGGCGTGGTTTCGGCGACTAGATCGGCCATTAGACGGCCTGCCGCCGGGCCGATACCGAACCCATGGCCGGAAAACCCCGTCGCGATGTACATCCCTGCGATCTCCTCCACCTCCGAGATCACCGGCACCGCGTCCGGCGTCACGTCTATCATGCCCGCCCAGCTTTGAACGATCTCAGCCTGTTGCAACGCGGGAAACGCTTTACGTGCTTTGGACCACGCCCGTCGCAGCACTTTTGCCGAAGGCTCAGGGTCCAACACGCGGCACTTTTCGAATGGCGTCACATCGGTTGGCAGCCAGCTCTGGTCCTGCTGCGCCTCAGTGCGCCAGCGGCCGGATAACCGAAAACGCAATGACCGCCATTCCTGCGCAAATGCGGGCAAGAATTGACGCGCCATACGAAAACTGTCGGGCACGATATCGACTGTATTCTCGCGACCGGACGCAATTGTATACCCCCCATCCGCACGCTTACGCATGGCGAACTCATCCGCCCAAAGCGCCGTTTCAGGGCCCACGACTGGTGACGTGCGCAGAACCGTGTTCAAAACCTTGAGTTGTGGCAGATCAATCCCGGCATTCCTGGCAAACAGACGAGACCACGCACCACCCGCCAAAACCACATAGTCACACGCCACCCGGCCACGCTCGGTGAACACACCAGCAACACGGCCAGCCGAAACATCAACACTGCGCACAGCGCAATTGGTCATCAGCACCGCGCCCCGATCCCGTGCTGCCTCGGCGATGGCGGGGGCGGCCCATTGTGGCTCGGCCCGACCGTCCTGCGGCATATAGAGGGCGCAATCAAACTCTGTTTCACCGCTGGGCAGCAGCACGTTCAACTCAGCCCCGGCAACCAATTTCGCACCTGTCTGCAACCCGTCGACATGACGCAGCCAGCGTTCTAGGTTTCCGCTGCCGCGCTTACCCGATGCCCCAAAGAGGATGCCCGCACGGGTATAACCAGTCTTGCGGCCGGTCCGTTGATCCATCCCTTGCCACAGGTGCAGTGCTTCGACCATCAGTGGGATTTCACGAGGGTCGCGCATGCCCAAACGCACCCACCCCCAGTTACGAGAGCTTTGCTCGCCCGCGATCTGCCCCTTTTCACACAACAGAACCGACGCACCGCGTTCAGACAACTCCAACGCGGTCGATGCGCCGATTATACCGCCGCCAATGACAACAACATCTACGGATTTGGGCAGGTGCAAATCAGGTTCAACGGGGGTTGGTTTGGGACCGGGCATCAACCGCTCTTACTTCATGGCTCAGATCGCCATGAAGGCGCGGAGTGGGCGCGCAGGCAACATGCCATGTGCCGCACGGCCGATGATTTTCAAAAGCTGTGGCGATCACGCCAATAGGCGCGAGAATACTCACGCCAATCCGTTCGGAATTACCTGAAAATTAAGCTGCGCCGCGCAGCTCGGCCAGTTTCTGGCGTAGGGTCGCCCCCAACCCGCTGTCTTTCGCGTTGACCTCTTCATCCATCTCAGCCTGTTGGGGCAGTTCAGGAAAAACGGTCGGCGCTCTTTCGGATTTCGCCTCGGGCTCCTCAGGCTCTTCGTCGCGAAGAAGATCCGCAATTGCAGAATCCACCTTGGCCTCGTCCAGAACCCGAGCCTCGGATTCCATGGCTTTGTACCTTAAAGGCGGATGTAGCGGTTTGTCATATCTCTCATACATAATAACACCAACTCGTTAACTCAAACATCCAGCACCAGATACGACACAGTTCGAACTTTCGAAATAAGGTCGTACCGCCCCAGTTGGGGCGTGAATTAAGCTAAAATGTGTCAAAAACATGTCTAAATTTCAAGCCATCAGTTCTCTGATCGGCTGAAAAAATAAGATGTTATCCAAAATTTTGAAACAATATCCAATTGATCAGGCACACTGACGCCAACCGAGAAACACATCTTAGGCTTGAAAGATTGAGGAGCAGTTCAGCCCTTATCCCGCCAGCGATTCACAATCGGATAGCGGCGGTCCAACCAAAAGGCCCGATGCGTCAGGCGGGTTCCGGGGGCGGACTGAAAGCGTTTGTATTCGCTGATATAGATCAGATGCTCGACTCGGCGCGCGTCGGCCGCGTCAAATCCGGCAGCGACACAATCGTCGATCGACCCGTCGCGGTCGACCAGTATGTCCAAAATGGCGTCCAGAACCGGATAGTCGGGCAGGCTGTCGCTGTCCTTCTGGTCTTCGCGCAGCTCAGCGCTTGGGGGCTTGTCGATGACCGAAGGGCGAATTACTTCGCCGGCAGGCCCCATCATCCAGTCGCGGTGATTTGCATTGCGCCAGCGACAGGTCTCGAACACACGGGTTTTGTACAGATCCTTGATCGGATTATAGCCGCCGTTCATGTCGCCATAGATGGTGGCATAGCCCACCGCGACCTCGGATTTGTTGCCAGTGGTCAGTAGCATCTCGCCAAATTTGTTCGAAATCGCCATCAGCAACAGCCCACGCAGGCGGGACTGGATGTTCTCTTCGGTCAAGTCCGCCTCGCGCCCCGTGAACAGCGGTGCCAGCGTTTCGGTCACTGCCGCACGGCTGTCAGAAATCGGCACATAGTCATAGTCGACGCCCAGCGCCTTGGCGACCGCTTCGGCATCATCCAGCGACGCCTGGCTGGTATATTCCGATGGCAGCATCACGCAACGGACATTCTCGGCCCCGATGGCATCTACCGCAATGGCCGCGACCAAAGCGGAATCGACCCCGCCCGACAGACCCAGCAGCGCCTTATTGAAGCCGGTCTTGCCCATATAGTCGCGCAGGGATTGCACCATAGCGCGATAATCTTGCTCCCATACCTCGGGTTGCGGCACGATCTCGGCAGGTACGATGCGCCAGCCATCACCACCACGCTCCAGATCGATATGCGTCACGGCTTCGTCAAAGACAGGCATCCTAAACGCCAGCTCTCCACCCGGGTTCAGGCCAAATGTAGCCCCGTCGAACACCTGATCATCCTGACCGCCAACCATGTTCAGATAAATTAGCGGCAGGCCGGTTTCCACCACGCGCGCCACCATATGGTTCAAGCGCACGTCGTATTTGTTCCGGAAATAGGGTGAGCCGTTGGGGATCAGCAGGAACTCAGCCCCGGTTTCCTCAAGCGTTTCAGCCACGTCGGGATGCCAGCTGTCCTCGCAAATCGGGCTGCCGATGCGGGTGTTGCCAACCGCGTAGGGACCGCCCAGAGGCCCGGCATCGTACAGGCGCACTTCGTCGAACACGGTTTCATTGGGCAGGTGATGTTTCAGCGATTTGCTACTGATCCGCCCGCCCTTGAGGATTAGGTACGCATTGAAAAGATTGCCATCTTCCGCCCAGGGCCCACCAATCGCCATGGCGGGGCCATCGGCGCATTCTTTGGCCAAATCCTCAACCGCCGCCATCGCGGCCCGATGGAACGCAGGCTTCATTATCAGATCCTGCGTGTTGTATCCGGTGATAAACATTTCGGGAAAGGCCACCAGATCGGCCCCGGCCTCGCGCGCCTGCTGCCATGCAGTCAACGCCTTGGCCGCGTTGCCGTCGATATCCCCTACAGTGGGGTTGAGTTGCGCCAGAGTGATGCGGAAACGGTCGGCCATGGTGCCCTCTTGCCCTCGTCAGTCTTACAGCCATTTAGCAGATCATCGCGCAAGTGAAAGGCAAATGCGGCAAAACACGTTGCTCTGCCCCCAAGGGTACCTTAGTTTTGCGCAACAGGGATGAAATACCGGGCACGCAGGACCGATCATGAACGCTTTTCGCATTTCCATTGCCGCATCTGCAATCGCCCTGATTGCTGCAGGCGCCGCCGCGCAGGACGGTCAGGTAATTACCAAAGACGATGAAGTCGGCGGTGTTTATGAAGGCACGTTCCAAAATGGCCTACGCCACGGAACCGGCACATATCGTCTGCCCAATGGGTTCGAATACAGCGGAGAATGGGCCGAGGGTGAGATTCAGGGCAAGGGGATTGCCCGCTATGTCAACGGCTCAATCTATGAAGGGATGTTTGCCAAGGGCAAACCCGAGGGGCGCGGAAAGATCATCTATGCCGATGGTGGCAGTTATGACGGTGAATGGGCCGACGGCACGATCACTGGTGCGGGTGTCGCAGTCTATGCCAACGGCGCGCGCTTTGAAGGCAACTTTAAAAACGGCCGCTACCACGGCAAAGGCGTGATGACCGATCCCAGCGGGTATAGCTATGACGGGGAGTGGGTTGACGACGTCATAGACGGCAAGGGCAAGATCACCTATGCCGAGGGCGGCGTGTATGAGGGCGACGTAAAGGGCGGTCAGCGCCACGGTCAGGGCAGCCTGACCTTGCCCGACGGGATGACCTATGTCGGCGACTGGGCCGAAGACCGTATCACCGGAACCGGGCGCCTGTCCTACGTCAATGGCGACGTCTATGAAGGCACGCTGGCCGACGGCCGCCGCCAGGGCCAGGGTAAGGTGATCTATGCGAACGGCGATGTTTACGAAGGCAACTATGCCGATGACCTTCGCCATGGTCAGGGGACATATACCGGAACAGATGGCTACGTTTACACCGGCGAATGGACCGGTGGCCTGATCGAAGGGCTGGGCGAGGTGACTTATCCGGACGGGTCCATCTATGTGGGTGATTTCAGAGCTGATCTGGCCGAAGGCAAAGGTCGCATCACCTATACGGACGGCTCGACATATGATGGTGACTGGATTGCCGGAGTGATCGAAGGTCAAGGGGTTTCGACCTATCCCAATGGCACGGTCTACAGGGGTCAGTTCAAGAACGCCACGAACCATGGCAAAGGCATCCTGACCTCAGCCGACGGCTACAGCTATGACGGAGATTGGGTTGAGGGCCTGCGTCAGGGCAAGGGCTTGGCAACCTATCCCGATGGCACTACTTATTCCGGCGATTTCGACGCAGGCAAGCGCCATGGACAGGGTGAAATCGTTATGTCGAACGGATTCAGCTATTCTGGCCAGTGGACCAATGGAAAGATCACTGGCGACGGCATCGCTACATACCCAAGCGGTGACGTCTACGAAGGCAGCTTCGTCGACGCCAAACGTCAGGGCAACGGCACCATGCGCTATGCCAACGGCGAAGAGGAAACCGGTGTTTGGGAAAACGGCGCATTGACGACATCCAATGATACGCCTCCCGAGGCGAATGCTGCTGACACGGATGGCTCCGACGGCTGAGTCATCACCACGGGACGGGTTTTCCAGCCCAATCAAAGAAACCTCCGGTATTAGCCGGGGTTAAATTCCGTATAACTGTCAGCAAGTTCGTGGCGGCCTCGTCCGGCGAAACTGCGGGATGACGCCCAAGATATTTCCGGGTAAATTCGGTTTTCACTGTGCCAGGATGCAAGGCAACGCAGATTACCTGCTTATGTGTGCGGTGCAGCTCGATCGCACCCGTATGCACGATCTGGTTTACCGCAGCTTTTGACGCACGGTAGCTGACCCATCCACCCAGCCGATTGTCTCCGATTGACCCGACACGTGCCGAAAGCACAGCCAAAACCGCCCGACGATCAAGGGGCAGCAGACGCGACGAATGGCTCAAGACCAGCGCGGGTCCGACGGCATTAAGCGCGAACTGATCCATCATCGCCTGTGCTGAAATCTTGCGGAGTGTCTTTTCTGGCGCGGCACCGTTTATCTCCAGCGCACCCGAAGCGACAAGGATAAGATCGAAGGGGCCGGATAACTTGCCCATCACGCGGTGAACACCTTCGGGATCGGTCAGATCAAACCCGTCTGCCGATCGCGACAGAGTGGTCACCTCCACGCCTTGCCCGTTCAGGCACCGGCACACTGCCTGCCCGATCCCCCCGGATGCCCCGATGATCAATGCCGTTTTCATGGCAAACCACCTAGCTGTCCGGTCAGGCGGATCAATGCGGCACGCAAAAAGAAACTTCGGCAATGGCAGTAACGTTGCAAATGGGTCTTTTCATTCCGGGCGGGCTCTGTATAAATTCCGCCCTATGATCAACCGCGCAGATATCCTTATTGCCGACACCGTCATTCGCGGTGCGTCTCTGCGTGGCCTACTGATCCTAAGCCGCCTCTGAGCGTGCCATCCGGCGCGCCCGCTCAGAGGAGGACGCCCGCGCGCCATAGGCTTTAGGACAGAAGAAGAAAGAGAATCCCATGACCAACGTGACCGACCAAGACCGCGTCTTGATCTTTGACACCACTTTGCGTGACGGCGAACAAAGCCCCGGCGCGACCATGACCCATGACGAAAAGCTTGAGATCGCCGAGCTGCTGGACGACATGGGTGTCGACATCATCGAAGCTGGATTTCCCATCGCCTCGGAAGGCGATTTCAAAGCGGTTTCCGAGATCGCCCAGCGGTCAAAAAACAGCCGTATCTGCGGCCTGGCCCGCGCCAATTTCGCCGATATCGACCGCTGCTGGGAGGCGATCAAACACGCCGAGAAAAGCCGGATTCATACCTTCATTGGCACCTCGCCTCTGCATCGCGCCATTCCAAACCTGACGCAGGACGAAATGGCCGAGAAAATCCACGAAACGGTCACCCACGCGCGCAATCTGTGTGAAAACGTGCAGTGGTCTCCGATGGATGCAACTCGGACAGAATGGGATTACCTGTGTCGCGTCATCGAAATTGCGATCAAGGCCGGGGCGACGACGATCAACATTCCCGACACTGTGGGCTACACGGCGCCGCTGGAATCCGCCGACCTTATCAAGCGTCTGATCGAAACCGTTCCGGGCGCGGATGAGATCGTCTTCGCCACCCATTGCCACAACGACTTGGGCATGGCGACAGCAAACTCGCTGGCCGCTGTGATCGGCGGTGCGCGCCAGATTGAATGTACGATCAATGGCCTGGGTGAACGAGCCGGCAACACGGCGCTGGAAGAGGTTGTGATGGCAATGCGTACCCGCAATGACATCATGCCATACCACACCGGTATCGACACAACCAAGATCATGCATATCTCGCGTCGGGTTGCGACGGTGTCAGGCTTTAACGTCCAGTTCAACAAGGCCATCGTCGGCAAGAATGCCTTTGCCCATGAAAGCGGTATCCATCAGGATGGCATGCTGAAAAACCGCGACAATTTCGAGATCATGCGCCCCGAAGATGTCGGTCTGTCCGGTACATCACTGCCGTTAGGCAAGCATTCGGGCCGTGCCGCGTTGCGCGACAAGCTGGAAACGCTGGGATTTGAGGTCGGTGACAACCAACTCAAAGATATCTTTGTGCGGTTCAAGGATCTGGCTGACCGCAAAAAAGAGGTGTTTGACGACGATCTCATTGCATTGATGACGTTGGATGACGCTGACGACCACCTGCAACTGGTGTCGATGAAAGTGACCTGCGGGACCGGTGGTCAGGCGGAGTCGACGGTTGAGTTGGAAGTGGAAGGTCAGGACACCATCGCCACCGCACACGGCGACGGCCCGGTGGATGCAACCTTCAAAGCCATCCGCGCGATCTTTCCGAACAAGGCCCATCTGCAGCTGTATCAGGTGCACGCCGTGACCGCAGGCACCGATGCGCAGGCCACGGTGTCGGTTCGCCTGGAAGAGGACGGTATGATCGCCACTGGGCAGTCGGCCAATACGGATACGGTGGTGGCTTCGGCCAAAGCCTATATCCACGCCCTGAACCGCCTGATCGTGCGCCGGGAAAAGACCGGACCGGGCACCGATGCGCGTGAGATCAGCTATAAAGACCTGACCTGACATAAATGCGGCCCGTTATTGCGGGCCGCATCTTCTCTCGACCGGTCAAGAAAACCCGGCTTTTTTAACACCATCCACAAAATGCTGCAGGTCTTCATCCCGCGCGTAATGCAGCGTCGCGACCAGATCTTCGATCTTGGCACCAGGCTGCGCGGCATAGATAGCATCCACATGTTTTCGGGCCTTAGCATCATTCCCAAGCCAAGCGTGGCAGGCCGCAACATAGGCCTCTTGCACAGCGTCCATCGCTGGCAGATGGGCAAAATCTCCAATTGCTTGCTCATAATGCTTTCCACCGAACCGCGCCTTGCCAAGATGGCTCCAGAAACGAACGGGATAATGGGGATTCAGTCGCATGGCTTTCTTAATCCATTCGGCTCCTTCGTCGGGGCGGCCTGACCAGGTCAGCAACTCGCCCATCTGAACGACGACCAAATCATAGTTTGGATTCAGCGACAGGGCCCGCTCCTGATGATACCGCGCGCGCCCAAGGTGATTTCGCAGAATTTCTATGGCTGCCATCAGCCGGTGCACGTCTGCGTCATTGTCATCCATGGTTGCCGCCTTGCGGATCGCCTCTTCGCAAGAGGCCAGCATAGCGTCACGATCATCGCACCAACCGTAACCCCAGGCCTGCCCGCGGATGCAACCGCTCCAGGCATGTGCATGGGCATAGTCAGGATCAAGTTCGATAGCCCGATCAATTAGTTTTGTTGCTTCGACATTGTCCTCGCGTGTGCTGCGATGGTGCAGAACCTTTGCAGCCAACACACATTCATATGCCGCAAAACTGGACGGCTTTCTGCGCGTCAGCCCCTCTTGTTGAGAGGCCTCGATCCGCCCCGGCAGTGTGGCGACCACGGCCGAAGTTACTTCGTCCTGGATGGCAAAAATATCGTCCAGATCCCGATCATATTTCTCGGCCCAAATATGACCGTCTTTTTCGCTGTCTATCAGCTGAACAGTCACACGCACCCGGCTTCCGGCCTTCCTGACGCTGCCTTCGACGATGTATTGCGCGCCTAGCTTTTCACCTACGTCGCGGACATTCACTGCCTGCCCCTTGTAAACAAAGCAGGAATTGCGTGAAATCACGAACAGCTCGTGCCTGCGGCTAAGCTCGGTCAGCAGGTCCTCGGTCAGCCCGTCGGCGAAAAACTCCTGCTCGGTGTCGCCGCTCATGTTTTCAAAGGGCAGAACCGCTATCGAAGGCTTCACGACCTTGGTGGATTCTTGCCCGACCCCACCCGTTTGAGGTTCGCCAGCCGCTTGATCCAACTCTACCCGAAAGGCGTGTACGGGTTGCGACAAGTTCTTGAGCGAAAGCTCCCCCAAGTCCTGAAACTGCAGTTCCAGACGGCTGACAACCTGTTCATGAACGGCACCCGAAATCAAAACATCGCCCGCTTCGGCGGATTGTTCCAGACGGGCGGCCACATTGACCCCACTTCCAAATATGTCGCCGTCTTCGAAAATGATTTCGTCCAGATTAATCCCTATTCGGAACTGGATGCGCTGATCCTGTGGAACATCTGCGTTTCTGCGCAGCATTCGGTTTTGCACCTCAACCGCGCAGGCCACTGCTTCACTGGCACTGGGGAATTCGACCAACATACCATCGCCGGTCGTCTTGATGATCTTTCCCCTGTTTTTTTCAATCGCAGGATCGACCAGCTCAATCCTGTGCGTGCGTAACCGCGCCAGCGTGCCTTGCTCGTCAGCTTCCATCAAGCGGCTATAGCCCACCATGTCGGCAGCCATCACCGTAGCAAGTCGGCGATCCATAGCGCCCCTCCTTGCCGCAATTCTAGGGCCGCGCTTCCTGTTCTAACAAGTAATTTCGTGAATGCATCCAGAGCACGAAGCAAATGATATGTTTTGCAATCTTATGGTTGTGTCAGGCGCGCCCAAGTCCAGCAAACAAAGCATCCAGCCTTCTGGTCTCGTCCGAGAACCCGAATGGAGCATTGATGACAAACATCCCCGACCCGACCATGCGGTGCCCTTCACGCGCTGCGGGAAACAGCACTTTGTGGCATTCGGATTTCGGCAGGTTCTGCTGTTTCAGCGCCTCAACCATCGGCTTGTGCCGCCCGTCGGTCAAGATTGGATACCACAGCGCTATGACGCCTACGTTCCATTTGCGATGCAATTTCGCGATCACTCCGGGCAGGTGATCATATTCGGATTTCACCTCATAACTTGGATCAATCAGCAACATCCCACGTCGCGGCGTTGGCGGCAGCAGGGATTGGGCCAGTTCATACCCATCCTGCTTGTAGACCTTTGCCTCGTAGGGCGACAGCGTCATGGCCAGCGCACCATATTCTTGCGGGTGCAGTTCAGCAAAATGCAGGCTGTCCTGATCACGCAGCAGATTGGCAGCGATCAACGGCGAACCGGCATAGGTATTTTCGCCGTACCGTGCCCGAACTTTGTTCAGCGCCATAGACAAGGGATGATCCGCGCCAAACCACCCTTCACGCTGCGCGCGTTCGATACCTGCCGCAGCCTCGCCGGTGCGCATCGCTTCGACCGCATCCAGTTGGTAGAGACCCCGCCCGGAATGCGTCTCGATATAGGTCAGCGGCTTATCTTTGCGGGTCAGATAGTCCAGCATCCACGCCAATAAAGCGTGCTTTTGCACATCAGCCAGATTCCCAGCGTGGTAAATGTGTTGATATGAGAGCATATTGCCTTCTAAAGTCCCTCTCAATAAGGCGGAAAGGTGCTGATTGTCGCGGAATCAGCCCTTTTACCGGGCGTGTTGGCACCCTATAAGTCATCCGTCCCGGAACCGTCGAGTCGCGGGCAGTAGAAAAATCGACATACAGGATCAGGGGAATCATGGGGATCTTTGGCAATCTGGGCGGCCTGTTCACAGCGGACATGGCCATCGACCTTGGGACAGCAAATACGCTGGTTTATGTCAAAGGGCGTGGTGTGATCCTGTCTGAACCGTCCGTGGTGGCCTACCACGTGAAAGATGGTGTTAAGAAAGTGTTGGCCGTTGGCGAGGATGCCAAGCTGATGCTGGGCCGCACCCCCGGATCGATCGAAGCCATCCGCCCGATGCGTGAAGGCGTCATCGCCGATTTCGACACCGCCGAGGAAATGATCAAGCACTTCATCCGCAAAGTGCATAAACGCTCAACCTTTTCGAAACCCAAGATCATCGTTTGCGTTCCGCATGGCGCAACCCCGGTTGAAAAACGCGCGATCCGTCAATCGGTTCTGTCTGCCGGTGCCCGTCGCGCCGGCTTGATCGCCGAGCCAATTGCCGCTGCAATCGGTGCTGGCATGCCGATCACCGATCCGACCGGCAACATGGTTGTCGATATCGGCGGCGGCACCACCGAAGTGGCAGTTCTGTCGCTGGGTGACATCGTCTATGCCCGCTCGGTTCGTGTGGGTGGCGACCGGATGGATGAAGCCATCATCTCGTACCTGCGCCGCCAGCAGAACCTGCTGGTGGGTGAGTCGACCGCCGAGCGGATCAAGACCACCATCGGGACTGCCCGCATGCCCGATGACGGCCGTGGTCAGTCGATGCACATCCGCGGCCGCGACTTGCTGAACGGCGTGCCCAAGGAAATCGAAATCAGCCAAGCGCAAGTGGCTGAGGCATTGTCGGAACCGGTTCAAGCTATCTGCGAAGCCGTCATGACCGCGCTGGAGACCACCCCGCCCGATCTGGCTGCCGATATCGTGGACCGAGGCGTCATGCTGACCGGCGGCGGCGCACTGCTGGGCGATTTGGATTTGGCCCTGCGCGAGCAGACCGGATTGGCCGTGTCGATTGCCGATGAAAGCCTGAATTGTGTGGCTTTGGGAACCGGCAAGGCGCTTGAATATGAAAAACAGCTGCGCCACGCGATTGACTACGAAAGCTAAGGCGCGCACCCTTTAAGGGTCAACACTCGGGCACGAGCAGCACGGGAAGGTAACCTGTGGCAAAGGACCGATCACAGCGCGACGAATACACCACCCCCCTCCGCCGCCTGCTGTTGGGGATCGTAGTACTGTGCCTGCTGGCAATCTTTCTGGTCTGGCGGATCGACAGCCCGCGCGTGGAACGGTTCCGCGCGCAGGTCGTGGACCGGGTGGTGCCTTCGATGGAATGGGCCATGGTCCCGGTCACCGCCGTGGTCAACCTGGCCCGCGATTTTCAAAGTTATCAACGCCTGAGCGAACAGAACCAGGAGCTGCGCAGCGAGCTGCGCCTGATGCGCGCCTGGAAAGAGGCCGCGCTGCAACTTGAACAGGAAAACGCCCGGCTGCTGGATCTGAATAATGTGCGCCTCGATCCGCGTCTGACCTATATCACCGGGGTTGTGATGGCCGATAGCGGGTCGCCGTTCCGGCAGTCGGTTCTGCTGAACGTAGGTGAACGGGACGGTATTACCGATGGCTGGGCGACAATGGACGGAATCGGTGTAGTCGGGCGAATTTCAGGTGTGGGTCCGGATACGGCAAGGGTGATCCTAATGACCGATGCCTCCAGCGCGATTCCGGCCACGATCCAGCCCTCAGGTCAAACTGCCCTGATTACCGGCGACAACACACCCGCACCAGCGGTCGAGTTTTTGGAGAACCGAGAGTTGGTCCGCCCAGGCGACCGGGTCGTCACCTCGGGTGATGGTGGCGTTTTTCCTGGCGGTTTGCTGATCGGTCAAATTACCGCGGATCCCGGTGGTCGCCTGCGGGTGCGCTTGTCGGCCGACTTTGAACGGCTCGAGTTTTTGCGAGTGCTGCGATATCAGTCAGCGCCTCAGATCCGCGATCCGGGTGATATCGTCGGCCCGCGAAACCCCGAGGCCTCACTGACCCCGCCGGAGGTCGGCGATGGATAGCGCCACCTCACAGCTTTGGTCCAAGCGCGGGTTGTATTTTTTCCTGGCCGCCCTTGTGTTGTTTCTGCATCTGCTGCCGCTGGACACGCAGCCGGATCGTTGGCCTTTCCCAGATTTACTGATTGCGCTGACCTTTGCCTGGGTGCTGCGACGGCCCGAGTATGTGCCGACCTTGCTGATCGCCATCGTCATGCTAATGGCCGATCTGTTGCTGCAACGCCCGCCCGGCCTTTTGGCTGCGCTGGTAGTATTGGGCGCAGCTTATCTGCGCTCGGCCTCGTTTGGCATGCGAGATTCGGGGTTCTTCAGTGAATGGTCCGCCGTCGCAGTGGTGATCACGGGAGTTTTCATGCTGAACCGCGTCATTCTTGCTATTGTGTCTGTGCAACAAGCGGCATTGGGGCCCGTAGTGATACAAGTGGTTCTGACAATTGCGGTTTATCCTTTGATCGTTCTGCTTAGCCAGAACGCTCTTGGTGTGCGGCGCGCAACCGTCGCCAACACCAATACTGTAGGGGCGCGGGGATGAAACAGCGTAAACCCAAGCCTCAGGGCCTTGCCTATAAACGCCTGCCCCGTCGGGCATTGGTTCTGGGCGGGTTGCAGGCCGCTTTTATTGGCGGACTCGCCGCCCGGATGCGATATATGCAGGTGGATCAGGCCGATGAATACCGCCTGTTGGCAGAAGAGAACCGCATCAACATTCGACTGATCCCGCCAACCCGTGGCCGGATTTACGACCGGAACGGAGAGATCATTG
Organism: Ruegeria sp. BI11; assembly: GCF_056538005.1. Lineage (NCBI taxonomy): Bacteria > Pseudomonadati > Pseudomonadota > Alphaproteobacteria > Rhodobacterales > Roseobacteraceae > Ruegeria > Ruegeria sp. BI11. Next base: position 223,065 of record NZ_JBQFSM010000006.1, on the reverse strand, counting down.
GCCAGAACTCGCCCTCCTACCGCATCGTCATGGTGCGCGAGGATGCTGGCGACGTCGATCAGGTTATCGCCAAGCTTTCAGAGCTGATCCCCCTGACAGCGGATGAGATTGAACGCGCCAAGACCGAAATGCGCCGCTCGGCCCCGTTCCTGCCGGTCACGCTGGCCGATCAGGTTACGTGGGAAGATATCTCGAAAGTAGCCGTCAATGCGCCTGCCCTACCCGGCGTGATCCCCGAGGTGGGACAAACCCGGCAATATCCCCGGTACGAGGACTTCGCCCATGTGGTCGGTTATGTCGGCCCAGTCAGCGATTATGATCTGAGCCAGATCGAAGACCCAGAACCCGTGCTGCGCATCCCGCGGTTCCAGATCGGCAAAGTTGGGCTGGAAGCCAAGCAGGAAATCAGCCTGCGCGGTAAAGCCGGTGCCAAACGGGTCGAGGTCAATGCCACTGGCCGGGTGATGCGTGAATTGGACCGGCAGGAAGGTGAGACCGGGGCAGACCTGCAGCTTTCGGTCGATGCCAATCTGCAGCAATATGCGCAGGCGCGACTGGCCGGGGAAAGCGCCGCCGCCGTGGTGATCGATTGCGAAACTGGCGATATCCGCGCCATCAGCTCAGCCCCCAGCTTTGATCCGAATCTGTTTGTGCGCGGCATCTCGGTTGCCGACTACCGGACGCTGACACAGGACAATTACCGCCCGCTGGCCAACAAGACGGTTCAGGGCACTTATCCGCCGGGCTCTACCTTCAAGATGATCACCGCCATGGCTGCGCTTGAGGCCGGGGTGATTGGGCCGTCCAACACTGTCTACTGCCCCGGCCACCTGAAGGTAGGCAGCCGCCGCTTCCACTGCTGGAAACGCGGCGGTCATGGCACAGTCGACCTCAATTTGTCGCTGAAACGCAGCTGCGACGTCTACTATTACGACGTGGCTCTGCGCACCGGCATCGACAAGATATCCGAGATGGCCCGCACCTTTGGACTGGGCGTGAAACACGATATTCCGATGTCGGCCGTAGCTGCTGGATTGGCCCCGAACCAGGAATGGAAGGAACGTGTTCACGGAGAAAGTTGGCTGGTCGGTGACACCGCGAATGCGTCTATTGGTCAGGGCTTCATGCTGGCCTCACCCCTGCAGCTTGCCGTCATGACGGCGCGGATCGCGACAGGGCGTGCGGTCAAGCCGCGTTTGGTGCGATCCGTGAACGGGATTGAGCAGCCTTCCGGTGCAGGAGAACCGCTAGCCGTTAATCCGAACAATCTGGAACAGATCCGCAAGGCCATGTTCTCGGTGTCGAATGAACGGGGCGGCACCGCCTATCGCAGCCGCATCATCGCGGATGACCTGCGCATGGCGGGTAAAACCGGTACCAGTCAGGTGCGCAACATCACCAAGGCAGAACGCGCCGCCGGTGTGATCCGCAACGAAGACCTGCCATGGGAACGCCGCGACCACGCGCTGTTCGTCAGTTTTGCGCCTTATGACAATCCGAAATACGCAGTGGCCGTGGTGGTGGAACATGGCGGCGGCGGGTCCAAGGCGGCGGCCCCGGTCGCGCGGGACATCATGTTGCAGGCGCTGTACAACGGCACGCCTCCGCTTGAGGCTTACCCGGCGGGTGACCGCGACCGCATCAAGGAACAACAAAAACGGCTTGAGGGCGACCGCCGCCCCAAAGCGCGTCCGACCGAGAAGGACCGCGCATGAGCTATCTTGAATACGCCGTCAAATCCACGCCATCAGGGTTCCGCAAGTTTCTGTACATGAACTGGCCTCTGACCCTGTTGCTGATCAGCACGGCCAGCGCTGGATTCCTGATGTTGTATTCGGTTGCGGGCGGGTCCTGGACCCCCTGGGCCGAACCGCAGATGGAGCGCTTTGGGCTGGGTCTGACGGCGATGTTCATAATCGCGCTGGTGCCGATCTGGTTCTGGCGGAATATGTCCGTTGTGGCCTATCTGGGATCAATTGTTCTACTTGTTTTCGTTGAGCTTTTTGGCACCATTGGTATGGGCGCGCAGCGCTGGATTGATCTGGGCTTCATGCGGCTTCAACCATCCGAGGTTATGAAAGTTGCACTGGTCATGGTTTTGGCCGCCTATTACGACTGGCTGCCGTCTCATAAAACGTCACGCCCGCTGTGGGTGCTGATTCCTGTAGCGTTGATCCTGATCCCCACTTTCATGGTTCTGAAACAACCGGATCTGGGCACCTCGATCCTGCTGTTGGCGGCTGGCGGAGGGCTGATGTTCCTTGCTGGCGTCCACTGGGCCTATTTCGCCGCTGTCATCGCCGCCGTAGTCGGGCTGATTGCCACGGTCTTCAATAGCCGTGGCACTGAATGGCAGTTGCTCAAGGATTATCAGTTCCGCCGGATCGACACGTTTCTGGACCCGTCAACCGATCCGCTGGGCGCGGGGTATCACATCACCCAGTCCAAAATTGCCCTGGGATCAGGCGGCTGGAACGGGCGTGGGTTTATGCAAGGTACACAATCCCGCCTGAACTTCCTGCCCGAAAAGCACACCGACTTCATCTTTACCACGTTGGCCGAAGAGTTCGGCTTTGTCGGTGGTATTACTCTGCTGACCCTCTATGGCCTGATACTGGTATTCTGCCTGGTCACAGCACTGTCGACCAAGGATCGGTTCTCGTCGCTGGTGACACTGGGCATCGCACTGAACTTTTTCCTGTTCTTTGCCGTCAACATGTCGATGGTGATGGGGCTAGCCCCGGTTGTAGGCGTGCCGCTGCCGATGGTCAGCTATGGCGGCTCAGCCATGCTGGTTCTGATGGCCGCCTTCGGCATTGTCCAAAGCGCCCATATTCACCGCCCTCGCTGATCTGAAAGGCCCCTTATGCCCGTGAACGTCCTGTTTTCCGCGCGCCCTGCCCTGTGGCCGATCTACGAACCGCTGCTGACCAACGGCCTGACCGAAGCCGGGTTGGACTTTCACCTTGGCACCGACTTCGACCCCGAGCAGGTGGACTACGTCGTCTACGCCCCGAACGGAGGTTTGCTGGATTTCACTCCCTTCACGCGGCTGAAGGCGGTGCTTAGCCTGTGGGCTGGGGTCGAAAAGATCGCGGGGAACAAGACACTGACCGTGCCGCTGGCGCGGATGGTGGATCACGGCCTGACGCAAGGCATGACCGAATGGGTGATGGGCCACGTGTTGCGCTATCACCTTGGCATGGATCGGCACATCACCGTGCAGGATGGTGTCTGGGCCCCGGACCCGCCGCCGCTGGCGACGGGACGTCAGGTCTGCGTTCTGGGCCTCGGGGCGTTGGGTGAAGCGGCGGCACGCGCGTTGGCCACCCTGAATTTCGACGTCACCGGTTGGAGCCGCACGGCCAAGGATATTCCCGGCATTACCTGCCTGCATGGCCCGGATGGGCTGCGTAGGGGCCTATCAAAGGCTGAGATCGTGGTTCTGCTGCTGCCCGACACCCCCGCCACCGAGAATATTCTGAACGCCGACACACTGGCCTTGCTGCCCAAGGGAGCCTGCATCATCAACCCCGGGCGCGGTCCGCTGATCGACGACGACGCCCTGCTGACGACACTGAATACCGGTCAGGTCGGCCATGCGACACTAGACGTGTTCCGGATCGAACCATTGGCTGCGGAGCATCCCTATTGGGGACATCCCAACGTGACTGTGACACCACATATCGCCTCGGAAACCCGCCCGGAAACGGCAGCTCAAGTGATCTGCGAGAACATCCACCGGGGCGAGGAAGGCAAACCCTTCCTGCACCTCGTTGACCGGTCTCTGGGGTACTAAGCCGCGATCAGACCCCGCCCCTTCAGCAAGGCCTCAACCCCCGGCAGACGCCCACGGAAGGCAAGGTACAGCTCTTCGGCCTCGCGTGAGCCACCGGTGGAAAGGATGTTTTCCTCGAGCGCTTTGGCGCGCTCGGGGTCAAAGGCCCCTCCGGCCTCTTCAAACGCGGCAAAGGCATCGGCATCCATGACCTCGGACCACATATAGCTGTAATAGCCCGAGCTATAGCTGTCGCCGGCAAAGACATGCGCGAAGTGCGGGGTCGCGTGGCGCATCCCGATCGCGCGCGGCATACCGATCTCGGACAAAACTTCAGCCTGTTTCGCCATCGGATCGGCCGGGGCATCACCATCATGGAACGCCAGATCCACCAGCGCCGAGGCGACATATTCCACGGTCTGAAACCCCTGATCGAAATTGGCGGCCTTGAGCACTTTTTCCAGCATCTCCTGCGGCATCGCTTCGCCAGTTTCGGCGTGGGTGGCGAATTCGGCCAAAACCTCGGGCACTTCCAACCAGTGTTCGTAGAGCTGGCTGGGCAACTCTACAAAGTCCCGCGCCACGCTGGTGCCCGAAATGCTTTCATAGGTCACATCGGACAGCATCTGATGCAGCGCGTGACCGAATTCATGGAACAGAGTCCGAGCATCGTCATAAGACAGCAGCGCCGGATTGCCCTTGGCGAAGTTGCAGACGTTGATCACGACCGGAGCCTGCACCTTGGGGAACTTGGCCTGCGACCGCATCGCACTGCACCAAGCCCCTGACCGTTTAGACCCCCGCGCGAAGTAGTCGCCGATGAACACAGCGATATGCTGCCCGTTGCGCGTGACCTCCCACGCGCGGCAATCGGGATGATAAAGCGGTACGTCCAGCGGCGCGAATTCAAGCCCGAACAGACGGTTGGCACAGGCAAAGGACGCTTCGATCATCCGGTCCAGCTGCAGGTAGGGTTTCAACGCTGCCTCATCCAGATCATGCTCGGCCTTGCGGCGCTTCTCGGCATAGTGGCGCCAGTCCCACGCTTCCAGAGGACCGTTGACGCCATCCTCCTGCATCATCTGCGTCAGGATTTCAGCATCGGCGTCGGCCCGCGATTTAGCGGGTGCCCACACCTGCATCAACAAGTCGCGCACCTTGTCCGGCGTGCGAGCCATTTCGGTTTCCAGTTTGAAATCGGCAAAACTGTCATAGCCCAGCAATTTGGCGCGCTCTTCGCGCAATTGCAGGGTTTCCGTTGCAATTGCGCGGTTGTCGGTCTCACCCCCATTAGCCCCGCGCGCCGTCCAGGCACGATAGGCCTTTTCCCGCAGGTCGCGACGGGGCGAGAATTGCAGGAACGGTACGATCAGCGAACGAGACAGGGTAACCACGGGCCCCTCGGCCCCTTTTTCTTGCCCTGCGGCGCGGGCGGTATCCACTACAAACTCTGGAAGCCCTTCCAGATCACCTTCGGACAGAGCCATGTACCAATCGCGTTCATCGGCCAGAATGTTCTGGGTAAAGGATGTTCCCAACGAGGCCAGCCGTGCCTTGATGTCTTGCATCCGAGCGTCCTGCTCGCCTTTCAGCGCTGCGCCTGCACGCACGAAACCGCGATGGGTCAGCATAAGCACGCGAGCCTGCTCGCCTGTCAGGTCCAGCTCGTCCCGACGCGACCACAGATCGGCTACCCGCTGAAACAGCGCCTTGTTCGAGGAAATACCCGAGAAATGCGCCGACAGCTTGGGTGAAAAGTCTCGCTGCAACTCTTCCCGCGCCGGATTGCTGTCGGCCCCCGCGACGGTGAAGAACACGGACAGAACTTTGTCCAACTGCTCACCTGCGGCTTCCAGCGCCTCGATCGTGTTGGCGAATGTGGGGGCATCGGGATTGCCTGCAATCCCGTCGATCTGATCGTTGTGGGCCTGCATCGCCTGATCCAGCGCCGGTGAAAAATCGTCATCGGAAATTGCGTTAAAGGGGGCGATTTCAAACGGCGTGGTCCAGTCGGACAGGATAGGGTTGGTCATGCAGCTCTCCTTTGCTGGTCAAGCTAGGGAGGCGGGCTGGAATGGTCCAGAGTTGGTGCGTCAATTTCTGTCACTATTCCTCTTGCTCAATCGATGCACGACACGCAGGGTCACCGGAAAGGGAGTCAGGACATGAGCAAACACAACCGACCCGTCGGCATAATGACAACCGCCATACACGCGGGCGACCCGCCGGATGCCTCAACCAATGCGTCGGCACCCCCGATCCACATGAGCTCAACCTATGTGACCGAAGACCTCGCCGGGTTTTCCGCTCATGATCTGACCCCAGACAGCCCCTATGTCTATTCTCGTTGGGCTAATCCGACCGTTGCAGGGTTGGAAGCCAAAATCGCCGCGTTGCAGGGAACCGAGGCCTGTCTGGCCACCGCATCCGGTATGGCGGCGGCGTCGGCGATCTTTTTCACCTTTCTGTCTGCGGGTGATCACCTGATAGTGTCGGATGTCTCCTATGCCGGCGTGGCCGAACTTGCGCGTGAAACGCTGCCCCGGATGGGGATTGAAGTATCGACGGTCAACATGTCTGATTTGGCGGCAGTGGGGGCGGCGATCCGACCCAATACTCGGCTGATCCACACGGAAACGCCGGTTAACCCGATCAATCGCCTGACCGATCTAGCCGAGACTTCAAAATTGGCAAAACAGGCCGGAGCTCTGCTGAGCTGCGACGCGACTTTTGCTTCGCCTCTCGGGATGGACACGGTCGCGTTGGGTGTCGACCTGACCATGCACTCGATCACGAAATACATTGGCGGGCATGGTGATGCGATCGGTGGCGCTGTGGCTGGATCGGCTGAACTGGTGGCTAGGATGCGTGCCGAAGCAGCAATCCACCATGGCGGAATTTTATCACCGTTCAACGCCTGGCTGGTTGCGCGCGGGGCATCGACCCTGCCCCTGCGCATGAGGGCACATGAGGCCGGGGCATCGGCGGTTGCTGAATGGCTTGAGGCTGACCCGAGGGTGAGTAGGGTGATTTATCCAGGCCTGGCCTCGCATCCTCAGTCAGATCTGGCGCAGCGACAGATGTCAAACATGTCCGGGATGATCTCGTTTCAGGTTGGCAGTGCAGCGGAGGGAGAGCGTGTTGCACAGCAGATGATCGAACGGTTGAACGTCATCCACTATGCCGTGTCACTGGGGCATCACCGCAGTCTGATTTTCTGGATGGGAACCGATGGGTTAATGGAAACGTCGTTCCGCTTGCAAGGTGCACAGCTTGAAGATTATCGGTGTTATGCGGGTGACGGGATATTCAGGTTGTCCGTCGGGTTGGAGGATGCCGAAGACCTTATTGCTGATCTGGACAGTACGTTGGGTTAGAGGCTCCCGCCCCCGCTGCGCGCATCAAAGATGCGCCCTGACGGGGTTGGGCCGGGCCGCGTGCGTGCGCGCGCGGCGGTTGCGCCTAGTGTTCCGACGTTGCGCAGATGGGACAGTCAGCGCGGCGTGACAAGGTGATCTTTCGGCTTTCACCATAGAGCGCGTCGTAGATCAGCATCTCGCCTCGTAGGGCTTGACCGGCACCGGTGATTACCTTGATCGCCTCGACAGCCATCATCGACCCCACCACACCCGGCAGAGGACCAATCACACCAGCCTCTGCGCAGGAGGGGGCCAGACCGGGGGCCGGAGCTTTGGGGAAGATGCATTGATAGCAAGGCGCGCCCTTGGCCGGGTCGAAGACGCTCAACTGGCCTTCCCATTGTGACAGCGCACCCGAGATCAGCGGCTTGTCCAACGCTACGGCGGTGCGGTTGGCTAGATAGCGGGTGTCGAAATTGTCGGTGCCGTCCAGGATCAGGTCAAAATCGGCAAACAGGTCTGCGGCTATCTCTTCCGTCAGACGGCGGTGATAGGGCAAGACAACCACATTGGGATTCTGCGCCTGCATCGCCTGTTGCGCCGAAAAGACCTTGGGCATGCCGATATCTGCATCGCGATGGATAACCTGTCGTTGCAGGTTTGCGTTTTCGACTTCGTCATCGTCAATCACGCCGATGGTCCCCACCCCGGCGGCAGCCAGATATTGCAAGGCAGGTGCCCCCAACCCCCCTGCGCCGATGACCAGAACCCGCGCCTGTTTCATCTTTTTTTGTCCCGGCCCGCCCAGCTCGCGCAGGACGATGTGGCGGGCATAGCGTTCGAGCTCGGTTTCGGAGAATTGGTTGGATGGCATCGTGGGCTCCTGAGCTGAGGCTGGCGCGGCGCGGTTTCGCAACGCTTTCAGCACGCGTCCATAAACCAGTACCAGCAGCGCAGTACCCGCCAGTATCAGCCACATCGCCGCAGAGCCACCAGTTGCCTGACGCAAAGGGTGCCCGTCGGGCAGAACCAGCTGTGCCGTGATCACGCCCAGAAGCAGCACGGCAACCGAAGCCATGCGCGCCGTGCGGGAAACACCTGCCAGATAGCCTATACCCCACAGACCAGCTGCAAGAATCCCGACCAGAAGCATCAGCCGCGCCCGGTCGAGCCAAAGCCACCCGCGCCACGTGCCGTATCGCTGAGTGTATCCACCGCTTCGAACGCCGCCTGCACTACGGGGGCCACAACCAGTTGTGCGATGCGTTCGCCATGGGTGATCTCGAACACCTCCTGACCCGCGTTCAGAACGATCACGCCCAGCGAGCCACGATAATCGCTATCGATCGTACCCGGCGTATTGGGCAGAGTGATCCCGTGTTTAAGCGCCAGGCCCGAACGGGGGCGCACCTGAACTTCGAACCCTTGCGGGATTTCGATCCGCAGGCCAGTAGGCACCAGCGCGCGCTGACCAGGTTCAAGCGTGATTGACGCGCCCCCGGGCAGGTTTGCCCGCACATCCGCACCTGCGGCCCCCGCTGTTTCATAAGACGGCAAAGGCACTGACAGGTCAGCGCCCTCTTCGCGGATCACACGAATTGCAACCATCATAGTACCTCTTGTCTAGCTAGTCAGCGCGTCGGCGATCTTGGTCGCCAAACGCTCGGCCACTTCGTATTTCCCCATGCGCGGCCATTCCTCGGCACCCGCGTCCGAGATCAGGATCACCGCATTCTCGGACCCGCCCATGATACCGGTTGCCGGGCTGACATCATTGGCCACGATCCAGTCGCAACCCTTGCGCCCCCGCTTGGCGGTCGCATGTTCGATCACATTGTCCGTCTCGGCAGCAAATCCGACAACCAGCGTCGGGCGTCCGGTCTCCATATGCGATACGCGTTTGAGGATGTCTGGGTTTTCGGCAAATTCCAGTGCAGGCATCCCATCGCGGCTTTTCTTCAGCTTTTTGTCCGAAGCACTTTCGACCCGCCAATCAGCAACCGCTGCCGCGAACACGCCCGCATCCACCGGTAGCGCGGCATCCACAGCGTTGGACATTTGCTGTGCGGTTTCCACCTGCACGACCTGTACCCCCTGGGGAGGGGAAACATCCGCCGGGCCGGTGACAAAGATCACCTCGGCGCCCAGCGCGGCCAGCGCCCGGGCCACCGCCGTACCCTGCGCTCCGGACGAGCGGTTGGCGATATAGCGCACCGGGTCAATCGGTTCATGTGTCGGTCCAGATGTCACAAGCACACGCTTACCGCTGAGCGGACCCTGACCCAACTCAGTCTCTATTGCAGCGACGATCTCCAACGGTTCGGACATGCGACCGGGGCCGTACTCGCCGCAAGCCATGTCGCCTTCGTTCGGGCCGACAAAGCGGACTCCGTCGGACTGCAATTGCTTCAGATTGCGCTGAGTCGCCGGATGTTCCCACATTCGCACATTCATCGCAGGGGCACACAGAACCGGCGTATCGGTTGCCATCAACAGGGTTGAGGCTAGGTCATTGGCCAGCCCTGTCGCCATTTTTCCCATCAAATCCGCCGTCGCGGGGGCTACAACGACCAGATCCGCCGAGCGCGACAATTGGATATGCCCCATCTCGGCCTCATCCGTCAGGTCAAACAGATCGCGATAGGCTTTCTCACCAGCCAGAGCCGCCACGGACAGGGGGGTAACGAACTCCTCGGCTGCACGGGTCAGCACCGGCGTCACCGCCGCACCGCGTTCCCGTAAGCGCCGGATCAGGTCCAGCGACTTATAGGCCGCGATCCCACCGCCGATAATCAGCAGAATGCGTTTCGATGCCAGCATGTTGAGCCCTTCCTGTCCCGGTCGGCCCCGACATTAGGCAAGGGGGCCTGACAGTTCCAGCGGTTAATTCCGTGTCTCGAATGCCAGACACGGGTCTTCGCGTTCAATACCCGGGCTGTCGATCACCGCGTCGAATTCTCCGTCCACCACGCCATCTTCGGACTGGCCCAGTACGAACACCTTCAATCCCGGGCGCATGCGGGACAAAAAGGTGGGAATGCCCCGATCCTTACGGGCATGGCCATTCCCGGTGATCACAGCAACCGGACCACCGGTTTCATCCGTAGCGCGCAGGATCGCCCTTGTCAGCACCGCGTCGCGGAGGCGCTGAATGGCCACCAACTGCGGCAAAGCACTTTCGGGAATCGCATCGCAATGGGCGGCCAGTTGATCCGCTTCGCGCGCGGCCTGTTCGTCGGGTGGCAAGGACACAGTCAGACCATAACGTGCTGCATCCGCACCCAAAGCAGTGGCCGCCCCTCGCTCCATCGCCGCTCTGGCCGCGGCCCGCGGGACCATAGCCCCATAGACGGGCGCATCCGAGGCCTGAAATACCGGATAATACATGCTGAGCGGCGGCCAACCGGATTCGAGCCAGTCCAAAATACGCGCAAGTTCTTCTGGGTTGGATACGGCCTTGTCAGCAAGACGCTGCGCGCCTTCTTCCGTTACCATCTCCCACACGACGGCTGATGGCTGTATGGCCTTCAAAGCTTCGGCTTGAACGACATGATGTTCAGGATTGTCATGGATTTCGCCCAAGATCACCACATCTACCGAGGTCATCGCGCCCAATACATCATCAGGGATCAAATCATCGGCATGGCCGGGCCCGGCCATAACCATCAGTGCACAAACAAGAATCGCAAGCTGTCTCATGCGATGAAGTGTTGCACCTCGCGCGATTGGGCTTCAAGGTTCTTGCGCATTTTCACAAAAGCCGCGGCCTCAAGCTGACGCACGCGCTCCTTGGACAGGCCAAGCTCCTGTCCCAAACTTTCCAATGTTCGACACGGATCGCGTAGCTTGCGTTCGCGCACGATAAAGCGTTCACGGTCGTTCAGCGACTGCATGGCCGTCACCAGCCATTCGCGCAGCTGCTCGGTATCGTGGCTGTTTTCAACCGTCTCGGCAGCCTGTGCGCACTCATCTTCCAGCGCGTCGATCCACTCCCGACCGTCTTCATCGGTCGATTGTACGGCGTTCAACGAAAAATCAGACCCCGAAAGGCGACCTTCCATCATCTCAACATCACGCAAGGGCACGCCGATTTCAGCTGCAATCATCTGATGCAATTGATGGCGATCCAGATCCATGCCTTCGGTCGCCGCCTCGCGTTCCAATCGCGCTTGCACCCGGCGCATGTTGAAAAACAACGATTTCTGCGAAGAGGTCGAACCTGTTCGCACCATAGACCAGTTGCGCATCACGTAGTCCTGAATGCTCGCCTTGATCCACCAGACCGCATAGGTCGAAAATCGCACACCACGGTCGGGGTCAAATTTGTCGGCTGCTTTCATGAGGCCCAAACCGGCCTCTTGAATCAGATCATTCATTGGCGCGCCATAGCGTTTGAATTTGGCCGCCATCGAAATCGCCAGCCGCATATAGGCCGTAATTAGCCGGTGCAGCGCTTGTTCGTCGCGGTCGTCGCGCCACGCATATGCCAGCTTCAATTCAGTTTCCGCGTCCAGCAATTCGGCCTTCATAGCCTGCCGGGACATCGAAAAATTGGTTCCATTATCCAGTGCCATAGAAATCTCCCCTTTTCACAGGCGCGGGCCGGACTTGCCTTACGGACCTAGGGTCGATACGCAGAACAAAACCGGGTGGATCACCAGAAAGGTAATTATAGTGTATCCGGATTTAACCTTTGTGTTGGGCGGCGCGGCCTCTGGGAAATCAGCTTTTGCCGAACAACTTGTTGTTTCATCAGGTAAAAACCGCATTTATCTCGCCACATCACAAGTGTTTGATGATGAGATGTACGACAAAGTTCAGCGCCATATCACCCAACGCGGCGCCGGCTGGGCGACTGTCGAGGCTCCCTTTGATCTTGGCCCCACCTTGGCCGATCTGACGCCCAATCATATCTGTCTGATCGACTGCGCCACAATGTGGCTAACCAATCATCTGCTGGTCGAAAACGATCTGGAACAGGCACAAACTGCGCTGTTGCAGGCGCTGAAATCCTGCCGGGCGCCAGTTGTCATTGTTTCAAACGAGGTCGGCCACGGCATCGTCCCGGACAACGCCCTGTCTCGCCGGTTCCGCGAGGCACAGGGGCGGCTGAATATTGCACTGGCAGCACAGGCTGATCTGGCGGTTCAAGTCACCGCAGGACTGCCACTGGTGCTGAAAGGGCAATTGCCGTGACCCGGCTGCATCTTGTCCGCCACGGGCCGACCCATGCAAATACCATGGTCGGGTGGTCCGATCTGCCCGCGGACCTCAGCGATCAGGCTGCAATTGCGCGGTTGCACGACCACCTGCCCGACGAGGCCTTGGTGATTTCATCGGATCTGTCGCGTGCTGTCGACACAGCATCGGCCATTCAGGGCGCACGCCAGCGCTTGCTCCATCACTCCGACTTGCGCGAGATTCACTTCGGCACCTGGGAACTGCGCAACTTTAAAGAGATCGAGGCCGAAGATCCTGATCTGGTCTTTGCTTATTGGGACAATCCCGGCGACGTGCGCCCCCCCAAAGGCGAAAGCTGGAACCAAGTTCGGACCCGCGTCGATGCCGTGATCGACCAGCTGATTGCCGATCACACAGACCGCGATCTAGTCATCGTGGCCCATTTCGGCGTAATTCTGACTCAAGTGCAGCGCGCCCTTGGCGTTGACGCGCAAGAGGCGTTCAGCCATCGCATCGACAATCTCTCGGTCACCGAAATCACCCATCACGGCGACCGTTGGTCGGTGGGGCGGATCAATCACTGTCCGTGATGACATCCCGCACAAATCACTGATTTACTGAACAATCACACCGCGTCATCCTAATGGCATGACCTATGATTTGTTTATCGGAGACCGTCTGTTTTCCAGCTGGTCCTTGCGCGGCTGGCTGATGCTGGAAAAGTTCGGACTGCCCTATCGAAACCACATGATCGGCCTCTACTCCGGCACCATGGCCGAGGATATGAAACCGCTAGCCCCAGCGCGCCTTGTACCTGCGCTGCGTTTGCCCGACGGTACCGTGGTGGGCGAAAGCCTTGCCATAGCCGAAACCTTGGCCGAACGGCATCCAGAGGCCAAGATGTGGCCCGAAGACCCCGCCGCCCGCGCAAACGCCCGGTGGCTGTGCGCTGAAATGACGGCCGGGTTCGCCGCATTGCGTGGGGAATGCCCAATGCAGTTGATGCACTGCTGGCAGGGCTTTGATCCATCGGCGGAAACGCAGGCCGATCTGGATCGGATTGAAACCCTCTGGGCCCATGCTCGGACCGTATCCGGTGCAGCAACCGGACCGCTGTTCGGCAGCTATTCTCTGGTGGATGTGTTTTACACACCCGTCGCCGCGCGGATCATTGGTTATGGCTTGTCGGTGTCTAAGCCCAATAGGGACTATTGCCTGGAATTGCTGTCCGATCCCACGGTCCGGCAATGGCGCGCGATGGGACTGACCGTGACATACAATCCGTTCCCTTACGCATTGGAGTTAATGTCGCAGCCGTGGGCCATCGGCGGGCAATCCGAAGCCCGGCCGGTGGAAAGCGGACCATCGGTCAACGACACCTGCCCATATTCAGGCAAAGCGGTCACTCATTTTCTGGAACTGGACGGGCAGTGCTGGGGGTTTTGCAACCAGTTCTGCCGTGACAAAACAGTCGCGGACCCCGATGCCTGGCCAAAATTCTCGGCAATGATCGGCACCGTTAACCATTCTTAAACCGTGACCATGGCAGCAACGACTTGTTAACCAAACAGGTCGTTCATGGTCGCCCGTTCTCATACCGTTGCTTTCCAAGGGGTCGATGCCCGCCCGGTCGAGGTGCAATGCGCCGTCTCTCCGGGCCTGCCCGCCTTTTCCATCGTCGGCCTACCCGACAAGGCCGTGTCCGAGGCCCGCGATCGCGTCCGTAGCGCGCTGAGTTCGATGGCCATTGCGCTGCCATCAAAACGGATCACCATCAATCTGTCCCCTGCCGACCTGCCCAAAGAAGGCAGCCATTTCGACCTGCCAATCGCCGTTGCATTGCTATCTGCATTGGAGATTATCCCAGCAGACGCTGCCGAAGGAGCCGTTTCGCTGGGGGAGCTTTCGCTGGACGGTTCGCTGGTTCCGGTTGTCGGGGCACTTCCGGCCGCCATGACTGCCGCCGCCGAGGATCGCGCGCTGCTCTGCCCCCGCGCCTCTAGCGCCGAGGCAGCTTGGGTCGATGCCACTCAGGTGATCGGCGCTGGATCTTTGGGAGATGTTGTTCGGCATTTCTCGGGGCAATCACCCTTGCCCGCTGCCCAGCCCGGCGAGGTGAATTTGGCACCCAGTGCCCGCGATCTGCGCGATGTGAAAGGACAGGAGCGGGCCAAACGCGCACTGGAAATCGCCGCCGCAGGCCGCCACCACTTAATCATGATCGGCACACCCGGATCGGGTAAATCCATGCTGGCTGCGCGCCTGCCTGGCATTCTGCCGCCCCTGACTCCGACCGAAGCTCTGGAAACTTCGATGATCCAATCCCTATGCGGTTTGCTGGACGAAGGCGGCATCAGTCGCAGCCGCCCATTTCGCGAACCGCATCATACAGCCTCGATGGCGGCTATCGTTGGGGGCGGGAAAGGAGCAAAGCCGGGCGAGATATCACTGGCCCATAATGGCGTTCTGTTCATGGACGAATTTCCCGAATTCCCGCGTACCGTTCTAGAAACCCTGCGCCAACCCATCGAGACAGGCGAGGTCATGGTCGCCCGCGCGAATGCCCACGTGAAGTATCCCTGCCGGTTCATGCTGGTGGCCGCGGCAAACCCCTGCAAATGTGGATATCTAACCGATCCCGCCCGTGCCTGTTCACGCGCACCAGTCTGCGGCGAGGACTATCTTGGTCGCATTTCCGGTCCGCTGATGGACCGATTTGACTTACGGATCGAGGTGCCCCCTGTCGGATTCACCGATCTGGATCTACCACCCTCCGGTGACAGTTCTGCCACCGTTGCCGCGCGCGTTGAACAGGCCCGCGCCTTACAGGCCCAGCGGTTTCAGGACACGCCTGCAACCCGCCAAAACGCGGACGTCGAAGGTTCGATGCTTGAAGAAATTGCCGCGCCGGATGCCGAGGGCAAGGAGTTGCTGCTGAAAGCAGCAGAACGGTTTGGCCTGTCGGCACGCGCTTTTCACCGCATTCTGCGGGTGGCGCGTACGATTGCCGATCTGGACGGCGCGCCAGATGTCCGACGCCCGCATGTGGCTGAGGCGCTGAGCTTTCGCATCAGCGCTAAGGTGGCCTCTTAAAGCTTGGCCTCAATTGCCTGCCAGATCTTTTCGGCGATGTTTACACCGTCGAACCGCTCAAGCTCTTGAATACCGGTCGGCGAGGTCACGTTGATCTCGGTCAGATAGTCGCCAATCACGTCGATCCCGACGAAAATCTGGCCTTTTTCTTTCAGCAAAGGTCCAATCGCCGCACAAATCTCCAGATCACGCTCGGACAGCCCCACCTTTTCGGGCCGTCCTCCTACATGCATGTTTGACCGCGTCTCACCCTTTGCCGGAACCCGGTTGATCGCACCCACGGCTTCGCCATCCACAAGGATCACGCGTTTGTCGCCGTTGCTGACGTCGGGCAGGAATTTCTGTACGATCAGTGGCTCGCGCGAGAAACCGGTAAACAGCTCGTGCAGCGAGGTCAGATTGCGGTCATTCGCATCCAGCCGGAACACACCCGCGCCACCATTGCCATAAAGCGGTTTCAGAATGACATCGCCGTGCTTTTCCTTGAACGCCTTGATGGTCTGCAGATCACGGGCAATTGTGGTCGGAGGGGTCAGGTCGAGGAAATCCAATACCAGCAGCTTTTCGGGGTAATTCCGTACCCAGAACGGATCATTGACCACCAACACCTGCCCTTTAAGACGGTCCAGCAGATGGGTCGACGTGATATAATGCATGTCGAACGGAGGGTCTTGGCGTAGCCAGATCACGTCGAACTCGGCCAGATCAACCTCGCGTTCCGGACCAAGCTCGGCAGGGTTGTCTACCACGCGCTGCACTTTCATGTCGTGACCGCGTGCGGTGATCCGGCCCTCTTGATAGGCCAGTTGATCCGGGCTGTAGAAAAACAGCGTATGCCCGCGCGCCTGTGCTTCTTCGGCCAGACGGAAGGAGCTGTCTGCGTTGATATCCACGGCCCCGATTGGGTCCATCTGAAAGGCGATTTTCATGGCGTGTCCCTCAGTTTCACGCCAGATACATGGCCCAGAGGGGCCGAGGGTTCAATGGGTGTCAGGCCTGACCAAACGCGTTTTCGATGATTTGAACAGCGCCGGTGGCATCCACCAGTGCGGCGTCAAACCGAACATTTGTCAGTTGTCCGTTCGGTTCTGTCTCCAGAAATTGCGCCGCTGAGGCGAAAATCCGATCGATCTGCCGCTGGCTGATCCGCGCTGCGGCGATGTCGAAACTAGAGCTTTTCTTGACTTCAATGAACACAAGCCAATCGTCATCCCGGGCGATCAGATCAATCTCACCCGCTGCGCCCCGCCAGCGATGATGCGCGATTGTGAATCCCCGGCGTTCATAGTCGGCCGCGACCTGCAATTCCGCCGCTTGTCCGGCATGGTAGGAAACCGAACTTCGGGCAGATCGCGAGGTCATGTCATCCCTTTCTCAGTTTCAACGCCTTTTGATAAATCGGGCGGCGCGGCAGTTTGTACATCTGCGACACTAGATCCGCCGCATCACGCACCGAATGCGTTTCCAGGGCGCGAGTCAAAGCCTCTTCTATGTCGGATTCGTTAACGGTTTCCGAATGTCCGCGATCAACCAGCAAAACAATTTCACCTTTGACTGTCTGCCCCTGCAGGGCCGTAGCCAGTTCCCCCAGTGGTCCACGTCGTACTTCTTCGAATTTTTTGGTCAATTCACGGCACATCGCGGCCTGGCGGTCTGCGCCCAACACTTCGGTCAAATCCGCTAGGCTGGCCGCCACACGCTTGGGCGACTCGTAGAACACTAGCGTACCGGGCACGTCGCGCAACGCTTCGATCCGCGCCTTGCGCGCACCGGTCGCGTTGGGCAAGAACCCTGCAAAAAAGAACGCATCCGTCGGCAAGCCAGCCAATGTCAGCGCCATCAACGCCGCTGATGGCCCCGGTGCGCAAGTCACCACATGTCCGGCTTCAGACGCCTGCCGCCCAAGATCATAGCCCGGATCGGCGATCAGCGGCATCCCAGCCTCGGACGCATAGGCGACCGACTTCCCCTCGGCCAGCGCATCCAGAATTTTCCCGCGTGCCCCCGCGCCGCTGTGGTCGTGATAAGCCAAAATGCGCCGCCCTTCGAGCGGGACGCCGTGAATCTCCATCAACCGGCGCAGGCTGCGGGTGTCTTCCGCGGCGATCACATCAGCCGAAGCCAGCACGTCCAACGCCCTGAGCGTTATATCGCGCGCCGCCCCGATCGGAGTGGCAACAAAATACAGACCGGCGCCCAATCTTACTTTTTGGAAATTCAAAGCTGGACCCTCACAGCGTGACGTTTATTATCGCGACCCAATAGATTGGCGGCATCTCAAGCCGCCGGGACAGGGAGTTTTCATTCAGATGTTTACCGTTTGCAAGCCCGTTCGCAAACTGGCGCATACCGC
The DNA here is from genome assembly GCF_056538005.1 of Ruegeria sp. BI11. Classification (NCBI taxonomy): domain Bacteria; kingdom Pseudomonadati; phylum Pseudomonadota; class Alphaproteobacteria; order Rhodobacterales; family Roseobacteraceae; genus Ruegeria; species Ruegeria sp. BI11. The sequence goes on along the minus strand of NZ_JBQFSM010000006.1, from coordinate 205,301 downwards.
CGCCGTACTGGCAACAGCCGCATTTCTGGCCGCCTGTGACGTCAGCACCATTGGCGGAGGTCCGTCGATCGACACGTCCGACCCCGTGCCTGTTGCTCTGTTGGTCCCTGCAGGATCCGGACAGGCCGGTGATGAAGCATTGGCCCGCAGCTTGGAAAACGCTGCACGGTTGGCCATGTCGGATTTGCAGAATGTTCAGATTGACTTGCGCGTTTATGACACGCGGGGCAGCTCGAGTACGGCTGCGGCAGTTGCGCAGCAAGCGGTGGCAGACGGAGCAAAGATTATACTTGGCCCGGTCTATGCGCAGGCAGCGAATTCTGCAGGCATTGCGGCCCTGAGCAGCAACGTCAACGTACTGTCCTTCTCGAACAACACCAGCATTGCGGGTGGCAACGTCTTCGTGCTTGGGCCGACTTTCGACAATACAGCCAACCGCCTTGTCAGTTTTGCTGGGTCGCAAGGCAAATCGAACATGGTCATCGTTCACAGCAACGATGCTGCGGGCCAGTTGGGCCAAACTGCCATTGCCAACGCGCTTGCCGGCAGCCGCGTGAACAATGCGGGATCGGTGGGTTATGACCGTTCGCAGCAGGGCGTCATCAACTCGGTTCCCTCAGTCAAAGCAACCGTAGATGCGTCTGGCGCGGACTCGCTGTTCTTGACGGCAACCACAGCAGGCGCGCTGCCGCTTTTCACTCAGCTACTGCCCGAGGCGGGCGTTTCCACAACAAATACGCAGTTTATCGGTCTGACACGCTGGGACATCCCGCCCCAAACACTGGACCTGCCGGGTGTACAAGGTGGCTGGTTTGCCCTGCCAGACCCGTCGAAGGCGCAGGCATACCGGCAGCGGTATAACAATACCTATGGCGAGGCCCCGCACCCGATCAGTGGATTAGCCTATGACGGAATTGCCGCAATCGCCGCACTTGTAAGCCAGGGTAAATCCAACGCGCTGACCGCTTCGGCGCTGACCCAAAACGCCGGTTTCCAAGGCGTTGGCGGCATCTTCCGCCTGCGGCCGAATGGTACGAATGAACGCGGTCTGGCTGTCGCCACGATCCAGAATAAACAGGTAGTAGTGATTGACCCTGCCCCACAAAGCTTCACAGGCGCTGGTTTCTGAACAAACGGGTTTGACGCTTACCCCCAGGGGTGAGTTGATCTGCCCGGCCGAAGAAATTTTCGACAGCGCCGCCGTCATGGCACAGCTGTCGGAGGCCTTTGACAAGACCTCGGACAATGCAGCACGGCGAAATGAGACCGTGCGCATTTTGCGTGACGTCCAGAAAGCCGGACGTCAGGCCATTGCAGATGCCTTTGCCAAACGCCCCTTTGATGCGCGACCGCTGACCCATTCCTATACGTACCTGACCGACGGTTTGGTCTGTACCGCTATGAAGGTTTCAAGCGAGGATTTGCACCCCCTGGCCACGCCGACGCAGGGGGAAAGGATCGCAGTGCTGGCTGTGGGCGGTTACGGGCGTGGGGAAATGGCACCGTCATCCGATGTCGATCTGCTGTTCCTGACCCCATACAAGATCACCGCCTGGGCCGAGAGCGTGATCGAATCCATGCTATATATACTGTGGGATTTACGGTTGAAGGTTGGCCACGCGTCCCGCACGATCAAGGATTGTCTGCGCCTGGGTGCTGATGATTTCACCATCCGCACCTCAATGCTGGAACAACGTTATTTGGCGGGGGACAAACAGCTTGCGGCCGAGCTGGACAATCGCCTGAAGACTGACCTGTTCAAAGGCAGCGAACGCGAATTTATCGAAGCCAAGCTGCAGGAACGCGACGAGCGGCACCAGAAACAGGGTGAGCGCTATATGGTCGAGCCCAATGTCAAAGAGGGCAAGGGTGGGCTGCGCGATCTGCAATCGCTCTACTGGATCGCGAAATATATTTATGGCGTTCAGGATGTGGCGGAGTTGGTGCCACTGGGCCTGTTCACGCCCGAGGAATTCAAAACTTTCGTAAAGGCCGAGGATTTCCTGTGGGCTGTGCGCTCGCATCTGCATCTGGTGACCCGTCGCGCGACCGAGCAGCTGACCTTTGACCTGCAGGTCGAAGTGGCGGACCGGATGGGTTACGAAGACCGGGCCGGACGCCGCGCGGTCGAAGTGTTCATGCAGCGCTATTTCCGCGAGGCCACTTACGTAGGTGAGCTGACGCGCATCTTTCTGACCAAGCTGGAAGCCTCACACATCAAGGGCGAGGCGTTGCTTGACCGGATCTTTCGCCGCCGCCGTCGCGTCAAGGCAGGCTATAGAATGGTTCATGGTCGTCTGGACATTGCCGACCCCGAGAAATTCCTTGCTGACAAGCTGAACCTGCTGCGCCTGTTCGAAGAAGGTCTGCGCACCGGCATGCTGATCCACCCGGATGCGATGCGGCTAGTAACCGCAAACCTGAATCTGATCGACGACGATATGCGCGAAAACCGCGAAGCGCAGCGCATCTTTCTTGATCTGATGCTGAAACACGGCAATCCCGAACGTGCTTTGCGACGGATGAACGAACTGGGGGTATTGTCCGCTTTTCTGCCCGAGTTCGAGCACATCGTGGCGATGATGCAGTTCAACATGTATCACAGCTATACGGTGGACGAGCACACCATCCAATGCATCGTCAACCTTGCCCAGATCGAACGCGGGGAACTGATTGAATCTCTGCCTCTGGTGTCGTCGATCCTGAAGGGCGGCGTGAACCGCAAAGTTTTGTATGTCGCGCTACTGCTGCATGACATCGCCAAAGGACGGCCCGAGGATCACTCGATCCTCGGCGCGCAAATCGCCCGTAAGGTTGCGCCCCGGTTGGGGCTGAACAAGTCGGATTCGGAAACTGTGGAATGGCTGGTGCGATATCACCTACTCATGTCGGACATGGCGCAAAAGCGCGATATCTCGGACCCGCGCACGGTACGTGATTTTGCCAAGGCGGTGAAAACGGTCAAGCGGCTGGATCTGCTGACGGTACTGACGGTCTGCGACATTCGCGGTGTTGGCCCAAACACGTGGAACAACTGGAAAGCCACCCTGCTGCGCGCCCTGCACGCCGAAACCAAACGCGCGCTTGAAACCGGGATGGAGGACCTTAATCGCGCCAATCGCGGGACCGAGGCCAAAAAAGCCTTGCGCAACGCGTTGTCGGACTGGTCCAAGGCCGACCTCAAGGTCGAAACCGGGCGGCATTACCCACCTTATTGGCAAGGTCTGAACCTGCCTACCCAAATAGAATTTGCCGAGATGCTGCGAGCGCTGGAACACAGCGGCGATCCGGGCGGGATGGAGATCCGCCTGCATCCGGACGAAGACCGCGACGCCACGCGTGCCTGTTTCGCGATGGGTGATCATCCCGGTATCTTTGCGCGTATCGCTGGCGCGCTGGCCTTGGTAGGTGCAAACGTGGTGGATGCGCGCAGCTACACCACGAAGGACGGCTATGTGACTGATGCTTTCTGGATTCAGGACGCCGAAGGCCACCCGTTCGAGGCTAGCCGCTTACCGCGTCTGAATCAGATGATTCAAAAGACACTTAAGGGCGAGGTCGTGGCCCGCGACGCGCTGAAATCGCGCGACAAGATCAAGAAACGCGAACGCGCCTTTAACGTGCCGACCCATATCACCTTCGACAATGACGGGTCCGAGATTTACACGATCATCGAGGTCGATACCCGCGACCGCCCCGGTCTGTTGTTTGATCTGACCCGGACGCTGGCCGCTGCCAATGTCTATATCGCCAACGCCGTCATCGCGACTTATGGCGAGCAGGTGGTGGATACTTTCTACGTCAAAGACATGTTCGGGCTGAAATACCATTCGGAAAGCAAGCAGCGCACGCTTGAAACCAAACTGCGCAAAGCCATCACCGAAGGCGCCGAGCGCGCGGTCTCATGAAGCAAATCCGTTTGTTTTCGGGCCTGTTCACGGTCGGGTTCTGGACGCTGGCCAGCCGGATTTTGGGTTTTTTGCGGGAAATCCTGCTGACTGCCTATATAGGGCCGGGTCCGGTGATGGACGCCTTTGTCGCCGCCTTCCGTCTGCCCAACATGTTCCGCCGTTTCTTTGCCGAGGGCGCGTTCAACGCAGCCTTTGTACCGATGTTTTCAAAGCGGCTGGAAAGTGAGGAAAACGCCGAAGGGTTTGCGCAAGACGCTTTCAATCTGCTGGCCGTAGCAGTGCTGGCACTGGTTGGGCTGGCAATGGTGTTCATGCCTGCGCTGGTCTGGATCACGGCCGAGGGGTTCCACGGCGATGAACGGTTCGATTTGGCCGTAGACTATGGCTATGTGGTTTTTCCCTACATCCTGTTTATGTCGCTGGCAGCACTGTTTTCGGGTGTTCTGAATGCCACAGGCCGCTTTGCTGCCGCCGCTGCCGCGCCCGTTTTGCTGAACATCTTCGCCTGCACGGCCCTTATCGCCGGGGCCGCAGCGGGGGGCGAGGTGATCCGTTGGCTGATCACTGTCATTCCAGTGGCCGGGATCGCGCAACTGGCGCTGGTCTGGGTGGCAACCGAGCGCGCAGGCATCCGCATCCGCCCCGGCCTGCCGAAACTCAGCCCCGAGATGCGCCATATGGTGCGCATCGCCGTTCCAGCCGCCTTGGCCATGGGCGTCACGCAGGTCAATCTGGTGGTGGGGCAATTGGTGGCCTCAAAAACCGAAAAGGCAGTCAGTTGGCTGTTCGCGGCGGATCGACTGTATCAACTGCCATTGGGCGTGGTGGGTATCGCTGTTGGCATCGTGTTGCTGCCCGATCTGTCGCGCCGCCTGCGCGCCGGGGACAAAGATGGTGCCCGAAATGCGTTTTCCCGCGCGGGTGAGTTCACTCTGTTGCTGACCATCCCCTCGACCGTGGCCTTTGTTATCCTGCCGAATCCATTGGTTTCGGTCCTGTTCGAGCGCGGTCAATTCAGCGCCGAAGACACCGCCGCCACGGCGTTGGCAGTAGCAATCTATGGCATCGGCCTGCCTGCCTTCATGCTGCAAAAGCTGCTGCAGCCGCTCTATTTCGCACGTGAGGATACGCGATCTCCGTTCCGCTATGCCATGGTCGCGATGATCGTGAATGCGGTGCTGGCCTTTGGTCTTTTTCCGCTGGTGGGATGGATCGCACCGGCAATCGCGGCGTCGGCTGCGGGTTGGGCCATGGTCTGTCTGCTAATCCTAGGTGCACGACGCATGGGTGAAGAGGCACGATTTGACGACCGGTTTAAACGTCGGGCGTGGCGCATCGTGGCCGCTTCGCTGGGGATGGGGGCCGTTTTGTACGCCGCTATTCACCTGTTCGGGTGGGCGTTCGAGCTGTCTGGCTGGCGCTATCTGGCGCTGATCATCCTGATTAAGGTCGCTGCGGCCACCTATTTCTTTCTGGGCCACCTGTTCGGTGCCTTCGAAGTGTCGGAATTCCGCAAAGCCCTACGCCGGTCGTGATCAGTCGCGGCGAATGCGCCGCACAATCCGCGACCAGCCACCCGGTGCCAGCAGGAACGAAAGGCCGAAGCCTGTGGCGAACCCGCCCAGATCAGCCACCCAGTCGGACGTGCCGCCAAACAGCAGGCCGAACACCAGTTGAATCCCCATCAGGGCCGCGATCAGACCAAAGGCGCGGTGCTGGTTTTCCCCTACCAGCGACAGCTTGCGCCACAGCAGCCACGTGAACGCGCCGATCAGGCCATAGACAGGCGGGAACCCTCCGACCAACGGATAGTTGGGATCCAACAGCAGGGCGTAGGCCAGCGCTCCGCCCACGCCAGACAGCACGAAGATCACCAGCATCTGAAACCCGCCAAAGACCTCAGCCACCATCTTGCCCATGGCCAGCAGGAAGACGCAGACAAAAACGGCCTGCGTGAAACTGCCCGACACGAACGGATAGGTCACGAAACGAATGACATGTTCGAACGGCCAGCGCCCGTTCTCGACCATCCAGTCGAAGATATCGGGTGAAAACGAATAGTTCTGCAACGCATCCAGTCGCCATCCCACCGCCGACGGCCCTCCGATCAACCCGCGCGAGCCCAAGGTAAAGGCAAGTTCCACCCCCATGATGAACAGCACCAAAGCCACCACAACGGGCGGCAAAGGGTTCACGGCGGGTGTATAATTCTCACTGCTCATTGGGCTGGCCTTTCGCGGCGGTTGACGTCCCTTGGCCTCATGGGTAAGCGACGGGGGCTGATTTTTCCAGACGGGAGTTCCCTTCGATGACCGAGACCCAGTTCACACCGCGCGTGTTTTCCGGCATCCAGCCGTCGGGAAACCTGCATCTTGGCAACTATCTGGGTGCGCTCAAACGGTTTGTGGATATGCAGCAGCCGGACATGGAGACCATCTATTGCATGGTCGATCTGCACGCGATCACCGTCTGGCAAGACCCCAAGGAACTGGCTCATTCAACACGTGAGCTGTGCGCTGGTTTCATCGCTGCCGGTCTCGATCCGGATAAATCGATCCTGTTCAACCAAAGCCAGGTTCCCGAGCACGCGCAACTGGCCTGGATCTTTAACTGTGTGGCCCGCATGGGTTGGATGCAGCGCATGACTCAGTGGAAGGATAAGGCCGGTAAGAACCAGCAAAACGCTTCGCTGGGCCTGTTCGCCTATCCGTCGCTGATGGCAGCCGATATCCTGACCTATCATGCGACGCATGTGCCGGTTGGCGATGACCAGAAACAGCATCTGGAACTGACCCGCGACATCGCGATCAAGTTCAACCATGACTATGGCGTCGATTTCTTTCCGATCACGGAACCGGTGATCGAAGGAGCAGCAACCCGTGTCATGAGCCTGCGCGACGGGTCCAAAAAGATGTCCAAGTCCGACCCGTCGGATATGAGCCGCATCAACATGACTGACGATGCCGACACGATTGCCAAAAAGATTCGCAAGGCCAAGACCGACCCGGATGCCCTTCCATCAGAAATCGACGGTCTGGAAGATCGTCCCGAGGCGCGCAATCTAGTGAACATTTTCGCTGCCCTCAGTGATCAGTCCGCCGAGCAGGTCTTGGCCGATGTTGGCGGCAAGCAATTCGGTGAATTCAAACCGATGCTGGCCGAACTGGCGGTGGCGAAACTGGCACCGATTTCGTCCGAAATGGCCCGTCTGATGGGTGAACAGGCCGAGATTGACCAGATTCTCGCCAAAGGTGCGGAAAAAGCCCGCGCGATTGCCGCGCCGATCCTGCAGCAGACCTACGAAATTGTGGGGATGGTCGGGCCCAAATAAGGCTGATTGCGCTGGACGTTGCCGTGACGCCTTCCTAGGTTTGCGGAAAGCTTGGGAGGGCATCATGGCAGTCGGCAAGAACATCCGCACCTATTTCGAGGGTCAGTGGCATGACGGGGATGCCCCGATCATGCGTGCGGCCGATCATGGTGCATGGCTGGGATCGTCTGTCTTCGACGGCGCCCGGTATTTCGAAGGCATGGCCCCGGACCTTGAGGCACATTGTGCCCGCGTGAACCGCTCGGCTCAGGCCCTCATGCTGACGCCATTTGTTTCAACCCAGCAGATGGTCGAGATCATCCTCGAGGGGTTGGCCACTTACGGGCCGGACTCAGCCGTCTATATCCGCCCGATGTATTGGGGCATCGACGGCGACGCGACCGCGATTGTCCCAAAGGAAAACAGCACTGGTTTCGCAATCTGTCTGGAAGAGATTCCGATGGCGCCCGAGACCGCCTCGGCTACGCTGGGTACCACCAGCTTTCGCCGCCCGGTTCTGGAATCGGCGGTGGTAAATGCCAAGGCCGGGTGCCTTTACCCCAACAACGCCCGCATGTTGAGCGAGGTTCGCGCCAAAGGGTTCTCGAACGCGTTGGTTGCCGATGCGCTGGGGCATGTGGCCGAAACAGCAACCGCCAACATCTTTTTGGTCCGCGACGGAGAGGTGTTTACGCCCACCCCCAACGGCACCTTTCTGGCTGGCATCACCCGCGCGCGCCACATCGAAAACCTGCGCGCCGACGGGACTGTGGTTCACGAAGCCATCCTCAGCTTTGACGACTTTCACAAAGCGGATGAGGTTTTTATGACCGGCAACATGAGCAAGATCACCCCGGTCACCGCGCTGGAAGACACCCAGTATCAAGTCGGCCCCGTCGCCCGCCGGGCACGCGAGCTGTATTGGGACTGGGCGCTGAGCACGCGGTAGCCCGTCGCTTATTGCCAGCACGCAAATGGTCGGGCATGATCGCCTGAAATATACGAGGACACTTCATGCGCAAATTCTTGGTCGTTCTGGATGACAGTCGCGAATGCCTGAACGCGATGCGTTTTGCCGCTATGCGCGCAGCCCACACCGGCGGCGGCGTTACAATCTTGTCGGTCATTCCACCAGATGAGTTCAACCACTGGATCGGCGTGGCCGAAGTGATGCGCGAGGAAGCACGCGAGCGTATTCACGCCCATTACGAGGTGTTCGCCAAGTGGATGCGCGACAAGCAGAACATCGACCCCGAACTGGCCATCCGCGAAGGCGAGCCGGTCGCCGAGATCATCGAACATGTGCAATCAGACCCCGAGATCGGCGTGCTTGTGCTGGGCGCGGGTGTCGAAAAGAAAGGCCCCGGACCGCTGGTGACGCAGCTGACCAAGAACTCGGGCAATCTGCCGATTCCGATCACCATCGTTCCCGGCGACCTGAGCAAGGAAAAGCTGGAAGAAATCACCTAAAAGGACACCCATGCAGCGCAGCATTCAGTTCTGGTTCGAATTCGCATCGACATACTCTTACCTCAGTGCGATGCGAATCGAGGATCTGGCTGCACAACACGGGGTGTCAGTTGAATGGCATCCCTTTTTGCTTGGTCCGATTTTCGCCGCACAAGGCTGGGACAATTCTCCGTTCAATATCTATCCCGCCAAGGGGCGCTATATGTGGCGCGATATGGAACGGTTGTCGGCCCGGCGCGGTCTGCGATTTGCCCGGCCTGACCCGTTTCCCCAGAATGGTCTGAAAGCCGCGCGGCTAGTGATGACAATTGAGTCTCATCCCCAAAGGGCTGCTTTTGTTCGGGCTGTCTATGCTGCCGAATTCGTCGATGGCCTGAACATTGCAGACGACAAGGTGCTAATTGACTGCATGTCTCAGGCCAGCCTGCCCCCGGAAACGCTGGCCCGTTGTAAGGACCCCGATATCAAATCGGCCTTGATAAATCAGACACAGACCGCGCAGGCTAAGGGGATGTTCGGAGCGCCAAGTTTTCTAGTGCGGGATGAGCTGTTCTGGGGCGATGATCGACTGGATGAAGCTATGCAACTGGCGGCTGAAATTTAGAATTGTTCCAAATCTTGACTTCGCCGGCCCGGACCCGCATATCAGGTACAACTGAAATGGAGCCGTGACATGTTCATCCAGACCGAATCCACGCCGAATCCTGCAACGCTAAAATTCCTGCCCGGCCAGCCGGTACTGGAAGCGGGCACTGCGGATTTCCCTTCGGCAGAAGCCGGGGAAAAATCACCTCTGGCCAAACGGATTTTTGCGGTGGCTGGCGTCACCGGTGTGTTCTTTGGCAATGATTTCGTCACCGTGACCAAATCGGATGACGTTCAGTGGGACCACATCAAACCCGCCATTTTGGGCGCTGTGATGGAACATTTCCAGTCCGGTCAACCGGTATTGGGCGAAGATGCCGTTGATGGGTCAGGTCATGCGGAACATTTCGGAGAGGATGCCGAAGTAGTCAATCAGATCAAAGACCTGCTGGATACGCGCGTGCGACCGGCGGTGGCTCAGGATGGGGGTGACATCACCTTTCACGGGTTTGACCGGGGCGTTGTTTACCTGCACATGCAAGGGGCCTGCGCGGGCTGCCCGTCCTCGACCCTGACGCTGAAAATGGGGATCGAGAACCTGCTGCGCCACTATATCCCCGAAGTGACCGAGGTTCGCCCTGTTGCCGTCTGACCCGATCATTCTGGCGTTTGATACATCGGCCGCGCATTGCGCGGCCGCTTTGTTACGCGGCGACACGATTGTCGCTTCGCGCGTTGAGCCCATGTCACGCGGTCAGGCCGAACGCTTGATGCCCTTGCTAGAGGAAGTTCTGACCGAGGCCAATTGCACATGGCGCGACCTAACCGCCATTGGGGTCGGGATCGGACCGGGGAATTTCACTGGCATCCGTATATCGGTCTCGGCAGCGCGGGGATTGGCTTTGGGGCTTGGCATCCCGGCGGTAGGGGTTTCTGGTTTTGATGCCTTGGCCGAAATCGGGGGCGGAATACCCGCCATCCGCGCTCCGCGTGAGCAGGTCTATGTCGCGCTACAGGGTCAGGACCCGGCGCTGATGGCGCAGGATCAGGCAGAATCACTTGGCGATTTGGTGCTGAACGACGACCCCGATCTGCAGGTCAGGGCCATTGCCCGGCTGACGCGTGAAAAATGGTCCAGCACAACTCAGCCTCCGGCCCCGTTATATATCCGCCCCGCCGATGCGGCCCCGTCCAAGGACTCGCCACCGGTTTTGCTGGACGGATGACACCGCGAGAGCTGGCCCATACCCATGCGGCGGCCTTCACGCAATCGCGGTCGTGGACGGAAGCGGAATTCGCTGATCTTCTGGCCAATCGGTTCACGCATATTGTTGGTAACGCTGACTGTTTTGCCCTGTTTCAGGTCATCACAGATGAGGCCGAACTGCTGACAATCGCCACCCATCCCAGCCAACAACGCCAAGGTCTGGCCCTGCGATGCATGCAAGTCTGGCACACGAAGGCCAAAACTCTGGGCGCAACCCGCGCCTTTCTGGACGTTGCGGCAGACAATCACCTGGCAATCGCGCTGTACAAGCGCTGTGGGTATTCAGCATGCGGCCTGCGCAAGGCTTACTATCTGCGCGAAAAGGCTGAAAAAATCGACGCCATCGGCATGAGCTGCGATCTGACCTGAGCGACGCGCCCGTATTTTTTCGACCATTTGGTCAAGAATCAGTTGACCGCACCGGTTGCAAACGCCCTTAATTCCCGCCATCACAACAGTTATGCTCGCTCACAGTGGGTAATCGGGGCTATCTTGACCCCGACCAACAATAACAAACGGGAGTATGAAATGACCCTGATGAAATCCTTGATGGGCGCTGCCGCCGCTGTCGCGCTGACCGCAGGTGCGGCCTTGGCCGAACCGGCCCTGATCTTTGACCTGGGCGGTAAGTTCGACAAATCGTTCAACGAAGCTGCGCATAACGGCGCATCGCGTTGGGCCGAGGAAACCGGTGGCACCTATCGTGAGATCGAACTGCAATCCGAAGCCCAACGTGAGCAAGCCCTGCGCCGCTTTGCCGAAGCTGGTCTGAGCCCGATCATCACCATGGGTTTCGCAATGGCCGATCCGCTGAGCACGGTTGTTGGTGATTACCCCTACACGAAATTTGTCGTTGTCGACGTGAACTGGCTGGACGCCCCGAACCTACGTCAGGTTGGTTTTGCCGAGCATGAAGGGTCTTATCTGGTTGGCATGATGGCGGCTATGGCCTCGGAATCCGGCACAATCGGCTTTATTGGCGGCATGGATGTCCCTCTGATCCGCCATTTCGGGTGCGGCTATGCACAGGGTGCAAAGGCCGTAAATCCTGATATCAACGTGGTCGCAAACATGACCGGCACTACTCCGGCCGCATGGAACGATCCGGTCAAGGGTTCCGAGCTGACCAAGGCGCAGATCAGCCAGGGTGCTGACGTTGTCTATGCAGCGGCAGGCGGCACCGGCGTTGGTGTTCTGCAAACCGCAGCCGACGAAGGCATCCTGTCGATCGGCGTGGACAGCAACCAGAACCACCTGCACCCCGGCAAGGTCCTGACCTCGATGCTGAAACGCGTGGATGTGGCCGTTTATGACGCCATGAGTGCAGGCAATGACATCGAGACCGGTGTATTCGCCATGGGTCTGGCCGAAGAAGGTGTTGGCGTTGCGATGGACGAAAACAACGCCGAGCTGGTTTCGGATGAGATGAAAGCAGCCGTTGACAAAGCCCGTCAGGACATCATCGACGGCAATGTCAGCGTTGTCAGCTATTACGAGAACGACAGCTGCCCGGCACTGCAGTTCTGATATCGCTTGGGGCGGGGGAGATCCTCCGCCTCACCCCCACTTGGCCGCATCTTTTGCGGCCCTTTCGGCAATTGAGGACACGACATGACAGTCCCCGCCATTGAGCTCAAAGGGATTTCCAAAGCCTTTGGGCCGGTTCAGGCCAACAAGGACATTTCCATAAGCGTCGCCCCCGGCACGATCCACGGGATCATCGGTGAAAACGGTGCGGGCAAATCCACGCTGATGAGCATTCTCTACGGTTTCTACAAGGCCGACAAAGGTGAGATCTGGATCAACGGCACCAAAACCGACATTCCTGACAGCCAGGCGGCGATTGCGGCGGGCATCGGCATGGTGTTCCAGCATTTCAAGCTTGTTGAAAATTTCACCGTTCTGGAAAACATCGTTTTGGGCGCAGAAGATGGCGGGCTGTTGGCCCCGTCTTTGTCCAAGGCTCGCAAGGAACTGAAAGAGCTGGAAGAAGAATACGAACTGTTCGTTGACCCCGACAAGCGCATCGACGAGATCGGCGTGGGGATGCAGCAGCGGGTCGAAATCCTAAAGGCGCTGTATCGCAAGGCCGAAATCCTGATCCTGGACGAACCCACCGGTGTTCTGACTCCGGCCGAAGCGGACCAGCTGTTCCGCATTCTCGACCGTCTGCGCGCCGAAGGGAAAACGATCATCGTGATCACCCACAAGCTGCGCGAAATCATGGAGAACACGGACACAGTCTCGGTGATGCGGCGCGGGCAGATGACAGCGACCGTAAAAACCGCCGAGACCAGCCCTGAAGAACTGGCCGAGCTGATGGTGGGCCGCAAAGTTCTGCTGCAGGTCGACAAGGTACCTGCGAAGCCGGGCAAACCCATTCTTGAGGTCGAAAACCTGCGCGTGGTTGACTCGGCTGGTGTTGAGCGCGTCAAGGGCATCGACCTGACCGTCCGCGCCGGTGAAATTGTCGGCATCGCCGGTGTTGCGGGCAATGGCCAGTCCGAACTGCTTGAGGTTCTGGGTGGGATGCGCCCCGGTCAGGGATCGATCAAACTGAATGGTGAACCGCTGGCGCTTAGTGGGCATGGGTCTGACGGACAGGCACGGCGGGCTCAGCACATCGCCCACGTCCCCGAAGACCGCCAGCGCGAGGGCCTGATCATGGACTTCCACGCGTGGGAAAACGTGGCTTTCGGCTATCACCGCGACCCTGCCTATAAACGCGGACTGTTCATGGACAACGCGGCTTTGCGTGCAGATACCGAGCGCAAGATTGAAAAGTTCGATGTGCGCCCACCGAACGGCTGGCTGACCGCCAAAAGCTTTTCGGGCGGCAACCAGCAGAAAATTGTCGTCGCACGCGAGATTGAGCGGAACCCTGACCTGTTGCTTGTTGGTCAACCAACACGTGGCGTCGATATCGGCGCAATCGAATTCATTCACAAACAGATCGTCGCTCTGCGCGATCAGGGCAAGGCGATCCTCCTGGTCTCGGTCGAACTCGAAGAGATCTTCTCGCTGTCCGACCGGATCGCAGTGATGTTTGACGGACATATCATGGGCGAACGCCTGCCCCATGAGTCAGATGAAAAAGAACTGGGCCTGCTAATGGCCGGTGTTGCGGAAGAGGCCGCGTGAAGCATGGATAAAATGCCCAAATGGGCCGATGTCGTTCTGATCCCGCTGATCAGTCTGATACTGGCCGCTATCCTTTCGGCGCTGGTTATTCTGGCCATTGGTGAAAACCCGGTTGAGGCGGTGAAGCTGATGGTCACTGGCGCGCTGGGGTCGACCTATGGCTGGGGCTATACGCTCTATTACGCGACCAATTTCATGTTTACCGGACTGGCGGTGGCCGTGGCATTCCATGCCCGGCTGTTCAACATCGGCGGTGAGGGCCAGGCCATGCTGGGCGGGCTAGGCGTTGCCATAGTGTGCCTTTACATCGATTGGCCGCACTGGAGCATCGCCCTGTTGGCCGCCTGCGCGGCGTCGATGCTGTTTGGGGCGGCATGGGCTGCGATCCCGGCCTATCTGCAAGCCAAACGTGGCAGCCATATCGTGATCACCACGATTATGTTCAACTTTATCGCAGCCGCGTTCCTGAACTATATGCTGGTCAACGTGATGCGCCCTCAGGGCTCGCAAGATCCGGCGACGGCACGCTTCCCCGAGGCGGTGCATCTGCCTACCTTCCAGTCAATGTTCTCGACCGCTGAAAACGCAGTGTTCAAAGGCGCGCCGGCCAATATCTCGTTCTTTATCGCAATCCTGGCTTGTTTCGTGGTCTGGGCGCTGATCTGGCGGACGCGGCTGGGATACGAAATCCGCGCATATGGTCATTCCGAAACTGGTGCTGTTTACGCCGGTATCTCGCCCGTGCGCATTACCATTGTCGCCATGCTGATCTCGGGTGCTTTGGCCGGCCTGATGGCCACCAACAACGTGATGGGTGAGGCTGAAAGGCTGGTTCTGAACTCGACCGAGGGTGCGGGTTTCATCGGTATCGCTGTGGCGCTGATGGGCCGATCACACCCGTTCGGTGTTTTCCTTGCCGCCATCCTGTTCGGGTTCCTCTATCAAGGCGGCGCCGAACTGGCGCTGTGGACCTCGATCCCGCGCGAACTGATTGTGGTCGTCCAGGCGCTTGTGATCCTATTCACCGGGGCGTTGGACAATATGGTCCGAATGCCGCTTGAAAAGCTGTTCCTTGGCTTGCGGAAAGGGGCAGAGTGATGGAGTTTTTCGTTACATTCATCCAAATCCTCGATTCCACGATCCGTCTGGCCACGCCGCTGTTGTTGGCCTGTCTGGCGGGGCTGTATTCGGAACGCGCGGGCATTTTCGATATCGGGCTGGAAGGCAAGATGCTGATGGCAGCCTTTTTCTCGGCGGCAATTGCCGCGGTGACCGGGTCGGTCTGGCTGGGACTGCTGGCGGGCATTGCCTCCTCGTTGGTCTTGTCAGGCTTGCATGGGATGGCGTCGATCACATTTCGTGGCAACCAGCTGATCTCAGGCGTCGCAATCAACTTCCTGGCGGCTGGTATGACCGTCCTAGTGGCCCAGAGCTGGTTCAAACAAGGGGGGCGAACACCTTCCTTGTTCGGGGATGGACGTTTCGAAGCTTCCGAATTTCCCTATGCGATTGGCCCGAAGGATGCAGAGCTGACCGGGCGTTCCGTGTCAGATCTGATGTCGGATACCAATGTAGTGCATCTTGTCTATTCCGAACTTCTATCGGGCCATTCCATTCTGGTCTATGTCGCGTTCCTGATGGTACCCGCAACCTGGTGGGTTCTGTTCCGCACACGGTTCGGACTGCGTCTGCGCGCAGTGGGTGAAAACCCGGCCGCTGTTGACACTGCTGGTGTCTCGGTTGTTGGTCTGCGCTACGCTGCCGTTGCGATTTGTGGTGTGCTATGCGGAATCGCTGGGGCGTATTTGGCCACCGCTCTACAGGCTGGGTTCGTCAAAGACATGACTGCGGGTCGCGGGTTCATTGCGCTGGCCGCGCTGATCTTTGCGAAATGGCGGCCATGGCATGCGATGTGGGCCTGTCTGCTGTTCGGTCTGTTGCAGGCGATTGCGTTGCGGTTCCAGAATATTGACCTGGGTGGCGTGGTCATCCCGGTTCAGGTGATGGATGCCCTGCCCTATATCCTGACCGTGGTTATTTTGGCCGGGTTCGTGGGCAAAGCCGTCCCCCCACGCGCCGGTGGCGAGCCCTATGTGAAAGAACGCTGATAAGTCCAGTTTAAAACTCATTTCAGTCCTGTTCGCTGCAGAGCGGCATGCAGAGTTGATTTTGCATGCCGCAACCGCTCTAAGGGGGTATGCGTTTGTTTCCTGTGATAGCCGAGATCGGATTCGTTCCTGTCAGGGTGACAAACACACAAAAACGTCCCGGTTCCGGGGTCCGTTTTTCAACTCAGCCAGATCGGCTTGTCGGTCACGCAGCCCGCGCGATCGGCAGGTTGGTATTCGCCATACAGCCGCATTGCGCGCGCGGTATTAAAGCCTCATCCCTGTGGTATGAGACGGGCCGGATCACTTTGTGTGACGCGTCTGACCTCATCCGGTAAATACACATGCAGATCTACCTTCCAATCGCCGAAGTCTCCGTCAACGCCTTTCTGCTGCTGGGGCTGGGTGGGATGGTTGGCATCCTGTCGGGCATGTTTGGCGTCGGCGGCGGTTTTCTGATGACGCCACTGCTGTTTTTCATCGGCATCCCCCCCGCTGTAGCCGTCGCAACCGAAGCCAACCAGATCGTCGCCTCATCCTTTTCCGGTGTTTTGGCGCATTTCCGACGAAAAACCGTTGATCTGAAAATGGGGACGGTCTTATTGGTCGGAGGCTTAATGGGTGCGGCCCTTGGGGTGGTGGTGTTCAACTATCTCAAAAGCCTAGGCCAGGTCGATCTGCTTGTGACATTGTGCTACGTCGTCTTCCTTGGCGTTGTCGGTGGTCTGATGTTCATCGAAAGCCTGCGGGCGCTGCGTAAGGCCAAAAAAGGCGGTGGTGCACCCGCAAAGCGGCGTCAACGGGGTTGGATTCATGCCTTGCCGTTCAAGATGCGCTTTCGCACTTCGGGGCTGTATATCTCGGTTATTCCACCAGTTCTGGTCGGGCTGTGCGTTGGCGTGCTGGCCGCCATCATGGGGGTCGGCGGCGGCTTTATCATGGTGCCTGCGATGATCTATCTGCTGGGCATGCCCACCAAGGTTGTGGTTGGTACTTCCCTGTTCCAGATCATCTTCGTGACCGGCTTTACCACCATGCTGCACGCGACCACGAACTACACGGTCGATGTCGTTCTGGCCGTGCTGCTGCTGATTGGCGGCGTCGTGGGTGCGCAGATTGGCACGGTGATCGGCTCGAAAATGCCCGCCGAACAGCTACGTGTGCTGCTGGCAGCTCTGGTTCTGGCGGTCTGCGGCAAGCTGGCACTGGACCTGCTGATCGAACCGTCCGAGCTGTATTCGCTTGGCAGCGAAGGGGGGCACTGATCATGCTGAAACGCCTGATTGCCCTGCTGGTTTTCTGCTGCACACCCGCCCTTGCGCAAGAGGAACAAGTCGTGCTGGGTCTCAGCCAGGACCGGGTCGCTATTACTGCAACTTTCGACGGTTCGGAGATCCTGATCTTTGGTGCCGTCAAACGGGAAGCGCCGATCCCGCCCGGCCCACCACTTGAGGTGATCGTGGCCGTGGCTGGGCCGTCCAGCCCGGTTATGGTTAGGCGCAAGGAACGCAAATTGGGGATCTGGGTTAATACCGATAGCGTTCTGGTCGACCTTGCCCCCAGTTTCTACGCCGTCGCCACCAGCGGACCGCTGAATGATATTCTCGCGGACACCGAGGATCTGCGGTATCGGATTTCAATCGAGCGCGCCATCCGCTCTGTCGGGGCGGCCATGCATATCCGTGGAGCTCAGGACTTCGCAAATGCCGTGGTCCGCATCCGCGAAGATGAAGGGCTGTATTCCATCCGGGAAAACACCGTGGCAGTGGACGAGCAAACCCTGTTTCGCACCTCGATCGCAATGCCCGCCGACCTGACCGAGGGTGCCTATGCCGCCCGCATCTTCCTGACGCGAGGCAAAGAGGTCATCTCTCAGTTTGAGACAACCATCGACGTGCGCAAAGTGGGGCTGGAGCGGTTCCTGTACAACATGTCTCGCCAGCAACCCGTGTGGTACGGGCTGATGTCTCTGGTCATTGCGATTGCCGCGGGTTGGGGGGCGTCGACAGCGTTCCGTCTGTTACGCGAATAACGCCTAACCACGCCCGATATAGGGCATCGTGGTGGCCATCACGGTCATGAACTGCACATTCGCCTCGGGCGGCAAGGTCGCCATATGCAGCACCGAGCGTGCTGCATCTTCCACCGCCATGGTCGGGTCGGGCGTCTTGCCCGCCTCGACAGCAGCATCCACCAACCCCTGCACCATCTGGGTGCGTGCATTGCCGATGTCAATCTGGCCACAGGCGACGCCGAATTCCCGCCCGTCCAGAGACAGGCTGCGGGTCAGGCCGGTAATGGCATGTTTCGTGGTTGTGTAATGCACGGAATTCGGACGTGGCACATGCGCAGCAATTGAGCCGTTGTTGATGATGCGTCCACCCTGTGGCGACTGATGGCGCATGATCCGAAACGCTTCGCGCGCGCATAGGAACATGCCGTTTAGATTGACGTTGACAGTTTGATACCAATCCTCCAGCGCAATGTCGTCAATGGTGCCACCGGGCGCAAAGATGCCAGCATTGTTGAACAGCACATCTAACCGCCCGGCCTTTTCCTGAAAGGCGCCAAAGGCCGTGTGGATCGCATTCGCATCCGTTACATCTGCGACCAGTGGCACCGCATTTACGCGACCCTTCGCCATCTCGTTCAGCGTATCAACGCTGCGGGCCAGTAGACCCACTGTCCAGCCTTCGTCCAGAAATAGTTCCGCTGCGGCACGCCCGATACCCGAGCTTGCGCCGGTTACGATGATGGATGTCATGACTCTTCTGCCTCCAATGTCAGCGATGCCGCCGGAACTGCGCGCAGGTCGTCCACGCGCAACGGATGGGTGGGTTTGGCCAACCGATTCCGAACTACCCAGATCAGCCGCTGTTGCGCCCGAGTGATGGCGACATAGGCCAGTCGTTTCCACAACGGTTGCCCGGCCTCGGTTCGGCCCATGCGTGCGGCGGCGTAAATGTCAGGCGCAAAGACCTGTACCGTATCCCATTGCGAGCCCTGCGCCTTATGAATGGTCACCGCCGCGCCATGCAGAAAGGTTGCGCCCATACGGGCGGCAAAAGGGATGAAGGGTTCTTCCTCATCCGGTTTCTCGATCTTTACGATCGAGGCCGCACTGACCTGCGGGTCCTCGGCCCCCATTACATGCAGACGTGAGAATCCTGGCTTGCGCCCCGGCCCCAGATAGATGACCTGAGCACCTTTGATCAGCCCGCGCGCCTCAAGGTCCAGGCGCTTCTTGCGGTGTTTCAGCGGCAGTTCAATGCCGTCACAGATCAGCGGTTCGCCTTCCAGCAGCTCGGTATCCGGTGCACCGTGGACATGGCGGAAGGCCTGAATCAACCGAATACGCGTGGCGTTGCGCCAGACCAAAACCGGGCTGCGGGCCATCAGATCGACCTCAACACGCTGCCCCCAGACAACGCGGTCATCCTGACGGGCGGTCTGTTCGACAAGGCGTTCGAAATCCTCGAACCCCATCTGAGGGTCTGCCAACGCGTGGGCCAGATCCAGAATAGGGTTGTCCGCCTCTTGCCGGTGGACCCGGTGAAGGATTTGTTTGCGCGGTTCCGGTAAAGCCTCAAACACCATGCTGCCCGATTGATTGACGGGGGCAAGCTGGGCTGGATCACCAAACAACAGCAGGGTCGGAAAAATCTCTTGCAGGTCCTCAAATTGCCGGTCGTCCAGCATCGAGGCCTCATCGACGAACCCGATATCCAATGGTTCATCTCGGCGTTTCCAACCGGTGATGAAATCCGACCCGCGCAATCCGGCGGCGGCCAAAGCACCAGGGATGGACTTGTTGTTCGCATAGAACGCTGCGGCGCGGTCCAATGCCTCGTCCGTTAGGCCTTCGATTTCAGGGCGTTCGTCATTGCCTGCCAGCCACTCGGCGATGCGTTCGTATTCCGGGTCATAGACCGGTGTATAGAGAATTCGGTGAATGGTCGTTGCCGGCACGCCACGCAGGCGCAACACACTGGCGGCCTTGTTGGTGGGGGCCAGGATTGCAAGGCTGCGCTTTTCTTTTGCTTTGCGGCTTTCGAAATCACCCGAAACGATCTGAACACCAGTTTCGGCCAGGGCCTTGTACAGCTCGGCCAACAACAGGGTCTTGCCGGAACCGGCCTTGCCGATCACTGCCATTACACCGGATTTGCCGTTGCCAGGCAGTTTCAGAAGGGCGTCATCATCCAGGTCGACACCAGCAGATCGCAGCATTTCCGAGATGCTGTCATAGGCGGCGGCCTGGTCGTCAGAGAAGGTCACGGGGGGCAAAGACATGGCGCGACCCTACAGGGCCGCGCCAGCTATCACCAGAGAGGGATTGGGGTTTTCGCCCGATCAGGCCGACAGCGAAAATCGGTGCTGCCGCCCGATGCCAAAGGCAGTCTTGAACCACAGGTGCGACAGCTCTCGCGGGATGCCCGCGCGTTCGGCCACTCGGTTGCAATCATCGGCCGAGTAGGGCCATAGCCCGACCGAAATCTGATCGCGCCCCTTCCCTTCGGTCCCCAGTACTACCGGGGACGATCCGATCAAGCGGTAGATCCGAATCATGCGCGCATCGAAGACCCCGGCGATATGGGTCAGGCCGAACCCTTCCATCATCTCACCGCCGCTCAGCATGATGGCACCTGCCGTGTGCGGGCTTGCCGTACGCGACAGGCAGAACCGGGTAACCTCCCAAATCAACGGGCTGCAGACCGGCTGGCCACCGTTCAGATGCCCGAACACCTCGTTCACCATGACCGGGCCGGTGGTAGGCAGCACACGCATCGAGCCGCCATGACTGCCATCTTCTTCTTCCCAAATGACATAGAGCGGATTTAGGTCGTCATACTGATCCCGCTCTTCTCCTCTTTCGTTGACGTGCACGTCCCAACCCAACCGGGTTTTGAACTGATCTGCGCGATCCCGGAACATTCCTTCGGCCAATTCCGGAAACTTGTGCAGCTCATCGGCATACAAATAGCGCAACATGACTGTTTTCCCCTTGTCGTCCTGTGCAGGAACGAAGGGGGTACAAAGTCATGGTTAATTTCCCGTTCTGAGAGCGCGCGCCTCTTAAACCACTATTAATCCCCGGCTGAGCGCCGTGGCGATGGCGTGGGTTGTATTCTGCGCCCCAAGCTTGGCGCGGGCGCCTTCGATGTAGACCCGCAACGTATGCTCGGAAATAGACAGCGAATGGGCCACCTGCGCCCGGCTGTAACCCAGCGCCAGCAAGGTCATTGCATCGACCTCGCGTGGTGACAGCCCGCGGGCAGAGTCGGGTTGCCGGTCACTTTCGAACTCTAACGCTTTGCGGTTGAAATAATGCGCGATCAAGATCATCTCGCGACCATATTTTTCGATGAATCGCTGCCACGTTTCGTCGTCACAGGTGTGGTTGACCGTGAACAAAGCAAATTGTCCGTTCGGCCCCCGGATCGGGATTGAATAGCCCTGATTGCCGACGCCGTGGCTCTGCGCATCCTGCAAGAATGCCTTGGCAGCTTTGCTGGACCAATCCAGCGATTTCCAGTCAACCGGATGAAAGCGCTGAAAACACCCAAGAATGACCGGATCTATGCGGTGATAGTTCTTTTCCAGATACCGTTCGGCCCAAGCATCGGGATAGGTCGTATAGCCGTATTGATCCCCGGCTCCATCGACCCAATGGTATATAAGGTGTTCGACTTTCAGCCTGTCGCGCAATCGGATCGCGACATTGCTTAATTCATCAAGCGTGCTGGTGCTTTCCAAGTCCTCCAGGACCTGGCTCGTATCGAGTATTTTTCCCATTCGCGGGCGTCCGTACCTCAGCCTTCACGGACGCGATCTCGGCTGCGGCGATCAGCTTGGTGTCGTCCAGCTGTTCGGCCAGCGCGATCAAGCCATTCTCAACGGCGAAAGCGTTGAGGTCCGACAACACGTCCAGTATCCACTCATTCTGCGCCATCAGGGTCTCTCCGAAAGGGTTAACGAAGTGTTAACACAACCATAACATGTGCAATATTTTTTTGCCTATTCACTGCTTTCTACTCCCCAAAAACAGTGATGTTATTTTATTTAACCCATTAATAAAAATAGTGTTTTTCTAAAAAATCAACGCCCGCGAACCGTTAAAACGATTCGCGGGCATCAGTTCTCAATTTAAGTGCAGCTCAACCGCGGGCGTCCAAAACCTCTTCCAGCGTACGCATTCCGGTCTGCGGCGCCTGAACCAGAACCGACATATTCCCCGGCTTATGCTCGTTCCGCATCATTTTCATATGTGCGTCGGGCAGTTCATTCCACGAGAACACCTCGGACATGCATGGATCCAGGCGGCGCTCGACCATCAGCTGGTTCGCAGCGGCTGCTTGCTTCAGATGCGCAAAGTGCGAACCCTGCAGACGCTTCTGGTGCATCCACATATAGCGCACGTCGAAGGTCAGGTTGTAGCCGGTGGTCCCGGCACAGATTACAACCATACCGCCTTTTTTCACGACAAAGGTCGAAACCGGGAAGGTGCTTTCGCCCGGATGTTCGAACACCATGTCGACATTGTTGCCTTTGCCGGTGATGTCCCAGATGGCTTTGCCGAACTTGCGCGCCTCTTTGAACCACTCGGCATATTCCGGAGTGTTCACGGTAGGCAATTGACCCCAGCAGTTGAAATCCTTGCGGTTCAGAACGCCCTTGGCACCCAGACCCATCACAAAGTCGCGCTTGCTTTCGTCCGAGATCACACCGATCGCGTTCGCACCTGCGGTGTTGATCAGCTGGATCGCATAGGACCCCAAACCACCTGACGCGCCCCAGACCAGGACGTTCTGGCCCGGCTTCAGATCATGCGGCTCGTGACCGAACAGCATGCGATATGCAGTCGCCAACGTCAGCGTGTAACATGCGCTTTCTTCCCAGGTCAGGTGCTTGGGGCGTGGCATCAGCTGCTGTGCCTGAACATTGGTGAACTGTGCGAACGACCCGTCCGGCGTTTCATAGCCCCAGATCCGTTGGCTGGTCGAAAACATCGGATCGCCGCCATTACAATGTTCGTCGTCGCCGTCATCCTGGTTGCAGTGGATCACGACCTCGTCGCCCACTTTCCAACGCTTGACCTTGTCACCCACGGCCCAAACGATACCCGATGCATCAGAGCCGGCGATGTGGAAGGGCTGACCATGACCGTCAAACGGGCTGATCGGTTTGCCCAGCGACGCCCAGACGCCGTTGTAGTTGACGCCCGCAGCCATCACCAGAACCAGCACTTCGTGGCTGTCCAGCTTGGGGACATCGACCACTTCCAGCTGCATTGCCGTGTCCGGCTCGCCATGGCGTTCCTTGCGGATCGCCCATGCATACATTTGTTTCGGGACATACCCCATCGGAGGGATTTCACCCATCTCATAGAGGTCTTTTTCCGGTGCCTCGTACGACGCGATGCCGCTATCGGTGTCCAGAGCCATGTTGGCCTCCTTTATTCAGAATCCTCGCCGCGATGCAGAATCGGCGGCTTTACCCGATGAGTATTTACCATCGAGCAATATTGCAACCCATTTTGACTTCATTTTGTAATTTTATGACCCAGCAGTTGCAGAAATTTATTTTGCAGGCGCAGCGAGAGCCTGTTCCGCATTCAGTGGAGCAGAGGCCGCATAGTAATCGAGAAGATCAACCCTTTGACCAGACGACGATATTTTTCCGCCCTCGCGTTTAAGAATACGACGATCCACCAATTGCTGGATGGCAGCCTCGATTGCACTGCGTTCTAAAGGTGTGGGATTTCCGTTACCTCGCAGCAACTGATTAATCAGAGCCACCGCATCATCCTCGGGGATTTCCCCCTTTTCGCGTATCAACCAGCACGCGGCAGGTCCAGGCACCAATGGAATCGCTTTCCCGATGCCCGCCATTAGATCGCGCGCCAGATCGGTCATCAGGTTGGCTTCGTGGTCTGCACGGAAGGCCCGAAGCGATACAGGCTCTCCATACCGCACTGAGGCTATACCGAAACGCTGATAGCGACCAACCAGCCGGCGCCCTATCTGTTTGAGAATCCACCAGGCGATCACCCCGATTCTGGCACGAAACCGGCGTTCGTTGCCCAGCGCCGCCTTAGTGAGGATCGTATCCTCAAGCACCCGGTCGTAATTCAGGGCGACTGGCACGAACACAACGTCCCGCCCCTCGGGGCTGGTGGCGTCGATGATGTATTTGAGCAAACCCAGCTTAGGTCGCCCCAGCGCTCCAGTCAGACTTAGACCGCCCTCAGGGAACATGGCCTGCGTCACGCCCGCCTCGGTCGCGTGGCGCACGTAACAGGCCAGCACCTGCCGATACAGTTCACTGCCTGATTTGCGGCGAATAAAGTAAGCCCCCATTGCGCGGATCAAACGGCTGAGCGGCCAGACACGTGCCCATTCGCCCACAGCATAGGACAGCGCCGATTGCTGCGCTGCCAGATAAGTCACCAACACATAATCCATGTTGCTGCGGTGGTTCATGACGAAAACAACCGTGGCCTCGGGGTCAATATTACGCAGTGCGTCTTCGTCCACATAGCTTAGGCGAACGTTGTAAAATGCATTGCTCAGCATGCGGGTCAGGCGGATGGCGACGCTAAAATAGGCCACAGCCGAAAAGGATGGGACGATCTCGCGTGCGTACCGGCGGGCGGTTTCAAAGGCCACAGCCTCAGGGACACGTTCCTCCCGTGCAAAGTTCTGAACCGCCTGCCCCACCTGAGGGTCGTAGATCAGGCGTTGGATCATGTCGTGCCGATGCGCCAGCTTGAACGGCTGGATCGGCCGTTGCAGGCGTTTGTTCAGACGCTTGACCGCCCGCTCCAGTCGACGGCGAAAAAACCAACGCACCGAAGGAAACAGAAAATGCGAGGCAAGAGTGACCGCGGCAAAAACCAGGATCAGCAAAAACAGCCAAAGCGGAAGTTCCACGGTCTGAGTCATGCGCGCACCCTGCCACCAATCCGGGCCGCCTACAATCTGAAGAACTCGACATGCCGCAACGCAGCGAATTGACATGTCCCGAAAATTGCGCTTAAGAAGCTTCAAGCGTAATTTTCTTACCCACACGATACACGAGGCCCCGATATGACGCAGACGCAGAAAGATCGCCCCTGGCTCATCCGAACCTATGCCGGTCATTCCACCGCCAAGGCTTCGAATGCGCTGTATCGTGGCAACCTGGCCAAGGGTCAGACGGGACTGTCGGTGGCCTTCGATCTGCCAACGCAGACCGGATATGACAGCGACCACACGCTGGCACGCGGCGAGGTGGGCAAGGTTGGCGTGCCAATCAGCCATCTGGGCGACATGCGGGTTTTGTTCGACCAGATTCCACTGGAACAGATGAACACCTCGATGACAATTAACGCGACGGCGCCTTGGTTGCTGGCGCTTTATATCGCTGTGGCCGAGGAACAGGGTGCGGATGTCTCAAAGCTGCAGGGCACGGTTCAGAACGATCTGATCAAGGAATATCTGAGCCGTGGTACATATGTCTGCCCGCCGAAACCGTCGCTGAAGATGATCGCGGACGTGGCCGAATATTGCTATACCAACGTGCCCAAATGGAACCCGATGAACGTGTGTTCCTATCACCTGCAAGAGGCCGGCGCGACGCCGGAACAAGAACTCGCCTATGCGCTGGCCACTGCCATCGCCGTACTGGATGAGCTGCGCCCCCGCGTCCCGGCCGAGGATTTCCCGGCGCTTTGTGGACGCATTTCGTTCTTTGTGAACGCGGGCATCCGCTTTGTCACCGAGATGTGCAAAATGCGCGCCTTTGTCGATCTTTGGGATGAGATTCTTCAACAGCGCTATGGTGTCGAGAACCCGAAATTCCGCCGGTTCCGCTATGGCGTTCAGGTGAACTCGCTGGGCCTGACCGAGCAGCAGCCCGAAAACAATGTTTACCGCATCCTGATCGAGATGCTGGCCGTGACCTTGTCGAAAAAGGCGCGTGCTCGTGCTGTGCAGCTGCCTGCGTGGAACGAGGCATTGGGCTTGCCGCGCCCGTGGGATCAGCAATGGTCGATGCGGATGCAGCAAATTCTGGCCTACGAAACCGACCTGCTGGAATATGGCGATCTGTTTGACGGCAACCCCGCCGTGGACGCCAAAGTTGAAGAACTGAAAGCAGGCGCACGGGCCGAGTTGGACAATCTCGAGGCGATGGGCGGCGCGGTAGCGTCGATCGAATACATGAAATCCCGTCTGGTTGACTCCAATGCCGAACGCCTGAATCGGATTGAACGGAATGAAACCGTTGTGGTCGGGGTGAACAAGTGGACTCAGGGTGAACCCTCGCCGTTGGAGACCGAAGATGGCGGCATCATGGTTGTCGACCCGGCTGTTGAGCAGGAGCAGATCGACCGCCTGAATGAATGGCGCGCAGATCGCGATGACGCAGCCGTAACGGCAGCCCTAGCTGCACTGCGTGCGGCCGCGCAATCCGGGACCAATGTCATGGAACCGTCAATCGCAGCTGCCAAGGCTGGCGTCACCACCGGTGAATGGGCCGAGGAAATGCGCAAGGTCTACGGCACCTATCGCGGCCCGACCGGCGTATCGGGCTCGGTGTCGAACAAGACCGAAGGGCTGGAGGATCTGCGCGCCGCTGTTGACGCGGTCAGTGACAAGCTGGGCCGCCGCCTGAAATTCCTGGTGGGCAAACCGGGACTGGACGGCCACTCAAACGGTGCCGAGCAAATCGCCTTCCGCGCCCGCGATTGCGGCATCGACATCAGCTATGAAGGCATTCGCCTGACTCCCGAGGAAATCGTCACCGCAGCGCTTGAAGACAAGGCCCATGTGATCGGTCTGTCGATCCTGTCGGGCAGCCACATCCCATTGGTGCAGGATGTTATGACCCGCCTGCATGAGGCCGGGTTGGACGATGTCCCCGTTGTAGTCGGAGGGATCATTCCTGATGACGATGCCGCGAAACTCAAAGCAATGGGCGTTGCCAAAATCTATACGCCCAAGAATTTTGAGTTGAACGTGATCATGGGCGATATCGTAACACTGGTCGATCCGCAAAACATCGCGGCGGAGTAATTCCGCCTTTTCTGACAATCTCCATTTCTATTGCTTTTCAGGAAGGGATAGAAAATTAGCGAAATTGGAATTACGGTGGGCCATTGCGTCCACTTGTGACGTTTTTAGGAATGGAGAAAATAGATGGCGATCAGCCTAGATAAAATGTCACGGAAAGAATTGCTGGAATTGCGTGACCAGGTGGAAGTCGCGCTTAAAAATGCAGAAAAGCGTGATCGCAAAGAGGCATTGAAAGCCGCAGAAAAAGCTGCCGCGGAGTTTGGGTTTTCTCTATCGGACCTTTCAGGCACCAGTGCAAAACAGCCCAAAAGCCCGAAAGCCAACGCAAAGTACAAAAATCCATCCAACCCCGAGCAAACCTGGTCGGGCCGAGGCCGCAAGCCGCAATGGGTTCATGATGCTATGAAAGCCGGCGCTGATATTTCGGATTTGGAAATCTGATAGGAATTTAGTGAAAAATGACAATTCATATTGGCGCGGAAAAAGGTGAAATTGCTGAAACCGTTTTAATGCCGGGTGATCCGTATCGGGCGAAATGGGCAGCCGAAACCTTTTTGCAGGATGCCCGGCTTGTCAATAACGTTCGGGGCATGTTGGGTTTCACCGGAACCTGGAAGGGAAACCCGGTTACGATTCAGGGCAGCGGCATGGGCATGCCGTCTCTGTCGATCTACGCCAATGAACTGATCCGCGATTTTGGTGCTAAAACCCTAATCCGCATCGGATCGTGCGGCGGAATGCAGGACAGCGTCGGCATCCGTGACGTGATTCTGGCGATGACGTCGACCACGCTTAGCACGCCATCGCGCGGTATTCTGAAAGAACTAAACTTTGCCCCTTGCGCCGATTGGAGCTTGCTTCAGGCCGCAGCACAGGCTGCTGCTGCGAAGGGGACACCCACCCATATCGGCGGGATTTATTCCTCGGACGTGTTCTATGACGAGCGCCCCGATCTGAACGAACAGATGGTGCGTCACGGCATTCTGGGGGTCGAAATGGAGGCCGCCGAGCTATACATCCTGGCTGCTCGTCACAACTGCCGCGCACTCGCCGTTCTGACCGTGTCCGATCACCTACTGACGGGTGAGGCCTTGCCGTCGTCCGAACGTGAAAGCAGTTTTGGCGACATGGTTGAAATCGCATTGCAAGCGGCATTTCCTGACGCTGCTTAATCACAGACAGGGCGCAAGTTCGCCCTGCTCTTTTATTTTCCTTTCAGGCAACTGGTCGGCGTTTCCTCGCCCTCTTGCTGTGCCCCACAATAAGCACAAATCCAGACACCTTCCTTGCGGTGCTGTCGCCATCGGCAGTCGCGCGTCAAAGAAGACGTCCGTGACCGCCATATAAAATAGGCGAACACTCCGGCCGCCAGCACTAACAACAGAATGGGCATATCTATGCATTGCCCAATCCATGGATAATTTCAAGCGTCAGGCAGCGTTTGCGTATTCGAATAGCTCAGGCTCTCGCTCTTCACTCACCGGCACAGGTTCCGGGGTGTAATAGGCCCAGGCTTGTTCCAGCAGTTCCAGAGCCTCAGCGGCGTTTGTTTTTGTGTTTTGCGTGCTCATCCGAGTGATCCTGTATAAGGTCGTTCACTCCTCCCCAGCTCAAGGATTAAGCTGTCAAACGGCTTTGCTCATCACATCTTTTTGCAATCTTGATATGCTAGTAGCGCATAAAAGGCTGGCATTTTCATCTGCCAGCCTTAATTTTTGGCCTGCTACGCGGTCATACAAGCATTCGCCTTAGCGGCTTGTTCTTCACTGACACCGTTACCGGGAACGAATACCTCGGTCTGTTTACCATCCTGAAGGGTGTATTGAGTGGTAAATGGCTCCCCAATTTCCGCCTGTTTTGCGCAATCTACCTGCTTAAAAGCAAGCGCCGCCCGATCGCCACCTGATCCGCCACACGCCGAAAGAACAGTGATCGCAGAAATAGACAGGGCTTTTAGTAGTGTTTGGGTCATTGATGTACTCCGATATTTCAATGCTCGCATAACACGAAAAAACCCGGGGTGTTTCCATCCCGGGTTTTGTCTTTTTTTATGGGTGTCATTAAACGGAGCGATCGACCATCATTTTCTTGATCTCGGCAATCGCCTTGGCCGGGTTCAGACCCTTCGGGCAGGTCTTGGCACAGTTCATGATGGTGTGGCAACGATACAGCTTGAAGGGATCTTCCAGCTCGTCCAAACGCTCACCTGTAGCCTCATCGCGGCTGTCGATGATCCAGCGATAGGCATGCAGCAGCGCAGCGGGTCCAAGATAGCGGTCGCCGTTCCACCAGTAACTCGGGCACGAGGTTGAGCAGCTGGCGCACATCACGCATTCATACAGACCATCCAGCTTCTTGCGGTCTTCGATCGACTGCTTCCACTCTTTCGCGGGGCGGTTGGTCTTGGTTTCCAGCCACGGCATGATGGATGCGTGCTGAGCATAGAAATGCGTCAGGTCAGGAATCAGGTCCTTGACAACCGGCATATGCGGCAGCGGATAGATCTTCACGTCGCCCTTGATCTCATCCATGCCATAGATACAGGCCAGCGTGTTGATCCCGTCGATATTCATCGCGCAGGAGCCACAGATCCCTTCGCGGCACGACCGGCGGAAGGTCAACGTCGGGTCAATCTCGTTCTTGATCTTGATCAACGCGTCCAGAACCATCGGGCCGCAGCTGTCCATATCCACGAAATAGGTGTCGAGATGAGGGTTTTTGCCGTCTTCCGGGTTCCAGCGATAGATCTGGAACTTGCGCACATTGGTTGCGCCTTCCGGCTTGGGCCAGGTTTTGCCCGTCGTGATGCGCGAATTCTTGGGGAGGGTTAGTTGTACCATAAGTTCCTCTCCTTAGAACGTCCGCGCCTTGGGCGCGATTTTCTTGAGGCTAATACCGCCTTCGTCTTCGGTGGTCAGCGGATCGGCGATGACCGGGCGATAGCTGAGTTCAACCTTGTTGCCCTCGACCCGCGACACAGTGTGAACGCGCCAGTTTTCGTCGTCACGCTCGGTAAAGTCCTCATGCGCGTGGGCACCGCGGGATTCCTTACGCGCCTCGGCACCGACGATAGTGGCCAGCGCACTTGGCATAAGGTTGGTCAGTTCCAGCGTTTCCATCAGGTCACTGTTCCACACCAGCGAGCGGTCAGTGACTTTCAGGTCGTCCATCTTGGCCGCGATCACCGTCATCTTCTCGACGCCTTCGGCCATGGTCTTGGCGGTCCGGAACACGGCTGCGTCTTCCTGCATGGTCCGCTGCATCTCAAGCCGCAGATCGGCTGTGGGGATCGCGCCGCTGGCATTGCGCACGGCATCGAACCGGTCAAACGCCTTGTCGACCGAAGCCTGGTTCAGAACCGGGTTCGACGCTTTGGCATCAACAACCTCACCGGCCCGGATCGCAGCCGCGCGGCCAAACACCACAAGGTCAATCAGCGAGTTAGAGCCCAGACGGTTCGCGCCGTGGACCGAGGCACATCCCGCCTCACCCACGGCCATCAGGCCCGGAACAACAGCGGTCGGGTTGTCGGCGGTCGGGTTCAGAACCTCACCCCAATAGTTGGTCGGGATACCGCCCATGTTATAATGCACGGTCGGCAGAACCGGGATCGGTTCCTTGGTCACGTCCACACCAGCGAACACGCGTGCCGATTCTGAGATGCCCGGCAGGCGTTCCGCCAGTGCCTCGGAAGGCAGGTGGCTGAGGTTCAGGTGAATGTGGTCGCCATTATCACCATGGCCACGCCCTTCGCGGATTTCCATGGTCATCGAGCGCGATACGTAATCACGCGGCGCTAGGTCCTTGTACTGGGGCGCGTAACGCTCCATGAACCGTTCACCTTCCGAGTTGGTCAGGTATCCGCCCTCACCACGCGCACCTTCGGTAATCAGGCAGCCCGAGCCGTAGATGCCGGTCGGGTGGAATTGCACGAACTCCATATCCTGCAGGGCCAGCCCAGCGCGGGCTACCATTCCGCCACCATCGCCGGTGCAGGTATGGGCCGAGGTTGCGCTGAAATAGGCGCGACCATAACCGCCGGTCGCCAGCACCACCATTTTGGCGTTAAAGACGTGCATGGTGCCATCGTCAAGCTTCCAGCAGACGACACCCTGACACTGTCCGTCATCGGACATGATCAGATCGATGGCGAAGTATTCGATGTAGAACTCGGCGTTATTCTTCAGCGACTGACCGTACAGCGTGTGCAGGATCGCGTGGCCGGTCCGGTCGGCAGCGGCACAGGTCCGCTGCACTGCGGGGCCTTCGCCAAATTCGGTGGTGTGGCCACCGAACGGTCGCTGATAGATCTTGCCTTCCTCAGTCCGGCTGAAGGGCACACCGTAGTGCTCCAGCTCGTACACTGCTTTGGGAGCCTCCCGGGCCAGATATTCCATCGCGTCGGTGTCGCCCAGCCAGTCCGAGCCCTTGACGGTGTCGTACATGTGCCACTGCCAGTGGTCTGGCCCCATGTTCGACAAAGATGCTGCGATACCGCCTTGCGCCGCAACCGTGTGCGAGCGTGTCGGGAACACTTTGGTGACGCATGCTGTGCGCAGGCCCTGTTCGGCCATGCCCAGCGTCGCCCGCAGACCCGCACCACCTGCGCCTACGACAACGACGTCGTATTCGTGGGTTTCATATTCATATGCTGCTGTCATTGTTCTTGTTCCTTACCGCGCATCACAGGGCCAGCTTCACCAAGGCAAACAGCCCGGCCGCAATCAACGTGTAGCCCAGAGCCCACATCGCAACGAGCGAGACTTTCTCGAGCACGCCATGCACATAGTCTTCGATGGTTTCCTGCGCCTCATACATCAGCTGTTGCATGCCCACGACCAAAGTCAGGGCAGTCACAATCGCTGGGAAGGGGCGGCTGAAGTAAGCCATAACTTCTTCATAGCTTCCGCCGATACCACCGCCAAAAATGATGATGAAAAGCGGGACCAGCACGGTCAGAATCATCGCCCGAACCATTGTGCGCCAATGTGTTTGTGTGCCGGATTTCCCTGCGCCCAGACCCTGCGCGCGTTTACGGTCAGTCAGATATCGCATGTGCCGTCTCCTTAGACCACAATTACGGTGATAATGGTCAGGATGGTCGCACCGACGAACATACCCAGTCCCAGTTTCTCGGCGACCTCGACGTCAAGGCAGTAGCCGAAATCCCAAAAGACGTGACGCAGACGGCCCAGCGTGTGATACCAAAGCGCCCAGGTTGCGAGGGTCAGGAGGATATCCCCGAACCAGCTGCGCAGAAATCCATCGATGGCGAGGAACGCGCTTTCCGACGTCGCTGCGGCCAGCAGCCACCAGACGACTAGGATGGCAACGGCAAATGCGCCCAATCCCGAGATACGAACCATGATTGATGATATGGACGTCATCTGAGGACGATAGATCATAATGTGTGGCGAGAGCGGGCGGTTGCCCCGATTGACATCGGCCATGTCGGCTCCTCTTTCGTTGGCTACCGGTCGTTTTACCGGATTTTGCCCTTCTGTCACGTGCTGCAAGCGCAAAAATGGGTAAAAAGAGTTCAAAAATGCAGATTTCGGCATTTTGTGATCACGCAAAATAATACTGTGATCACGAAAACCCTTCACTCCCTTGAATGTTAGCGTTTTCAGGGGAAAAGCATTGTGATCACGAATCTAGTTCGGGGAGTCCAAAGCCGCAGATTGTTGGGTAACCTCGCGCAATAGCTTCTTTCGGATCCGTTCAGGGTAATCGGAAAACCCCGCAGCGGACACCACAAAGGCCCCCTCTCCGACGATGACATTTTCAAAGAAATAGGCCGTCAGATCGGGTTCGCTTTCTTCGATGGCGATGGCGTTCACCGTCACACCGCGCGTACGTAACGCCCTGTGAGTCTCGGACGGTTCGACCCCTTCGTTCGAAACCCCATCGCCCGAGATGTCAATCAAGTGCCGTTTACAATCCGCCACCGCATCGAAACTGGCCATGGTCATCTCAAGCGCCTCGCCGATCGCGGTCGAAAAGTTACGCCAGACCCTGGGATCGTCGGCAACCTGATCGGCAAACCGTTCAAGCGTGTCAAAGCTGTCGATCCGGGTCCAGGGGATCGTCACCTTTTGACGAGAAGACCCGGTCCACTGCACCAGCATCAATTGCGCCTGCCCCCGCACCAGCGCCTCGGACACCAAAGGGTCGCGCAATCCGGCGGCCAGTCCATCCATCTGAATTCTGTATTCGGTCGTATCGACCGACCCGGACACGTCCACGGCTAACGCCAACGCCAGATCGCACGCGAACGCGGGCGGCGTCAGAACCAGGCAGGTGGCGAGTGAGCGAAGCAGAACCATGACCGCAGCCTAGCATGATAAACGCAGGCTGCGATCAAATGAATGTGGGGGTGGTCAGATTGGCATCAACGCCCAATAATCAAGGTCCAGCAAGACCTTCGACTGGTACCGACCATCTTCGTTTTTCAAATCAAACGCATCTCCGCCCTTGGTTGCAACCAGCCGCAAGCGGATGGCACCCACGCCGGACACAGCGGTTTCAGCCTTGTCCAGAACCTCGGACCAGGCCTTGATCGTGTCACCGGCGAAACAGGGGTTGGCATGGGTGCCACCGTTCAGGCCCACGATCATCTGCGCATTGGCCAGACCGTTGAACGACAATGTCCGCGCCATCGAGATCACGTGGCCGCCATAGATCAAACGACCATCGGGACGAACAGTAAGGTCGAAATGCACCTTGGCGGTGTTCTGCCACAGCCGGGTGGCCAGCATATGTTCGGCCTCTTCCACCGTCACACCGTCGACATGGTCAATGGTTTCGCCGATCTCGTAATCGCCCCAGCGATGCGCCTCACCCGCTTGGACAAAATCGTAGTTTGAAAAATCAAGCCCCGCGGGCACCACCAGATCTTTCGGTTCCAGCACCTTTTTCAGGTCCGGCACAACCGCCTCGGGTGCAGGAGCGTCGATGTTCGATTTGCGCACCATCACCCAGCGCACATATTCGATAACAACGTCATCACGCTGGTTCAGACCCCGCGTGCGCACCCAGACAACGCCGGTTTTGCCGTTCGAGTTCTGCTTGATCCCAATAACCTCGGATTCCGAACGCAGCGTATCGCCGGGGTAAACCGGTAACAGCCAGCGGCCTTCGGCATAACCCAGATTGGCCACTGCGTTCAGCGAGATATCCGGCACGGTCTTGCCAAACACCACATGGAAGGCTGCCAGATCGTCAATTGGGCTTTGCCGCAGACCGCAATTTCGGGCAAACTCATCCGACGAATACAGCGCATGCCGCGCCGGGTAGAGCGCGTGATACAGCGCCCGTTCGCCATCAGTTACGGTGCGCGGCACCGCGTGATGCAGCACCTGCCCGACAGAATAGTCCTCGAAAAAACGGCCCGGATTTGTCTTTGCCATTATTGCTGTCCCAATTTCATGTCAGGGGAATAGTCGGCCTCGACTTCTTTGGTCACGGCTTGCGCACAGCGCATCATGCGGCTGTTTTCGTCATAGGCGTAAGACGGGTCGCCATACAGCTCCCACCCTTTTGCCAACGCGTCTGACACTTTGTGGCAGAAGGCGGCGGTGTCTTCCTCGGTTAGCAGGCGATAGAGTTTTGCCATGATGTCACTTCCTTATGAGGGGAACGGAGACGGGCCAACCAGCCCGTGGATATAGCCGATCACGCCCAGCAACACGATCGAGGCCACAAAGAACATCGCGTCCTTGCCATAGGTGCCGGGTTCGCCG
Source organism: Ruegeria sp. BI11 (assembly GCF_056538005.1). Classification (NCBI taxonomy): domain Bacteria; kingdom Pseudomonadati; phylum Pseudomonadota; class Alphaproteobacteria; order Rhodobacterales; family Roseobacteraceae; genus Ruegeria; species Ruegeria sp. BI11. The sequence goes on along the minus strand of NZ_JBQFSM010000006.1, from coordinate 170,710 downwards.
GGCGTCCAGTTGGGTTCGGACTTGTTGATCACGATAACCTCGACAACGGCCCAGGCCAGCAGCCCGCCAAACAAGATGATCGAAGCCAGATCGCCATTCACAAGCAGATGCGCAAAGGCCCAGAGCTTGAACCCGCCCAGCATTGGGTGACGGAGTTTGTTCAGCAGCCGCCCCTTCTTGCCCGCAGGGCTCATCATATAAATCGCGATCAACACCAGCAGGTTGTTGATGTGGATCATGAAACTGGGCGGGGCCCAGACATAGATGAAATCGGTCATGCGATAGCCGAAGATCATCAGCAGGATTGCCGCCACCAACGCCAACGCGACCGCGCCCTTGCCGGCGTTGCCCATCGCGGCACGCTGTTCTGGCATAACACGTTTGAACAGATGAGCGGCCCACCACAGTGCCACACCAAGAATCAAAAGAACAAAGCCCATGCTGGCTTACCCCGCTTGCAAAGCTGAAATCGCCTCGGCTTTTGCCAGAATTTCGCGGGCCGTTACAACATGCAGATTTTCGACAATCTTCCCATCCACGACAGCAACACCCTGCCCCTGCGCCTCGGTCTCTTCAAACGCTGCGATCTGGCGGCGGGCCAGATCGATCTCGGCATCCGAAGGAGCGAAGGCTGCATTGGTTATGTTGACTTGCGCCGGGTGGATCAACGTCTTGCCGTCAAAGCCCATGTCGCGGCCCTGTTCGCATTCTGCCGCCAGACCGTCCTCATCCTTGAACGCATTATAGACGCCATCCACGATGATCAGCCCCTCGGCCTTGGCGGCCAGCAGACACAGACCTAGCGAGGTCATCAACGGTAGGCGATCTGGACGGAATCGGGTCTGCAGGTCTTTGGCCAGATCGTTGGTGCCCATGACAAAACCGGTCATCAACGGATGTGCCGCAATCCCGGCAGCATTCAGCATTCCTAGCGGCGTTTCCATCATCGCCCAAATCGGCATGTCGCCTGTGATCTCGGCCAGCGCGTCCACGTCCGCGGCTGAATTCACCTTGGGCAATAGCACGACATCCGCGTCCATCTCATTCACGGCCTCGGCATCAGCGCGCCCCCATTCGGTGCCCAAACCGTTGATGCGCACGATCTTGACCCGCTCGCCATATCCGCCTGCAGCCAGCGCCGCATTTAGCGTTTCACGCGCATTGGCCTTTTCGTCGGCGGCAACAGCGTCCTCTAGGTCAAAGATGATCGCGTCCACCGGCAGGGTGCGGGCCTTATCCAGCGCCCGATCACGCGAGCCGGGGATATAGAGAACGGAACGATAGGGGCGCTGACGGGGGTCCATTGGCCTCTCCCTTTGAAAGAATGTTGCGCGGAATGGGGCATTTTTTGTCGGAAAGTTCAAGGGCAAAATCGCCGCGCTGCAGCATTTGCGACGCAACGTGCGGAGCCTTAACCGGATTTCTGTCCACGGAACGCACCCTGATCGTAGATAGAATCGAAAGGGGTGACTGATGAAATCGACGTTTTTCAAGATGACGATGGGCCTTGGGATCATGGTTCTGGCCGCGCAACAGGTGCAGGCCCGCACCTGTGCCCCGCGTGAGGATATGGTGAAGCGCTTAACCGAGACCTACGGCGAAACGCGCCGTGGTATCGGCATCACGCGGCAAGGGGCGGTGATGGAGGTCTTTGCTTCGGACCAAAGCGGCAGTTGGACGATCACGGTGACATTGCCGGACGGGATAACGTGTCTTGTCGCTTCGGGTCAGGCTTACGAAGATATGGCCGTGGCACTGCCGCCCAACGTCTAGGTCAGCGCATCCCAAATCAGCTTGCTGCCCGTCAAGGTCAGCAGCACATAGGCGATGCCAAAGAACAGGCGCTCGGACAACATGAAATGCGCCCGAACGCCCAGCCAAGCACCCAGGATTGCAAAGGGCGTTAGCAGAAGATCTGCCCAGGCGGTGTGCCAGGTGAACAGACCCAGATAGGCATAGGGCACAAATTTCGCGATATTGATGACCCAAAAGACCAGTACGGTTGAGGCCTGAAACTGAGTTTTTGTCAGACGCTGCGATAGCAGGTAAACCGCAGCTGGCGGACCTCCGGCATGGCTGACGAAACTTGTGAACCCGGCGATCAGACCTGCTAACAGCCCTGCAGGTGGCGGCAGGCGATTGGCAAAGCCGCGCACCCAGCCCTTGGTCTGGGAAATATGCCAGACCACAAATCCAACTGAAATCCCGCCAATCAGTAACCGCAGCAGGTCGTCATTCGTGGCTCGGTACAACCACGCCCCCAGCGCCACGCCTGGCACAGCCCCCAACATCAACAAGCGCGAATCCGGCCAACTCCAGCGTTTCCAGTAGGGTCCAAGGGTGGCCACATCGATCACCATCAGGATCGGCAACATCAGCGCAAGCGCCTGCCCGGGCTCGAGTATCAAGGCCAGAATCGACGAGGATGCAAAGGCGACGCCCGACCCGAACCCGCCCTTCGAGATACCGGCAAAGACCACCGCGGGGATCGCCACGGCAAAAAACATCAGGTTCAGCTCGAACATGCGGCATCCTGCAAATAGGCCTGTCTAAAAGGCCGTTTAGCGCAATCACCCGCCACTGCGCAAATGGTATGCGGTTGCATGCCGCGCCCAAGGGCACTTGCGCGAAACCCATTTAAGGACTAGCAAAACCGCGATTTCAAAACCGACCGGAGATAATCCAAATGGCCAGACCCAAGATCGCGCTGATCGGCGCAGGTCAGATCGGCGGCACGCTCGCCCACCTCGCAGCAATGAAAGAATTGGGTGACGTCGTCCTGTTCGACATCGCCGAAGGCACCCCCGAAGGCAAGGCGCTGGACATCGCAGAATCCGGCCCGTCCGAAGGCTTTGACGCCAAGCTGAAAGGCACCCAGTCCTACGAAGATATCGCTGGCGCAGATGTCTGCATCGTGACCGCCGGTGTGCCTCGCAAACCGGGCATGAGCCGCGACGACCTGCTGGGCATCAACCTCAAGGTCATGAAATCGGTCGGTGAAGGCATCGCCGCCAACGCCCCCGACGCGTTCGTAATCTGCATCACCAACCCGCTGGACGCGATGGTCTGGGCGCTGCGCGAATTCTCGGGCCTGCCGCACAACAAAGTCTGCGGTATGGCGGGTGTTCTGGATTCGGGCCGCTTTGCCCATTTCCTAGCCGAAGAGTTCAACGTCTCGATGAAAGACGTCACCGCGTTCGTTCTGGGCGGCCATGGCGACACCATGGTGCCGTCGGTCCGTTACTCGACCGTTGCAGGTATCCCGCTGCCCGATCTGGTTGAAATGGGCTGGACCACGCAAGACAAGCTGGACGCAATCGTGCAGCGCACCCGTGACGGCGGTGCCGAGATCGTTGGCCTGCTGAAAACCGGTTCGGCATTCTATGCCCCGGCGACGTCGGCAATCGAGATGGCCGAAGCCTATCTGAAAGACCAAAAGCGCGTCCTGCCCTGCGCCGCCTATTGTACCGGCGAACTGGGTGTTGACGGTCTGTACGTCGGCGTGCCCACCGTAATCGGCGCGGGTGGTATCGAACGAGTGGTCGACATCAAGCTCAACGAAGAAGAGCAAGCCGGTTTCGACAATTCGGTCAACGCGGTGAAAGGCCTGATCGAAGCGTGCAAAGGCATCGACAGCTCGCTGACCTAATCCTGACTGTAAGATTTCCGAAAGCCGGTCCATTTGAGGGCCGGCTTTTTTTGTTTGCCCGCTTACTCTGGTCGCACTCGAAATGTTGGCGCAAACGTTTTTAATTTTGTTTTTGAATGTGTTTTTCGCAAATTTGCTTCTTGAAACGAATCAAGCAACCGCCCAGCAAAGATTTGTGATCACACCGAAAAATACTGTGATCACAAATAGTAAAAATCTTCGTGAAAAACATCGTTTCGGTCAAAAAACCCTTTAAACTTGCCAGCTACAAACCCCTATAACGATTAAATCGCAGTCAGACGGGACAGTTCCGATGAACATTCACGAATATCAGGCCAAAGCTCTTCTTCGCAGCTATGGCGCACCGGTCTCCGAAGGTCGCGCGGTTTTGCGCGCTGAGGAAGCCAAAACCGCAGCTGGTGAACTGGACGGCCCGCTTTGGGTCGTCAAAGCGCAGATCCACGCAGGTGGCCGCGGCAAGGGGTCCTTCAAAGAAGCCGACGCTGGTGAAAAAGGCGGCGTGCGTCTGACCAAGTCGGTCGAAGAAGCCGCAGAAGAAGCCAAGAAGATGCTGGGCCGCACCCTGGTCACACATCAAACCGGTCCTGCAGGCAAACAGGTCAACCGCATTTATATCGAGGCCGGTTCTGGAATCGAGCGTGAACTGTACCTGGCCCTTTTGGTGGATCGCCAGACCAGCCGCATCTCGTTCGTGTGCTCGACCGAAGGCGGCATGGACATCGAAGAAGTAGCTGCGGCCACGCCCGAGAAAATCCTCTCCTTCTCGGTTGACCCCGCGACCGGCTATCAGCCCTATCATGGCCGCCGCATCGCGTTTTCGCTGGGTCTGCAGGGCGCGCAAGTCAAGCAATGCGTCAAGCTGATGAACCAGCTCTATAACGCCTTCGTCGAGAAGGACATGGAGATGCTGGAGATCAACCCGCTGATCGTATCCGACAGCGGCGATCTCAAGGTGCTGGACGCCAAGGTCGGCTTTGACGGCAACGCGGTCTACCGCCACCCGGATATTGCCGAACTGCGCGACACGACCGAGGAAGACCCCAAGGAACTGGAAGCCTCCAAGTACGACCTGAACTACATCGCGCTGGATGGTGAGATCGGCTGCATGGTCAACGGTGCCGGTCTGGCGATGGCCACCATGGACATCATCAAGCTGTATGGGGCCGAGCCTGCAAACTTCCTCGACGTGGGTGGCGGCGCCACCAAAGAGAAAGTGACCGAGGCGTTCAAGATCATCACCAGCGACCCGCAGGTCAAAGGCATTCTGGTTAACATCTTCGGCGGCATCATGCGCTGTGATGTGATTGCCGAGGGCGTTGTCGCCGCGGTGAAAGAGGTCGGCCTGCAGGTTCCGCTGGTCGTGCGTCTGGAAGGCACGAATGTCGAGAAAGGCAAAGAGATCATCAACACCTCTGGCCTGGACGTGATCGCGGCGGACAACCTGAAAGACGGTGCCGAGAAGATCGTGAAGGCGGTTAAGGGTTGAAGGCCCCGAGCCGCATAACTCTGCTGTCTGGGTCGTTGCTCGCAGGTTTTCTATTATCAGCTTGCAGTGAAAGCTCTGTGGAACAGTCTACCGAAGCAAGTATTGCCCAGCAGGCGACATTTGCCTTCTCGAACACGTGTCTGGCTAGCTTGCCAGACTTCGAGAGCTATCGGTCGAATGCCCGCAAAGCTTCGCTTCGGTCGTCTGGCGACAGTGGCAATATTCGATCAGTGTATCTGGTTCCAAACAGCCCAGTCTTCGTGGGCTTGATGGATTTGCCGGGCGCTTCTGACGTCGAAGTATGCGGTTTGCGTGTAAAAAGTTCAGAGATGCCGTCCTCCTTTGGGACGGAAATTCTTGATGCAGCCCGCTCGGTGACAGGTTCAGGATCAGAAAAACAATTCGCGTCCGAGAGGTTCGAGTATGCCATTCAACTCTCAAACGGCAGCCTGCTAACACACGATGTAAAGGAATTCGGAAACACATACAGCAATGTGTTTCTAATCACCCACCCCGTTCCCAGAGAAAGAGTGCCGTCTCTACTAAGTGACGAATAGCTCCTTCTCCGACCAAAATCACAAAGGAGAACGCCAAATGGCAGTCCTCATCGACGAAAATACCAAAGTGATCTGTCAGGGCTTTACCGGCTCGCAGGGCACATTCCACTCTGAACAAGCCATCGCCTATGGCACCAAGATGGTCGGCGGCGTGACCCCCGGCAAAGGCGGGATGGAGCATCTTGACCTGCCGGTGTTCAACTCGGTCCACGAAGCCAAACATGTGACCGAAGCCAATGCCTCGGTGATCTACGTGCCGCCGCCCTTTGCAGCGGACTCGATCCTTGAAGCGATTGATGCCGAGATGGAAGTGATCGTCTGTATCACCGAAGGCATCCCGGTTCTGGACATGATGAAGGTGAAGCGCGCGCTGGAAGGTTCAAGCTCGCGCCTGATCGGCCCGAACTGCCCCGGTGTCATCACGCCCGACGCCTGCAAGATCGGCATCATGCCCGGCCACATCCACAAGCGCGGCTCGGTCGGCGTTGTGTCGCGTTCGGGCACCCTGACTTATGAGGCCGTCAAGCAGACCACCGATGTGGGTCTGGGCCAGTCCACCTGCGTCGGCATCGGAGGTGACCCGATCAAAGGCACCGAGCATATCGACGTGCTGGAATGGTTCCTGGCCGATGATGAAACCGAGTCGATCATCATGATCGGTGAGATCGGTGGCTCGGCCGAGGAAGAAGCCGCGCAGTTCCTGGCGGATGAAGCCAAGAAGGGCCGCAAGAAGCCGACGGCGGGTTTCATCGCAGGCCGCACAGCCCCTCCGGGCCGCCGCATGGGCCACGCAGGCGCGATTGTCGCCGGCGGTAAAGGCGGAGCCGAGGACAAGATCGAAGCGATGCGCTCGGCCGGTATCGTCGTGGCCGAAAGCCCGGCGCAGCTGGGTGAGGCTGTTCTGGAAGCGATTGGGTAAGTGATCGCTTGCCGGGCATACGCTCTGAGGGCTGCGCCCGGAAAGAGGGTGGGCGAAAAACGCCCGCCCTTCTCGCCTTTGACGAATCTTTGGTCCCTGCTTTTGGCGGCAACTCTTGAATTCTCTGCATCAGGGCAAGCCGAAGCAAAAGATTGTAGCGTTCTTACCGGCTGGACAAGCGAGGGACAATTCATCCGGGACAAGACTTGCGAAACTCACTACATCGCCAAAGAAAGAGGGTTTTCCGAGCTAAAATTGTCCAGAAGCCAGAAGTACCAGTTTCGCTTTCGAGCAAGTAAAAACTCCACCAAAGATGTGATCGTAAACCACGTGGGTTATGTTTGCGGATTGGTCGGCAGCGACAGCGCTGTTTTTACTGCCAACCGAGGTAAACGGAACTCTCTTGTCGTATCTTTTTCCTGTGGTGGAATAGTTGGGTGAGTGACCAGATATGACCTTCTCTGACGCCGTCCGCACCTGTTTCTCCAAGTTCTTCACCTTCTCGGGTCGTGCTTCGCGGCCCGAATACTGGTTCTTTTTCCTGTTCATCGTGATCTGGAGCTTTATCGCCGGGATCATCGACGCACAGTTCTTCACGCAGGTTGCGGTAAGTGAAACCGAAACGTCCAAATCCGTCACTGCCACGTCCTCGGCACCGGTGCAAAGCATCGTCAGCCTGATTGTGTTTATCCCGCATCTGGCCGTCGCGTGGCGGCGGATGCATGACACCGGGCGCAGTGGACTTTACGCTCTACTGCCGATCCTGCTGATCCTCGGGGCCTTTGCGGTTCTGATCTTTGGCATCGGCCTCGCCTCGCATTTCCAGCACGGCGGCAGCCTGGACATACTGTTCACCCACGCCACTTTGCTGATCGTCCTTCCGACACTGCTGATCCTGTTTGTGTCGCCCCTCCTGGTTCTGTGGTGGCTGACCCGCCCGTCTCAACCAGGCACCAACCAATACGGTCCCAACCCATATGAGGTAGCCCAATGACCGAACATACGCCCAATTCCGCGTTTCACGCCTCAAGCTTTATGCAGGGGCACAATGCCGAATATCTGGAGCAGCTCTATGCCCAGTACACCAAGAACCCCGGTGCGGTAGACGCCGCCTGGGCCGAGTTCTTCAAGGCTATGGGTGACGCCACGCCGGACGTTCAGCGCGAGGCTGAGGGGCCGTCCTGGGCGCGCACCGACTGGCCGCCAATGCCGGCCGATGACCTGACCAGCGCGCTGACCGGCGAATGGGCCGAGATCGACGCCAAGGCTGCGGGCCAAAAGATCAAGGACAAAGCCGCGGACAAGGGCGTCAAGGTCAGCGACGATCAGATCAAGCGCGCGGTGCTAGACAGTTTGCGGGCGTTGATGCTGATCCGGGCGTACCGGATTCGAGGTCACCTGGCCGCCAATCTGGACCCCCTGGGCATGCGCACCGCCAGCACGCATCCCGAGCTGGACCCCAAGACCTATGGCTTTACCGAATCCGACATGGATCGGCCGATCTTTATCGACAACGTGCTGGGCCTGCAGATGGCCAGCATGCGCCAGATCGTCGAGATCGTGAAGCGCACCTATTGTGGCACATTCGCGCTGCAATACATGCATATCTCTGACCCCGAACAGGCCGCGTGGCTGAAGGAACGGATCGAAGGCTATGGAAAGGAAATCGCCTTCACCAAGGAAGGCCGCAAGGCGATCCTGAACAAGATGGTCGAGGCCGAGGGTTTCGAGAAATTCCTGCACGTCAAATATATGGGCACCAAACGCTTTGGTCTTGACGGCGGCGAGGCGCTGATCCCGGCGATGGAGCAGATCATCAAGCGCGGTGGCGCCCTGGGCGTCCGGGACATCGTCATCGGCATGCCGCACCGGGGCCGTCTGAACATTCTGGCCAACGTGATGCGCAAGCCTTATCGCGCGATTTTCAACGAATTCCAGGGCGGCAGCTTCAAGCCCGAGGATGTGGATGGTTCGGGAGATGTGAAGTATCACCTCGGCGCGTCCAGCGACCGTGAGTTTGATGGCAACTCTGTTCACCTATCGCTGACCGCGAACCCCTCGCACCTTGAGGCGGTGAACCCGGTGGTGCTGGGCAAGGTCCGCGCCAAACAGGACCAGTTGAAAGATGACGACCGCACCACGGTGATGGGCATCCTGCTGCACGGCGATGCGGCATTTGCCGGTCAGGGTGTGGTGGCCGAAGGCTTTGGCCTGTCGGGTCTGCGTGGGCACAAAACCGGCGGCACTATGCATATCGTGGTCAACAACCAGATCGGTTTCACCACCGCGCCGCACTTCTCTCGCTCCAGCCCCTATCCCACGGATATCGCGCTGATGGTTGAGGCACCAATCTTTCACGTTAACGGCGACGACCCCGAAGCGGTTGTACACGCCGCCAAGGTCGCGACCGAGTTCCGCCAGAAGTTCCACAAAGACGTGGTCATCGACATCTTCTGCTATCGCCGGTTTGGTCACAACGAGGGCGACGAGCCCATGTTCACCAACCCGATCATGTACAAGAAGATCAAAACCCATAAGACCACGCTGTCGTTGTACACCGAGCGTCTGGTCAAAGACGGCCTGATCCCCGAGGGTGAGATCGAGGACATGAAAGCCGCCTTCCAGGCCCATCTGAATGATGAGTTCGACGCGGGCAAAGACTATAAACCCAACAAGGCCGATTGGCTGGACGGGCGCTGGTCGCATCTGGACAAAAACAAAGAAGAATATGTCCGTGGCGAAACTGCCATTACTCCGGACACTCTGACCGAGATCGGCAAGGCCCTGACGCACGCACCTGCCGACGTCGCCCTGCACAAGACCGTGGGCCGATTGCTCGATCACAAAAAGAAGATGTTCGACAGCGGCAAGGGCTTCGACTGGGCCACGGGCGAAGCACTGGCCTTTGGCTCGCTGCTGACCGAAGGGTTCCCGGTGCGCCTGTCCGGACAGGACGCGACACGCGGCACCTTCAGCCAGCGCCACTCGGGCTTTGTGCACCAGGAAAGCGAAGAGCGGTATTACCCGCTGAACAACATCCGCGCGGGCCAGTCGCATTACGAAGTGATCGACTCGATGCTGTCCGAATATGCGGTGCTGGGTTTCGAATACGGCTATTCGCTGGCTGAACCTAACGCTCTGACCCTGTGGGAGGCGCAGTTCGGTGACTTTGCCAACGGCGCGCAGATCATGTTCGATCAGTTCATCAGCTCGGGCGAAAGCAAATGGCTGCGCATGTCCGGTCTGGTCTGTCTGCTGCCGCACGGGTTCGAAGGGCAAGGCCCCGAACACTCGTCCGCGCGGCTTGAGCGGTTCCTGCAGATGTGCGGTCAGGACAACTGGATCGTGGCGAACTGTACGACGCCCGCGAACTATTTCCACATCCTGCGCCGTCAGCTGCACCGGACGTTCCGCAAACCGCTGATTCTGGTGACGCCGAAATCGCTGCTGCGGCACAAGCTGGCGGTCAGCACTGCCGACGAATTCACCACCGGATCCAGCTTCCACCGGGTGCTGTGGGATGACGCGCAACACGGCAATTCGGACACCAAACTGGTCAAGGATGACAAGATCAAGCGGGTCGTGATGTGTTCCGGCAAGGTCTATTATGATCTGCTGGAAGAACGCGACGCCCGCGGGATCGACGATGTCTACCTGATGCGGATCGAGCAGTTCTACCCCTTCCCCGCCCACTCGCTGATCAACGAGCTTGAGCGTTTCAAAGGGGCCGAGATGGTCTGGTGTCAGGAAGAACCCAAGAACCAGGGCGCCTGGACCTTTATCGAACCCAATATCGAATGGGTGCTGACCCGCATCGGCGCCAAAAACACACGGCCGCGCTATGTTGGCCGCGCAACCTCGGCTTCGCCCGCGACGGGTCTGGCCAGCCAACACAAAGCTCAACAAGAGGCGCTTGTGAACGAAGCGCTGAGCCTCGAAGGAAAGTAAACGATGACCATTGAAGTTCGTGTACCTACGCTAGGCGAATCCGTCACAGAAGCTACGGTAGCCACCTGGTTCAAGAAACCCGGTGACGCTGTGGCCGTGGATGAGATGCTCTGTGAGCTTGAAACCGATAAAGTAACGGTCGAGGTTCCGGCCCCCGCCTCCGGTGTGATGGGCGAAATCGTCGCCGCCGAAGGTGAAACCGTGGGCGTTGACGCATTGCTGGCCACCATCACTGCAGGCGAAGGTGCCGCACCGGCCCCTGCCGCAGCCCCGGCCCCTGCTGTTGCGCCCGCTCCGGCCGCTAGTGGTGGCAGCGTCGATGTGATGGTGCCCACTCTGGGTGAATCCGTAACCGAGGCTACCGTTTCGACCTGGTTCAAACAGGTTGGCGATGCCGTGGCGCAGGATGAGATGTTGTGCGAGCTGGAAACCGACAAGGTTTCGGTCGAGGTTCCCGCGCCTGCTGCTGGCGTTCTGGCGGAAATCGTAGCACCTGAAGGCACCACGGTGGATGCCTCGGCCAAACTGGCCGTGATCTCGGGATCGGGTGCTGGTGCCGCCCCGACCGCAGCCCCAGCCGCTGCAGCAGCGCCTGCCGCAGCCACCGCTGGTAAAGACGTGGCCAATGCGCCTTCGGCTGAAAAAGCAATGGCCGAGGTTGGCCTGTCCGCCAATCAGGTCACCGGTACTGGTCGTGATGGCCGCATCATGAAAGAGGACGTGGCCCGCGCCGCTGCAGCCCCCGCACCAGCACCTGCTCCAGCCCCCGCACCTGCACCGCGCGCACCGGTCGCTGCTGGTGACGCGGCACGTGAGGAACGGGTCAAGATGACCCGCCTGCGCCAGACCATCGCCAAGCGTCTGAAAGACAGCCAAAACACCGCTGCCATGCTGACCACCTATAACGAGGTGGACATGACCGAGGTGATGGCTCTGCGCAGCCAGTACAAAGACCAGTTCGAGAAGAAGCACGGCGTGCGTCTGGGCTTTATGTCCTTCTTCACCAAGGCCTGCTGCCACGCGCTGAAAGAAGTGCCCGAGGTCAATGCGGAAATTGACGGCACCGACATCGTCTACAAGAACTTTGTCCACATGGGCGTTGCCGCCGGAACGCCGACCGGCCTTGTGGTTCCGGTCATCCGTGACGCGGATTCGATGTCCTTTGCCGAGATCGAAAAAGCCATTGCCGAAAAGGGCAAGCGCGCCCGTGACGGCAAACTGTCGATGGAGGAAATGCAGGGCGGCACCTTCACCATCTCGAACGGTGGTGTCTATGGCTCACTGATGTCCTCGCCAATCCTGAACCCACCTCAATCGGGTATCCTGGGAATGCACAAGATTCAGGACCGCCCGATGGCGATCAACGGTCAGGTTGTAATCCGTCCGATGATGTATCTGGCCCTGTCCTATGACCACCGGATCGTTGACGGCAAAGGCGCCGTGACCTTCCTTGTTCGTGTAAAAGAGGCGCTGGAAGATCCGCGCCGCCTGCTGATGGATCTGTAATTATGGCAACTCATGTATTGTGGCAGGCCGATGTGGCCGATTTCGATGCCTGGCTGAAAGTGTTTCGTGAGGATACGCCAATGCGCAAAGCTGCGGGTATCCGCGACCTGCACGTCTGGCGTGACCCGGATCAGGCCGACCATGCCATCGCCATGTTCGAAGTCACGGATTTGGAAAAGGCACGGGCATTTTTCGGCTCTGAAGAGCTGGCGATGCACCACGAGCGGGGCGGCATTGCCCATATCACGATCAAGCTGCTGGAACCGGTTTGAAGAAAGCACAGCATGATCCACTCGCATTGGATCATGCAGCCACCGGTCAATCCGGTCGACTTAGGAGAGTATAATGGCAAATTATGATGTCATCGTAATCGGCGCCGGCCCCGGCGGCTATGTCTGCGCCATCCGCTGCGCCCAGCTGGGCCTGAAAACCGCTGTTGTCGAAGGGCGTGAAACGCTGGGCGGCACTTGCCTGAACGTGGGCTGTATTCCGTCCAAAGCGCTGCTACATGCCAGCCATCAGCTGCATGAGGCTGAACATAACTTTGCCAAGATGGGTCTGAAGGGCAAAAGCCCCTCGGTCGACTGGAAACAGATGCAGGCCTACAAAGAAGAGACCATCGAAGGGAACACCAAGGGCATCGAGTTTCTGTTCAAGAAGAACAAGATCGACTGGCTCAAAGGTTGGGGCTCGATCCCTGCGGCCGGTCAGGTTAAGGTGGGGGACGAGGTTCACTCGGCCAAGAACATCATCATCGCCTCGGGGTCCGAGCCTTCCTCGCTGTCGGGTGTTGAGGTGGATGAGAAGGTCGTCGTAACCTCGACCGGTGCGCTGTCGCTGGGCAAGATCCCGAAAAAGATGGTCGTCATCGGTGCCGGTGTGATCGGGTTGGAGCTAGGCTCGGTCTATCAGCGTTTGGGAGCTGAGGTCACGGTGATCGAATTCCTCGATGTGATCACCCCGGGCATGGATCCCGAGGTGCAGAAGACCTTCCAGCGTATCCTCAAGAAACAGGGGCTGAAGTTCGTCATGGGTGCGGCGGTGCAAAAGACCGAAGCCACCAAGACCAAGGCCAAGGTGACCTATAAGCTGCGCAAGGATGACAGCGAACACGTGATCGACGCGGATACTGTGCTGGTTGCGACCGGGCGCGCACCGTTCTCGGACGGGTTGGGGCTGGACGCACTGGGTGTTGAAATGACCCCGCGCGGTCAGATCAAGGTAGGCGCCGACTGGCAGACCAATGTGCCGGGCATCTATGCCATCGGTGACGTCACCGAAGGCCCGATGCTGGCCCACAAGGCCGAAGACGAAGGCATGGCAGCTGCCGAGCAGGTTGCCGGCAAGCATGGCCACGTGAACTATGGCGTCATCCCGGGTGTGATCTACACTTGGCCCGAAGTGGCCAATGTGGGCGAAACTGAAGAGACGCTGAAAGCGCAGGGCCGCAACTACAAGGTCGGCAAGTTCATGTTCATGGGCAACGGCCGCGCCAAGGCGAACTTTGCCGCCGATGGGTTTGTGAAAATACTGGCCGATAAGGACACAGACCGCATCCTGGGCTGCCACATCATCGGCCCGGCAGCGGGTGATCTGATCCACGAGGTTTGTGTGGCGATGGAGTTCGGCGCGTCAGCCGAAGATCTGGCCCTAACCTGCCACGCCCACCCGACCTATTCGGAAGCGGTGCGTGAAGCTGCGCTGGCTTGTGGCGACGGTCCGATCCACTCCTAAGTCAGCAATGAACCGACCGGAGTTCGCGAGGCTCTGCCTCGCGCTCCGGGACATTTTAGGGTCAGATGAAAAAGTCGGACCCCTGTTACCACATCGTTTTCGATGCGCGTGCCGCCCATTCCGAATCGTAGCTTTCGCCACCTTCCTCACCCTGGCTGGCCTCGGCCAGAATTGCGCCAGTGCTGGGCAGGTCGGCGGAGTTATCACCCGAGGTCCAGATCGCGGCCCGCATTAACGCACGGGCGCATTGCGTGTAGATCTCGTTGATTTCGATAACGATAACCGTCGCTGGTTGTTTGCGGTGTTTCGCAAACCGGGCACGCAGGTCAGCGTCCGCTGTCAACCGAGCCGTTCCATTCACGCGCACAACGTTGTTGGACCCCGGCACCAGAAACATCAATGACACACGCGGATCACGCACAATATTGCGCAAAGAATCCAACCGGTTGTTGCCGCGCCAATCCGGAAGCGCCAGTGTATTCGGATCAAGTTCCAGCACCGCAGGACCCTCGTCACCCCGGGGACTGCCGTCGACGCCTTCCGGCCCTACCGTGCTGAGAATGCACAACCGCGAGGTCATGATCCATTTGCGATAAAGCGGCGTCAGGCTGTGTACCACCTTCCGCAATGAGGGCGCACCGGGTGCTCTGCGGTAAATCCCTTCGAGCGTTTCGATATCCTTAACGAACTCCATCCGGATCAAACCCCACTTCTTTCATCAATGCATTGGACCGCGTTTCAATCTCGTCCTCCAATCGACCAAGGAACGTATTGCGTGCGACACCCGGCTCGATCGGATCAAGAAAATCGACAATCGCCAGCCCCGGTTTGCGCAGAACGCCCGTGCGTGGCCAGAATACACCGGCATTCGTCGCCACAGGGACACAGGGAAAGCCTAGCCCCTCATACAGAACCGCTGTACCCACCTTGTAGGGTTTCTGGATTCCGGGGGCAACGCGCGTACCTTGTGGGTAAATCACCAGCTGACCGGGTTCTGTAAACTCTTTGGCGACGTCTTTGACCATCTTGGCCACGGCCGCGCCCTTTTTGCCGCGATCCACCGGGATACACCCCAGACGCCGGGCGTACATGCCGATGACCGGAGTCCACAGCAGCTCTTTCTTCATGATGAATTTGCCGTGGGGAATGGCATCGAAAATGATGATGATGTCGAGAAAGGACTGGTGCTTGGCGCCAATCACCACCTCGTCCACCGGCACCGTGCCGCGTACCTCGGATCGAATGCCAACCATCCAGCGCGCCAGCCACAGGGTTGTGCGGGCGTAGGTCTTGCAAGCCCGCAGCGCGCCGCGCTTGTTGAACAAGGCAAAGGGGGCAAACACGATGCCCAGGATCAGCATCCAGGCATAAATCACGATCATGAAGATCAAAGAGCGAACCCATTGAAACACTGTGGCCATCACGAAAGCTCCTTCAATTTGCGGCTGGCGGCGGTCCAAGTGGCCAGGAAGGCAACAGTTGCGCCCAATACGGGGATCAGAGCAGGCAGCAACCAGCCCACCCCCTGATAACCCAGACCAGTCAGAAATCCGCCCTCGTCCGAGGCTTCAGGCAGTAACAGCACCCCGGCCATGCCCAGCAGCACCCCGACAACCGCGCCAAAGAACGCCCGATAGGTAAAGCGCCGGACAAAGGCGCGGGCGATAAATCGATCACGAGCCCCGACCAGACGCAGCACTTCGATGATCTGCGCGTTTGCCGCCAGCGAGGCATTGGCTGCCAGTGTGATCATGGCCGCCGTTGCGCCACCAATCAGCAGAATCGAAACCCATCCGAGCCGGCGCAGCGACATGGCCGCATCGACCAGCGGTTCGCGCCAGCGGGTATGGTCGTCCAGCACAGCGCCCGGTACCTCGGCCCCCAGCCGCAATCGCAGGCCGGTCGCGTCCAGGCCCGGATCGCCTTCGATGATCTCGATCAGTTGCGGCACAGGCAAAGTGTCAAGCGGCAAGTCCGGACCGAACCATGGTGACAACAGCGCCGCCTGTTCCTCGGTCGTGAGTGCCCGGGCTGACGCAACGCCGGGTGTTTGGGTCAACACGGTCAGCGCAGCTTCTGTCTGGGCGGCAAGCTGGTCGGCGGGGGCGTTGATGCGCAGGGTCGCCGCGCCGGCCAGTTCGGTTGCCCAACGGTCGGCCAGCCGCCCGGATGCCAGCGACAACGCCAGTGCAAACACGGCCAGAAAAGCCATCGCACCTGATACGAACAGAGTCAGATGCGCGGTGTAACCAGTCGGTGGCACCACCCGGTCGGCGCGCGCATCCCGTTGCAACAGGTTCCGGATCATCGCCTTGCTCATAGATCTGCCCCCGCAAGCTGAACCTGACGTTGCGAGATCCGCAGCACCCGCGCCTGCACCTGGCTTTTGGCCGCACGGATCAGGCTCAGGTCATGGGTGGCAATTAGTACGGTCTTGCCCATCTTGTTCAGCTCAACCAGCAAGCGCAACAAACGCTGCGACATCTCCCAGTCCACATTGCCGGTAGGCTCATCTGCCAGTACCACATCAGGCGACAGGATCACCGCACGGGCCAACGCAGCACGCTGGCGTTCACCACCCGACAGTTCGGGCGGATGCGCGCCCAGCCGCGAACCCAGACCTACCCAGGTCAGCAAATCGGTCAGATCGTCTTGCAGCGCGGCTTCGGAACGCCCCGACACCATTAGTGGCAGGGAAACGTTCTCGGCCACGGTCATATGATCCAGAAACCGACAATCCTGATGCACGACGCCAACCCGGCGCCGCAGCAGGGCCATCTGGTCGCGGTCCAGTTGGGCCACGTCCTGTTCAAACGCGCTCAGCCGTCCAGACGTGGGCAGAAGCGCACCGTAACAAAGCTTGAGCAAGGTGGTCTTACCCGCGCCCGACGGGCCGGTCAGAAAGTGAAACGAGCCCGGCTGCAGCCGCAGGGACACGTTACTCAGCAATTCACCACCACCATAGGTGTAGCTGACATTTTCCAGCTCGATCACAGGGGCCCCCGTTCTAATTGCCGCTCTTCTTGCCCGAGCGCGGTTGTGGTTTCAATGCCTGCACCGGGTCGAATTGGTGACATTTATGTTGCGAAACCGAAAACACCCTTTGCGGTCAGGTCTTAACGGAATATCATCCTTGAAAAAACTACTATCAGGTCGAAGTCCCGACCAGGAGGCAGCATGCGTCTTACTTGTCCGAATTGCAGTGCCCAATATGAGGTGCCAGACGAGGTCATCCCGGAAGAAGGCCGCGATGTTCAGTGTTCGAATTGTGAAAACACCTGGTTCCAGGCCAAGTATCCGGATCAAGCCGCGCCCGCTGCAGCCACGCCCACGGTAGAAGAGCCTCAGGCCGAGGAAACTACTGCAGAAGCTACTTCCACACCGGTGGAACAAGCTTTTGCCACTGACGTTAAAGTGGAGACCAGACCAGAGCCTGCGCCGGAACCAGAATCCACACCCGAGCCCGAAGAACCTGCGGCAACCGGTAATGTCGACCCTGCAGTTGCCAGCATCCTCAAGGAGGAAGCTGCCCGCGAGGCCGACCTGCGCGCCCAGGAAGGCGGCAGTATTGAAACCCAACCCGATCTGGCTCTGGATACCCCTCCGGAACCTGATCCCGAACGTGCCGTCAAGGAACTGACAGCCACTGAAACTGCTGAAGATGCGGGTCAGAAAGACGCTTTGCCGGATGTTGAGGCGATCAATTCCAGCCTGCGCAGCGATGACATCATGGGAACAGACGAAGAGCCTGCGCCTCGCAAATCGGGCGGTTTTGTGCGCGGGTTTGCTCTGATCCTGATTATTGGCATCATCCTGTTGCTGGTCTATGGCAACGCCCAGAAAATTAGCGAGGCGGTACCACAGGCAGAGCCAATCCTGGATCCCTATGTGTCATTGGTAGATCAGGCGAGGCTTTGGCTCGAGTCGCAGACCTCGGGAACAGCTCAGAACTGATCCGGTTGCCGGGCAGTCCTAGAACCGCTCCAACAGCCGCTTGAGGTATTCCAGTTCGATCTGAGGGCGGTCCGGTTCGCCGGTACGGCGACGGATTTCGTCCAGCAATTCACGCGCGCGGCGATAGACATCTTCACCCTGCAACAAGCTGTCATCGGTCGAGATAGACCCGTTTGCGCCCGGGCTGCGGCCCAGTGGATCACGGCTGTTGGCCTGCATATCGCCTTCTTGCGCCCCCTGACCCGGTTGGTTCTGCTGGTTCTGGGCCAATGCCTCACCTAAGGACCGCATGCCTTCGCGCAGGGCTTCCATCGCCTCAGACTGGCTATCGATCGCGTCGGCCAGATCATCATTGCGCAGCGCATTCTCGGCCTCATCCATGGCCCGGCCTGCGCGGCCCAGCGCATCGCGCGCGGCTTCGCCCTCGGGTGTACCGGCACCGGGCAGGTTCTGCTGTTGGCGGCCCAATTCATCACGTAGGGCCTGCTGGCGATCGGCCAGTGATCCTTGACCCTGCTCGCTGCCGCCTTGCTGGTCCGAACCCCGACCACCCTGACCTTCATGGCTCTGCCCCCGGCCCTGACCGCCGTTGCGGCCTTCGTTGCCTTGGCTTTCACCGGCCTGCGCGCCGGGGTTGAACTGTTCCTGCAAGTCACGGAATGCCTGATCGCTGAGCCCCTGCTGTTCGCGCAGAGTTTCGGCCAACCCTTCCATGGCCTGTTCACCCTCGGATTGCTGGCCCTGACCCTGGCCCTGGGTGATGCGCATGTTCTCCATCATCCGCTGGAACTCTTCCAGCGCCTGCTGCGCCTCAGCCATGCGGCCCTGTTCCATCAGTTCTTGAATGCGATCCATCATCCGCTGCAGATCATCCTGCGTCATCTGCAGGGCTTCGTCGTTCTGCCCTTGCTGGTTCTGGTTAAACTCACCGTTTTCTTGTGCCAGTCGCTGCAACTGACGCATGTAATCCTGCGTCGCCTCACGCAGCTCTTGCATCAATTCGGCGATTTCCTCATCGGTGGCACCGTTCTTCATCGCCTCGGACAGACGCTCCTGCGCCCGACGCATGCGTTCCAGCGCGTCGGCCAGCGTGCCCTCTTCGATGATGATCGCCAGATCCCATAGGGCCTGAGCAATCTCTTCCTGTTGTTCGGACGTCAGCCCATAGTCGTTGAACATTTCCAACCGCCGCAGGGTCACGCGCAGGCGCAGATATGCGGTATCGGACCGGAAGAACCCTTCGGGCAGATGCGAAACCGCGCGCAGAAGCTGTGACACCCGGGGCGCGTTTTCCCGCGACCACAAAAGGTCGCGCCGTTGTTCGATCATCGCCGCGGCCAGCGGATCGAAAAAGCGCCGTGCAGGCAAGTTGGTCTGATAGGGTTCAGAGTGACCTTCCTGATCAGCTGCATCCCGCGCTGTCAGAGTAATCTTGACCGGCAAATGCGCCCAGGGGTGCTGCGAGAAATCCTCGATCAGGTCTTCGTTGAAATCCATCCGATCACCGGTGATTGGCATCGGCAGCTCAACTTCGATCTCTTCGCGTGGTTCCGGCGCAGTGGTCAGACCATAACGGCGGCTGACCTCGGGCAGGTCCAGCGCGATCACAGCCGATCCGGAAACCACGCCATAGTCATCCGAGGCGGCAAACAGCAATTTCATGCGTCCGCCCGCCTCGGCCTCGGCATCTTCGGCCACAGAGATCTTTGGCGACCTATCCGCAACGACATTCACGGCCCAATCGCGACCTGCCGGGCCATCAATCGTCAACCGACCCGAACGGGTGGCGACAAAATCCTGTTCCGGTTCAGACGCGCCTTCGGCACCTAAGGGGGATGTCGTCTCGGTCAGACTATGGTCACCGACCTCACCATAAAAGCGCAACGTGATGCGGCTGCCTTGCGGCACAGTCAGCGCCGGGTCGAGCTGGTCCGCCAAGTAAAGCGTCGGCAACCCGGTATAGCGCGGCGGCTCCACCCAGCCTTCCCAGCTGGGGCCCTGCCCGGCTACAGCTGCGCCTGGCGTCATTTCGGCCACGGAGCTAATGCGCCAGAACGATCCGAAAAGGCCCGCGATAACCAGCGCCAGCAAGGCAGAGTATCGCAGTGCATACGGGTCGCGGTCAGCCAACCGCAAGTCAGGTTTGACCGGCTCTGCCTGCGCGGCGCGTTGCGCCATGCGCCTCTGGTGCGCTTGCCACAGAGCCACCGAATCCGCGTCCTTCGCCCCAATTGCCTGATCGTCCATCAGCGCCTGAATCGGGCGCCCCGGTAGGGACGCATCCAACCGCATCAACGCTTCGGCCCGGCTGGGCAGGTGGAATCGCCTGACACCCCAGACCAAAGCCCCAACCAGTGCGATCAGCGACCCTGCACTCACAGCCCATACCACTTCGACTCGAACGTGATCCTGCAACCCCAGCATCAAAACGGCCAGAATCGCCATCAGAATCGAGAAAAAAGGCCAAAAGGCACGCCAAACCTGCTCGGCCAGCATCCCTGCGTGCGTCAGCCACAAGGACAGTCTTGGAATCGGCAGGTTATGTCTTGCGGTCAAGGCAGGCCTCCTGAGCGGGCCCGCGCGGTTATCGCGTCAAAGCCACTCAGGTATGGTATCGCGGTTTATGATTTCGTCAAAGCTTGGCCGTTCACGAATAACTGCAAATTGATCCCCATGCACCAGAACCTCGGGGATCAGGGGGCGGGTATTGTATTCGCTGGCCATCACCGCGCCATAAGCGCCGGCACTGCGAAAGGCGACCAGATCGCCCGGCGCCAGCGGCGGCATGTTGCGCTGTTTGGCAAAGGTGTCGCCGGTTTCACATACAGGGCCGACGATATCATAGGGCTGCTGCTCGACCCCCGGCGTAGGTTCTTGAACGGCGACGATATCGTGATGGGCTTCATACATCGCGGGACGTATCAGGTCATTCATGGCCCCGTCGAGGATCAGGAAATCGCGGCCCTCGCCGGATTTCACATAAATGACCTTGCTGATCATCAACCCGGCATTGCCCGCGATCAGGCGGCCGGGCTCAATCTCAATCTCACAGCCCAGATGGCCCAGCGTTTTCTTGATCAGCGCGCCATATTCCACCGGCAAGGGTGGCGCGTCATTGGCACGTGTATAGGGAATGCCCAATCCACCGCCCAGATCGAGACGGCGAATATTGTGGCCTTCAGCGCGCAGTTGCTCGGTCAGTTCGGCGACCTTGGTATAGGCCAGCTCAAACGGTTCAAGCTCGGTCAGTTGAGAACCGATATGAACGTCGATGCCGATCACCTCCAACCCCGGCAGGGTGGCCGCATGGGCATAGACCTCAGAAGCGCGGGCGATCGGAATGCCGAACTTGTTTTCGGACTTACCTGTCGCGATTTTGGCATGCGTCTTGGCGTCAACGTCCGGGTTGACCCGCACAGTGATTGGTGCGACTACGCCCAGTTCCAGCGCGACGGCGTTGATCACTTCCATTTCGGGCTCGGATTCGACGTTGAACTGGCGGATGCCACCAGTCAGCGCGATGCGGATCTCTTCAGCAGTTTTGCCAACGCCCGAGAACACGATCTTGTCGCCCGGTACACCTGCCGCCTTTGCGCGCAGGTATTCGCCGCCCGAGACCACATCCATCCCCGCGCCCGCCTGCGCCAGCGTCTTCAGGATTGCCTGATTGCTTGCGGCCTTCATCGCATAGCAGACAAGATGCTCGGTCCCGTCCAACGCATCGTCGAACAGCTGGAAATGCCGCAGCAAAGTCGCGGTCGAGTAGACGTAAAACGGGGTTCCGACCGCGGCAGCGATTTCGGAAATCGGGACATCCTCGGCGTAAAGCGCGCCGTCGCGGTAGAGAAAGTGATCCATACCTGCGCGCTTAGACCAAAACCGCCGGGTGGATCAATGGATTCCACGCATCCGGCGGTCTTCAGTTAATTGGTAACCGAAACGCCAACCCGACCGTAACCCGAGATCGATACACCAGAACTGCCCGAATTCGTCTCGGGTTCGGGGCGAGAGTTGTGCGAAGGTTCGCAGGCCGCAAGAACAGCAAGGGTCAAAATCAGGCCGAAAATTTTCATGTTGTCATCTTTGTCCAGGGAGTTCGGCATCAGGCCGGTCATGCGTGAAACATGGGCATACCGCAGGTGAAATGCAATTACCTCAGAGGGTTAAACCCCCAGAAAAACGCCCAATCCACCGCGCCGAAAGCCAACGCCGCCACCAACATGGGTGCCGCTGCTTCCAACGCCGACATTAGCGCTCATCGTGGGGTGGATCGGCTCGCCATCGGCACCGCAAGCGGCCAAGGCAAACCCGGCCGCAATCAACAGGACCACACGAAGTATATGCATCATACCAGCGCCTTCCATCGCTTGACCTGGGCACGCACCTGATCTGGTGCGGTGCCGCCATAGGACTGACGAGAGTTTACCGAATTTTGGACGGTGAGGACAGAATAGACATCATCACTGATATCCGCATGGACCGATTGCATGTCCTCCAGCCTCAGGTCAGGCAGGTCGCAGCCTTTGCTTTCGGCCATGGCCACCAGCGATCCGGTCACATGGTGAGCGTCGCGGAACGGCAGGCCCAATACACGAACCAGCCAGTCGGCAAGGTCGGTCGCCGTGGAAAAGCCCGATCCTGCTGCGGCGGCGAGGCCGTCGCGGTTGGCAGTCATGTCCTTGACCATGCCTTCCATCGCCGCCAGCGCCAGCATCCAGTTGTCTGCGGCATCAAAGACCTGCTCTTTGTCTTCTTGCATGTCCTTGGAATAGGCCAGCGGCAGGCCTTTCATCACCATCATCAGCGCGGTATTCGCGCCGTAAATGCGGCCCACTTTGGCGCGGATCAACTCGGCCGCATCTGGATTTTTCTTCTGCGGCATGATCGACGACCCGGTCGAGAACCGATCGGACAAGGTGACAAATCGAAACTGAGCCGAGGACCAGATCACCAGTTCTTCGGCAAAGCGCGACAGGTGAACGGCGCAGATCGAGGCGGTCGACAGGAATTCCAGCGCAAAGTCGCGGTCGCTGACGGCGTCCAGCGAGTTAGCGGAGGGGCGGTCGAAGCCCAGCGCCTCGGCTGTCATCTGGCGATCGATAGGAAACGACGTTCCAGCCAGCGCAGCCGCCCCCAGCGGGGATTCGTTCATACGCGCACGCGCATTGCGGACGCGGCTCAGATCACGGCCAAACATCTCAACATAGGCCATCATGTGGTGGCCCCATGTCACCGGCTGCGCGGTTTGCAGATGGGTAAAGCCCGGCATGACCCAATCAGCCCCGGCCTCGGCCTGTGCCAAAAGCGCGCGGATCAGGGCCAACAGGCCCGATTCCGCCGCATCCAACTGATCGCGCACCCACAGTTTGAAATCGGTCGCAACCTGGTCATTCCGGCTGCGGCCTGTGTGCAAACGACCTGCGGGCTCTCCGATTACCTCTTTCAGACGCGCTTCGACATTCATGTGGATGTCTTCCAGTGCGGTCGAGAACTGAAATTCTCCGTTCTGAATTTCTGACAAAACGGTGAGCAGCCCTTCCCGAATAGCCTGCGCATCACTATCAGTTATTACGCCTGTGGCAGCCAGCATGGCGGCATGGGCGCGCGAGCCTGCGATGTCCTGGGCTGCCATCCGCTGATCGAACCCGATCGAGGCATTGATTGCCTCCATGATCGCGTCTGGACCGGCGGCAAAGCGGCCGCCCCACATCTGGTTCGAAGATTGATCGGTCATGTAAGAAAACCCGGAGTTGATATGCGCCTATTTCGTCTGATCCCCCTTTATATGGCCCTCGCGCTGGGTGCAAACGCCGCTTTGGCGACAGATGCCGAAACGCTTGGCCCGCTGCGTGATGGAACACTGAAACGCCTGATCCTGCACAAAGAGCCCAAGCCCGCAAAAACAATCGAGTTTCAGCTGGAAGATGATGGCGGAGTTGGAACGCTTGAGGATTACGCCGGCAAATATGTTCTGGTGAACTTCTGGGCCACGTGGTGTGCGCCCTGCCGCAAAGAGATGCCGCAGATTGCCGAGCTGCAAGAAGAGTTCGGCGGTGACAAGTTTGAGGTTCTGACCCTTGCCACCGGGCGCAACTCACCTGCTGGAATCAAGAAGTTCTTCGAGGAAAACGGCATCAACAACCTGCCGCGCCATCAGGATCCCGGTTCAGCCGCTGCGCGCGAGTTTGGCGTTGTGGCGCTGCCGATCACGGTCATCCTGAACCCCGAAGGCCAGGAAATCGCCCGACTGATCGGCGATGCGGAATGGAATTCCGACAGCGCAAAGGCGATTATCGCGACGCTGGTGGGCGCTGAAAGCTAAGCAGAACACATAAGAAAACTGCGAATCGTGCTATTCTCCCAACTTTAATCGGTGGGAGAATAGCTATGAAATCAATTGCCATCCTGGCCGCGGCAGTCAGTGTTCTGTGTATTGCGGCGACTACAGCAGACGCCAAAGACATCAAAAAGCAGCAGCAATTCATGGACACAATCGTGGGCAAGAAGTTGGTAAGCGGGGGATCTTGGCTTGTCGTCGAGGCAGACGGCACGATTCAGGGGGAAACCGCCAAAAAAGGAAAAATCAAAGGTGCTTGGGTTTGGAACAAAAGGTATTTTTGCCGAAATGTTTTTGTTGGAACCAACCAACTTCCCGAGGATTGTCAGAAAGTTACAATCGACGGCAATCAAGTAACCTTCACGCGCGATAAAGGAAAAGGTGAGGCCGTGCCTATGACCATTTCCAACTAGACAGAAAACACTGCATTTTTATGTGCTAGAGTGGAACCGGTCCCTTTGGGCCGGTTTTTCTGTTGGTTACCAGTGAAAGGAGGCGACAATGAAACCAGTGGTTCTGCTGATCGGACGCTTGCCAAACGTGATCGGTGACGTGGCGCGACAACTGGATCACATGCCGATCCAATGGCTGGGCGCGCATGATCAGGAGGAGGTCCGGCGGCAATTGGACGCTGAACCTCGGATTGTCTGTGCAATCATGGGCGCGGGGCTCGATGACAAGATCCGCGGAGAGATGGTCGGCATCATCGCTGCGCGCAGGCCAGATATCTGCATCCACCTGAAAGACAGGGCCTCGGGGCCCGATGGGCTGGTGCCCTTTGTCCAACGCGTGGTTCAGCACGAGATCCTGGACACGCTCGAAACAGGCTGACGCGACGCTACCTTTGACAGCATCATGACCGCTCTGCACTCTGTCGGGCGGGAGGAACGCATGCCGCTTGAAATACTTCTGCTTCTGGTGGCCGGGGGCATCATCGGGATCACCGTGATGCTGCACCTGTCAGGACGGTCGCGCGTGCGTGAACTGACGCCCCAAAATGCACGTTCGGAATGGCTGCGCCACGCGCCTGACGACGTGATCATCGACATTACAATCGCTCATGACAAGCGGTCGGCCCTTGTCCGGACCGAAACCGGCAACGGGCTGCTGTGGTCCTTTGGCGCCGATACAGTGGCGCGTCACCTGCTGGATTTTGACTGGATCGAACACCCCGAGGGGTTCGAAGTGCAGTTCCACGATTTCGGCACACCCAAAGCCCTCATCCGCCTTGACGATTTCGAACGCCCGCACTGGCAAAACCTGATGGACCCCGCATGACCGACCAAGTGAGCTTTCCCGATGCCGTGCAATGGGCGGTGCCCTTTTTCATTGCCGCCATTCTGGCCGAGTTCCTGTGGATCGCTTTCAAGGGAAAGGGCGGACGGTATGAGACGCGGGATGCCGTGACATCGTTGATCATGGGCGCGGGAAATATCGCCTCGGGGTTGCTGCTTGGGTTCATCGCCTATGGCTTTTTCATGTGGCTGTGGCAGATCACGCCGCTGAATCTGGGCACCTCGATCCCGGTGATCATTCTGTGTTTTGTGCTAGACGACCTGCGCTATTACTGGGTGCATCGCTTTGGCCATCGTATTCGCTGGGTTTGGGCCAGCCACGTGAACCACCACAGCTCGCAGCATTACAACCTGACCACTGCGTTGCGGCAGACATGGACCTATACGTTCACCTTTATGATGGTGGTCCGCGCGCCACTGATCCTACTGGGGTTCCACCCGGCTATGGTGCTGTTCTGCGGCGGGCTGAACCTGATTTACCAGTTCTGGATTCACACCGAGGCGATACACAAGATGCCCCGCTGGTTCGAGGCGGTGATGAATACGCCCAGCCATCACCGCGCCCATCATGGTCGCAACGCCCGCTATCTGGATTGTAACTATGCCGGGGTTTTCATCATCTGGGACAAGCTGTTCGGAACCTTTGTGCCCGAACAGAGGGACGACCGTGTCGATTACGGGCTGGTGCATAATATCGGCACGTTCAACCCGCTGCGCGTGGCGTTTCACGAATGGGTTGGTATCTGGCGCGACGTAACGCAACCGGGGCTGACCCTGCGCGAGCGGCTGGCTTATTGCTTTGCGCCGCCAGGCTACAGCCATGACGGCAGCCGCGAAAGCTCGGACCAAATCAAAGCCCGGCATCTGGCGCGCCATCCGGAAGACCGTGGAACGCCCGGTTTCGAGCAATTCGAGACCATAGCGCCTAATACACAGGCAAAACAGGCTTAAATCCGCCGGTTCACTTCTCGGTTTTCTTGAAAACGGGATTTCACATTCCATATTCAGCGGATGTGACCCGTATCCAGTAGCCGGAGGCAGCCATGAACCGTTTGACGACAGTATCGACCACACTTGGTCTGATCGGTTTGACTCTGGCTATGTTGACCGCACTGACAGGTGGCCCCTCGGCCATCGTTGCTTTGGGATTTGTGATGCTTGCCTTGGGCTTCATGGGTGCCGTGGTTGGCGCGGCGGCGGTCCTAGGGCGGGTGTGGGAGACCGTACGCTGACAGCGAGCAAATTCGCACCTCTTAACCGCAGATTCATACCTTTGCCTTGAAATGAGGCCCTGACCGGCGACGCGAAGGGGCTTGGCAAGGACATGCGGGACAGAAAACAGGCAGATGTGCCCGAAGGTACCGAAAGCCCGCTGAACGCGGCCGTCGCATCCCGTGACGAATCCTCGGTCCAGATGGCGACAGAAGCGGTGAAGTACAAACAGTGCAAACTGGCCTTTCAGCCTGTGATGCAGGCGCATCAACCATTCGGCGTGGCGTTCTACGAAGGGTTCATTCGGGTACTAGACGAAACCGGGCGGGTTATACCTGCGCGCGATTTCATGCCACAGCTTGAAAACACCCCCATCGGACGTGACCTGGATTGCGTCGCGCTTGAAATGGGGCTGAGGACGTTGACCAAAAACCCCGACATCCGCCTGTCCATCAACATGTCCGCACGTTCAATCGGCTACACGCGGTATTCGCGAGTGCTAGAGCGTTTTCTCAGGAAAGATTCCAGCGTGGGCGAACGGCTGATCCTGGAAATATCGGAAAGCTCGGCCATGACAGTACCAGAACTGGTGATTGATTTCATGGATCGGTTGCAACCGCGCGGCGTGGCTTTTGCGCTGGACGATTTCGGCGCAAGCAATTTCAGTTTCCGCCATTTTCGCGAGTTTTTGTTCGACGCCGCCAAGATCGACGGGCAGTTCGTCCGCGGGATTGCCGATAATCCGGACAATCAGGCGCTGGTCCGGGCGCTGGTCGCTGTGGCGCGGGAATTTGAAATTCTAGTGACCGCCGAATCGGTCGAAACCAGGCAAGATGCTGAATTCCTGGTGGCCAATGGCGTGGACTGCCTGCAGGGCTTTTTGTTCGGCGCGCCCACTGTTTCGGCCCCCTGGAGGGGTGAAAAAGCCAAGCAAACCGGTAGCTAAGCGCCGAAAAACTACCCCTGCGGAACCTGAGACAAGCTAACCGTTGCTGCAACTGCAGCGTTACGCTATTCCATGTGCAGTTGGAGCGGGGGATCATGGGGCGCTCTGGATCATAGGGGCTGGACTTCTACGATCTGCGCCATCACGGTTCCCACAGGACCTTGATGGTAAAGGATTGTCTATATGACCAACGTAGTAATCGCATCCGCCGCACGCACCGGTGTCGGCAGTTTTGGCGGCTCGTTTGCAAACACACCCGCACATGATCTGGGCACCGCCGTGCTTGAGGCCGTTGTAGAACGCGCCGGGGTCGACAAAGGTGAAGTAAGTGAAACCATCATGGGTCAGGTGCTGACGGCGGCTCAGGGCCAGAACCCGGCCCGTCAGGCCCATATCAATGCCGGTCTGCCGCAGGAAAGCGCGGCTTGGGGCATCAACCAGGTATGTGGCTCGGGCTTGCGTGCCGTGGCACTGGGTGCCCAGCACATCCAATTGGGCGATGCCGAGATCGTCGCCGCTGGTGGTCAGGAAAACATGACCCTGTCGCCCCATGCCGCCGCCCTGCGCGCCGGCCACAAAATGGGTGACATGAAATATATCGACACCATGATCCGCGACGGTCTGTGGGATGCCTTTAACGGCTATCACATGGGTCAGACTGCCGAAAACGTCGCCGAGAAATGGCAGATCAGCCGTGATATGCAGGACGAATTCGCCGTCGCTTCGCAAAACAAGGCAGAAGCCGCGCAAAAGGCAGGCAAATTCGCCGACGAAATCGTGCCTTTCACCATCAAGACCCGCAAGGGCGACATCGTGATGGACAAGGACGAATACATCCGCCACGGCGCGACCATGGAAGCCATGGCCAAACTGCGCCCTGCCTTCACCAAAGACGGCTCGGTCACTGCGGCAAACGCCTCGGGCCTGAACGACGGTGCAGCAGCGACCCTTCTGATGTCGGCTGAGAACGCTGAAAAGCGCGGGATCGAGCCTCTTGCCCGCATCGCATCTTACGCGACCGCTGGTTTGGACCCGTCGATCATGGGTGTTGGCCCGATCTACGCGTCGCGTAAAGCACTGGAAAAGGCAGGCTGGTCGGTAGACGATCTGGATCTGGTCGAAGCCAACGAAGCCTTCGCCGCACAAGCCTGCGCCGTGAACAAAGACATGGGCTGGGACCCGTCGATCGTGAACGTCAACGGCGGAGCCATCGCAATCGGTCACCCAATCGGTGCTTCGGGTTGCCGCGTTCTGAACACGCTGCTGTTCGAAATGAAACGCCGCGACGCGAAAAAGGGTCTGGCGACCCTGTGCATTGGTGGCGGCATGGGTGTCGCCCTGTGCGTGGAGCGCGACTAAGTGCGTTGACAACTAAATAGAAAAGGGCGTCCACTGGACGCCCTTTTTTGTTACAATCAGGCTTTAAACCGTAGATGCGACAATATCGCCGAACAGAAAGACAAAAACGAACACGAAACGATATTGCGCAGCAATCTCTCTCAGAGTAACAGAATTACCAAGTCAGACTAAATTGGAGGATTCCTCAATGGCACGTACAGCACTCGTCACCGGCGGTTCCCGCGGCATCGGCGCAGCAATTTCCAAGGCGCTCAAGGCCGAAGGCTACAATGTTGCAGCCACCTATGCCGGCAATGACGAAGCCGCCGCAAAATTCACCGAGGAAACCGGCATCGCCACCTACAAGTGGAACGTGGCCGATTACGACGAATCAAAAGCTGGCCTCGAAAAGGTCGAGGCCGAGGTTGGCCCGATCGACATCGTGGTCGCCAACGCAGGCATCACCCGCGACGCACCCTTCCACAAAATGACACCCGATCAGTGGAAAGACGTGATCGACACCAACCTGACCGGCGTGTTCAACACCGTTCACCCCATTTGGCCCGGCATGCGCGAGCGCAAGTTTGGCCGCGTAATCGTCATTAGCTCGATCAATGGTCAGAAAGGGCAGTTTGCACAGGTGAACTATGCCGCGACCAAAGCAGGCGATCTGGGCATCGTGAAGTCCCTGGCGCAAGAGGGCGCACGCGCGGGCATCACTGCAAACGCGATTTGCCCCGGCTATATCGCAACCGAGATGGTGATGGCGGTTCCGGAAAAAGTTCGCGAATCCATCATCGGTCAGATTCCCGCCGGTCGTCTGGGCGAGCCCGAAGAAATCGCGCGCTGCGTGGCATTCCTGGCGTCTGACGATTCTCAGTTCATCAATGGCTCGACGATTTCGGCCAACGGTGCGCAGTTCTTCGTCTGATCTGACGTACAATAAACAAAGCAGGCCGGTCCTTTTGGATCGGCCTTTTTTGTCTCGGCAGGCATGTTGAAGAATTGTAAATCTCCCTGGCGGCCCTGTCCGTTCAAATCAAAACGCAGCAAGAGGTCTTCCCATGACAAAAACACGCGCTACGGCCATCGGTTTTGTGGCCGTTCTACTGTGGTCTCTGCTGGCGCTGTTTACGGTCGGCTCTACGCCCACGCCGCCGCTTTTGCTGAACGCCATCTGTTTTTCTATTGGAGGCTCACTGGGTCTGATCTGGACATGGGCGTCGGGCGGGATGCCCCAACTACGTGCAGTGCCTTGGACGACGTATCTATTCGGTACTGTAGGGTTATTTGGCTACCACGCGTTGTACTTCTCGGCCCTGCGCATGGCTCCGGCGGCCGAGGCCGGGCTGATCGCCTATCTTTGGCCCCTGCTGATCGTGCTGTTTTCTGGGCTTTTACCGGGCGAGCATCTGCGTATCGGTCATCTCTTCGGGGCGTGTCTGGGCTTTGCCGGTGCCACCGTGATCATCGCCGGGGGCGGCAGTGCGGGGTTTCAGACCGCTCATCTGCCCGGGTATGGGTTGGCGCTGCTATGCGCGCTGACATGGTCGGGCTATTCGGTCCTGTCGCGCCGGTTGGGGGACACGCCGACCAGTTCGGTTGCGGTGTTTTGCATTTCGGCCGCCATCGCCTCGGGTGCGCTGCATCTGGCCGTTGAAGACACCATTTGGCCCAACAGCGCTTTTGGCTGGGCCTCGGTCTTAGCACTTGGACTGGGGCCGGTGGGGTTGGCGTTTTATGTATGGGATATCGGGGTAAAGCAGGGCGACATACAAATCCTCGGCACGGCCTCTTACGCGGCACCGCTGTTGTCTACGTTGGCTTTGGTTGTGGCCGGGATCGCCGCCCCGTCCTGGGAGCTGGCGATCGCGGCCGTTTTCATCACAGGCGGCGCGGCGATTGCCGCGCAGGCCAGTATGACTCGCTAGTGTGATAAGCGTTCGATCTCTTCTTTTAACTTAAGCTTCTGTTTTTTGAGTTGCGCAATATGGAGATCATCGATACCTGGCGAGCGTTGGGCTTGTTCTACTTCGAGACCGAGAGATTCGTGCTTCTTCTTCAGTTCGGTCAAGTGTGCGCTCACGCTCATGGCGATACTCCTCTGTTGGTGTCTGAGTTTCACGTAAGAAGTTGACCACATCGTTTCCAGACTGTCACGCTGCATACGCACAGATTCTGTAATAAATCCGACAAATTCGGCTGGTTAATGCCTATTGACCGGAAAATCCCGGCAAAGCAGCCCCGTCGCGCAGGACCGCCGAAACCTGCGGAGTATAGCTTTCACTGTCTTTTTCATGGCGATCCCCGGCATGCAGGATCAGTGGCGCATGCAGCCGAAACGCGGCTTTTCCGCCCTTTCTGGCCCGTAGAATCACCAATTCTGCGGCCCGACTGGTGCGTGCCGCCAGCGGCAACAGCTCGACCGAGCCCAAACGCCCGTTACACGCCACCAGCATGTCCGGCAAACGGTCGGCCTTTTGGATCATGTGCAAATAGCCGCGAGGCGCGAGGCGTTTGGCCGCAATATCGAACCAAAGTTCCAGCGCTGTGCCCTCACCCAGCGCGACGGCCCGCCCTTCGTCAGCGGCGGCGCTGTGTGCTCCGGCACGGTAATAAGGCGGGTTGGCAATCACATGATCGAACTGGCGTTGTCTCAAATCAGAAGGAAGGGCAGTGAGATCGGCCTCGACTACTTCTAACGATGCTTCATTTTCAGCCGCGTTACGACGCGCCAGATCGGCATAAGGTGTCTGCAATTCCACACCGACACCTTGCAACCCTGGTACGCGCGCCAGAAGGCAGAGGATCGCCGCCCCTGCCCCGCAGCCCAGCTCCAGCACGGTGTGACCACGTGTCGCCGGGACAGCCGCTGCCAGCAAGACTGGATCCACACCCGCACGATATCCCGAACGCGGCTGCCACAGGCGCACACGGCCGTTCAAAAAATCGTTACAGGTCAATTCGCTATCTGGGAAATGACTCATCGGCCCAAGGGAATTTCGTTATCACGCATCACCCGTTCGGCCCGCGTCAGATCATCGGCCCGCACCATAAGGCGGCGGGGGAAGATTCCGATGCCGCCTTCGAGGATGCTCATATTTACGTCCATCTGAAAGCAGTCTATATCCTCACCCTCAAGAAGGGCCGAAGCAAAGGCCAGGATCGTTGGATCGGTGCTGCGCAAAAGTTCTTTCATGGGGATGGATGTAAGGGCAAGGTTAGCCGAAAGTCGAGCCTTGTATCAGGAGTGTGATGGATATCGACACGATCACAAAACCGCATGAGCGGCTGGCGGACCTTCTGACCGACGAAATGGGCGCGGTGAATGAATTGATCAGCACGCGCATGGCCTCGGAACACGCGCCGCGCATCCCCGAGGTGACGGCGCATCTGGTCGAAGCTGGCGGCAAACGGCTGCGCCCGATGCTGACGCTGGCCGCTGCACGCCTGTTCGGTTATTCGGGCGACCATCATGTGCGTCTGGCTGCAACGGTAGAATTCATCCACACCGCGACCCTCCTGCATGACGACGTTGTCGACGAAAGCGCCCAACGGCGTGGCCGCCCAACGGCGAACCTGCTGTGGGACAACAAATCCAGCGTTCTGGTGGGCGATTACCTGTTCTCCCGCAGTTTCCAGCTGATGGTTGAGACTGGATCGCTGCGCGTTCTGGATATTCTGGCCAATGCCTCGGCCACAATTGCCGAAGGCGAAGTGCTGCAGATGACTGCAGCCACCGATCTGGGCACCGATGAAGCGATTTACCTGCAGGTTGTGCGCGGCAAGACCGCCGCGCTGTTCTCGGCCGCGACCGAAGTTGGCGGTGTGATCGCAGGCGCGTCGGAGGAACAGGTCAATGCGCTTTACGACTATGGTGATGCGCTGGGTATTGCCTTCCAGATCGCCGATGATTTGCTGGATTATCAAGGCGATAGCATAACCACGGGCAAAAACATTGGTGACGACTTCCGCGAGCGCAAATTGACTTTGCCGGTGATCAAGGCTGTGGCGCAAGCGACCCCTGACGAGCACGCATTTTGGGAGCGAACAATTGGCCGGGGCCGTCAGGACGAGGGCGATCTGGACCACGCGTTGAGCCTGATGGGCAAATACGGCACGCTGGACGCCACGCGGACGGACGCGTTTGGCTGGGCTACCAAGGCAAAGGATGCGCTGGCGCCCCTGCCCGATCATGAGATTCGCACATTGCTGCGCGATCTGGCCGATTACGTCGTCTCTCGCCTCAATTAAGCTGTACTGCGCGGCACCACCAATCGGGATGGGCCGCGCCGATCTCATAAGCTGCGAAATGCGCGTCTTTCATCGTGGGGTAGAGCGCAAAACAGGTTGAGCCCGAGCCCGACATGCGGGCCAGTAGCGCCTGTTTAGTGTCTGACAATTCATCAAGCACACGGGCCACATCTGGAGCCAACCCTATTGTCGGTGGTTCCAGATCATTGCGCTGCCTTCGCAGCCATGTCGCGCAATCCTCGGGTGTCTCAAAATCAGGGATATCATCGGGCATAGGTGGGTTGGTACGACTGTCCAGGGCCGAGAACACCGCGCCAGTGGGCATTTCTACGCCGGGATTGACCAACAAGGCAGGCAATGGGGGCAATGCCACCGGGTCTAGCTGCTCACCAATCCCACGCATCCGGGCGGCATGGGCCAACATACAGACCGGCACATCCGCACCCAGAGACAGCGGCTTGTCACGCAAGATGGGCATGCCTTGATCAGCGGCCATGCGGAGGGTTGCTGCGGCGTCGGATGATCCTCCGCCAATTCCGCCACCATGCGGCAGCACCTTGTTCAGGCCGATATGCCCGGTCCAGTCCGCAGCCTCGGCTGCTTTCCAGACTAGGTTACGGCTATCCGTAGGGACACCTTTGGCGTGTTCTCCGGTAACTGAAATCGACAATTCGGGGCCTGGCGTGAAGTGCAACCTGTCGCCGACATCCGCAAACACGACCAGTGAATCCAACAGGTGATATCCATCAGCCCGTTGGCCGGTCACATGTAGGGTCAGGTTGATTTTGGCGGGCGCGAAAGCCTCAGTTGCCATTGGCAACCTTCAGCGGTTCTGCCCCTTCTTCGGCCAGAACGCCATCCAGACCGATTTCCAGCTTGCGGCGGATACGGTCGGGATCCGCCTCACCATCAGTGTCTTCGGGATCAATGAAGGACAAGGCGCGCTTCCACTGGAATTCCGCCTCACGCGCGCGGCCCACGGCCCAATATACGTCGCCCAGATGGTCGTTCACCACCGGGTCAACCGCCATCAGCTCGACTGCGCGCTCCATATGTTCAACGGCCTCGTCATAACGGCCCAGACGGAACAGGACCCAGCCCAGACTGTCGACGATATAGCCACTGTCTGGTCGCGCCGCGACTGCCCGTTCGATCATGTCCAACGCCTCGTCCAACTTTTCACGCCGTTCAACCAGAGAATACCCCAGATAGTTCAGCACTTGCGGCTGATCCGGGTTCAGTTCCAGCGCGCGACGGAAATCAGCTTCGGCCTGATCCCATTGCTTGAGCCTTTCGTGCGAGATGCCACGAGCATAGTGTAGGAACCAATTCCCGCCTGCACCGGTATCGGTCAGCTCAATCGCACGATCATAAGACGCAACTGCGTTGGCGTAATCCTCTTGCTGGCGTTGCAGATCGGCCAACGCCACATGAACGCTGGGCAGGTTCGGGTTCTGGCTGGCCAGCGTCTGTAACACCTCGGCAGCCGCATCCTTTTTGTCTGACCGGCTGAGTACCTCGGCCCGGCCCAACTCGGCAGCATGATAGTCGCTACTACTGACGGGCACCTGACGATAGGCTTCCACGGCCAGATCATATTGTTCCAGCGCGTCCAGCAGCTCGGCACTCAGCAGAATTGCGTCAACGTGACCCGGGCGCAGAAAGACAGCTGTGCGAACATAGAGCAGGACGTAATTCTGCGCCGCCTCGTTGCTTAGCGCCGCGCCAACGGAAAAGAACACCTCGGCCATGCCATCCCGCGCCGATTGCACATGGGTGAACGGCAGGGTGTCACCTTCGCTCAAACGCGCCACATAACCTTCGATGGACGGGTCGCTGCCCGCCGCAAATACCTCACCAAGGAATTGCTGGGCCTCTTCATTACGGTCCAGCTGCGACAGAACCTCAGCTCTGGCCAGAGCTGCCCGGCGGGAAAAGCGGGCGACAGCACCGTTATGGGCCGTGAAAACTTCTTCAGCCCCCTCGAAATCGCCAAACGAGGCCAGCGCCAACGCTTTGTGGTACAGGGCGAAGTCGCGCAAGCCGTCCTGCGTTGCGACCTCGTCAAACTTTTCCATCGCACTGGTCATGGCCCCTTGGCCAATATACGCCCAACCCTGCATCAGGCCATCGACCAAAGGCCCCACTCCCTGTGTTTCGGGATCGCGGGCCAGCAATTCATCGAGCTTGCCATCGGCCACCAGATTAGCGGTGATCACCATCCGAGCTGCCTGGCTGGGCAGGCCGATATCTTCAATCATCTGCGCAACAGGCAGTGCGCGTTTTACTTCGCCCAGGGCCAGCCGGGCGACAACAACGCTTTCTAGCAATGCTGCATTTTCGGGATCGGCCTTTAGGGCCTGCGCGTAGTATCTTTCAGCAGACGAGTAATCGTTCTGATAGATAGCCTGACGGCCGGCCAGATATGCACCTGACCCGGAATCCGCCAGCGCCGGAAGCGCAATCGACGAGGTGAAGAGCGCAGCCACTGCGGCGCGACGAACCAGAGAAATCACCAAAATCCTGCCTTGCTGTTCTTGTCTGCGAAACAAGCTAGGGCTTTGGCTGGCAAGAGGCAATGGCAGAGCTTTCACGACCCTGCCAGTGCCCGGTTTTTTGCTTACATGTTTGGATAGTTTGGCCCGTCGCCGCCCTGGGGTGTGGTCCAGGTAATATTCTGGCTGGGGTCTTTGATATCACAGGTCTTGCAGTGCACGCAGTTTTGGAAGTTGATCACGAAGCGCGGTGTGCCTTCATCCTCGACCATCTCATACACGCCTGCCGGGCAGTAACGCTGCGCCGGTTCGTCGAACTTGGGCAGGTTCACTTTGACCGGAATGTCCGGGTCGGTCAGCTTCAGGTGGCAGGGCTGGCTTTCCTCGTGGTTGGTCATCGCGAACGAGACGTTGGTCAGACGGTCGAAGGACAGCGTGCCATCGGGTTTGGGATAGTCGATGGGCTGATGCTTGCTGGCCTCTTCGGTCGATTCAGCATCGTTCTTGCCGTGGCCCAGCGTGCCCAGCAGCGAAAAGCCCAGCGTGTTGGTCCACATGTCCATACCGCCCAGTACCAGCGAAGCGGTCAGGCCGTATTTCGACCACAGCGGTTTGACGTTGCGCACTTTTTTCAGGTCGTCACCAATGGCGCCGTCACGGACATCGACCTCATAAGCGGTCAGCTCATCGCCCGAACGGTCAGCCTTGATGGCGTCATAGGCTGCTTCGGCAGCGGCCTTGCCCGACAGCATTGCGTTGTGGTTGCCCTTGATGCGCGGCACGTTGACCATGCCCGCCGAGCAGCCCAGCAGCGCCACACCGGGCGCCACCAGCTTGGGCATCGACTGATAGCCGCCCTCGGTGATCGCACGTGCACCATAAGCCACGCGCTTGCCGCCTTTCAGCAGATCGGCCACCACCGGGTGATGCTTGAAGCGCTGGAACTCCATGTACGGGTACAGATGCGGGTTCTTGTAGTTCAGGTGCACCACGAACCCGACATAGACCTGATTGTTTTCCAGGTGATAGATGAACGACCCGCCGCCCGCATTGCTGCCCAGCGGCCAGCCCATGGTATGGGTGACCGAGCCTTCCTTGTGCTTGGCCGGATCGATCTCCCAGATCTCTTTCATACCGACGCCGTATTTCTGCACCTCTTTGCCAGCCTGCAGATCGTATTTGGCGATCACTTCCTTGGACAG
The DNA here is from genome assembly GCF_056538005.1 of Ruegeria sp. BI11. Classification (NCBI taxonomy): domain Bacteria; kingdom Pseudomonadati; phylum Pseudomonadota; class Alphaproteobacteria; order Rhodobacterales; family Roseobacteraceae; genus Ruegeria; species Ruegeria sp. BI11. The sequence continues at coordinate 133,857 of NZ_JBQFSM010000006.1, read as the reverse complement.
CGAGCCGCGCACGCCTTCCGACAGGAAGACATATTTGCCGTGCAGTTCCATCCCTGGCTCGGTGCCGGGGCCATACGATCCGTCGGGCTCAAGGCCGAACACGCCAGCCACGACGCCTTTGACCTCGCCATTGTCGCCATAAACCAGTTCCGAACATGCCATGCCGGGGAAGATTTCCACGCCCAGCTCTTCGGCCTGTTCTGCCATCCAACGGCAGACATTGCCCATCGAGACGATGTAGTTGCCGTGGTTGTTCATCAGTGGCGGCATCGGGAAGTTCGGGATGCGAATCTTGCCCGCCTCACCCAGCATATAGAAATTGTCTTCGGTCACCGGCGTGTTCAGCGGCGCGCCTTTTTCCTTCCAGTCAGGAATCAGCGCGTCCAGACCGCACGGATCCAGCACCGCGCCCGACAGGATATGCGCGCCCACTTCCGAGCCCTTTTCCAGAACAACGACGTTCAGATCGGCATCCAGCTGTTTCAGACGGATGGCCGCTGACAGGCCCGCCGGGCCTGCGCCCACGATCACCACATCGTATTCCATCGCTTCGCGTTCAATCTCGGCCATCGCGGGCTCCTTAGCTAACTTTCCGAATTGGCGCTTTCTACATGCGGTCGGCGCAATATTGTTTCACGGCTGATTACATGGTTGGAAAGACCTTGGTCAATCAAAACACGGCGTAACATTGCTGCAATGCGGCAGTTATGTATCGGGAGAGTCCCCCATAAGGTACCTGGGACCGCTACCATGGGATTTGGCGCGGTCATCCGGGTTGTAAAGGGCGCATTTCGGCAGGCTCAGACAACCGCAACCGATGCAGCCATCCAGATTGTCGCGCAACCGCGTCAAGGTGGCGATTCGCTGATCCAGACGGTCACGCAGCCCGACACTAATTCTCTGCCAATCCTTTGGTGTCGGTGTGCGGTTGCCGGGCAGGTCTGACAGCACCTCCCTGATCTCAGGCAAGGTCAATCCGAATTGCTGGGCGATCATGACGAAACTCAACCGCCGAATATCGGCGCGCTGATACCGCCGCTGCCCGCCTGCGTTGCGCCAAGGCGCGATCAGACCCTGTGCCTCGTAATACCGGATAGCCGATACCGCCAGCCCGGTGCGCCGGGCCAATGCGCCAATTGCCAGCCCCTCAGATACCGCCATTTTGATCTCGCAAAATTACCTTGACTTAAAGTTAGGTTTAGAAATTACAGTGAGTCGTGACAAGCCTCAATTCACAAAGGAGACCCCCATGATGGCGACACTCGAACACACCAATTTCACCGTTCGCGACCCGCAGGCCTCGGCCGCATGGATGCACAAGGTATTTGGCTGGAAAACCCGCTGGGAAGGCCCGGCCATAGCGGGCGGCTACACGGTGCATGTCGGCAGCGCGCACACCTATCTGGCACTGTATGCGCCCAGCGATCCGCAACTATCAGGCGAAAGCAGCTATGACATCATTGGCGGGCTGAACCATGTGGGTGTTTTGGTCGAAGATCTCGACGCTACCGAACAGCAAGTGATCAAAGCCGGATTCACCCCAAAATCCCATGCAGATTACGAACCCGGCAAACGGTTCTACTTTGACGACGACAATGGCATCGAATTCGAAGTGATTAGTTATGGATAGGCCGTAATCCGCCCGCTGAAGGGCCAAGCCCTCTTGCAATTCACGCCTCATTTGGGTCAGGTATTTGCCAACCCATCAATTCGCCCCGACGCTGGTTCCATGCGGCGGGGCGCATCAATTTATGCGTGGACGACAAGACCATGGAAAAAATTCCGATGACGCCTGCGGGCAATGCCGCGCTCGAGGCAGAGCTGAAGAACCTGAAATCCGTTGAGCGCCCTGCGATCATCGAGGCCATCGCCTCGGCCCGTGAACTGGGCGACCTGAAGGAAAATGCCGAGTATCACTCGGCCCGCGAAAAGCAGGGATTTATCGAAGGTCGCATCAAAGAGCTGGAAGGCATCCTGTCGCTGGCCGACGTGATCGACCCGGCCAAACTGTCTGGTGCGATCAAATTCGGTGCAAAGGTTACGCTGGTCGATGAAGACACAGATGAAGAAAAGACCTGGCAAATTGTGGGTGAGTACGAGGCCAATATCGAAAACGGCCTGCTGAACATCAAATCCCCCATCGCCCGTGCCCTGATTGGCAAGGACGAAGGCGACAGTGTCGAGGTCCGCACCCCCGGCGGTGTTCGGTCTTACGAAGTTCTGAGTATCGAGTACGCCTGACCGGAGCGTCCCTCATGTCCGAGCCCAAGTCTGAACAGGAAGCCGAGCGACCGACGTCGCTGGGTATTTACGACAAGCCCTCTCGCCCGTCCGTAACCGAGATCGAAATCGCAGCCGTTGTGCTGAGCTTGATCTGGCTGGTGGTTTCGGTGGTCTTTCTGGTGCTGCCCGACGATGTTGAGGGCGGCGGGTTTGTGGTCACCCTATTGGCGGTGTTTATGCCGGTGGCAATGATCTGGGTCGCGGCCACGGCGATGCGCGCCAGCCGCGTCATGCGCGAAGAAAGTGAGCGGTTGCAGACCGCGATTGATGCAATCCGGCACACCTATGTCCTTCAGCAACAGCGGGCCGCTATTTCCCATGAACCGGCAGTCAGCAAGAAGCTGGACGAAATCGCCGTATCCACGAAAAAAACTGAAAGCGCGCTCGCCACGTTTTCCACCAATCGCAGCGAACCTGCGCGGGCAGCTGCGCCGATCCGAACCGGCGACCAAACCACGTTAGAGCTGGGCACGCAGGCCGAAGACATTGCTCCGCCGCTGAGCACTAATATCTTCATCCGGGCGCTGAACTTTCCCGAAACTCAAGATGACACCGAAGGGTTCGATGCCCTGCGTCTGGCGCTGAAGGACCGCAAGACCGCGCAATTGGTGCAGGCTTCGCAGGATGTTCTAACCCTGCTCAGCCAGGAAGGCATCTATATGGATGACCTGCGCCCTGACATGGCTCGCCCCGAAATCTGGCGCCAATTCGCGCAGGGTGCCCGTGGACGCTCGGTTGCGGCATTGGGTGGTATTCGGGATCGGTCATCGCTGGCGCTAACGGCTGCGCGCATGAAGCAGGATCCGATCTTTCGCGACGCCGCGCACCATTTCCTGCGCCGATTTGACCACATGATAGTGGCCTTTGAGCCCGAAGCCAGCGATGCCGATCTGACAGCCCTGGGCGAAACCCGCACAGCGCGGGCGTTTATGCTGCTGGGGCGCGTCGCTGGGACCTTTGATTAAAGCCCAAAACTACCGTAGGGGATGAACCGGACCATATCGCCCGGTTTGATATGCCGTGCGCCGTCTTCGATCTCGACCAGCCCTTCCGCCCAGCTAAGCCCACTGATACGGCCCGACCCTTCCGAGGCAAATACCTCGGCCCGGCCATCGCGCACACGGGCGCGCAGATATTCGCGGCGGCCCGGTTTCTTGCGTTTTTCAAAAGCGGCAGGCAGATCAAACCCCTGTGGGTCCTGCCAGCCTTCACCGGCCATCAGACCCAACGCCGGACGTGCAAAGATCAACGTACAAACCTTGGCCGCCACCGGATTGCCCGGCAGGCCAAACACCGGCGTACCTTCCCACAATCCCAGAGCCAGCGGCCGTCCTGGTTTTAGCGCAATCCGCCATTCCTGCATCGCGCCCGCCTCTCGCAACAGGGCCGATACGTGATCCTCATCCCCGGCAGATGCACCGCCACTGGTCAGGATCACATCCGCCTGTTCCGCCGCTGTGTTCAGGCGGTCGCGCAAATCCTCCCGGTCGTCTGAAACCCGCCCCATATCTACCGGCTGAAAGCCCATGCGCTCGATCAGCGACAGCAGCATTGGACGATTGGCATCAAATATCTGGCCCAGCCCGGCACTTTCTCCGGGTTCGACTAACTCGTCCCCGGTCGACAACACTGCCACTCGCAGCGTCTTGCGCACGGAAACCTCTGCGATTCCGGTGGCCGACAACAATGCCAGATCGGCAGGCGTCAACCTGCGACCCGCGGGCAGAACCAGATCGCCCTCGGTTATGTCCTCACCAGCGCGACGAGTATTGGCCCCTTGTTTCAAAGGGCCGTGAAAGGCGATGTGGCCGTCCTGTACTGTCACGTCCTCTTCCAGAATGACCGTGTCCACGCCCGCAGGCAGCGCCGCGCCGGTCAGCACGCGCAATGCGTGGCCATCCGGCACCGTGCCATCGAACGGAATTCCCGCCGCTGTACGTCCGGGATGTAAGGGCATCACCTGCGGGCCCTCAGGTACCGCACCGGCAAACCCATAGCCATCCACAGCCGTATTCGGCTGCGGCGGGTTCGAGCGTTTAGCGATGATATCCTCGGCCAGAATGCGCCCTGTGGCCTGCGGCAAAGCCGCCGTTTCGGTCGCTGTGACCACCGTCAAGCGCTGGCGCAGCAAGGCCAGCGCGTCATCCACAGGCGTCCAGTTCACCCCTGCGGGCAAGGCAAAACAATCGTTGCGCAGGGGGGGCGGTGCGATATCCGGCTTGCGTTGTGACACTCCCAAAATCCAGCCTTCCTCTGCTGCGTTGACGTTTAGGTGGTCCGCCAATTCCTCGGGCGGCATTCCGGCTAGCGACATGGCGACCTGCTCAACCTGCCAAGCGTCCTTGATCTGGTCTTTAGGCCCAGCCTCCAGGGTAAGCGAGGGCCAGATTTCCACAAAGGCAACCAGAGTGTCCAGCACCTCGAACGGCCAGACCGAGACCTTCCCTGCGAAAGCGCGACGCAAACGGGCCAGAACCGGCAGGCCGGTCATGACCTGACCACCCACAGCACCGGTCCCGCCCATTTGCCAGCAGGTAAATGTGCCCTTGGCTTCGGGTATCAATTCGACGGAACGGCGGTCGGGAAAGGGGTTGTGATAATCAGCCTTGTTCTTGGGCAGACCGTCGATGTCCCGCTGCACGCCATTGAACCAGAACGGGCCCTTGCCGCCAAAGCGGCGGTTGATCTCTCCGGCCAAGTCGAACCGGTTGTTGGTTTTTGGCGAATCCTCGATCCGTTCCTCAAACCACTCCCACAAATGCAGTGGATCATCCGATCCGGTCAGTGCGTGGGCGAACCCTTTGGGATAGCCAAAGGGAAAATCGAACCCCAGACACAACCGCCGTCCGGCGGCAATCTCATCCGCTATCAGGTCTTGCAGCCATTGCTCAGCAATCTTTCGGTTTCTGAGGTAAATTGGTTCCTCTGCCCTGCCCTGACGGACCACACAGGCCCAGATTGCATCCTTGCGCGGGCGGGGGCCGGTGTCATTGCCACCGGACCAGTCGACCATAGCAAAACTGTCGAAACTGGTCACAAACCGACCTCGTGCAAAATGAAATCCGCGATGGCTGCGGTATCATTCAGGTCAAAGACCGGCACTTCTACATCCAACGGCGTGTCACTGGCGACGGCACGGACGGAGGCATTCTCAGGGGCCATCAGCGTATTCCCTGCCACGGCCCGGTAGGCCTCGACCTTGGGGTGGGCTTCGCGCTTGAACCCCTCGATCAGCACCAGATCAACCGGCGACAGGCGCGCCAACAAAGCCTCCAATGATGGCTCGGGGGCGCCGCGCAGCTCTTGCATGATCGCGACGCGTTGACCCGAGGCCAGCAGAACCTCGGAAGCGCCTGCGGTGCGATGACGATAGCTGTCCGTACCCGGCTGATCTACATCCACAGCGTGATGGGCGTGTTTCAAGGTCGAGACAGTAAAACCGCGCCCGGTGATTTCAGTCACCAGCCGCTCCATCAACCCGGTTTTGCCTGCGTTTTTCCAGCCGGTGACGCCGTAGACCCTCATGCTTGCTCCAGCAGTTGTTCCGCGCGAGCCAGATCGTCAGGGGTGTTGACGTTGAAAAACGGGTCAAAGGGATCGGCGGGGAATAGAGCCTCGCGCCCGTCATGTTTGTCAGTCCAAAGCACGACTTTGCGCAACCCATCGTTCAGCGCATCCCTCAAATCATCGCGCAGTGCGACCGGCCAGAGACCAAAGGTCGGGTGTCGGTTTATCCGCTTTCCACCCCCAGATTTCAGCTCTTCCCCGGTGCGCGGCGTGGTGGCCAGTGCCAACGGATGTGTCTGACCTTCGGTCGCAGCAACCAAACGCTCCACCAGATCGCGGGGTAAGAACGGCGTGTCGGCAGCAGCAGTTACGATATAGTCAGCCCCTTGCGTGGCCGCCCAGTCGAGCCCGGCCAGAACGCCCGCCAGAGGACCAGCAAAGCCTTCGATCGTGTCAGGCAGAATGGGCAGGTTCAGATCGGCGAACCGTTCCGGATCACCATTAGCATTCAGCGCAAGGCCGTCCACCTGTGGGGCCAGCCGGTCGATCACATGGGACAGCAGGCTCTGCCCGCCGATCTGCAACAGGCCCTTGTCGCCGCCGCCCATTCGGGTGGCGAGACCACCTGCGAGGATGATGCCGAGTGGGCGCGTCATGTGGAGATCTCCAGGAGTTCATAGGGCCGCGTCGTCAAGACGTTGACTACAAAGAAGGCCAAAAAGAACATCGCGGCAGGAAACCCGAAGATAAAATAGGACAACACGAGGAATACGGCGAACAAAACTGCGAAAGCGCGTCTACACCTTTTCAGCTCTGAAATAGTTTCCGGCGTGCCGTTTATGCATCCTGAAAACAGCAGATTTCGTGACACTCTTCGGTTTCGCCGGGGTATGTCGAGTCTTGCCAAAAGAGGCCACCAAAGCCGGGCCGCAATCCAAAATCCCGCTATGCCAAAAACCACGAATGGCCCCAAGATCAACGGCACTATTAACAAATTATCCGACATGGTTACCCAGCACTTTTCCTGCGATGCTTCTTATCCTCAACCGCCACGCTGGCCGGGTCCACGTCGCGCATCAGGCGGTCCTCACCCGAAAGGCACACGAATCGCTGCCCGCGCATGCGGCCGATTAGGGTCAGGCCGACCTCGCGCGCGATCTCAACGCCCCAGGCAGTGAAGCCCGAGCGAGAGGCCAGAACCGGGATGCCCATCATCGCGGTTTTGATCACCATCTCGGAAGTCAGGCGACCGGTGGTGTATAGGATCTTGTCCTCTGCTGCCTCGCCCTCGGACAACATCCAACCCGCGATTTTATCGACCGCGTTGTGGCGGCCCACATCCTCCATATAGACCAAAGGACGGTTTTCGCGACACAGCACCGTACCATGGATCGCCCCGGCTTCTAGATACAGCGACGGCGTGCGATTGATCTTAGCCGCCAGCTCATACAGCCACGAGGTCCGCACCTGAACCTGCGGCAGGCGCACGTCCTCTAGCCCTTCCATCATGTCGCCGAACACCGTGCCAACCGCGCACCCGCTGGTGCGGGTCTTTTTCTTCAGCTTGTCTTCATAGGATGTCTCGCGCGCGGTACGCACGATCACAGTTTCCAAATCGTCGTCATAATCGACCCGCGTGATCTGATCATCTGCCAGTAGCATGCCCTGATTGCGCAGGAACCCCAGCGCAAGATATTCCGGGTAGTCCCCAATAGTCATTGCGGTGACGATCTCCTGCGAATTGAGGAAAATCGTCAAAGGGCGCTCTTCCACCACCGAGATCTGGCTGACCTCTCCATTCTGGTCCACGCCCTCGACCGCGCGGGTCAGGCGGGCCGCGCCGGGATCGGGGGCGATGATGTAGTCCGAGACATCCAGTTCCTTGGCCAATTGCAACCCTTTCCCAAGACCGCTACTGCTGCGGCTATTACCATAGGATTTAGCCATGGCAGACACCACAACCAAGTCATACTATTGGAAGGGTTTTCGCGACGGGACCCCGTTCATTTTCGTCGCCATCCCTTTCGGCACCTTGTTCGGAGTTTTTGCAACCGAAACCGGGCTGACCATCGTTCAGACGATGGCGTTCACGGCCACTGTTTTCGCAGGCGCTGCGCAATTCGCGGCCCTGCAATTGCTGCAGGATAACGCGCCAACCGTGATCATTCTGGCCTCAGCCTTGGCTGTGAACCTGCGGATGGCGATGTATTCGGCCTCGCTGACACCTTATCTGGGGGCCGCACCGTTGTGGCAACGTGCCATTGGCGCCTATCTGGTCGTCGACCAATCCTATGCCAGCTGCATGGTCCGGTTCGAAAAAGAGCCCCAAATGTCCGTGCCTCAACGCATGGCCTATTTCTTTGGCTCGGTTTCACCGATCACGCCCTTGTGGATACTGTCCACTTATCTGGGGGCAGTGCTGGGCACGCGGATTCCCGAAAGCTGGGCACTGGATTTTGCGCTGCCGATCACGTTTCTGGCAATGATCGGGCCGATGATGCGCACCCTTCCACACGTTGTGGCTGCATTGGTCGCCATCACAGTCTCACTGCTGACAGTAGCGGTGCCGTATAACCTGGGCCTGCTGGTGGCTGGGTGCACCGGTATGATGGCTGGGGCGCAGGCGGAACTGTGGCTCGAACGCAGAAAGGTCACGTCATGAACGCGGTCGATCCGGTCACTATGTGGATCATCATTGTCGGGCTGGCAATGGGCAGCTACGGCCTGCGGTTCGTGTTCCTCGGCCTGGTTGGGGATCGCCCGATGCCACCCTGGCTGCTGCGTCATTTACGCTATACCGCCGTGGCCATTCTGCCAGCGCTGATCGCACCACTGGTGGTCTGGCCAACTGCGACCGACGGTCAACCGGACATCCCACGTATGGCCGCTGCAGCCGTTGCGTTGGTGGCAGGGTTGATCACAAAAAACGTACTTGCGGCGATTTTTTCCGGGGCTGCGACCCTTTACGCGCTGCTGTACCTATTGGGCTAGCGCACCGCTCTGCTGGTTCAGCAGGGCGTTGTTCTCCGCCAGACCCTTTTGCAGGTCGGCATCGTCATTCTCACGGTACTCGGTGGTGGAAACCCCCGGTATCTGGCCGAATTGTTCGGACAGTTTCACCGGGTAGAACGTGGTGCCGATCTGCTCGAACCCCGGCACCTGCTGCAACAACCGAGAGGTCGAGTTGGCGCAGTACGCACTTGATACCGGCCCCATCTGCTTGGCCAGTTGTAGAGCAATCTCGGCCTGTTGCGGCGTAACCTCGATGGTCTGGATTCGCGCAAAATGCGTCTCGCGCGCGTGGCTGCTGCGATAGGCGCGTTCGACATTCGGAGTGATGCCGTACAGCACGTCATTCTTGATCGGCACAACATCCGCGCGGAACGAGCCCGCGGGATCAAAGATCACCCGCTCACTGCCGCTGATCATCAACGACGTATGCGCACCCGAACCGGTCCGGGTGTTGATCATTGTATAAAGGGTCAGCGTCGAGGGACCGGGATCACGGTAGGACCGAGCCACAACCTCCGACTGATCTGCCTGTGGGCGCTGCGATCCGGTGCAGCCTGCAACGGTTGCCGCCAGAAGGCAGGCAAGCAAAATCCTGATCACGGTCGACCCCGGTTTGGATTACGCGGCGAAGACCGCCAGGAAGAGGCAGAGGAAGGCGATCGCAACCACGCACCATGTGGTGGCCTTGATGAAACCGTTGAAGGTTTTGGTTTGAACGGTGATGTCCATTTCGCCGTGCTTGTATTCAGCCATGACTCAGAGATTCCTAAATTCGCGTGTTTGAGATGTTGGATAATCGAAAAACCAGGGGCTGTCACCACGTCATTCGCGCGCAGGGGTCCCAGATTGAAATACAGAACACCCCGGATACCCGAAACCCCAGCGCCAAGGCAGGCCGGAACAGGGCCCGCCGCCCAATCGCACGGCGGCATGCATCGCTTCGGCCGTAAAGAAATGAGCGGTACGAATCTGGTCAGGAGTCATGTCATAGCGTTGGGCATAATCCTCGGCATGGTCGTCGCCGTGCTGTTTGACACAAGCGCGCAAAGCATCATCCGCGGCCTGACGCGCGTCAAAGCTCTCGTCAGCTTGCGATGCGCCACCTGCGTTGTGATAGGCGCGGTCATGGGTCACGCAGCAATATTCCCACGGCGGATGTGCCTCATACAGCGCACTGAATTTGGGGAAAGTTTCAGCCACAAAGCGCCAGCTGGCCGACAGACCGCCTGAACAGCCATCCGTTTCAAAGGGGATGGGATCGGTATCGCCACGTTGCGCGATCAGCGCGCGATGGGCTGGCATTTCGAGGTTGCGCATGAATTCCTGTGCCGTTGCCGGAGCGGCCATCAAAACCAGCAAGACCGCCAGCTTATGGGCTTTCATCGCGCATCGCCCCTGTGTCGATGGACATGCCAAATGTGGTCGCCATCCATAGCAACAACCGCTCGGCCGGGCCCATTTCGGCCCGCACCCGCAGCACCTCATTGGCCATCGCTGGGCGGTCGGTGATCAGCCCGTCCACCCCCATCGAGGCCATGGCCGACATCTGCAACGGGTCATTCACTGTCCAGACATAAATATCCTTGCCCGCCTCATGGACCGAGCGCACCAGACCCGGCGTCGCCATCGCGGCGTTGACGGCAAGGAAATCGCCTTCAAGCCCTGTCAGGTCACCCACTGCCGTTGCCGCCAGAACGCCGGCCCGCCAATCAGGGCGGATGGATTTCATCTTTTGCACCGCAGGGTATTTCAACGACATGGTGGCAATGTCGTCTTGCATCTCCAGCTCTTCGACAAGAGCCACCACGCGATTCTCAAGATCGACATCATGGCCGTAGTATTTCAGCTCGATAATAACCTTGGCATTACCTTTGGCAGCCTCAAGCACCTCGCGCAGGGTGGGGGTACGTTCATCGGCATATTCGGGGCCGAACCAGCTGCCGATGTCGATCTGGGCCACATCCTCCATCGTTGCATCCCAAACCTTGAGGTTCACACCCGCAAGTTTCATGAAATCGCTGTCATGGGCGACGATGACCACGTCATCCGCCGTTTCCTGCACGTCGATTTCAACCCAGTCCGCGCCGTCCTCGATGGCCTTGAGCACTGCGGCCATGGTGTTTTCCGGGCGCACCGCCGCCGCGCCGCGATGGCCGATGACCTCGGCCCGGTCGGGGGCTTGCACACGTTCCAGCAAATGCTGGCCAAACCACAGCCCGACCAACACGGCCACCACCGCCGCGCCGACGGTTGCCAACAGCGGAATGCGCAGGCTGCCGGGTTCAGGATGCGGCGGCTCGGCTGTCTTGATCTTAAAAAAACCATCCAGCAATACCGCCAGCGCGCCCAGCGCAGTCGCCGCCAGCACCAATCCGGCCAATGACCAAACTCCGGCCACCAGCAGGCTGTAAAGCAACGCCAGACGCAGATGGCTGGCGCCTTGGAGGGGGACGATGTTAAACAGGATACCCGCGACCCAGGCGATCAGCGCGGCGATGATCAGGCGCAGGATCAGCCATATCGCCAGCTCGATCTTAAGGCGCCCGCGTTTGCCCTCCATCCGATTGGCGCTGATGTTAAATGCATGCCCAGGGTGGACATTTTCAAACAAGACCAAATGCAGCGACAGCGCCCAGGCCGAGAGCCGACGGATCAGCACCCAGGCCATGACCAGAACCACCACCCCGATCAGCACCACCGCCACCCAGAACGATGGCGGATGGAAGGTCAGGTAATAGTTGATGTCATATTCGGTCAGCGTCCACCACGCGATCAACGCAGCAACCACGGCGAAGGGCAGCACCAGCAGCAGAACGCGCAGCACGAACCGCACGGCAAATCCGAACAAGGCTGGCAGGCGCGAAAGGATCAGGCCGATGGCCGAACTGCCCGCTCGCCACGGGTCGGATTCGCCCATCCGCAACGATCCGGCCATAACCGAGAAAACAAACACTTCGGCCAGCAGAAACAAGCTCAGCACGGCTACGGCGGCAATGAACCCGGCAGGCGAAAGGATAAAAGCAGCAATGGCCTGATCCGTCAGCGCGGTTTGATTCGACAGCGACACGGCAAGGTTCACGGTAATCGCCACGCCTGGCGCAATTAGCGCCACCAGCAGCAGGCGCACGGCGACATAGATTGGCACGAACACGCGGCGACGCGCCCAAGCGCGCCTGTAGGCGGTTGTAACGGCTGAGAAACTGGTCACGTGGCCCCCTTGAATGTTGCACTCATTCAAGGCTGCGCAGACGTGAATTGCAAGTCAGGCGATCAGCTTTCTTCCAGATCCTTTGCAAGTCGGAACCCGATGCGATTGGCGGGCTTGTCCTCGACCGATTTGGGTAGCGCTCGCAGCATCACATTCAACTGGCTGACATGCTGTACCAGCTGGGTCCGCGCCCCGGTCGCGTCCGAGCCGTAAAAGGTGATGATATCGGGATCGAAATAGCCCATTCCTTCGATCCGCATGACACCGGCGTCACCGCCCGTAAAGCCCATGGCGACCTCCTGATCACCGGTCAGTGTCTGCTCAAAGTTCTGAATGTAAAGGATCAGCCGCTCATAAGCCCATTGCGCCGGGCTTTTGGTCTCGACCGGTTTTTGCAGCTGCCCGGGCAGATCCTTGGCACCGGATTTCGCGTCTGGGTTGGCGTGTACCTCATAGCAACGGGGCAAAGCTGCCGCTTCTGCCGCCTCGGCCGATGTTTCGATCTGGTCCTGCATAGCTTTACCCTTTGCGCTGAAACTCCCACGCCCCATCCGCGCGGCGCGTCCGGGTGACAGTTCCAATGTGGTAAAGATGGTTCAAATGTGCAACCGCTTCGACCAGCGCCAGCCCATACTCAAGCTCTCCGATCTGACGTTTGAACAGAGGCAAAAAACAGTCAGCAGCTGATTTGGGTTGATCGAGATAATCCTGCAAACGATCCAACGCACCGTGGTGGTTTTCGATCAATTGCCGCATGCGCAATGGCAAACCGGTAAAGGGCAGCTTGTGTCCGCCCAGCGCCAGTTGATCGGGTCGCGCCAAGCCCTTCAACCGCTCGCAGGCCTCAAGCCATTCGGCCACCGGGTCTGCCATCGGTTCGGTGACATAGACGCCCAGATTGGGGCTGATCGAGCTCAGGATTTGGTCTCCGGTGATCACCAGATTGTCATCGCGACTCCAGAACGTGGCGTGTTCGGGCGCGTGGCCGTTGCCCATATGCACGTCCCAGTCGCGCCCACCCATGCGGATGACACTACCCTGCTTGATTCGGGTAAAGCCCAGAGGCAAGGGATAGACCGTGTCGCAATAGTTAAACGGTCGCTGGGTCATCCGCCTGGCCAGAAGATCCGCGTCCATCCCGGCGCTGCGGTAATAGTCCAAAGTTTCCTGCGGCCAGCTTTCCTGCACGTCCAGTTGCAGCATCCGCGCGAACAGCCAGGCCGTGCGGGTCGTGACCAGTTCCACGCCATGTTCGGACTGGAACCACCCCGCATTGCCGACGTGATCGGGATGGTGGTGGGTCACAACCACTCGGTTTACCGGTTTACCCGCCAACGGCCCCGCCATTAGCGCTTCCCAGATGCGCCGGGTTTTGTTCGAGGACATCCCCGTGTCAATCACCGTCCACCCGTCGCCGTCATCCAGCGCATAGATATTGACGTGATCCAGAGCCATCGGCAGCGGCAGGCGCATCCACAGCACCCCTTCGGCGATCTCGATCGCCTCACCCTCGGCCGGAGGCTCAGGCCACGGATAGCGCATCGCCAAAGGAGTGTCTCCGTCCATCAAACCGCCAACTCCTCGGCGCTGAGGGCATAGATGTCCTCGGCCCCGTTCTGCGCCTGCGCCAGCAGACCGGCGTATTCCGGCAGCAAAGCGTTGATGTAATACCGCGCCAGCTTAAAGCGCGGACCGTTGGGTTCGGCCAGTGCCGCCTTCAGATGGTAATGCGCCCCCAGAACGCGGGCAAAGGCGTGCAGATAAGGCACGGCACCGGCAAACCGAGCGTTCATGTCGGATTGCGCCACGATCCATTCGGTCGCCTCGCGCAGGCTTTCGGTTGCTTCCCATACGGGGCCCGCCAGATCCGGCAGGCTGGCGCGGGCCTGTTCGGCGTGATCCTCGATCTCATCCAACAGGCGCGAGGCCGCTTCGCCCCCATCCATCATCTTGCGCGCCACAAGGTCCATGGCCTGAATGCCGTTGGTGCCCTCGTAAATCGCGGTGACGCGGACATCGCGGTAATACTGAGCAGCACCAGTTTCTTCGATGAAGCCCATGCCGCCGTGAACCTGCACACCGGTTTCCGAGACACGCATGCCTGTTTCAGTCCCGAAGGCTTTACAGATCGGGGTCAGCAAAGCGGCACGAGCGTTCCATTCGGCATCTCCGGTGGCCGTGGCCATGTCGATGGCCGCAGCATTGGCCAGCATGATGGCACGTGCAGCAAAGGTATCGGCGCGCATGCTCATCAGCATCCGGCGCACATCCGCGTGGTCAATGATCGTGCCCGAGGGCGTCTTGCCCTGCTTGCGTTCCAGCGCATAGGCCAAAGCACGCTGATAAGCGCCCTCGGCGGCCCCCACACCCTGACCGCCAACACCCAGGCGGGCGTTGTTCATCATGGTGAACATCGCTGCCATTCCGCCATGTTCCTTACCCACAAGCCAGCCTTTGGCCCCGTCATACTGCATCACGCAGGTCGGTGAGCCATGCAAACCCAATTTGTGCTCCAGCGACACTACTTTCAGATCGTTGGCCACACCGGGATTGCCGTTTTCATCAGGCAGATATTTGGGCACCAGAAACAGCGAAATCCCCTTGGTTCCCGGCACCCCGTCCGGCAGGCGCGCCAGCACCAGATGGCAGACATTCTCGGTGAAGTCGTTGTCGCCCCACGAGATGAAAATCTTCTGCCCGCTGACCGCATAAGTCCCGTCACCATTGGCTTCGGCCTTCGAGGACAGCGCACCCACATCCGATCCGGCTTGCGGTTCGGTCAGGTTCATGGTGCCCGCCCAATCGCCCGCCATCATCTTGGGCAGATACAGCGATTTCAACTCGTCGCTGGCGTGATGTTCCAAAGCCTCGATCTGGCCCTGGGTCATCAGTGGCGCCAGTTGCAGGGACAGACACGCAGCCGACATCATCTCATTAACTGCAGTGGTCACAGCCATCGGCAGGCCCATGCCGCCATATTCCGGATCGCCACTCATCCCGATCCAGCCACCTTCGGCGATGGCCTTCCAGCCCTCGGCATAACCGGCTGAGGTTCGCAGCACACCGTTTTCCAGCCGAGCCGGTTCCAGGTCGCCGGGGCGCTGCAGCGGGGCCATCACCTCTTCGCACATCTTGCCGGCCTCGGTCAGGATCGCGCTGACCACATCTTCGCTGGCTTCCGAAAATTTTTCGGTCGCCGCAATCTGATCGAATCCGACGACGTGGCGGAACATCACTTCGTAATCGGATATGGGCGCGCGGTATGGCATGTTTTCCCCCGGGGTTGTCTGTTCGGTTTTTCGCGGGTGGGGTTGGAAATTGCAACGCCCACCTTTATGCATCCTGGATTAATTCGATTACCTAGCCAGCCAAGTGGTACAAGCAATCAAAACGCGGCGTCACCAGATATGATCCCCAACGGTACTTTGGATTTAGCCGCCGATCCGGGCGGAATCGCGCAGGCGGCGGATTTGCTGCGGCAGGGCCTGCTGGTCGCCTTTGCCACCGAAACCGTCTACGGGCTGGGCGGCGATGCTCGCAATTCCGAGGCTGTGGCCAGCATCTACGCGGCCAAGGGGCGACCCAGCTTTAACCCTCTGATCGCGCATGTGGCCTCGGCTGAGGCAGCGCAGCGATATGTCGAATGGTCCGAGCGGGCCGAGACGCTGGCTGCCGCGTTCTGGCCCGGCCCCCTGACAATGGTTCTTCCTCTGCGTGAGGGGCACGGGATATCACCGCTGGTCACAGCCGGGCTGGAGACGTTGGCGGTTCGGGTGCCCGCGCATGGCACCGCCCGGGCGCTGTTGTCGGCCTTTGACGGGCCGGTGGCAGCACCGTCTGCCAACCCCTCGGGCCAGATCAGCCCCACAACCGCCGAACATGTGCGGGCCGGTTTGGATGGGCGTATCGCGGCCATTCTGGATGACGGCCCCTGCGGTGTTGGTCTGGAATCCACCATCGTCGGACTGGCCGGAGAGCCCGCATTGCTGCGCCCCGGCGGTGTGGCGTTGGAACAGATCGAAGCTGTTCTGAACACGCAACTGCAACTGCATCAGACCACGGATGTACTGACCGCACCGGGGCAGTTGCAATCGCACTACGCCCCCGACGCGCCAGTACGCCTGAACGCGGCCAGCACGCAGGGTGACGAGGTTTTGCTGGGGTTTGGCCCCGTTCAATGTGATCTGAACCTTTCAGAGACCGGCGATCTGACCGAAGCCGCCGCTAACCTGTTCTCGGCCTTACACAGGCTGAACACCACAGGCCGCCCTATTGCGGTGTCACCGATCCCCGATCATGGGTTGGGCGCGGCCATCAATGACCGCCTGCGCCGCGCCGCAGCGCCGCGCGACGGCTGATCAGGCGCGTCCGGCGCTGGCCGACAGGGTCAGCGGGTCAACACCCAGCGTGGCTAGCGCGGCCTCCCATTTCTCATCATCGGGAACGTCGAACACCAGTTTCGAGGTCGCCTCGGTGGTCAGCCAACCGTTCATAGCAATCTCATCCTCAAGCTGGTCGGGACCCCAACCGGAATATCCCAGCGCCAGCATCGAGTTCAAAGGCCCCCGCCCCGAGGCCAGATCCTCGAGCACATCCAATGTCGCCGTCATGCTGAAATCATCCGAAATTTGCATGGAATGCAGGTTGGCATCGTAATCCGCGCTGTGCAGGACAAAACCGCGCGACATCTCGACGGGGCCGCCGAAATGAACCAGACGTTCCCCCACGACGGGGATGCTGCAGGCGATGTTCAGCTGGCTCAGCAGGGTTTTGATCCGCAAATCCGACGGTTTGTTGATGATCAAGCCCATGGCCCCATCCTCGCCATGGCTGCAGATATACACCACTGAGTGATCGAAACGTGGATCACCCATTCCAGGCATCGCGATCAACAGTTTTCCGGTCAGATCCATGGATTTAAAACTCTTGCTTCGTCTTCCTTCAACAATGACCCCGGCACGTGGGGGTTGGCAAGGGATCAGGTCACATTTCACCAGATTTCATTGCAGTGACCGGAACGTGACTTGGATTCACCGGCAAGACCGCGCATTTATGTGGTATGAAGCGTTTTCTTAAATCAACCGCAGCCGCCCTGACCGCCTGTTTTGCCCTGACCGCCCCCGCCCATGCGCAGGTTGAGGACGACGTGGTGCAACTGGATGTGCTTGATGGTGGGCGTACGGCCAATGGCACCTATCTGGGGGCGCTGCGGCTGACGCTGAAGGACGGCTGGAAAACTTATTGGCGCGCGCCTGGCGATGCCGGTATCCCGCCGCAGTTCGACTGGACTCGTTCGAAAAATGTAGGCGATGTGGAAATCACATGGCCCGCCCCCGACGTATTTGTTCAGAACGGTCTGCAATCCCTGGGCTATGCCAACCAACTGGTGCTGCCGGTTGAGATCACCCCCCGCAATCCAGCCAAACCCGTGCGGCTGCGTGGGGAAATGGATTTGGGCGTCTGCAAGGATGTCTGCATCCCAGAGAGGCTGAATTTCGACCATAAATTGGACGCCGACGCCGCGCGCAACCCGGCCATTGCCGCAGCGCTGGCCCAACGCCCCTATTCCGCGAAAGAGGCTCGGGTAACCGCCGCCAGTTGCCATCTGACCCCAACTTCGGAAGGGATGAAGATCGAAGCCCGCGTGACCATGCCCTCGGCCGGAGGGCGCGAGATTGCGGTGATCGAACCGGGCAACCCTACGCTTTGGGCCTCGGAACCCGAAACGACGCGGCAAGGTGGAACTCTGGTGGCCACATCCGAGGTGATCAGCGCCTCGGGTGGACCTTTTGCACTGGACCGGTCCAATATCCGGATCACGGTGCTGGGGGCCAATCACGCCGTCGACATTCAGGGATGCAGCGCGGGCTGAGGCATGGCGAAAACTCCGAAGATCGGCGCGCTGGCCGTTGTGGTGCACGAGGCGCGCGTGCTGCTGGTGCAGCGCAGCAAGCAGCCCGACGCGGGGCTCTGGGGGTTTCCTGGTGGTCACGTGGAATGGGGTGAAACTGTACTGCAAGCCGCGCAAAGGGAATTGCGTGAGGAAACCTCCGTCATCGCGGAGCCGCTGCATTACCTCGACAATCTGGACCTGCTGCGCCACGACGAACAGGGATTGGTTCAGTCGCACTATCTGCTGGTCGGGGTTGCCTGTGACTACTGTTCAGGCTCTCCGACAGCCGGGGATGATGCGCTGGACGCCCGCTGGTTTCCGATTGATCAGATACGCAAGGGTGATCTGCCCATGAGCGACCGGGTCATCGATTTGCTGGAAACCGCCTTGCGCGCTAAGCCACCCGTCCCCTGAGGCGTATATAAAGCAAACCGGACAGCGCTACACTTAGCACCAAAATCGGCAGCGCCCCGGCGACAAAGGCCCCCAGCCCCATTTGCAAAGCCGCGATACCATCTTCCCCCGGATAGAGCCCTGACAACAGACCAACCGGCGCGCCTGCAATCGCAGGCCAGATCATCGTCACGCCAAACCACAGCAGCAGCACGAGCCCGGTGGCTGTTACTGCACCCTGAACCGCGCGATCCGGTGCACGTAATGCACGACGCAATGCGGTCATCGGACGTGAAAGGTCGTTAAGAATGGCCAGCAGCGCAGGTACTAGCAGCAACACCAGTAACATTCCAAAACCCAGCCCATACACCAGCGTGATCACTGACGGTTTGAGGAATTGCGCCTGCTGCGAACCCTCATACAGCAACGGAGTTAGCCCCAGAACCGTGGTCAGCGTCGTCAGCATCACCGGGCGCAACCGGTCTGCTGTGCCCTCGACAATCGAGGGCACTAGCCCGCGCTCTTGCTGATAGGCGTCAATGGTCGTGACCAGCACAATCGAGTCGTTGATGATAATCCCCGTCATCCCCAACAGCCCGATCACGGTAAACATGCTTAGGGGAACTTCCCAGATGTAGTGCCCCCAGATCGCGCCCACCAACCCAAACGGAATGATCGCCATCACCACCACAGGCCGTGTCCAACTGGCAAAGACCCAGGCAAGCACAAGGTAAATCCCGGTCAGACACAGGATCAGGCCTGTACGCGCCTCGGTCAAAAATTCGTCCTCTTGCTCGCTCAGACCCGCCATCTGCCATTCAACCTGCCGTTCAGAGGCAATTTTGGGCAGTATGTCTTCGTTCAATGCCCGGGCGATTTCTGCCGCGCGGGCCGGATCATCTTCGGAGATGTCACCGCCCACCGAAACCGACCGCAGGCCATTGTCGCGCCGTACCGTCGAGAAGCCCGACTTGCGTTGGACCGAGACGATATCAGCCAGCGGCACATAGACGCCATCCGGCGTGCGCATCAGAGTGCGTTCCAGGAAATCGGCCGTCAGCTCGCCTTCGGGCAATTCCACGCGAATCTCTGTGCTGCGAGGGCCATCGGGGAAGGTCGCAGCCTCGATCCCGTTCAACCGGTCGCGCAGAACGCGGCCCAGCGTTTCCATGCGGAAGCCCAGTGCCTGCCCCTTGGCGGTCAGATCCAGAATGAAGTCTTCTTTGTCATAAGTCAGGTCATCTTCCAGCGCCGAAACTTCGGGATACTTCGACAATTCGGCCTGTAAATCTTCTGAAGCGGACTTGAGGGTATTCACATCGGCGCCATAGAATTGCACGTCGATCGCGTCACCGCCGGGTCCGGATCGCCAACCACGGAAGCTGAGCAATTCGACCTTGGGATGACGCGGTACAAAGTCCTGCAATTCACCCACAAATTCGAAACTAGAATAAGGGCGCAGGTCGGCGTCGATCAATTCTATTGAAATCCCTCCCAGAAGGTCCTGATCCTTGCCTTCTGCGGCGGGCGGGTTGAACCATCCGGCATTGCCGCCGACCTCAGCCAGAACATAGTCGATCGGGTTACGACCGTGACGTTCTTCGTAAATCTGCCCCAGTTCCTCGGTGGCGCGTTGTATCTCGTGCATCATCGCCAGCGAATCTTCGCGAGTTGCACCTTCGGCCATGATGAAGTTGCCGGTGACCGAGCCGCGTTCGGGTGCGTTGAAAAACCGCCAATTCACGTCACCCTTGATGAACAGGGCAATCTGGCTGGCCAGAATCACCACCATCACCGCAACAACCACGTACCGCGCCCAGACCACCCAGGCGATCAGCGGACGGAACAGATGGTCTCGTACCCAGCGGAAGCCACGGTTCACCACACGGTTGGGCAGGTCATACCAATGTTCTTTGGCCGAATGTGCAATGGCATGGGCCATATGATTGGGCAATATCAGAAAACATTCGATCAACGAGGCGATCAGTACCGCAATTACGGTAAACGGGATGTCATAGATCAGCTCTCCGAACCGGCCGCCGATTGCGGTCAGACCAAAAAAGGCGATCACGGTGGTCAGGGTCGCAGCAAAAACCGGCATCGCCATGCGCCGTGCGGCGCGCTCGGCGGCCACAACCGGGGCCTCACCCAACCGGCGGGCACGGAAATCGGCGTGCTCGCCGACCACGATGGCATCATCCACCACAATGCCCAGGGTGATGATCAGCCCGAACAGAGAAATCATGTTGATCGACAGCCCGCCGATATACATGAACGCAATCGCCGCTGACATCGCCACCGGGATACCCGCCGCAACCCAGAAGGCGATGCGCGCATTCAGGAATAGGAACAGCAAGCAGACCACAAGGCCCAGCCCCATCAGCCCGTTGTCGACAAGAATATCCAGACGGTCGGTGATCGCCTGCGCTCGTGTTCTGATCAGCTCGATCGTCACACCTTCTGGCAGGCTGGCCTGAAGCTCGGCCACCACATCCTCGACCGTGTGCTGAATCTCGATAGCATCCCCAAGGTTCGAGCGGTCGACCCGCACCGACATGGCCGGGTTTTTGCCGACAAAGTAGCTGCGATTGCGATTGACCCCTTCGACCCGGATTTCCGCCACGTCGCCAATATAGAGCTTGGAGCCATCGGCGAAACTGCGCAGTGCGATGCCCTCGATCTCTTCGGGAGTGCGCTTTTCGGTGCCAGTGCGGATGCGGGCATTGGCACCGGTGACGTCGCCAGCGGGGCTGGCCATCGCCTCTGCGGCTATGGCCTGCGCAATCTCGGACATAGTGACGTCATTAGCGATCAACTGTGCCGTTGGAACCTCGACCACCACACGCGGAGCAGCAAGACCCCGGATCGTGGTGCGGGTCACGCCATTCGCAAACAGCCGATTGATCATCTCGTCGGTGAACTTGGCCAGTTGATCCGGATCGACCGGGCCGGTCACGACTACATCTGTCACCCGATCCCGCCACGCCCCGCGCCGGATCGTGGGCTCTTCGGCGTCTTCTGGCAGGTTGGTCACACTGTCGACGGCTGTTCGGACTTCATCAACGGCGCGCGACATGTCCCAGTTGGGCTCAAACTCCAGCTCGATCCTAGCGCGCCCCTCACGCGAAGTCGAATGCGTGCTGGCCACCCCTTCGACCGCCAGCAGGGCCGGTTCCAGCAATTGGACAATGCCGTTATCTATATCCTCGGGGCCTGCGCCTTCCCATTCGACATTGACGTCGACGCGCTCAAGGATCACGTCCGGGAAGAATTGCGCCCGCATGGCCGGGATCGCTGCAGCACCCAGAACCAGCATCACCAGCAACAGCAGGTTGGCCACAGTCCGATGGCGGGTGAAGTAGCTAAGGATACCGCCCGCCGCGCCGGGGATCTCGCGCATCATAGCGCTTACCCTCCTGCCCGGGTCTCGATGCTGCGCACCAGTGAGGCCGGGACACGGCCTTCATTCAATTGCCCCAGAACACGGGCCTTGACGTCTTTGGGTATCTGATCGCTGGCCTCAACCCGCGCCACCAGTTGGGCACGCTGTTCGTCCGACAATTCAACCATGTCTGGCTCGGCCCCAGCATTGGCTTCGACCCGCAGAGGGCGCACACGCACTCCGCCACCCAGCAGCGGCGTCCGGCCAACTACAACTTCGCGCCCGACCAGCCCGTCACCGCGCAACAGCACCTCATCACCCTGACGGCGGATCAGTTGCACCGGCAACGCCTCAAGCCGGTCATCGGCGCCCAGCACCAGCACCGTGCCCGCCGCATCCAAAACCGACGATGGCAACCGCACCACGTTATCCAGCGGCTGTTCCTGTACCGTAACGGTGACGAAATCGCCTGGTTTGAAGCCCGGCGCGTCATCCAGACGGGCATAGATCAAACGCCCAGTCTGTCCCTCACCCGCTGATCCGCTGTCACGGCTGATGCGTCCCGTGGCTGTCAGATCGGTGCCAGTCACCTCAAGCGATACGGCCACCGGCGCGGCGATCAGATCGCCCTCGGCATCCAACAGGCGCACAAACTGTGCGGTCGAAACGCGGAACGCGACCTCAAGCGCGTTGGGGTCAACCAGTTCCGCCAATTTTTCATTCGCAGCGACCAGCCGCCCTTCGACCAGGGTCACATCCGTTAATGTGCCGGAAAACCGCGCGCGGACCGTCATGTCATCCAAATCGCGTTCAGCAGCTTCAAGCGCAATTCGGGCGCGGGCCAGCAAGGTTGTAGCCTGATCAACCCGGGATTCAGCCTGCGCCAGTGCGATGCGGCGCGCCAGAACGGCCTGTTGCGCGGCAGCTTCGGCCAGTTCCGCCTCTTCCGCGGCGGCAGGGGTTCCAACCCCGCGGCTTTGCAAATCTTTCTGGCGCTGCATGGCGCGCCCGCGCAGGGCTGCCTGCGCCTCGGCCGAGTTTAACTCATCCTGCGCCAAAAGCAGTGAGCGTTCGGCGTCTCGTTCCTCGAACTGTGCGTCAAGCAGGTCGGATTTGGCTCGGTCCAGCGCCGATTGCGCGTCAGCCGGGTCCAGTTCGACCAACACCTCTCCGGTGGTGACAACGCCGCCATCCTCGAAATCCTCGGCCAGGGCGACGACCCGCCCGCCCAGCGCCGCGCGCAGTTCCAACCTGCGGCGGCTTTGTACCTCGCCGAATGCTTCGAGATAGGGGGTTACGGTCTCTAGCTCGGCCGGTTGCACGCTGACGGCGAATATACGTTCGCGTGCCGCGGGCGGCTCACTGTCGCGATTCAATGCCTCTTGCACCGCGCTGACGATCAGTTGAACCGCTACAAATATCAGGGCCAGCGTCAGAAACGCCAGAAAGACACCAACAAGGCTTTGCCTCAAAAATCGCATCTATCACTTACCCCGGTTGCATCAGGCTGCCACGTGCAAAAGGTAGCTGGGCAAGGAAAAATGCCAAGCCACAAAGCGGTTACAAACAGTTATACGTGCAACCAGTCTACTTCCGTCGCAGATGTTCGTCCAATCTGGGCATTATTTCCACGAAATTGCAGGGGCGATGGCGGTAATCGAACTGTTTTTCCAATATACCGTCCCAAGCATCCTTGCAGGCACCGGGGCTGCCCGGCAAAGCAAACAGATAGGTGCCCTGGGCCACGCCGCCCGTGGCGCGGGACTGTACTGCCGAAGTGCCGATTTTTTCCATCGAAATGAGGGTGAAAACAGTGCCGAACGCTTCGATTTCCTTTTCATATACGTCCCGGTGCGCCTCGACCGTCACGTCACGGCCCGTCAGACCGGTGCCACCAGTCGAGATCACCACATCAATCTCTGGATCCCCGGCCCACAGCCGCAGCTGCGCCGCAATCTCACCGCGCTCATCACGGATAATTTTGCGGTCAGCCAATGAATGGCCTGCGCGTTCGATCCGGTCGACCAATGTCTGGCCCGAGCGGTCGTCGTCTAGCGACCGTGTGTCCGAGACGGTCAGAACGGCGATCCGAACCGGAATGAATTCCATGCTTTCATCAATGCGCGACATGTGGCGTCAGGCCCTTTCCATGATGGCAAGCCGGATGGCGAGGGCGGCGAAAATCCCCCCTGTCACCCAGCCAATGATACGCGAGGCGCGTGGATTCGAGATCAAAACCTTCCCCGCGCCACCGGCGAAAACCCCCACCAGCCCGTTCACCACGAACCCGCCCAGCGCGATGATTCCACCCAGTATCAGGAATTGCGGTAGGATCGGTCCGATGGCGGGGTTCACGAATTGCGGGATGAAGGCCAGAACGAACAGGATGACCTTTGGGTTTGTCAGGTTTACAACCAACCCGTCACGAAAAGCGTACCGCGTGGGCTTCGCAGGTATATCGGCAGAGACCGCCCCGTTGCGGATCGCACCCCAAGCTAAATACAGCAGATAGGCGACACCCATCCAGCGGATTACATCGAACAGCCACGGCATCGTCGCTACGGCGGCCCCCAACCCAAGCCCCGCTACAAGAACATGAACCATCGATCCGACGGAAATCCCCGCGCTTGCG
This sequence comes from Ruegeria sp. BI11, assembly GCF_056538005.1. Taxonomy (NCBI): domain Bacteria; kingdom Pseudomonadati; phylum Pseudomonadota; class Alphaproteobacteria; order Rhodobacterales; family Roseobacteraceae; genus Ruegeria; species Ruegeria sp. BI11. Next base: position 109,547 of record NZ_JBQFSM010000006.1, on the reverse strand, counting down.
ACGAAAGCTGGTTTGGCACCGGACCGCAGTCCTTGCCCAAAGCAAAACAACATGTCTGCGCCGGGGGTGAAGTTCAGCGCCAAAGCTGCCGGGATGAAAGCCAGCAGAGTGATCGTTTCGATCATAAGGTGACCTCGAACCAGTTTATTGTGGGACCCAGATTGGCGATCTGCGTACGGCCTATGTTGCCGCGATAGCCCCAACTGTCATGGATGTGGCCGCACAGCGCGAATTGCGGCTGCAGGCGTTCGACCGCGTCACGCACGGCTACCGACCCCACTGCATCCCCCTGCGACGTGACATCGCCGTACCCTTTAGGCGGGGAATGCGCGATCAGAATGTCCGCCCCGTCACAGCGGTCCAGCAATTCAGCGGCCTCGGCATCGGTCAGGTCACAGGACCAGTCGCCAAAGGGCGTAACCGGCACGCCATACCCCAGCCCGAACAGACGCAACCCGTCCAAGGTCATGCCGGTGCCGTGCAGCACATGACCGCCTTCGGGCGCAGCCTCTGCCAGTTCCTGCGCGCTTTCGGCATTGCCCGGCACCATCACGAATGGCGCAGTGATGCCGGACAGCATCGCCATCGCTTGATCCAGCCCTTGCCGCATATTGCAGAAATCCCCGGCCCCGATCACCAGATCAGCCTCGGCGCTTGCGGCCACGACGTCGGCCGCACGGTTACGCGCCATGTGCAAATCGGAAAAGGCCAGTATGCGCATCACTTGCCCTCCAGCCGGGCTTTCAACTCCAGCAAGTCGGCCCAGGCCTGCCGCTTCATCTGTGGTTGGCGCAGCAGGTAGGCGGGGTGGAACATCGGGATAACTGGCAACTCCAACGCCTGACTCCATTGCCCGCGCAACCGGGTAATGCCGCGTTTGCCCAGCACCGCCTGACAGCTGATATTGCCCATGATCACCAGAACCTCGGGCTTGGCCAGCGCCACGTGCCGTTCCAGAAACGGCTTCATCATCCCGATCTCTTCGGGTTTGGGATCGCGGTTCTGTGGTGGACGCCAGGGTAGAACGTTGGTGATATAGACGTTCTGGCTGCGGTCCAGATCAATCGCCGCCAACATCCGGTCCAGCAATTGTCCAGCGCGGCCAACAAAGGGCTTGCCCTCACGGTCCTCTTCGCGGCCCGGCGCTTCGCCGATGATCATCACCCGCGCGCCCGGTGTGCCGTCGGCAAAGACCAACTGCCGCGCCCCTCGCTTCAGCTCGCAGTGGTCAAACGCATCCATCGCCGCGCGCAACTGATCCAACGATCCCGCGTTTTGGGCCGCCGCTTTCGCTACCACAACCGGGTCAACCTGCTTGGACTTTTCCGGGGCAGTCTGGGCCGTAGCGGTTTTTTGGGCTTTCGGCGCAGTGTCGGGCAGCGCAAAGCGATCAACCGTCGTGTCGCCGATTGCGTCCGTTGTGCCCAGTTCGATCTGCCATTCCAGCAGAGCCCGCGCCGTATGATAGTCCAAAGCCGATTCCATAACCCTCAATCTAACCAGCTTTTGAACGAGGGAAAGCGAATAGGCCTTGATCGGGCGGTCCGTCGCACCGACCATGAGGGCATTCATGTTCTGTCTATTGCGATTCCTCATGATTACTTTGCTGCTGACCACACTCAGCGGCCCTGCTTTTGCGCAGCTTTTCGATCGCAATGATCAATGCCGTGCCGGTCAGTTCAAATGCGGCACAAGGTGCTGTTCCGGCGGGCAAAGGTGCAGCTTCGATGGTCACTGCATTCCCTTGGGCGGCACCTATTGCGGCGGTGGGCGCACTTGCGGACCATTTGAGCGCTGCGTTGCGGGGGGCACGCGATGCGCGCCCGCGGGGGCGAACAAATGCACTTCGCGCGCCGATTGTCCGGGCGGCTCGATTTGCAACGCACGCCGCGAATGTGAGCGCATCACGCCTGATTTCGACCCCAGTAAGGCAATCGAGGGCCTGCCCACCGTTTGCGACGACGGTCTGACCTGCGGTGCGGGATCGTCCTGCATACCCGGCGGCGGGTGCACGCGCCCCGGATGGTTTTTATGCGAGGAAACCGACTCGCAATGTCGCCCTGGGTTCAAATGTTCCGAACATCAGGGCTGTGTGCCGATCAAGGCCATCGACTGCGGCTATGGCAAATGGTGCAAACCCGGCGAGCAATGCCTGCCGGAAGGCGGATGTGAGAAACTGCCGGAAGGGAGCGATCCCTAGGTTGCCTAGGCGCGCGGACCTTCCTATAAGCGGCCCGATTGTCAGACAGGAGCCCGCCAATGCGTTTCGCCCATCGTCACCTTCTTGGCATCGAGCATCTGTCGCAGTCCGATATCACCTCCATTCTTGATCTGGCCGAAAAGTATGTCGACCTGAATCGACAATCGACCAAGCATTCCGACGTGCTGTCGGGGCTGACGCAGATCAACATGTTCTTCGAAAACTCGACCCGCACGCAAGCCAGCTTTGAACTGGCGGGCAAGCGTCTGGGCGCGGATGTGATGAACATGGCGATGCAGGCCAGTTCGATCAAAAAGGGTGAGACCCTGATCGACACCGCAATGACGCTAAACGCAATGCATCCCGATCTGTTGGTTGTACGGCATCCGCATTCCGGTGCGGTCGACCTGTTGGCGCAGAAGGTGAACTGCGCGGTGCTGAACGCGGGGGATGGCAAGCACGAACATCCGACGCAGGCCCTGTTGGATGCGCTGACCATTCGCCGCGCCAAGGGCCGATTGCACCGGTTGAACATCGCCATTTGCGGCGATGTTGCGCATTCCCGCGTTGCGCGGTCGAACCTAATCTTGCTGGGCAAGATGGAAAACCGTATCCGCCTGATCGGTCCACCCACTCTGGTGCCCGGCCACTTTGCCGAATTCGGTGCCGAAATTTATGACGACATGAACGAGGGCCTTAAGGACGTCGATGTCGTCATGATGCTGCGCCTTCAGAAAGAACGGATGGATGGCGGTTTTATCCCGTCCGAGCGTGAATATTATCACCGTTACGGGCTGGATGCCGCCAAACTGGCGCTGGCAAAGCCCGACGCCATCGTCATGCATCCCGGCCCGATGAACCGCGGGGTCGAGATTGACGGGACACTGGCCGACGACATCAACCGTTCCGTCATTCAGGAACAGGTCGAAATGGGCGTCGCCGTGCGCATGGCCGCGATGGAACTGCTGGCCCGCAACCTACGCGAGGCAGCATGAGCGATCTGACCGTTGCCCCCCATGAACGCGGCGTGATCCGCCTGTTCGCGCTGAACATGCGCCCGGAAGAGGCCAAGTTCCTGCGTGAACCCGGTGCAGCCAATCAGGTTCTGGGCGTTACGACACTGGATATGGACCAGATCGACATCTTTCCAGTCTCGGACCTCGAAGATCTGGGGCTTTATGGCTATCTGAACGAAGGTTGCGGCGTGTCCGCAGATCAGCTGGATCGCAAGGCGCTTGACGCCATTACGGGTTGGGTCATGGTGGTCCGCAGCGCCGCCTTTGGTGGACGCGCGGTCACAATTGTCCCTGACCGACGATTGCACTTGTTTGGCCCTTTCACCGAAGAGGCGACCAACTGGACCCGCGGCCCGATTGAAACCGAAAGCGCGAAACCGTTCTCGGCCTCTAAAACCCCGCCGCAATCAGACCAACTGCGCCGCATCGGCTCGGCCGTTCTGGCGCTGCTGATCCTGTTGGCCGTCGGAGGCATCCTGTGGCTGATCCTGTGACCTTCGCGCCCGACAAGGGGGCCTATATCCGCACCAACGCCTGGCTGGCAGCCGTTGCCATGGCAGGCGCGATGATCGTGCTGTGGCTGATCGGCAATCCCTATCCCTGGACTGGCGCTCCAGCCGGTCTTGCCGCCATCGGCATCCGCGCGTGGTATCTGGCCTCGGAAGAACTTGTCGCCACGTGGCAGATGACCGACTCCACCCTCACCGGCCCCGGCCCACGAAAGGTGGCGCTGAACCAGATCGAGGCTCTAAAAACCATGGGCAGCTTTGTCCAGATCGTCACCAAAGGCGGCGATAAGCACCTTATCAAATACCAATCGGACCCCGCCGCCACCAAAGCCGCAATCGAAAGGGCCATGGCATGAGTAAACTGATCTTCACCAACGCCCGCCTGATCGACCCTGAAACCGGCACGGACAGCCTTGGTTGGCTGCAAGCGACAAAAGGCAGTATTTCATCGCGCGGCGAAGGCGATGCACCGTCCACGGATGCTCAGATTGTCGACTGTAACGGGCACTGTCTGGCTCCCGGCATCGTCGATATCGGCGTCAAGGTTTGCGAACCGGGCGAGCGGCACAAGGAAAGCTATAAATCCGCCGGTCTTGCAGCGGCGGCCGGAGGGGTAACCACGATCGTTACCCGCCCGGATACCAGCCCGACCATCGACACGCCCGAAAGCCTTGAATTTGTCACCCGCCGCGCACAAGCAGATACGCCGGTCAATGTGCTGCCCATGGCCGCCCTGACCAAAGGGCGCGATGGGCGCGAAATGACCGAGATCGGCTTTCTGCAAGACGCAGGCGCAGTAGCGTTCACCGATTGCGATCACGTAGTGACCAACACCAAGGTATTTTCCCGCGCTCTGACCTATGCACGGTCGTGCGGCGCGCTGGTTATCGCGCATCCGCAGGAACCCATCCTCAGCGCCGGGGCCGCCGCGACCAGCGGTAAATTCGCCACTCTGCGCGGCTTGCCCGCAGTGTCCCCCATGGCCGAGCGGATGGGGCTGGACCGCGACATCGCCCTTTTGGAAATGACCGGCGCCAAATACCACGCCGACCAGATCACCACTGCCCGCGCCTTGCCCGCGTTGGAACGGGCCAAGCGCAACGGGTTGGACATCACCGCCGGAACCTCGATCCACCATCTGACGCTGAATGAGCTCGACGTGGCCGACTATCGCACCTTCTTCAAGGTCAAGCCGCCGCTGCGGTCCGAGGATGACCGGCAAGCGGTGATCGAGGCTGTACGCAGCGGGTTGATCGACATCCTCAGCTCGATGCACACACCGCAGGACGAAGAAAGCAAACGTCTGCCGTTTGAAGAGGCCGCCTCGGGCTCGGTCGCGCTGGAAACGCTGCTGCCCGCCGCACTGCGCCTGTATCATGCGGATCAGTTGGACTTACCGACGTTGTTCCGGGCCATGGCGCTGAACCCCGCTAAACGGCTGGGGTTGGACAGCGGCCGCCTGTCCGAGGGCGCGCCTGCCGATCTGGTGCTGTTCGACCCGGATGTGCCCTTTGTGCTGGACCGGTTCACGCTGAAATCGAAATCGCAAAACACACCGTTTGACGGTCAGCGGATGCAGGGTAAGGTCACCGCAACCTACGTGGCTGGACAAGAAGTTTACCGGAGACCCTAATGCCCCCCTTTGACAGTTCGATGACCCAGCTGATCCTCTGGGCTGTGCTTGGTTATCTCATGGGGTCCATTCCCTTTGGCATGATTATCGCCAAGGTCATGGGGCTGGGCAACCTGCGCAATATCGGGTCAGGCAATATCGGGGCCACCAACGTGCTGCGAACCGGCAACAAGGCCGCCGCCGCGCTGACACTGATCTTTGATGCCGCAAAAGGCGCGGTGGCCGTGCTATTGGCGCGGGCACTGGCTGTGGAAGACGCCGCCCAGATCGCCGCGCTGGCCGCGTTTTTGGGCCATTGCTTTCCGGTCTGGCTGAGCTTCAACGGCGGCAAGGGCGTCGCCACGTTCCTGGGTCTGTGGCTGGCGCTGGACTGGCGCGTGGGCGTGGCCTGCTGCCTGACATGGCTGGTGGCGGCGGCAATCTGGCGGATCTCATCTCTGGGCGCGCTGGTGGCAGCAGCCATGTCGGTTGTCTGGGTGCTGGTTCTGACAGACAGTTCAGCCTTTGCACTGAGCATTATCCTGACCTTGCTGGTCTATTGGCGCCACAGCGCCAATCTGGCGCGGATCAAGGCCGGAACCGAGCCGAAAATCGGCAAGTCGTGATCGCGCCAACCGGCTTTTTGAACGCCTTTTTTGCACTGCCCAAGGGCACGTTCTCGGGTCACGCCAATGGGCGACACTATATTGTCAGCCACTCGGTATTTAGTGCTGGCAAATCCCACAAACTGGTGGCGCACGAACTGGGCGGGCCGGACTATATCAGCCTGAACCTGTATCTGACCAGACGCAGTGGAGCCCTGCTGCGTCCCTGTGAAATGCCCGCCGAAAAGGTCGTTTCGTTCGTCACTACTCTGGTACCGGAAGCGCAATCAAAATCACCAAAACTTGTGTTACCGCACCTTCACAATTGATTGTCTTGAACGTGATCAGAGCACTGCCCAATTGAGGTCCTGTGACGGCCAATTACCGGCGTCGCAAAAACAAAATCCGGTTTGCCCGGGCAAAATTCAGGTGCTCTTGAGCGAGCCTATTCACGAAAGGTGAAACCATGAACAAGTTCAAATCCATTCTGGGCGGTGTCGCGCTGTCCGTTGCAATCGCAAGCTCGGCTCTGGCCGCTGGTGTAGAAATCAACGCAAGCTCGACCGGTCTGGCGATGCAGGGCTATGACCCGGTTGCATATTTCACCGTAGGCGAGCCGACCAAAGGCGATTACCGCATCTCGACCCTGCACAACGACGCGCTGTATCGTTTTGCTTCGGAAGAAAACAAAGCTGCCTTTGAAGCAAACCCGGAAGCGTACCTGCCCGCATATGGCGGCTACTGCGCATTCGGTACCGCGATGGGCTTCAAGTTCGACGGCGACCCCAACTACTGGAAAATCGTTGACAACAAACTGTACCTGAACCTGTCGCAAGACATTCAGGAACGCTGGGAAGGCGACGTTCCGGGCTTCATCGAAAAAGCCGGTGTGAACTGGGAAAACATCGCCGACAAAGATCCGGCTGAGCTGCAGCAGTAACTCGCTGATCTCTGAAAGTTTTACGGCGGCGAGGCATCTCGCCGCCGTTTTTTATGCTCACCGACCATTCTTCCTGTCTCATTATCAGAACGGTCAGGTATGCTATTGCCAATTTTGGCCCTTATTCGACAAATCGACGCCCGGGCTCCAACAGCAACTATTTGCTGATGAAAACAAGCGGATCGGCGGAAGATCACCTTGCCACCCAAAGCGGTTTGAAACCGCCAAATGACCATCCTACCTCTTCACCTGTCGACAAACCCACGGCACGTGGGCCAGTGCCGCTGACTTGAGCACAGCAGCACACTTTCTGGAATTGAATTCCGTAAACGGGCTGTGATCCGGCTACTAAGCCGGGCCGTAGTGATGAGTACAGACGAAAGAACAGCGCAAAACTGCTGCAAAGCAATTCGAATGAAAGGTTACGCTATGACAGGTAAGTTTCTATTGGTTTCCGCAATCGCGACCGTCGCCTCAGGTTCGGCGATGGCACAATCCTCGGGCAACTGGACCGGGTTTTACGGCGGTGCGCAGCTTGGTTACGCCGATATCGATACCAATCTATCAGGTGTAGAAGGCGATGACGCCATCGGTGGTATCATTCTCGGGTACGATTATGATCTTGGCGATTGGGTTGTCGGCGGCGGCTTTGACTATGACTGGACCGGCGTCGAATTGACCCCGGGCGTTGAGGTTGAGGACGTTTGGCGCCTCAAGGCGCGAGCTGGCTACAAAGTAAACCCTCAGGGCTTGCTTTACGGTACCGGCGGCTATGCCAAAGCTGGGACCGACAATCTGGGCAGTGATGACGGCTGGTTCATCGGCGCAGGTTACGAACAGATTGTTGCCCCAAACATCAGCGTCGGCGGTGAAATCCTGTACCACGAGTTCGACAATTTTGACTCGACGGGTATCGACGTGGATGCAACTACGTTCCAGATCCGCGCGGCTTACCGGTTCTAAGCGCATGTATCATCAGGCCCGGTGTCAATCGCGCCGGACCTGATGCGTCTTACGGCTCCAACACCGTGCTACCGGTGGTCTGCCGCATCTCAAGCGCGCGTTGGGCATCAGCCACCTGATCCAACGGAAAACGCTGATCAATGTGAATTTTGACTTCTCCGCCCTCAACCTTACCGAACAAACGCCGGGCCATCGCCTGACAGACCGCATGTTCAGCGATATGGGTAAACAAGGTCGGACGGGTGATCTTGAGCGAACCTTTCTTGGCCAGCATCCCAATATCAATCAGAGGCACCGACCCCGAGGCATTGCCGAAGGAAATCATCATCCCCAGCGGTTTGAGACAGTTCAGCGACCCGTTGAACGTATCCGCACCGATTGAGTCCATCACCACGTCCACGCCCTTGCCGCCGGTGATTTCGGCAACACGCTCGACAAAGTCTTCGGTCCGGTAATTGATGCAATGCGCGGCACCGTTGAATTGCGCAAGACTGCATTTTTCGTCGGTTCCGGCGGTGCCGATCAGAGTAATCCCTTCGGATTTGGCCCATTGGCAGGCGATCAGCCCTACGCCACCAGCTGCCGCGTGAAACAAAACGGTATCGCCGCGCTTCAACGGTGTGGTGCGGTGAAACAGGTATTCGACCGTCATCCCCTTGAGCATCATCGCCGCCGCCGCATCAAAGGAAATCCCGTCAGGCAATGGGCAAACCTGTGCGGCGTGCATTACCCGGGCTTCGGAATAGGCGCCAGCGGGTGCCGCGGCGTAGGCTGCGCGCTGGCCGGGTTCCAGATGAGTCACGCCTTCGCCGACAGCTTCGATCACGCCTGCAGCCTCCATGCCCAAGGCGTGGGGCAGGTCCATTGGGTACAGTCCGATACGTTGGTAGATATCGATAAAATTCAGCCCGCAAGCATGGTGGCGGATACGCACCTCGCCGGGGCCAGGGTCCCCTAGGGGGCGGTCTTCGATATTCAGAACTTCGGGGCCGCCGTGTTCATAAATGACGACGGTTCTTGCCGTTTGCTGCATGCTGACCTCCTGTTGCCTGCGTCCAAGCTAACACGCCAGAAAATCAGAGCAATCGGCACTATTCCGCGTCACGCAACCGCAACGTGAAAAAATGTGCTATACTAGCCACTGGGCGTTGCCGGCTGGTCCGGCCCAAGGCAATTGTTGCCGGATTCACCCTGCTGCGCTGATACGCAATGGGAGGGGAATCAATGGCGAAAACTATTGGAAATCCAATTAGCTGGGCCGCCCAGAATATCGGCGCGACCAGTGATCATATAGCCGAAAGCGTGAATCGCATCGGCAGTTCGGATACGCGACATCTGCCGGTGGTGCAAAACCTGACAATGCAGGACATCAGAGACTGTTTACGTGCAGGATATGAAGACTTTCTGGAGACACGCGCAGACGCCATCTTCATCGTGCTAATCTACCCCATCGCGGGGTTGCTGATGTTCGGGTTCGGGCTGAACCGCAATATGGTGCCGCTGCTGGCACCGCTGATCATGGGCTTCGCGCTGATCGGTCCGATCGCCGCTGTGGGTCTGTACGAAATCAGCCGCAAACGAGAACAAGGGGATGAAGTGCATTGGCTGGACGCGTTTGGCGTGTTCCGATCTCCGTCCTTCGGGGCAATTCTGATGTTGGGCTTCTATCTGGTCATGCTACTGCTGGTCTGGCTAATGGTGGCGCAGAGCATCTATGTCCACACCCTAGGGCCTGATCTGCCCACATCCATCGGAGCATTCGTGACACAGCTATTCACCACCGGCGCGGGATGGACTATGATCATCTTCGGCAACGCGGTAGGGTTCCTGTTTGCCCTGGTCGCACTTGCGATCAGCGTGGTCAGCTTTCCGCTATTACTGGACCGCAAGGTGGGTCTGCCGGTAGCGGTTGTGACCTCGGTCCGGGTGCTGCGGCAAAATCCCGGAGTGATCCTGACATGGGGCTTTATCGTCGCCGCCCTGCTGGTGATCGGCGCAATCCCGATGCTGCTGGGCTTGATCGTGGTGATGCCGGTTCTGGGCCATGCCACATGGCACCTGTATCGCCGGGCCGTCGCCTAAAGCGCGCGGCCTGAACCGCGCGCCTGTCCGTTTAGCCTGCAACGTTCAAAACGATCTTGCCGATGTGATTTGAACTTTCCATACGCGCATGCGCAGCGGCGGCATCGGCCAGTGCGAACTCGCTGTCCATAACGGGCGCCACCCTCCCGGCGTTCAGCAATGGCCAGACCGCCTCGCGTAGATCCTGAGCAATCTTTGCCTTGGCCAGATCGCTTTGCGGGCGCAGGGTGCTGCCAGTCAGGGTCAGACGCTTCACCATCATCAGGGCAAAATTCAGTTCGACCTTCGGGCCTTGCAAAAAGGCAATTTGAACCAATCGCCCGTCCTCGGCCAGCGTCTTGATGTTGCGCGGGATATAATCACCACCCACCATGTCGAGGATCAGGTTTGCACCGCCTTCGGCGCGCAGGACAGCAACGAAATCCTCGTCCCGGTAATTGATCGCCTTTTCCGCCCCCAGATTGACGCAAGCCTCGCATTTATCAGCTGATCCGGCGGTCGCAAAGACCCGTGCACCGAACGCATTGGCCAGTTGGATGGCCGTTGTGCCAATACCGCTAGAGCCGCCATGGATCAGAATACGCTCTCCCGCCTTCAACCCGCCGCGCATGAAGACGTTGGACCACACGGTAAAGAAGGTCTCGGGCAGGCAAGCCGCCTCTTTCATCCCCATGCCTTCGGGCACCGGCAAACAATGCGCGGCGGGCGTGGCGACATATTCGGCATACCCGCCGCCCGGCAACAACGCACAGACCTTGTCGCCAACCGACAGACCTTCGACACCCGCGCCAATGGCCGCGACTTCGCCCGACGCTTCCAGACCCGGCAGATCGCTAGCACCCGGCGGGGGATCATAAGCGCCTGCACGCTGCAAAGCGTCTGGGCGGTTCACCCCCGCATAAGCCACTTTCAGGATCACCTGACCGGCCTGCGGTTCCGGCACAGGGCAGTCGGTCAGCTGCAAGACCTCCGGTCCACCGGGTTCGGTGATCTCAACGGCGCGCATCGTCTGGGTCATGGGCAAATCTCCTTTGCCCAATGCCTAGCAGGCAAATTCTGCAAGGCCCAGATGCTTACTTGCGCGGGTTCAGCATTCCGGGCAGATCGCCCCGCATTTTCATTGGTGGCTTAACCTGGCTGGCGAACCAGTTCGGCACCGCCAGAAACGGTTTGAACAGCGGATTGCCATTAACCTGCGCCTTGAGCTTTTCGATCTGCATCACGTTGTCGATGCGACGGTCCAGAAACTCCCACGTCTTCTGGTGATCCGGGGAATCGTCACCCAGCCAAAACAACAGGGTCGAGGAATAGACCCCCGACAGGGTCGCGCGTTTGGTGTACCAGTTCACATCGTCCGAAGTGTCGCCTAGCGTGTCCCAGATCAGATCGCAGGTCTGCCACAACGCCTTGGCCCCATCCGCCGCATGTGTCGGCAGCGAAAACAGCGTCATACCGCGGCGCACCAGTTCCTTGTCCGGCACAGCCTCAAGCCGAAACCGGACGGCAGCGGCCACGCGGTCGCGGAATTTCAACTCGCTCAGGTCGGTGGATTTCAGACGGTCCACCATGGCCGCATCCCCGCGCGCGTGGAATGCCAGCGCCAGATCAACCGCGCCTCGGGGGCAGATCGCCCGTGCCAGACCGTCATCCATATCGCAATCGGTGATCGCGGCGCGAAAGCTGGCCTCGGACCAGCCATCGAAGGGAACGTGGGTCAGCATCGCGTCCAAAAGTTGTTGTTTTGCATCTTCATAGGTAACGGTCATGGCGGGTCTCCGGTTCTCGGGGCCAGTACTAGACAAGATAGACCGGCTTTGCTATACGGCCAACTCCTGCAATTTCCTTGCAACTCTATCTAGAAAGGTGGTGACAACCACATGCAGGTTAGTGTTCGCGACAATAACGTCGATCAGGCGCTTCGTGCCCTGAAGAAAAAGCTGCAGCGCGAAGGCGTGTTCCGTGAAATGAAGCTGAAGCAACATTTCGAGAAACCGTCCGAGAAAAAAGCGCGCGAGAAGGCTGAAGCGATCCGTCGTGCCCGTAAACTGGCACGTAAGAAAGCACAGCGCGAAGGTTTGCTCTAAAACCTCGCTCGTCCAGCTTTGGATGACACTATTTGACGACCCCCGAGGCATCGCCCGGGGGTTTGTCGTTTCTAGCACCGGTTGCATTCCGCCGAGTCTGCTACAGCCCTAAGCGACAAGCTGCTAAATTGCGCCAAGCAACATTTTGCCCGGCATTTTGCAGCGCAGCGAATCCCGTACCGGTAGCATGCCCCTGCTGAAATTCGCCTGATATCTGAACAGCTCTGTCCGTCCGTTCGACGCCCCCTGTAACTGGCCCCGTCTACTCAGACGACCACACAAACGGAGGCTACCATGTCGACTGCAAGTACATTCGAGCAAGAAATGCTGGCGCTAATCAACGAAGAGCGCACATCTCGCGGGCTGAACCCGCTAAAACTGGAAACACGCCTGAACGCATCGGCCGAGGATCACAGCACCTGGATGCTGAATGCCGATATATTCAGCCACACCGGATCGGGCGGCTCGAGCGCGACCGAACGCATGGAGGACGCCGGGTTCGACTTTTCGGGCAGCTGGCGATCGGGTGAGAACATCGCCTGGCAATCCGAACGTGGCGCCGAGGGCATCAGTGACGATGTCGAGCAACTGCACCAAAGCTTGATGAACAGCTCTGGCCACCGCGCCAACATCCTGAATCCTGATTATGAGTATATCGGCATTGGGATTGAAGAAGGCGACTATAATGGGTGGGACGCCGTCATGGTGACCCAGAACTTTGCCACCACAGATGCCGAGGTCGTGCTGGACAACGGTGTAGTCCCAACGCCGCCCACGGACGAAGTGGCAGAGCCCGAAGAGCCTGTGATTGAAGATCCGAATACCGATGTAACCGAAACCGAGGAACCGGTTGAAGAAACACCGGACACTGACGTCACCGAGACCGAAGAACCCGTCGAAGAAACACCGGGCACTGACGTCACCGAGACCGAAGAACCGGTCGAAGAAACACCCGACACTGACGTCACCGAAACCGAAGAACCGGTCGAAGAAACACCCGACACTGACGTCACCGAAACCGAAGAACCGGTCGAAGAAACACCGGACACCGACGTCACCGAGACCGAAGAACCGGTCGAAGAAACACCGGACACTGACGTCACCGAAACCGAAGAGCCGGACACACCGGAACCGGATGTCACCGATACAGTGGCGGGCGATTGCTTCAACGTTGAAGAGTTCCTTGCAGCGATCGAAGACTTCGTGAACGACCTGCTGGCGTTGGTCGACGACTTCAGGATGAACGACAACCCGGTAACCGTTGCGGACACCATGGAAGATGACTTCATGCTGACGTTGGATATGTGCGGAGCCGAGCCAGCGGCAAACGATGATTCCCCGGTGATGACGGCAGATGAACCAGACGATTTCTTTGTCCTGATGCCGGTCGATAACGGATGCATGATGGACTTTGCCTAAAATCCCAGGCAGCGCGTGGGGCACTGGAAAGGTGCCCCACACACATTCACAGCGCATTTGCGCAGGTTTTCGCACAAACAAAGCGAATCGGGCGGTGGCAAATCGCCGAACGAGTCAGGGTGTCCGGATTGTGTCTGTATCCCGTCAAATTCTCGCCATTAATGTCACGCCAAAATAACTCAATTCAATTGGAGGCAGAATCATGTCGACCGCCAGCAATCTAGAACGGCAGATGCTTGCGCTTATCAATGACGAACGCACAAGCCGCGGGCTGCAGCCGCTGAAGCTTGAGCGGCAGCTGAACGACTCGGCTGAAGATCACAGCGAATGGATGCTGCAGACAGATACCTTTAGCCATACCGGCCAAGGCGGTTCGAGCGCGACGCAGCGGATGAGGGATGCAGGTTTCGATTTCACAGGCAGCTGGAGATCTGGTGAAAACATCGCCTGGCAATCCGAACGCGGAGCTGCAGGTGCCAGCGATGATGTCGTGCAGCTTCATCAAAGCCTGATGAACAGCCCCGGCCACCGAGCCAACATACTGAACCCCGACTTCGAATATATCGGCATCGGTATCGAAGAAGGTAACTTCAACGGTTGGGACGCCGTGATCGTGACCCAGAACTTTGCAACTACCTCAGCTCCGGTTCAGCTGGATACCGGAGGGTCAGGTCAAGGGGATAGTGGAAACCCTGCTCCTACGACTGTGGCTGCGGGTACTGTTGGCACCTCTGTCAACGACTGGTTCGTTCTGCAGCAAGGTCAGGCCGGGTGGCTGGAAGGTAAAGGCGGGGACGACATCCTTGTCGGCCAAAACGCCCGTGATGTTCTGATCGGTGGCGGTGGCAACGACAATCTATCGGGAAAAGGCGGAAACGACTCCCTTCTCGGAGGGAACGGCATAGACGATCTGAGCGGCGGCAGCGGTAGCGATGTAATGCGTGGACAGCATGGTCAAGATGACTTGACTGGCGAGGCCGGAGACGACCACCTTTATGGAGGTGTCGGAAATGACTACGTTCATGGCGGCATAGGTAACGACATATTGTTCGGCCAGGGTGACGACGACCGCCTATTCGGAGCGGACGGAAATGATCGCCTGATCGGCGGCGCCGGAAACGATACCTTGAGTGGTGGCAACGGTTCAGATGATTTCGTATTCATCAACGGTGTGGATCGCGTGACAGATTTCTCTGCCGGCGATCAGGTTTCTTTGCGAGCTTCGCAATCAATCACCAATTATAACGACCTGATAAACAACCACATCACGCAAACTGGGAACGACGTTGTTATCAGCGACGGCTTTGGAAACGAGATGATTCTAGAAAATATCCAGTTGTCCAGCCTGGGCAGTAACGACTTTATTTTCTAGGCTTCTTAGCCCATTCGAATTCTCAAAAGAGTGCCTCTGTGAATACGGAGGCACTCTTTTTTGTCAGTAAATCTTGGGCACATGCAGTTCGTCCGGCAATACGCGTCGTTCGTATTCCGGGTTGTATCTTCGATCCGGCAAATCGACCTTTTCCTGCGGAACATCAGTATAGGGAATCTTAGTCAGAAGATGCTCTATACAGTTCAGGCGCTCGCGTTTCTTGTCATTCCCTTCGACAATGTACCAAGGCGCCTCGGGAATGTTTGTGCGGAACAACATGTCTTCTTTCGCCTTGGTGTAAGCCTCCCAACGGATGCGGGATTCCAGATCCATCGGCGACAGCTTCCACTGCTTCATCGGGTCGTGAATGCGCATGAGGAACCGCAACTGCTGTTCTTCATCGGTGATTGAGAACCAGTATTTCAGCAAAATGATCCCCGACCGCACCAGCATCCGTTCGAATTCGGGAACGTCCTGAAAGAACTGTTCGACCTGATCCTCGGACGCAAACCCCATCACCCGCTCGACCCCAGCACGGTTGTACCAGGACCGGTCGAACAACACGATTTCGCCGGCCGCTGGCAAGTGTGGAACATAGCGCTGAAAATACCACTGGCTTTGTTCCCGACGGCTGGGCGCAGGCAAGGCGACCACGCGTGCGACCCGCGGGTTCAGCCGCTGGGTGATCCGCTTGATCACGCCGCCCTTGCCGGCGCTGTCGCGCCCTTCGAACAGGATGCACACTTTGGCCCCGGTATGCTGTACCCAGTCCTGCACCTTGATCAGTTCGGCCTGCAGGCGCAGCAAATTGCGGAAATAAACCTTGCGATCCAGCATTTCAGGATGCTGGTCCTTGTAAATCTTGCGGATCTCCATCGAGAGCATGGGCTCGCTGAATTCAATCTCGAAATCTTCGTCCAGCGTGTCTTCCAACTCGGCTTCCAGCCAATCTTTGGGGGCATCGTTATGTTCGTAAGCCAAGGTCTTATCCTTATCGTCTATCGGGTCTGGACCATACACCGCACGTGTAACCGCCTGATGTCATCAGAAGAATTGATGAAAGTCCTTCCTCAAGCGAAACCGCATATGGCGGCAAGGTCAAGGTAGTGCAAAAGGGGGTTTGGTCTAACCCTAAATCTGTACCTACAAGCCAAGGGATACAAGCGGCAGAATTGCCGCATTGCCAACAGGTTGGCGTTGCCCTGCTTGCTTAGCGATACATTCTGAAGGCACTAATACTCCGTCAACCCCAAGAGGCAACCGTGGCGCATTTCATTTCCCTTCTGCCTGCGATCTGGCCTTGGTTCATCCTGATTGCCGCGCAAATAAGCATGGTAACGGGCCGACAAAGGCTGGGACTGGTTCTGCTGGCTGTGTTTAGCGGGGCTGTGGCGATGCTTGGATTACTGACTCCACCGGCCATAGCGATTGTATTGGTGGGCCTGTTGGGTGCAGCGGGACTGCGCCGTCTGTCAGGCGGGGTGGCCCTTGTTGGACATCTAGCGTTGATCCTGTGGTGCCTTGCTTTGGCGGCGCATCTGACCCCGGGGTTTCACAATTTGCTAGTTTTGGATCAGGTGCGGGCGGGATCGGAGAGTTCTGCTTTCACAATGTATCTCAACCTCGACAAACCGATGGTCTTGTTCGCCGTCCTGCTCGCCTGGCCCAGTATGATCCACAATGCGCGACCGATCAGAACAGCGCCGTTGTTGATCGGGTTGGCGATGTTGCCTGCGTTGTTCGGGCTGGGGCTCGCCCTTGGCGCGGTACGGCCGGAGTTCAACCTACCCGCTTGGTGGCTGATTTTCGCATTTTCGAACCTGTTCCTGACCTGCCTGACCGAAGAGGCCTTTTTCCGCGGCTACCTGCAGTCGGCCCTGTCTTCAAAAATTGGGGCGGGGTTAGGGATCGCGGCAGCCAGCGTGCTGTTCGGTCTGGCCCATGTGGGCGGTGGCCCGGCGCTGGTTGTCTTCGCCTCGATCCTCGGGGCGGCCTGCGGATTGGGATATTATGCAACCGGACGGCTTTGGGTGCCGGTTCTGATGCATTTCGGCTTCAACGCCCTGCATCTGACCCTGTTCACCTATCCCGGTCCGGCCTGAGCATCACACCGGTAGGGCTGTTGTCTTGAACACCGTGCGCAGCGCGAACGAGCTTTGCATCTGCGCCACGCCTGGCAGCCGTGACAGGTATTGGCGGTGGATGCGGGCAAAGTCCTCGGTGTTTTCGGCGACAACCTTCAGGATATAGTCCGCTGTCCCGGCCATAAGGTGGCATTCAAGAACGTCGGGAATTCGGGCCACAGATTTTTCGAACGCGTCCAAAAGCTCTTCGGCCTGTCCTTGCAACGTGATCTCGACAAAGACTGTTGTGGGCACGTTCATCTTGCGCGCATCCAGCAGCGCCACATAATTGCGGATATAACCGTCAGCCTCAAGCCGCTGAACCCGCCGGTGGCAGGCCGAAGGCGACAGATTCACCTGCTCGGACAGTTCCGCATTCGACATACGGCCGTCCCGCTGAAGGGCCGCCAGAATCTTTTTATCCGTCGCATCCAAGCTCATTCACGCAATTCCTTTGCGAGTTTTTGACAATATAGCGAAGAACTTCCTGAAATATAGCCATATCGCAGGCAGAGTTTCACAGAAATTGCGCTCCGAATCGCACATTATTTAGGCAGTTTATGAATGGAGGAGCGAAAAATGAAAATCGGTTGCCCCAAGGAAATCAAACCCCAGGAATTCCGCGTTGGCATGACGCCCAACGCTGCGCAAGAGGCTGTTGCACGTGGCCATGAGGTTCTGATCGAAACCAATGCTGGGATCGGCTCGGGCTTTGATGATGAATCCTATGTCGCCGCTGGCGCCCGGATCATCGACACGGCAGAAGAAGTGTTCGCCACTGCCGACATGATCGTCAAGGTAAAGGAACCCCAGGCCGTCGAGCGCAAGATGCTGCGCGAAGGCCAGCTGCTGTTCACTTACCTGCATCTGGCGCCCGATCCGGATCAGACCCATGATCTGCTGGCATCGGGCTGCACCGCGATTGCTTACGAAACTGTCACCGCACCTGGCGGCGGCCTGCCTCTGCTGGCCCCGATGTCCGAAGTTGCCGGTCGTCTGGCTCCGCAAGTTGGCTCTTGGACCCTGCAAAAGGCCAATGGTGGCCGCGGCGTTCTAATGGGCGGCGTTCCGGGCGTGGGTCCGGCCAAAGTCGTCGTGATCGGCGGCGGCGTTGTCGGCACACATGCTGCAAAAATCGCAGCAGGCATGGGCGCGGACGTTACCATTTTGGATCGCTCTCTGCCGCGTCTGCGTTACCTCGATGACGTGTTCGGCGGTACTTTCAAAAACCAGTACTCGACCGCTGGTGCCACTGCTGAACTGATCCAGACCGCCGACATGGTCATCGGTGCGGTTCTGATCCCTGGTGCGGCAGCCCCCAAACTGGTGACCCGCGAACAACTGTCCACCATGAAACCCGGTGCGGTTCTGGTTGACGTTGCAATCGACCAGGGCGGTTGCTTTGAGACCTCCAAGGCGACGACGCACGCTGATCCGATCTACGACGTGGATGGCATCATGCACTACTGCGTTGCCAACATGCCGGGTGCCGTTGCGCGCACCTCGACCATCGCACTGGGCAACGCAACCATGCCGTTCCTGCTGTCGCTGGCCGACAAAGGTTGGAAAAAAGCATGTCAGGACGACCCGCACCTGCTGGCCGGTCTGAACGTACATGCTGGTAAACTGACCTATGAAGCGGTCGGCACTGCACTGGGCCTCGACGTCGTCGCACCCGAGGCGATCGTCAACGCCTAAGGCCCTCCCTCCCCTGAAAGCGCCCTCTGACGAGGGCGTTTACAGCGTTGGGCCAGGCGCCGCCCCTGCGGTGCGGCGCGGTTGAACTTTGATCCAACCTTCCCATAAACGAAAACGGCGCCGCGCGATCAGCGCGGCGCCGGGCCCAACCGGAGGAGGGCATTTCAATGCCCGATCGACGGGCGGGAGCCCTCAGGCCTGTTTGTGAATCTCTACCGAATGCGGATACGGAATCGACACGCCTTTTGCGTCGAATGCCTCTTTCACGGCCTTGGTGATTTCGAACTTCACATCCCAGTAATCCGCCGCCGCGCACCACAGGCGAGCCGTCAGATCGACCGAGCTGTCCCCCAGATTGGTGACGCGCACCCAAGGTTCAGGGTCACTGTGGATACGCTCATCAGCCCTGGCGACGTCCAGAATGATCTTCATAGCTTCATCCGCGCTGTCACCGTAATCGATCCCGAACACCAGATCGACACGCCGTGTGTCATGCGCCGAATAGTTGGTGATGATCGAACCCCAGGATTGCCCGTTGGGGACGATGATCTGCACATTGTCCGGCGTCACCAGTTCGGTAGTGAACAAGTTCAGGTCTTTTACCGTCCCGGCTGTGCCGCCAATATCCACATACTGACCCAGTTTATAAGGGCGGAACACTACCAGCATGACACCGGCCGCCAGATCGCTGAGTGTCCCTTGCAACGCCAGACCAATGGCCAGCGACGCGGCACCCAGAATGGCAACGATGCTTGTGGCTTCGATGCCGAATATCCCAAGCACGGCCACCAGAACCATCGCCAGGATGACCCATTTCACCAGACTGGCCGAGAAATTGCCCAGCGTCGGATCAATCTGCGGGGTCGAATTGATCCGGCGGCGCACCAGGCCACCTACGGCACCGGCCACGATCCAACCAAGGATCAGAACGATCAGCGCCTTGACCGCGTTCATGATCAGCGGGGCAAACGCGCCCACCTGTGTTACGACCTCATCCACGGCCATCTCCTTTCAGTAACAAGAAACCCGCAGCTTTCGCGCGGGATTTGCCAAAGTCTGAGGCAAAAACGCCCTTTGGTCTAGGTGCCAGTTCCACCGGATTTCCCCGTTGTTCGCCAGCAAACACGCACTGACCGGTCGTGCACAGCTTTGGGGGCTTAAAAGATGCCCCGTCGGACCCTACGTTTGGGTCATATCCACTCAGGAGCCACACAATGCTGGACACCAAACTTCATCCGATCATGAATCGCTGGCCCGCGCAGTTCCCGGACCGGATTCAACTGTATTCCTTCCCCACACCAAATGGGGTTAAAGCCTCGATAATGCTGGAAGAGACTGGCCTCCCTTATGAGGCGCATAAAGTCACCCTGTCGGATGCAGATGTCAAAAGTCCCGAATTCCTGTCGCTGAATCCAAACAACAAGATCCCCGCGATCATTGACCCGAACGGCCCGGACGGAGAGCCGATCGGATTGTTCGAAAGCGGTGCCATCCTGCTGTATCTGGCCGAAAAATCGGGCAAGTTCATCGGCCAGACCAAAGCAGACAAGCACCGGATCACCCAATGGCTGATGTTTCAGATGGGCGGTATTGGTCCGATGTTCGGTCAGCTTGGATTCTTCCACAAATTCGCTGGCAGCGAGATCGAAGACCCCCGCCCGCGCGAGCGATATGTGAATGAGGCCAAACGCTTGCTGAACGTGCTGAACCAGCAGCTCGATGGACAAGACTGGATCGCCGGAGAGTACTCAATCGCCGATATAGCCATCGCGCCTTGGCTGCGCGGGCTGGAGTTCTATGATGCCAAGGAACTGGTTGGGTGGGACGACCACACCAATGTATCGGCCTACCTGGAGCGTTTTCTGGAACGCCCCGCCGTTCAGAAAGGCCTTGTGACGCCGCCGCGGGACTGACCGCACAGTTCTTTGGCGTGCCCGGGCTTGCGACCAAACTGTGCCGCAAGCCCGTTTGTATAGGGCTGAGTTAACTCGGCAGCTTGCCGGTCAGCACATAGCGCAGAATTTCAACCACTTGCGAGGGTTGCTCGGCCACGGCCAGAGCGGCGGCATCCACCTCTTTCAGCGGGTGCTGGTGTTCGGGGCCATGCAGCACGATCAGCGATTTGCCCAGTGCCGCCGCATAGCCCGCATCAAAGGCTGCGTTCCACTGTTTGTATTTCTCGCCAAACCGTACCACGACAACATCGGCATCTTCAATGCCCTTGCGAGTGCGGATCGCGTTGACCATCGCGCCCTTGTGGTCATGCCAGTATTTGTTTGGTTCTTCGCCCAGAATGGCCACACCGCAATCATCACTGGCATCGTGATCCGTCACAGGGCTGTTGAAGGTGATATCCAGCCCCTGTGCGCCTTCGGTGATTTGTTCGCGCCAATCGGTGTGAATTTCCCCCGACAGATAAACGTTTAAACCCATTTGCTTCCTCCGTTCGTGCTTTGGCGCGTATTTATGTTTTTTTCAGATCCAGCCCAACGGCAAAATGAAAAGCGCGCCCATTAGGCGCGCTTTTCGATCTTGTTACCGTTGAATTAGCCGCGCAGAACGCCGCCGGTGGCTTTGGAAACCTTGGCGATGATCTTTTCGGCCACCGCTTCGATGTCTTTTTCCTTCAGCGTCGCATCGGTTGGCTGCAGGCGCACGGTGATAGCCAGAGACTTCTTGCCTTCACCCAGGCCGCCGCCGATGAATTCGTCAAAGACGCGCACATCCTCGATCAGAGCCTTGTCGGCTCCGGCGGCGGCATTCACCAGCGTCAGCGCCTCGACACTGTCGTCGACGACAAAGGCAAAGTCGCGTTCGACAGCCTGCAGATCGCGCAGTTCCAGCGCGGCGCGGGTGGCACCGGTTTTGCGAGGTAGAGGCACCTCGTCCGGCCAGATGGTAAACGCCATCGCCGGGCCTTTGATGTCCAGCGCCTGCAACACACGCGGGTGCAGCTCGCCAAAGACACCGAGCACCTTTTTCGGGCCCAGACAGATTTTGCCGTGACGCCCAGGATGCCACCAGGCATCGCCATCGCGCAAAATCTGTACCTTGGCCGGTGCGCCGATGGCGGCCAGAACAGCCTCGGCATCCGCTTTGACGTCGAACACATCGACCGGACGCGAAGCGCCGTGCACGTCCTTGGGACCGCTACGGCCAACCAGCAGGCCGGTAATCTGGGTTTTCTGATCGCCGGGTTCGCCGTCATGGAAAACTGGGCCAACTTCGAACAATGCGACGTCCGCATAGCCGCGCGCCTGATTGCGGGCGGCGGCCTGCAACAAACCGGGCAGCAGATCGGGGCGCATATGGCTCATTTCCGACGAAATCGGGTTTTCCAGTTGTGTCGCTTCGTCCCCGCCTCCAAACAGCGCGGCCGAGGCCTGATCAATGAAAGTGTAGGACACGCATTCATTGTACTCCAGTGCCGCGCAGGTACGACGCGCCATCGACTGGCGGCGTTGTGCCGGAGTCATCACCGGTTTCGGGATGCCATCCGTGATACGCGGCAGCGGCTTGCCCTGCAGCTTGGTCAGGGATGCAATCCGTGCGACCTCTTCCACTAGATCGGCCTCACCCATGATATCGGGACGCCAGCTGGGAACATGCGCCATTTCACCCTCCAGACGGAAACCCAGACGGGTCAAAGTCTGACGCTGTTCGCTTTCGGGAATGTCCATTCCAACCAGAGACTGCACCCGCTCGGCATCCAGCTTAAAGGCGCGCGAGTGATCCGGCGCTTTGCCAGCTTCAACGACCTTGGATACTTCGCCGCCGCAGATATCCAGAATCATCTGCGTCGCCTGTTCCAGGCCCTCCAGCGTGTACTCCGGGTCCACACCACGCTCGAACCGATAGCGCGCATCCGAATTGATCTTCAACGCACGCCCTGTCAATGCGATCTGCACATGATCCCAGAACGCGCTTTCGAGGAAGACGTTCACGGTCTCGTCCGTACAGCCGGTTTCCTCGCCACCCATGATACCAGCAATGGATTCCGGGCCTTTGTCGTCGGAAATCACCATCGTGCCGGGCTGCAGGGTGTATTCTTTTTCATCCAGCGCAACCAGCTTTTCACCGCCCTTAGCGCGATGTACCCGCAGATTGCCCTGCACCTTATCCGCATCGAAAACGTGCAGCGGGCGGTTGTGATCAAAGGTCATATAGTTGGTGATATCTACCAGCGCCGAGATCGGTCGCAGACCGATCGCTTTCAACTGATCCTGCAGCCATTGCGGGCTGGGGCCGTTCTTGACGCCCTTGATCAGACGTCCGGTGAAATGGGGCGCGCCGTCCAGCGTATCCTCATCAATCGTCACCTTGATCGGGCTTTCGAAATCACCCGGTACCGGGGTGTAGTCGCGCTGTTTCAGCGTTCCTAGGCCGCGCGCAGCCAGGTCACGGGCAATTCCTTCAACGCCCAGCGCATCAGGGCGGTTCGGGGTGATCGCGATCTCGATCATCGGGTCGACTTTCGACGGCGCATTCTCGGCCAGCCAGTCGATGAACTTGTCACCCACCGCGCCCGAGGGCAGTTCGATGATGCCATCATGCTCATCCGACAGCTCCAGCTCACGCTCGGACGCCATCATGCCGAAACTCTCAACGCCACGGATCTTGCCGACGCTGATGGTCAAGTCCAGACCGGGAATATACATGCCCGGTTTGCAAACCACGACGGTGATGCCTTCGCGGGCGTTTGGGGCACCGCAGATGATCTGCAGCTCACCCTCATCAGTGTCCACTTTACAGACGCGCAGCTTGTCAGCATCCGGGTGTTTCTCGGCGTGTTTCACATACCCAAGGCTAAAATCCTTCAGCCGGTCCGCCGGGTTCACGATCTCTTCGACCTCAAGGCCCAGATCAGTCAGCGCCTCAGCAATCTCGTCCACCGAAGCGTCAGTGTCGAGGTGGTCTTTCAGCCAGGAAAGAGTGAATTTCATCGGTCGGTTTCCGCCAGTAAATCTCGGGTCAGACCGCGTTTACCGGATAATGTGCAGAGGGGAAAGAGGGCGCGTAGAACCCCTACCCCTACTCCTCGGTCACTGTGTTGGAAACGCTGTCCGATCCGGCAAACACCGCCAGAATCCGCGCGATCCCGTCGCCGGTATTCTCACCGGCATGGGGCGACCGGAACGCCTCGACCAGAGCGTCGCCTTCCTTGTAGGTCCGGCTGCCAGCATCGCCGTAATCGACGGTGATCTCACCTTCGAGGATATAGGCCGCCAGCGGCGCGTCATGCCGGTGCAGGCCGGTTTTCTGACCGGGCTGCATGGTGACGATGGCCATGGTGATCTGCGGGGTGCCGTCGGGATATTCCAGCGCCTCACCAATGACCGAGGTTTCGGTCTGCAACAACACGTCGACTGGCGGATAGGTGTCACGCGCAAAAGCGGGCGTGGCGGTAAGGATCAGGGCGAAGGGCAAAAGCAGTTTCATAAGACAGAGATTCCCTTGTCAGATCGTTTCACCTTACAGGAGGGTGAGCACGCGGCGATGTCAAACGGTTCAGGGATAGCTCGGGGTGCGGCCCAGCAATTCGTCCAACTGCCGCCCGATCCAGCCATGAGGGATGAAATGCCCGCCCGGATGCGTGTCCAGCACCACCTGCCCCCTCGCGCAATCGGTCCACTCCATCCGGCTGAGCGTCAGGATCGGCACCACGCTCCAATCCCCACGTTGGGTCGCGTCGTGGCATCCGTATTTCTGCCGCCACAGCGTCACCGGATAGGTGGTATCGCCATCCGCGCCATAGGGGAAATCCATCACGGTATCGCTGAGCCCATGAACGTGGCGCACCTCTCGCGGGGCCTGCGGGCAATCCTCGGTCTGGCGGATACTGCCGGCAACGGCCAGCAGTGCCGCCGTGTCATTGCCCGACTGGCAGACATAACGCCACGCCATCGCACCGCCAAAAGAATAGCCCGAGACATAGATGCGGTCCGGGTCGATCGGATAGCGTCTGGCCACGTCCTCCAGAACACGGTCAGCAAAAGGCACATCGCCGGTGTTCGAGGTCCAGAAATCCCAGCTTTTGCCCAACCCATTTGGGGCCACCAGCAACACACCGCGCAGTTTCGTGGCCCCGGCGATGCGTTCGTGGTTCACCACCACGGTCCCCTGTCGCGCCCAGCCGTGGAAATGCAGCAACACCGGCAGAGGCGTTTCACCGTCCCACCCGTCCGGTTCCAGCACATGATACGAGCGGTCACCGACCTGACAGGCGGTATCACCGTGACAGGTATCGATTGCGATGGCTTGGGTGGCGGTCAGCGAGAATAGGCAGAGCAGTCGGTAGATCATCTGTCGAACCCTAGCGAGCCTGTGCCCGCTGTCACGTCACAACCCCGTGGGTGCATGTAACAAGCCGTGTTTTCGCCAGACCGCTGTAAGTTGGTTTTAATTACAGGCTAGCTCGCACAATACACAAAATTTTTTAGCCAAATGCAGGAGGCCACTTTTCAATTGCCAAACGCAGAATTTAGCATCCGGTTTGGAACTGTGGTATGTTCGTAAATTACCGTTTCAAATCGTTACGGATTGCGCAAACGAGCGTGCGCCCCGTGTGTCGTACAAACTGCTGAAATTTAGTTTTTTGTGGAGTGAACTGATGAAATATTCTGTTGCGCTAATAATTGGGTCATTTTTCTTATTACCGAGTGCTTTAGCTTCCGCTCCATCCGGCGGAATGACCGAAGCACAGTTGACCAACCTTCTTGAAAATGGAGCAACCCTCAAACTGGGAGGGGAAGGACAAGGTTACAGCGGTTCGCTAAAACTCGGCAAAAACGGCAAAGGAAACGGAAAGGCCGTCACCGACGATGGCACGGAAATTGTATTAAAGGGAACTTGGTCGATCAAAGGCGATCAGTTTTGCCGTCAATGGAAAGGAATAGACGGCGGAAATGAGGTTTGTGAAACATGGGTCATAACCTCTCCTCGTTCCGTAGACGTGTACAAAGGCGACCAGAAGATCGGTGTGAACTCCTGGTAGCAGTCGCTACAACGAGCGACTGCCGACTAACTCAACGCGACAAACCACCGTGCAGGTTCGGCATATCCAGCGCCGCGAACCCGTAGTGGCGCAGCCAGCGCAGGTCGGAATCAAAGAACGCCCGCAGATCAGGGATGCCGTATTTCAGCATCGCCAGACGGTCGATGCCGATGCCAAAGGCAAAGCCCTGATAGACCTCGGGGTCGATGCCACCGGCGGCGATCACCTTGGGGTGGACCATGCCCGAGCCCAGAATCTCCATCCAGTCGTCGCCCTCGCCGATCTTCAGCTGACCGTTATCCCAGGAACAGCGGATATCAACCTCGGCCGACGGCTCGGTGAAGGGGAAGTGCGAGGCGCGGAAGCGCAGTTCGACGTCGTCGACCTCGAAGAACGCCTTCACGAATTCTTCCAGAACCCATTTCAGGTTCGCCATCGAGATGTCCTTGTCGATGGCCAGCCCTTCGACCTGATGGAACATCGGCGTGTGGGTCTGGTCATAGTCGGCGCGGTACACACCGCCCGGACAGATGACGCGGATCGGTGCGCCCTGTTTTTCCATCGAACGAATCTGCACCGGAGACGTATGGGTGCGCAGCACGTGCGGCGGGCGATTATCGCCCTCAGCGCGGTGCATATAGAACGTGTCCATCTCGGCCCGTGCAGGGTGGTGGCCGGGGATGTTCAGGGCGTCAAAGTTGTACCAGTCGTCTTCGATCCGCGGCCCTTCGGCCACCGAAAAGCCCAGCTCGGCAAAAATCGCAGTCAACTCCTCGGTCGCTTGGCTGATCGGGTGGATCGAACCCTGACGGCGCGCGCGGGTCGGCAGAGTGACGTCCAGCCATTCGGTGCGCAGACGCTCATCCAGCGCAGCATCGGCCAATGCCGATTTCTTGGCCGAGAGCGCCGAGTTGATCTCGTCCTTCAGGGCGTTCAGCGCGGGGCCTGCGATCTGCCGTTCCTCGGGTGTCATCTTGCCCAGCTCGCGCATCTTCAGCGCGACCTCGCCTTTTTTGCCCACGGCGGCGACGCGGATCGCCTCAAGCGCGTTTTCGTCGCCCGCTTCGGCGATCTGCCCCAGATATTTTGACTTTAGATCGTCCATGACGCTTTCCGAAACTGGCCCCTGAATTTGGTCCAGAACCTGCTATCGGCCAATCCGGGTGAATGCAAGCCGCACGGCGCGGATCAATAGCTGTATTCCGGGAACACCCGCGTCAGATCGCCATTCCAGTCGCCATTGTAGTGATCCAGCAACTCATCAGCCGGAACTTTGCCGGTTTCGATGCTGTCCTTCAGCGCGTTGAGGAAATGTGTCTCATCCGGGACCAGACCGCCTGCACCGGGGAAGGCGCGAGATTTCAGGCCCGCCTCAGAGATCGCAACTACCTCGCGCGCCAGATCGTGCATGTTGATGTTGCCGACCTGCGCCTGCAGCCCGTCTTTTGCGGCCTCGATCCGCAGCGCCTCTCGGGTTTCCGCATCCCAGCCTTTGACCAGATCCCAGGCCGCATCCAGCGCACCCTGATCATAGGTCAGACCAACCCAGAACGCAGGCAGCGCGCACAGGCGGCGCCACGGGCCACCATCGGCGCCGCGCATCTCCATGAATTTCTTGATCCGCGCTTCGGGGAAGGCGGTGGTCAGGTGGTCGGCCCAATCCGACAGGGTCGGCGTTTCACCGGGCAGCGCCGGCAGTTTGCCTTGCAGGAAGTCGCGGAAGGACTGACCCAGCGCGTCGATATACTGACCGTCGCGATAGACGAAATACATCGGTACGTCCAATGCGTATTGGACCCAGCGTTCGAACCCGAACCCTTCCTCAAACACAAAGGGCAGCATGCCGGTGCGTGCATTGTCCAGATGCTGCCAGATATAGCTGCGCCAGCTTTTCTGGCCGTTGGGCTTGCCTTCAAAGAACGGAGAATTGGCGAACAGCGCGGTCGCCACCGGCTGCAACGCCAGTGCGACGCGCAATTTCTGCACCATGTCGGCCTCGGAGCCGAAGTCGATATTGACCTGCACCGTGCAGGTTCGGCGCATCATGGAGCGGCCCATGGTGCCGACTTTTTCCATGTAGTCATTCATCAGACGATACCGCCCCTTGGGCATCAGCGGCATCTCATCATGTGTCCAGATCGGCGCGGCCCCAAGGCCGATGAATCCAACGCCGATCTTGTCGGCGATGTCTTTCACGTCGCGCAGGTGGGCGTTCACCTCGTCACAGGTTTCGTGAATGGTCTCCAACGGCGCACCGGACAATTCCAGCTGCCCACCGGGTTCGAGCGAGACATTTGCCCCGTCTTTTTGCAGGCCAATCAGCTTGCCATTTTCTTCCAACGGCTCCCACGCGTGCAGGTCGCGCAGGCCTTTGAGCACGGCCAAAATCGAGCGCTCGCCCTCATAGGGCAGCGGTTTCAGCGTGTCTTTGCAATAGCCGAACTTTTCATGTTCGGTCCCGATGCGCCAATCCTGCTTGGGCTTACAACCCGATTCCAGATATTCGGCCAGTTGCTCATGGCGTTCGATCGGTCCGCCGCCGGACTGAGGGATGGACATGAGTCGCGCTCCGATCCTGATGTGTCTGTCGTTGGGTCAGTCGTGGGGGCAAACCGCGCCAGTGTCAATGCAGCCTGAGATGCGCCGGGCGCGAGGGTGTGCGTTCCCAGATCACCACCTGATGCGGCGCGCCACTGTTCAGTTCGGCCAACATTTGTTCGGTTTTCAGCCCCGGCAGCGCCGAGAAGACATCGAACAGCGCCTCGGCCCCTTCGGCATTCACAGGAATGTGAAGCACAGGCTGGCCCGGTTGTTCCAGCACCCAATGCGCAGGCGATGATGTCGGGTCCAGCGCCAGACGCTCGATCTCGCGCGCGGCGACCATGCCCCCGTCCAGCGGACCCAGATAAGTGATCTGACCTTCGTCGATGGTCACCACCCCCGGGCCACCGGCACCAGTACGGAAGCGGGCGCGCTGAATGCCGATGACGGCAAGCGCGACAGAAACCAGCACCAGAACCCAACCTAGCCAGCCCAGCAATCCGCCAGGGCCGCCGATCCAGCTGATGCCTACCAGCAGGACAGCCCCCGCCACCAGCACTTCGCGCCAGCGCCACAGGGTCAGTTTGGCTTCGGGTCGGATGAAACTCATGCCGTGTCCTCGGGGTTGGTGAACAGGATCAGCGAAAACTGTTCCGCCGGTTTAAATCCGATTCCGATATAGGCACGCGCGGCGGAATCGGAAGCCGCGAACAGAACTGCACGGGTCCCTCCGGCGTTGCGCGCCTCGAGCAGATGCAGCGCAACCGCCAAGCGGGCATAGCCACGACCGCGCAGATTGGGGGGCGTATAGACACCGCCGATCTGCACAATCTCGGGAAGGCGGGCGTTGAATCCGGTCATCGCAACCGGCAGCCCGTCGATCAGCAGAACCCGGTGAGAATCGCGGGCCGTATACGCCAGATAGTCCTCGCTCGCCTGTTTCCGCGCGCGTTCTGGATCGAAATCCATTGCCTCGATTAAATAGCTTTCGCGCCACTCTTCGGTAATCGCCCTGTCAACCTCGCCCAGGGGCACAAGTTCAGCTTCCGTGGCATCGGGCTGCACAAGCTGATCAAGCTCCAGCGAAAAACCCGGTTCATCACTGTTCAGTGTCGCAGGCCGGTCTTCCCACCCGGCCAACCGCATGATCCGGCGGGCCTGAACCGCCTCGGCGGCCAGACCAAACAGCATTCGACCGCGGATCAGGGCAATTGCGTCTGCAAGCTCTTGATCGGAACAATCGGGACATTGCGGCAACACCATACCTTCGTTGGTAATGCCGAAAACAGCCCGAGGGTCATCTCCCAGAACCCACATGTTCACGGAGCGCGGGTGGTCACCATGCAGACCATGATCCCGCAGATTGGCCAGCGGAAACATCGAGGTCTGAATATGCTGCGACAAGAACGCGTCGATCTTTGGCACATCAGCGGCTTGCGCCAATCGCCATGTCACGACCAATCCCCCAGCGCCTGCTGCCACATGGTCAGTGCAGCGACGGCGGCCGTGTCGGCGCGTAGAATGCGCGGGCCCAGACTGACCACATGAGCAAAGGGCAGGCCGGTTAGCCGCGCACGTTCTCGGTCCGAAAAGCCGCCTTCGGGGCCGATCAGGATGGCCCAGGGCCGACCCTTTTCCTGCGCCGCCAACCGCAAGGCCGAACCAACCTCGGCCTCATTGCAGAACATCAGCTGACGGCCATCGGGCCATGCATCCAGAACGCGATCGAGCCGTCGCAGATCGGCAACCTCGGGTACGAAAGTGCCGCCGCATTGCTCGGCGGCCTCAACCGCGTGGGCTTGCAAGCGGTCCTGCCGGATGCGTTCGGAATTGGTGAACTCGGTCTGTACCGGCAGGATACGGGCCGCACCCATTTCCGCCGCCTTTTCAACGATAAAATCGGTGCGCGCCTTTTTGATCGGCGCAAACAGGAACCACAGATCGGGTGGCAATTGCAGCGGCCTAGTTTGTTCCACACAGCGCAGAACCCCACCGCGCTTGCCCGCCTCAGCGACCTCGGCCAGCCACTCTCCGTCCTGGCCATTGAACAGCGCCACATGACCGCCCACGGCCAGACGCATAACACCGAACAGGTAATGCGACTGCTCGCGCGTCAAATCTACCGATTGCCCCTGACCCAGAGGGTGCTCTACATACAGTCTGATCTTTGCACTCATGAGGCCTTACATATGCAAGGCAACGCCCCAACACCAGACGGTCAGGTCGCCGATGCCGTATCCGGCAATTGGGTCGATACCCACGCGCCTGCGTTCACCCGCCCTTACCTGCGCCTCAGCCGAGCGGACCGGCCCATTGGCACGTGGCTGCTGCTGATTCCATGTTGGTGGGGTTTGGCGCTGGCGATCCTCAGCGACGGGAATCCCCGGTGGGAGGACCTGTGGATCGCTATCGGCTGTGCCCTTGGCGCATTCCTGATGCGCGGCGCAGGCTGCACATGGAACGACATCACCGACCGCGAGTTCGATGGGCAAGTGGAACGCACACGATCACGCCCGATTCCCTCCGGCCAGGTCAGCGTACGGCAAGCGGTAATCTGGATGGGGCTGCAATGCCTGCTGGCGCTGGGGATTCTGCTGACTTTCAACCAAGCCGCCATCGCCATGGGCGTGCTGTCACTGCTGCCGGTGACGATCTACCCATTCGCCAAACGGTTCACCTGGTGGCCGCAGGTGTTTCTGGGGCTTGCCTTCAACTGGGGCATTCTGCTGACCTGGGCCGCGCATACAGGCACGGTCGGCGTGCCCGCGATTATACTGTACGTGGCGGGCATCGCCTGGACGCTGTTCTACGACACAATCTATGCCCACCAGGACGCCGAAGATGATGAGCTGATCGGCATCAAATCCACTGCCCGGCTGTTTGGTACTGATACAGGGCGTTGGCTGAAGTACTTTCTTGTCGCTACGGTGTTCCTGATGGGAATAGCCATAATCGACGGGGCATTGGCACAGGCTTCGGTCATGGCTTTGGTCGTAGCATTGGCCGGGCCGTGGGCGATGGGTTGGCACATGGCGTGGCAACTGCGCGGGCTTGATCTTGAGAATAACGCGAAGCTACTGCAACTGTTCCGCGCCAACCGCGATACCGGCCTTATTCCGCTGATCTTCCTCTGCGTCGCACTGTTGCTCTGATTGCACCTTAGCGCCGGGCTAGGTAAGAGTTCGCACATTCGCCTGAGGAGTCGATAACCCGCACATGCGTTTGTCCTATTTCTTTGCCGTTGCCTTTATCTTCATCGTGTCGGCCAGCCTTTGCCTGTTGGCCGCCAGCTTTGCGGTGACCAAGGTCGAAGAATCGTCCGAATTTGCAGTACGTCGCGCGCTGGACCTGAAAGGGCACGATTGGGCCGAAGTGCATTCGGACGGATTACGCGTGGTGCTGACGGGCACAGCCACGGATGAGGCCACCCGCTTTAACGCACTGACCGCAGCAGGCACCGAAGTCGACACCTCGCGCGTGATCGACGAGATGAATGTGGCACCGACCTCGCAACTGGCCGCGCCCCGGTTTTCCGCCGAGATTTTGCGCAATGACAGCGGGATTTCGGTGATCGGTCTAATTCCGGCCAGCCAGGACCGCGAAGCGCTGGTAGAGCGGCTGCGCGATCTGGGTAGTGGCAGCCACGTCTCGGACCTAATGGAAACCGCGGACTATCCCAAACCCAAAGGTTGGGACGATGCGATCACTTACGCCATCGAATCGCTGAACCGCCTGCCCCGCGCCAAGATTTCGGCCAGTCCCGGGCTGGTCAAAATCACTGCGATTGCCGACAGCCAGCAAGAAAAGGAACAGCTGGAACAAAGCCTTACCCGCGCCGCGCCGCCCAGCCTGCGGATCGGCCTGTCGATTTCGGCCCCGCGCCCTGTCATCACACCTTTTACTCTGCGGTTTTTGATCGACGAGAATGGTGGTCAGTTCGATGCCTGTTCGGCGCAGGATGAAAAGGCCCGCGATGCTATCATCGCCGCGGCGAAAGAGGCCGGTATGGGTGCCACCTATACTTGTACCATCGGGTTGGGCGTTCCGTCGCCACGCTGGTCTGACGCCGCCACGCTGAGCATTCAGGCACTGGCCGAATTGGGCGGCGGATCGGTGACCATGTCGGATGCTGACATCACACTGGCTGCGGCACAGGGCACTGACGCCGGAACTTTTGATCGCGTGGTGGGCGAGCTTGAGAACGCCCTGCCCCCGGTCTTTGCGCTTCACGCGATCCTGCCGCCCCCCGAAACCGACGCTGGGGTCGGCCCGCCCGAATTCACCGCCACGCGCAGTCCTGAAGGTTTGGTGCAGATACGGGGGCGTCTGGGCGACGACACCCAGCGCGACATGGTCGACAGCTATGCCCGCGCTGCCTTTGGGTCCGAACAGGTCCACACGGCAACCCGCATTGCGCCCGAAGGTCTGCCGATGGGCTGGCCAGTGCGCATCCTGACCGGGCTAGAGGCGCTGGCCCAGCTGCATAACGGTGCGCTGACGGTCACGCCGGATGATCTTGTCCTGAACGGTATCAGCCATGACCCCGACACAAAGGCCCAGGTCGCCGGTTTGCTGTCCGAGAAACTGGGGGATGCACAGGAATTCACGCTGTCGATCACTTATCAGGAACCACCCGAACCTGCCGACAAACTGCCTGATCCTGAAGTTTGCGAGGAACGCATCGCCGAAGTTCAGGCAGGCACCAAGATCGCCTTTGAACCGGGCTCGGCCACTGTTGCTACCGACTCGCGCGATACAGTGAACCAGATCGCTGACATCTTGCGCGAGTGCGGCCCGATCCGGCTTGAGATTCAGGGCCACACCGACAGTCAGGGCCGGGAAGAGATGAACCAACAGCTTAGCCAATCGCGGGCACAATCGATCCTGAATGAGCTACGCGCGCGCCGGGTGCCTACTGCCAGCTTTACCGCCGTGGGTTACGGGGAAACGCAGCCCATCGCCGATAACGATACCGAAGAAGGCCGCGAAGAAAACCGCCGTATCGAGTTCCGCCTGATCCGACCCGAACCGGTGGAGAACACGGAAACCGGGCTAGACGCCATCGAGGCCGAAGCGATCGAGGCCGAACAGACGGATAATACCGCCTCAGACGCGGATGCAGGGGACCAGTAAGTTGAACCGAATTGAATTCATCATCGCCACCGCCATCATCCTGTTCTCGGCCTTCTGCATGGGCTGGTTCGCCAACTGGCTGGCCCATCGCTTGTCCCGCGTGCGCCAAAGCGACGTGGCTGATCTGGACCGCATGAGTCAGGAGCTGCACGAAGCCGAGGAAACCCGCGATCAGGCCATCACCTATCTGCAGCAGCGCGAGGCCGAGCTGACCAATCAGCTAACCCAGGCCGAGGCCGAACTGGCCGCCGCCATGGACGGCCTGCGCGCTGCCCGGCAAGAAGCAGAAGAACTGCGTGGGCGGATTAACAACGCGGATTGATGCAACCAATTCGAATTGCGTGCTTACCGATATTGCAAAGGCTAGGTCAATCGGCAGGTTTTAGCCGGTCAGATTCTGCCGTCTTCATTTTAGCAACAAATTCAATAATATGAATTGGTGTGTTTTTGCCTGCACACTGAATTGTTCACGATCCAAGCCACTGGAGTGTACTATGATTCTCAATAACACAACTAAGACCGCCGCAATACTTGGGATGTTCTTCACAACCGCTGCATATGCCTCAAGCGACGTTATCCCATCAGAGAATGACACCTTTACAAAATGGGGCGAAGAGTCCGGCTGGACGATCTATGTAGACGAAACCCGTGGATCCTGCCTGATCGAACGTGTCGACGAAAATAGCAACGTCGTTCAGATGGGGCTGACCAAAGATCAGGAAATGGGATACCTTGGGGTCTTCACCCAAAACGACATCGGCTTAAAAGGCAAAAAGGAAGAGATTATATTGTCACTGGATGGCAACGTGTACTCGGCCGAAGCCCGCAAGAAGACAAAGCACCTCGCTGACGGGTACACGGGGGGCTACATTCTGGCGAACAATCCACAATTCGTTGAAGACGTCATGAAGAAATACGAGATGACCGTTTTCCCGGAAAAAGAAACCGGCTTTACGGTAAGCCTCGACGGTACTCTAAAAGCTATTGAAGCTGCGCGTACCTGCAATTCTGAACAGAGCAGCTAAGCCGATCAGCCAACTCCGGCATCCGACAAGCGGATGCCGGAACTTGTCTCTACCAACGGCTCAAGGCGTCTTCGTCTTCGTCCTTGGCGGCCACCCATTCGGCACCGCCCGAGGTGATTTCTTTCTTCCAGAACGGCGCGCGGGATTTTAGGTAATCCATCAGATATTCCGCCGCTTCAAACGCATCCTTGCGGTGCCGTGCGGCGGTGGCGACCATCATGATCCGGTCCCCCGGTGCCAGCCGTCCGTGCCGGTGGATCACCAGCACATCGCCCAAAGACCAGCGCTTCTGCGCTTCTTCGGCGATCTTGGTCAGGGCACGTTCGGTCATGCCGGGATAATGCTCGATCTCCATCACATCCAGGTCACCCGAGGCCAGATCGCGCACCACACCGGTAAAGGTCACAATCGCCCCGTTGGCATCGTCGCCCGCGGCAAAGGCATTGGCTTCGGCGCCCAGATCGAATTCTTCTTCCTGAACCGCGATCCGCATCTTAGCCGCCAGTCATCGGCGGGAAAAACGCTACCTCGCGCACGCCAGCCAGCGAAGCGTCAAAGTCCGATAGCTCCTGATCCAGCGCCACTCGCAGCGCGGACAGGTCGGCAAAAGCTGCGGCATAGCGGTCCTCGCGCGCGCTGAGTTCGGCAACCAGATCGGAAACCGTGGCGGCCTCGGTCTCGACCCGCTCTTTAGGCAGACCGATCCGTTCGCGAACCCAGGCGAAATACAGCACGTCCATCGCTTAGCTCTCCTTCAGATGGGGCATGGCTTTACGTAGGTAGTCATATCCGGTGATCAATGTCAGTGTCGCGGCAATCCACAACAGCCATAACCCAACGCGGCCCGACCAGAACATACCTTCCAGATGCCAGCGCAGGTGGTTCACATCCTCGATCTGCCCGGTCAGCGCCTGATCAATCAATTCCGGGCTCATTCCGAATGAGCCCATCACGAAGTTATGCTCAAAAATACCTTGCGAAAACAGCACTGCAATCGCCACCATCTGCGCCGTAGTTTTCCATTTCGCCAACTTCGTCACCTTCAGCGTTCCTGCCGTGTCGCCCAGATATTCGCGCAGGCCCGAGACGAACACCTCGCGGAACAGGATTACGGTGGCGGGCAGCACCAGCCACGGCGTCCAGTGTTCAGCGGAATAGCCAACCAAAATCATCAACGCGATTACCACCATCGCCTTGTCGGCGATGGGGTCCAGCATAGCGCCGATCTTAGTTTCCTGTTTCCACGCGCGCGCCAGATAGCCATCAAACCAGTCGGTGATTGCCGCCGACAAAAAAAGGATCAGCGCGAACCAATCCGCATAGGGTCGGGTAAAATACAGAAACATCACGGCCAGACCGGGGGCTGCAACAAGGCGTAGCACGGTCAGGATATTGGGCAGGTTCCACTTCATGATCCGGACATTACATCGCTGATTGCAGACATAAAAGGCGGCACCGCAAAAAACGGACCCGATCACAGGCAGTTGCGGCACAGTTGGTCAAAGCGTCGCAAGCTGGAACTCTCAGCCAGATACCCCCTTGGCGCGCAATCCCTTTGCCGCCAGATTGGCGCCCAGTTTCAAAGTGGCGGGCAATGACAGTTCATATTCAAACCGACCCCCGATCCAATTTGATCGGTAGCGCCTGGATGATCCTGGCCATGGCGCTGTTCGCGCTGGAGGACGCGCTGGTCAAAGGTGCATCCACAACCCTGCCGATCTGGCAGATTTTGGTGCTGTTCGGCATGGGTGGTTCTGTGATCTTTGCGGGTGTGGCTGTGCTGCGCGGGACATCGTTGTTTCACCCGGATGTGCTGTCGACACCTATGAAAGTGCGTGTACTGTTCGAAATACTCGGGCGGTTGTTCTACGTGCTGGCAATCGCGTTGACGCCTTTATCCGCAGCAACAGTAATCCTGCAGGCCACTCCGCTGGTCGTGGTCGCAGGCGCGGCTCTGTTCTTTGGCGAAACGGTCGGCTGGCGACGGTGGAGCGCCATTTTGGTCGGCCTGATCGGCGTGGTGGTGATTATCCAACCGACAGGGAACAGTTTCTCGGCCCTGTCCATTCTAGCCGTTCTGGGGATGCTGGGTTTTGCCGGCCGTGATCTGGCCAGCCGGGCCGCCCCTGCAACGCTGGGAACCGAGGTGCTGGGCTTTTACGGCTTTCTCTGCATCATCGTTGCCGGACTGGCCTATCGGTTCTGGGAAGGCGCGCCAATGGCCCCGTTGGACCTGCACACCAGCCTACATGTGGGGGGGGCGATCGTGATGGGAACTGCCGCCTATGCGTCGTTGATGAAAGCTATGCGGACGGGAGAGGTTTCGGCCGTCACGCCGTTCCGCTATTCCCGCCTGCTGTTCGGTGTCGGCCTGGGCGTGGTGATGTTTGGCGAGAGGCTGGATCAGAGCATGTGGATAGGTAGTGGACTGATCGTGGCCTCGGGGCTCTACATCCTGTGGCGCGGACGGCAGGCCTAGCCCTTGTCGTGAAAGAAATCATAGACCTTTTGCGCCAACCCAGCTGAGATCCCATCCACCGCCTTCAGGTCGGCCAGATTGGCCCGGCTGACCGCCTTAGCACTGCCGAAATGGGCCAGCAAGGCGCGTTTGCGTGCCGCACCGACGCCAGGAATTTCATCTAAAGGAGTCGCCCCCACGGCTTTGGCACGCTTGGCCCGATGGGTCCCGATAGCAAACCTGTGCGCCTCATCCCGCAGGCGTTGAATGAAATACAGCACCGGGTCATTGCGTTTCAGGGCAAAGGGGCGTTGGCCGATGCGATGGAACTCTTCCTTGCCGTGATCCCGGTCGACACCCTTGGCGACGCCGACCATCGGGATGTCCTCGACCCCATGCTCAATCATGATCTCATGTACGGCGCTCACCTGTCCTGCACCGCCATCGATCAGCAACAGATCGGGCCACAGACCCTTGTTGCGATCCGGGTCTTCTTTCTGCAGGCGGGTGAAACGGCGCGTCAGAACCTCTTTCATCATGCCGAAATCGTCACCGGGGGTCAGGTCGTCGCCGCGGATGTTGAACTTGCGATAGGCGTTTTTCATGAACCCCTCAGGGCCAGCCACGATCATCCCACCCACGGCATTGGTGCCCTGAATGTGACTGTTGTCGTAAACCTCAACGCGGTCGGGCGGAGTGTCCAGATCGAACGCCTCGGCCACGCCCCGCAACAGCTTAGCCTGCGTGGCACTTTCCGACATGCGGCGGGCCAGCGATTCACGCGCGTTGCGCAGGGCACCAGCAACCAGTTCCTGCTTCTCGCCACGCTGAGGCACCAGGATTTCCACCTTGCGCCCGGCTTTTTCGGTCAGTGCCTCTTGCATCAGGTCGGCGTTTTCGATGGCATCCGACAGGATCAATTGCCGGGGCGGTTCCTTGTTGTCGTAGAACTGGCCAAGGAAGGCCTCCATCACCTCGGCCGGGGAAACTTCCAGCCCGACGCGAGGATAGAAATCCTTGTTGCCCCAGTTCTGGTTGGCCCGAATGAAAAACACTTGAACGCAGGCCTGACCGCTATCCATATACAGACCGATTACATCCGCCTCGGCCACACCACGCGGGTTGATACCCTGAGACGTCTGCACCTGTGTCAACGCACGGATGCGGTCGCGCAGGCTGGCGGCGCGCTCAAACTCCATCGCCTCGGAGGCAGCCATCATCTGTTCGGCCAGCTCCTCCTGCACTTTGGTGGACCGGCCGGACAGAAAACGTTCGGCATCCTTGACGCTTTCCCTGTAATCGGCTTCAGAGATCAACCCAACACAGGGACCTGAACAGCGCTTGATCTGATACAGCAGACAAGGCCGTGTGCGGCTGTCAAACATGGAATCCGAGCAATTGCGCAGCAAGAAAGCCTTTTGCAGCTGGTTCAGCGTCCGGTTCACCGCCCCGGCATTGGCGAAGGGGCCGAAATAGGCGCCTTTCTCTTTCTTCGCGCCGCGATGTTTCTTGATTTGCGGAAAGGCGTGGTCTTTGGCGACCAGAATATTGGGGAAGCTTTTGTCATCCCGCAGCAGCACGTTGTACTTGGGTTTGAGCTGCTTGATCAGGTTCTGCTCCAGCAGCAGCGCCTCGGTTTCGGTCCGCGTGGTCAGGAACATCATCGAGG
Source organism: Ruegeria sp. BI11 (assembly GCF_056538005.1). Taxonomy (NCBI): domain Bacteria; kingdom Pseudomonadati; phylum Pseudomonadota; class Alphaproteobacteria; order Rhodobacterales; family Roseobacteraceae; genus Ruegeria; species Ruegeria sp. BI11. Next base: position 71,104 of record NZ_JBQFSM010000006.1, on the reverse strand, counting down.
CCGTCGCCGCGATCATCCGTTCGATCCGCCCGGAATGACCGGGTCGCGCATAATTCGATACTCGCGCCTTTAGGTTCCGCGCCTTGCCGACGTATAAAACCCGGCTGTCACCATCCAGCATCCGGTACACGCCAGGCGAGCTGTCCAGCGTTTTCACATAGCGCTGAATGCAGGCATAGCCGGTGGGCTGGGCGTTCGATGTCTGGTCGTCTTGGATGGTCATGGGCCTGAGATATGATTCTCTGACCATGGCTGCAATCTTGAGCCACTCAGATCAAGAGAAAACAAATCCACGGTTTCTGTGGATAACTATGAAGATAAGTTTCCGGGCATCGCGAAATCCCCTTGTTTTATTAAGAATTACTTGATCTGCACAAAAAATAGGCAGCATCTTAACTTGTTGTTTTTAAATAAAAGAATTTCGTGCACATGACAAGTGTATGAAAAAAAAGACAATTTTGTAACGGACAGGTAACACAATTGCGAGCGGTGCAAAACTTGCGGCAGAATTACCTATTCTACCCCCAGAACATCTGGCGTTTGCCAGCCAAGATGCTGCCCGCCGTCCACGCATAAAAGCTGTCCGGTGACCGCATGTGCATCCAGAAAATAACCCAATGCGGCGGTGATATCGGACGGATTCGCGCCCCGTTCCAGAACTGTGTTGGCGCGCTGTGCTTTGAAGTGATCATCGCTTTGGCGATGGCCCTGCATGGTCGGACCCGGCCCGATGGCGTTGACCCGGATCGCAGGTGTCAGCGCCTGTGCGGCAGTGCGGGTCAGCGCCCACAGACCCATTTTGGCGATGGTGTAAGACATGAACTCGGGCGTCAGCTTGCGCACCCGCATATCGACCATGTTGACGATCAACCCGGTGGCGACAGGCTCTCCGGCCTCGTCCGTGTCGGGCGTCAGCCCCTGTTCTGCCATCGCCTGCGTCAACACAAAAGGCGCGCGCAGGTTGCTATCCATGTGACGGTCCCAGCTTTGCCGCGTGGCCGTATGAATGTTGTCGTACTCAAAGATCGAGGCGTTGTTGACCAGGCAAGTGATCGGTCCGCCCAGCGCCTCGGCCGCGCGTGGTAACAGAGCGGTGACTTGCGCCTCGTCCAGCAGATCGGCCTGCAACGCGACCGCCTTGCGTCCCAGTGCCTGGACCTCGGCCACGGTGTTCAGCGCGGGCTGTTCAGAGCTGGCATAGTGAACCGCCACATCATAACCACGACGGGCCAGGTACAGTGCCATGGCCCGGCCAAGGCGAATTCCGGCACCGGTCACTAGGGCTTGGGTCATGAAGGGTCCCTCTTCGTCAATTCACGCCAACAAGGCGATGACATAGACCGCGTAAAGCAGAGTCAACACAACGCCCCAAGTGCGCGTGATGTCCCGCTTGAAAAACACAAACGGGATCAGCAACAGCGACGCGCCCAGCATGACCCACAAATCGAATTCAAGGAACTCCGGGTCAACGGGAATGGGGCCAACCAGCGTGGCAATGCCAACAATGGCCAGCAGGTTGAACATGTTCGACCCGATCACGTTGCCCAGCGCCACATCCGCCTGCCGTCGTAGCGCCGCCATCATCGTGGTTGCCAGTTCCGGCAGAGACGTCCCCACGGCAACCAGCGTCAGGCCGATCACTGTTTCGCTGACGCCGTAGGTGCGGGCAATGACAGTCGCATTATCGACCAGCAGATGCGCGCCCATTGGCAAACCGATCAAGCCCAAAACCAGATAGATCGAGATCTTCCAGTAGGCCATATTGGGATCAGCTTCTTCCAGACCTTCCAGCTCATCATCGTCGGCACAAGCCTCACCGCACGCCTTGCGATGCGCATAGGCCTCGCGAAATGCGTTCCACAGAACCAAAGCCAATGCAGCCAGCAGAATGGCCCCGCTGAGCAAATTGAACACGCCACAAAAGGCCAGCCCGATGAACAGAACCGAAGCGAGCAGCATGAAGACATAGTTCTTGCGGCTGTCGCATTCGCTGGTGTGCAGCGTGGCCAGCAAGGCGGGCAGGCCCAGAACCAGCAGGATATTCGCCGTGTTCGACCCGACCACGTTACCCAGCGCGATCCCCGGCGCATTTTCCTTAATCGCGCTGATCGCGATCAACAGTTCGGGCGCCGAAGTGCCAAAGGCAACAATCGTCAGGCTTACGATCAGCGCAGGCACGCCCATGCGCAGGCTCAGGTTCACCGCGCCGCGCACCAGCGCGTCACCTGCCAGCAGCAGGATCAGCAATCCAAGACCGGATAACAGCCATGCCGTCATGTACGGCCTCCTTTTTCGCAGGCGCAGGGGCCTTTACCGATCCTGAACCGCCCGCAACGCGGACATCTTGACGATTGCAGCCGCTTTTGCCCCGGAAAGCGCAACTTTCCGAACATCGCCAACACGCCCATGGCGATCAGAAAAAGGGTGACAATCTTGATAATCACGTCACAAACCGAAACGCGCGTAGGCGGCGCGCTCCTCAAGCCCGGCGATAGCATCCTGTGCCAGCGACGCACCAAAGCGCGACCAGAGAGGTTTGCGTACCCCATAGCGGCGGAACTTGACCTTATCGCCAAAGCGTTCCTGCATCTTGGGTTTCAAATGAGCGATGCCGTCGATAAGCCCCAGCTCTTGCGCACGCCGTGCCAGCCAGATTTCCCCGGTGAACAGGTCCTGGCTTTCATCCAGCTTGCCACCGCGCCGGGTTTTGACATGGGTGATGAAATTCTCGTGAATGTCAGCCAACAGCACTTCCAGCCGGGCGACGTCCTCTTTCTTTTCGGGCGCAAACGGGTCGAGCATGGATTTCGATTTACCGGCGGTGTGCACACGACGCTCGATACCTTGTTTTCGCAACAGGACATGCGCCCCGAACCCCGAGGAGATCACCCCGATCGACCCAAGAACCGAACTGTCATCGGCGAAAATCTCATCCGCAGCTGCCGCCAGCCAATATCCGCCTGAAGCCGCCACATCTTCGACAAAGGCGATGACAGGGACATTCAATTCCTCAGACAACCGCCGAATACGCGCTCCGATCAGTGAACTTTGCACGGGTGATCCGCCGGGCGAGTTGACCTCGAGCGCGACGGCAGCGGGTTTACCCTTTCGAAAGGCTTTCTCAAGCACGGGGGCCAGCGTGGTGTCGGACATCGACCCACGACCGGCCATACCGATGGCACCGGACAGGCGCACAACGGCCACGACGGGTTGCTTTTTGACAAATGGCAGGCTGAGTTTCATGGGTGCCGATGTAGAGTGCACCCAACCGGTAAACAAGGGACCGCTTGGCCGATAGACGTGACGTGAACACATTTCCTGAGGCCAGTGGGCAAAAATGCAACGCCATTCGGTGGCTTAGCTACGGATACGCCAACCGGTTTTAAAGATCCAACCGATGATGCCAAGACACAGGCCGGTAAAGGCCAAAATGGCCAACAAGCTGAACCCGATCGGAACATCTGCCAGCCCGTAAAACGACCAGCGGAACCCTGAAATCAGATAAACAACCGGGTTGAACAGAGTGATCGTCTGCCAGAGCGGCGGCAGCATCGAAATTGAATAGAACGTGCCACCCAGAAAGATCAACGGCGTCACAACAAGCTGCGGCACCAGCGACATCTGCTCGAAATTACTGGCCCAGATACCGATGATGAATCCCAATAGGGAAAAGCTGAGACAGGTCAGGATCAGAAACGCTGCCATTGCAAACGGGTGTTCGATGCGCAAATCCACAAAGAAGGAGGCCGTAACCAGAATTACCAACCCGACAAACAGAGCCTTTGTTGCCGCCGCCCCAACATAGCCGATCACAATTTCGATGAAATCTATGGGGGCTGAGAGCAGTTCGTAGATCGTACCCAGAAACTTTGGAAAATAAATTCCGAAGGACGCGTTAGATATCGCCAGCATCACCACCGACAGCATGATCAACCCCGGCACAATAAAGGCGCCATAGGACACACCCTCGACCTCTTGAATACGGCTGCCGATGGCAGTGCCAAAGACCACGAAATATAGCGAGGTCGAGAGAACCGGCGACAGAAAGCTCTGTGCCAGGGTACGAAAGAACCGGGCCATTTCGAACCGGTAGATGGCGGCAATGGCGGACCAGTTCATGCGGGCTCTCCGGACACCAGATTGACAAAGATTTCCTCAAGGCTCGACTGGCGGGTCTGCACATCACGCAACACCAGCCCCGCCTGTGCCACGTCATTCAACAGCGTGGTGATCCCGGTACGGTCAGCATGAGTGTCATAGGTATAAACCAGCGCATCGCCATTGCCGTTGAGCATCAGGTTATGCGCGGCCAGACTATCCGGAATGGTCTGGATCGGCTCGCTGAGCATCACCTCAAGCTGCTTTTTCCCCATCTGCGCCATCAGCGTGTCCTTGTCCTGGACCAAGAGCAGTTCACCCTTGTCAATGACACCGATGCGGTCAGCGATGGCCTCGGCTTCTTCGATGTAATGCGTGGTCAGGATGATGGTGACGCCAGCTCGTTTCAGTTCGGCCACGATCTCCCACATATCCTTGCGCAGTTCGACGTCGACACCGGCAGTGGGTTCATCCAGAAACAGCACGCGCGGTTCATGCGACAGCGCCTTGGCAATCAGCACCCGGCGTTTCATACCGCCAGACAGCTCTTTGATCGCGTTCTTACGTTTATCCCACAGGGACAGCTTGCGCAGAATGTCCTCGACCTTTGCATCGTCGCGACCTAGCCCGAACAACCCACGCGACAGGCGGACCGTGTTCCAGACTTTTTCGAACGGCTCCAGCGCGATCTCTTGCGGCACCAGACCAATCATCCGACGCGCGGCGCGAAAATCGGTTTGAATGTCGTGGCCGCCCACTGTCACCGTCCCCGAGGTCGGCGTAGTGATCCCGCAGATGGTAGAAATCAGCGTCGTCTTTCCCGCCCCGTTGGGCCCCAAAAGCGCCAGGATTTCCCCCTGCTCGATATCCAGAGAAACGCCTTTCAACGCCTCAAACCCGTCGGAATACGATTTGCGCAGATCCTTGATTGAAAGAATGGTTGTCATGCAAGTTTCCTGTTCTGGCGGCGACCCTACCCCGCCCGCCCGGTACAGAACAGGTCAATTTCGCACAAATCCCTGCGCTTTTTTGCAGTTGGGAAACCCGCTGTTGCACACAACTCGGTCCTTGCAATTCACCGGACAAGGCGAAACCCTGCGCCGAAATGGAGGGGCACAATGCTGAACGGTATTCGGATCATCGAGATCGAGGGGCTGGGCCCCGCCCCCTTTGCCGCCATGATGCTGGCGGACATGGGCGCGGATGTGATCACCGTCCATCGCAAGGGTCAGGCGGTAACGCCGGGCATGCCCGAGCGCTCGGTTCTGGATCGCGGAAAACGGTCGATTGATCTGAGCCTAAAAGACGCGGGCGATCTGGAGATCGCAAAACGCCTGATCGCCTCGGCCGATGCTCTGATCGAAGGGTTTCGCCCCGGAGTGATGGAGAAGCTCGGTCTTGGACCTGAACCCTGTCACGAGATGAACCCTATGCTGGTCTATGGGCGCATGACCGGCTGGGGTCAGGACAGCCCCTTGTCGGACACGGCTGGGCATGACCTGAACTACATCGCGCTGTCCGGCGCGCTTTGGTACGGATCAGCCCCTGGTCAACCACCGCAAACCCCTGCCACGCTAGTCGGTGATATCGGTGGCGGCGCCATGTATCTGGTCGCGGGCCTTCTGGCCGGGCTTCTGAATGCGCAGAGAACGGGCAAAGGCACTGTGGTCGATGCCGCAATCTATGACGGCTCGGCCCACATGATGAACCTGCTGATGAGTCTGGGCCAATCCGGCAACCTATCAGACACACGCGGTCAAAGCCTGCTGGACGGGCCACATTGGAGCCGCACTTATAGCTGTGCCGACGGCGGCTTCGTGACAGTGCAATGCCTCGAACCCAAGTTCTACGCCCTGTTTCTGCAGAAGATGGGACTGTCGGACGATCCTGAGTTCCAACAGCAATACAACCGCGCGGCTTGGCCCGCCCTGACCCAACGCTTGAGCGATATCTTCGCAACCAACCCCCGGGACCATTGGGCGGGCCTGTTCGACGGCACTGATGCCTGCGTCGCGCCAGTCCTCAGCCCGGCCGAAGCACAGACCCACCCGATGAATATCGCGCGCCAGGCTTGGCAGGCACCTGCCGGCATCCTGCAAGCAGCCGCTGCCCCAAGATTCTCAACTGCCGAATGGCAACCCAAACCCAGCCCTGCGCGCGGAGAACATCGCCAGGACATCCTGAACGAGTTAAACGCGAAGCAGGCATCCGCTTCTTCATTTGGCCAAAAATACCTCGGGGGATGAATTGGCCGCAGGCCAAGAAGGGGGGCTGGCCCCCTTCCCCTTCACCGACCGCGCACCGTGTCGATCATCAGTTGTACATTCTCTGGGTCCGCATCCGGCGTGATCCCATGGCCCAGATTGAAGATATGCGGACCTTCCGAAAACGCCTCGACGATCCGGCGCGTCTCATCCACCAGAGCCTGCCCACCCGTTACCATATGGGATGAGGCCAGATTGCCCTGAACACAGCTATCCACCTGCACATGCTCGGCTGCCCATTCCGGCGAAACTGAGTTATCAAGCGCAACACAATCCACGCCGGTTGCCTTGGCGAAACCGATGTAACCGTCCCCGGCCTCTCGCGGGAAACCGATCACCGGAATGCCGGGATGGCGTTCTTTGATGGCCTGAGTGATCACCCGACAAGGCTCAAGCGCGTATTTCCGGAACGCCTCACCCTTCAGCGACCCGGCCCAGCTGTCAAATATCTTCACCGCTTCGGCACCGGCTTCGATCTGGGCCGAGAGGTATTCGATTGTGGCCAGCGTGATCCGATCCAACAGCGCCTCGAACAGGGCGGTGTTTTCTTCACGCAGCGTATGGGCAGGTCCCTGATCCGGGGTCCCGCGCCCAGCAATCATATATGTCGCAACCGTCCAGGGCGCGCCCGCGAAACCAATCAAAGTGGTCTCGGACGGCAATTCGCGCGACAGGATGCGCACCGTCTCATAAACGGGCGACAGGGTTTCGTGGATATCCTCGACCGGTTTCAGCGCATCGAAGTCCGAGGCTTGCGTGATGGTCGACAGACGCGGGCCTTCGCCGGTGACGAACCACAAATCCGCACCCAGCGCCTGAGGTACCAACAGAATATCGGCAAACAGGATCGCCGCATCGAACCCATAGCGGCGGATCGGCTGCAGCGTCACCTCGGCGGCCAGTTCAGGGTTGTAGCACAGCGACAGGAAATCGCCTGCCTGTGCCCGCGTTGCGCGATATTCCGGCAGATACCGCCCGGCCTGACGCATCATCCAGATCGGAGGCACATCCTGCACCTCACCCGCCAGCGCCCGCAGCAGTTTCTTTGTTTCGGCCATGTTTGTCCCCAATCGTCTGGTTTGTCGCAACGGGTCATCCTTCGGCGGCAATTTGTCAAGGTGTGCCCCCATTGTCAGGGCAATGTGACGCGACTAAAGCTTGGCGCATGAAACTGACCCTGCCTTCCCCCGACTCACCGCTGAAGATTGGCACCCGTGGTTCGCCTCTGGCGCTGGCGCAAGCTTATGAAACCAGGCAGCGACTGGGCGCCGCACATGATCTGCCGGAAGAGGCGTTCGAGATTGTGGTCATCAAAACCACCGGCGACAACCGCGCTATGATCGACGCGGACCGCCCGCTCAAAGAGATCGGCAATAAGGGTCTGTTCACCAAAGAGATCGAAGAGGCGATGCTGCGCGGCGATATCGACATCGCGGTGCATTCCACCAAGGACATGCCGGTGGAACAGCCCGAGGGCCTCGTGCTGGACACATTCCTGCCGCGCGAAGACGTGCGCGACGCGTTTATTTCACCTAGCCTAACCTCGATCCACGATCTGCTGCAGGGTGCCGTGGTCGGCACTTCATCCCTGCGCCGCCGGGCGCAGCTATTGAACCGGCGACCTGACCTGAACGTTGTGGAATTTCGCGGCAATGTGCAGACCCGCCTGAAGAAACTGGCGGATGGCGTGGCGGACTGCACCTTTCTGGCCATGGCTGGCATTCGCCGTCTGAACATGGCCGAAGTTCCTGCCACCGCCATCGCCCCCGAAGACATGCTGCCCGCTATTGCACAAGGCACCATCGGCATCGAACGCCGTAGCGACGATTCCCGTGCAGCGGGTATGCTCGAGGCAATCCACCATACCGAGACCGGCCAACGTTTGGCGGCTGAACGGGCCTTACTCGCGGCTCTGGATGGGTCGTGCGAAACCCCCATCGCTGGTCTGGCCGAAGTGCAGGGCGGTCAGTTGCGCCTGCGCAGTGAAGTGCTGCGCCCCGACGGGTCCGAGGCGATTGCCGAAGACCAAACCGGTGCAATCTCCGACGGGGCTGAGATGGGACGCGCCATGGCTCAGACGTTGCTGAAACAGGCGGGTCCGGGCTTTTTCGATTGGAGATCCTAAAAATTTATTGAATGTGAACTACTTCACTGTGACCGGCGCTCAAATCGTGCATCACTATAGCACACCAATTGAGACGTCAGGTAGGTCTCGAAAAAGTCGAAAAGTTTTATTGTTCTGTTTGTTTGATTAAGTGGTATTCGAGGGGGCGAGACAAAACTTGATATCCGATTGGTTAGGGCCGCTGTCATATTTTGACAGCGGCCCGTTTACTTTCACATCACAGCTTCAGACAGCGCAGATTACCCGTACGGCCTGATCGACGGCTGACCGGGTCTGTTCTATGTCCGCCTCGGTGACCGCCAGCGAAGGGTAAAGCTTACCGGGGGCTTTGAAGATTCCGTGTGCACGCAACGTATCGTTGTAATTCACGTTACGCTGCGGATCGTCATGTTTGGCACTGCGATAGTCGCGGCAAGTGGCATCGGTAAAATAGATATCGAACAACGTTTCATCGCCGACGACCTGATGCGGAATACCCGCCTTGGTCAGCGCGTCCACCTGCATCTGCTGCAACGCCGCTCCGGTTGCGCGCAGCCGGTCGTAAGTACCGTCTCGGCGCAGAATCTCCATCGTTTTCAGACCCGCAACCGAGGCCACGGGATTACCAGACAAGGTGCCCAACTGCATCAACCAGCCTTCTTCCCCCACATGCGCCTTGTTGAAATGTTTCATGACTTCAGCGCTCGCCCCCAGCGCGGCCAAAGGGAAGCCGCCACCGGTTATTTTTCCCAATGTGCAGATATCAGGCGTCACCCCGTATTTTTCCTGCGCACCGCCATAGGCCAGACGGAACCCAGTGACGATCTCGTCAAAGATCAGGAGAACATGGTGCTTATCGCACAGATCGCGCAGCCCCTGCAGGTAACTGGGTTCAGGCGGTACGATCCGTTGCAAAGGTTCAACCATAATCGCGGCGACATCGTCATGTTCATCCAGTAGGGCGGCCACTGCCTCAAGATCATTGAAAGGCGCGACAAGCACCTGTTCGGCCACACTCTGGGGGATACCGGCACTGTCGGGCACCGCTTGCGGAAAGTTGACCCGTTTCGACGGTGCAAGGCTCATCTGCGCTTCGGCGCTCATGCCGTGATATCCGCCTTCGAACTTCAGAATCTTGGTACGACCAGTAAAAGCACGAGCCAGACGGATTGCGTACATATCCGCCTCACCTCCCGAGGCGACAAAGCGTACTTGTTCGCAACAAGGGACCGCGTCGATGATCGCTTCGGCCAGTTCGATACCTTTGCTGTTGTTGGCGAAAAAGGTCATGCCTTTGGGTAGCTGCTCTAGCACGGCCTCCATCACCTCAGGGTGGCCGTGGCCCAGCAACATGGGGCCTGACCCGATTAGGTAGTCGATATATTCCTTGCCGTTCTCATCCCAGACGCGGCTGCCTTCACCGCGGGCGATGATGATGCCGGGGTCGAAATTGCCAAACCCTCCGGCAGGCAGAACCTCGTTCGCGCGGGCGATCCAGTCGGATTGAGTATTGATTTTCAGCATCTCACACGATCTCCAATATTGGGGAACCCAGGGTTTCAGGATCAGGCACTACACCTAACCCCGGACCTTCAGGCGGGGCAATCCGGCCGTTTTCACGGTTTGGTGCGTCCGGGCAAAGGCGAGGGGCCACATAGGACGACAGGTCACAGGTATTCAGCAGCGATCCATGCGGGGTCGAGGCCGCGAAATGCAGCGAGGCGGCCGTGACGATATCCGACCCCCAGGTGCATTCGGCGCAAATCTCGGCCCCCAAGTGCACGGTCAGGTCGCGCGCGCGGCGCATCGCGGACAATCCGCCAAACTTGGACAATTTCAATGCCACCGCATCCATGCAACCCAATTCATGCGACCGAAGCAATGAGGCCAGGTCAAAAGCGTTTTCGTCGATCTTCATCGGCAACCCGGTGGCCTGACGCACGGCGGCGCAATCTTCCAGTGTTTTGCACGGCTGTTCCAACATCACATCCAGATACGCCACGGCACGCCCCGTGCGCGTGGCTTGTAACCGCGATGCGCCGCAATTCCAGTCGCCATAGACCAGCGGGCCCGACCCCACGGCCTCGCGCACCTTGATCAGGCGTTCCGCATCCGCCTGCCAGTCGCCCTCGACCCCCAGTTTGACCTGAAACTGACGAATGCCAGTTTGGTAAGCGGTTTTGGCAATCCGCGCCATGTCGTCCGGAGCGATGCAGGTTATCGAGTGATAGAGCGGCATGTCCTTTCGCGTCCGCCCGCCCAACAAAGCATAGACCGGTTGGCCCGTCGCCTGACCAAACAAGTCCCACAGGGCGATATCGACGATGGATTTGGCATAAAGATGCCCCTGCAGGAAGCTGTCCAGTTTACGCATTGGAGCGTCGACACCAAACGGGGACATACCCAGAATTTCCGGCCCCATTTCTCTAACCGCCCCCGGCACGCCATCAGCATAGGCTGGCAGGTAATGGGGGATCGGACAGACCTCACCCCAGCCCTTCAGACCGGTATCCGTTTCAAGACACAAGATATGTGTCTTGACCGTGTCGCAGGTTTTGCCTTCGGCCATGTGGTAGGTTTCGTGACTGGTCAGATCCACGGACCAGAGCGATATCTTGTTGATCTTCATTGGTAGACCCCGACCGGATCGCCCAACGCTTCTTCGTCCGGATGTACACCAAGCCCCGGCGTTTCCGGCAGGTGCAGGTGACCATCGATGTTGCGCGGCCCACGGCCGCCAGCGATATCGACGGTAATCATGTCCTGACAGGCCCAGACGGCGTGGCAATTGTCATCCGGAATGGTCGCAGCGAGATGCAGCGCCTCGGTATCGGCCAGAACCGAGCCTCCGGTCGCCATCACGAACATGTCGATCCCATGCGCCAATGCGATATCCCGCATGCGCGCTGCTTTGGTCAGCCCGCCAACCCGGTTCAGCTTGATCCCGAACACCTCGGCCAGACCCTCGCGGGCAATTCGAGTAGCGTCCTGCAGGGTCACCAGGCTCTCATCGACAGACACAGGCGAGGCATGGCGGGCAGAGATAGCCGCGATATCGTCCAGCGTCTCACCGGGTTGCTCAAAGGTTACGTTCAGGTCCTCGCAAGCGCTCATCACGCGCAGGGCCTGCTGCCGGGTCCATCCCCGGTTTACGTCATAGAGGACGATCTCACCTGGCCGACGGATGCTTTCAACATCGCGCACCCGTTCAATGTCGCGTTCCACATCGCCACCGATCTTCACCGAATGGGCTACGTAGCCGCGCCTGCGATACCGTTCCATGACCTCGCGGGTTTCGTCCACAGTCTTGGCTCCGACCGAGGATGCAATCGGACGTGGCGTCCGCGACCCGCCACCCATCAGATCGGCAATCGGTAGACCCGCAGCTTGTCCGGCAATATCCCAACAGGCCATGTCGATCGGGCTTTTGGCATAGAAATGCCCGGGCAACGTCATATCCATCGCCCGCTCGACCTCAAGCACCTTGCGCGGATCAAGACCCAGAATGAACGGCGCCATTGTCTGAATGCCCGCGCGAATGCCCGGCCCATGTGCAGGTACATAGGTGTGTCCCCAGGGCGTCCCCTCGCCCCAGCCGATCAGTCCGGCATCTGTTTCGATCTTGACCAGCGTTGCGTCCAACACTTCGAATTTCAACCGCCCGCCGGACAGCCAATAAGGATGGTCCAACGGCAGATCGACGTGAAAGACCGAAAGGCGCGTAATTTTCATTTCAGCTCCACTTCGACAAAGGACATCGGCTCGTCCCCGGCATTGATCACATTGTGCTCGACCCCTTCGTCGCGGCGATAGGCAGTCCCGGCGGGGACAGTCACTTCGTTGACTGTTCCATCGGGCAGTTCCAGCTGCATATAGCAATCGGTAACAGCCGTGATGACGTAGTCCATCGCGTGACGATGCCATCCTGTTTCCGCACCAGGGGCGAAGTCAAAGCGCGTCACCCGTACGCGCGCGTCATCGATCATCTGGGTCGCAACGGCTTGCGATCTCATAAGCTGAACTCCTCAATTGGCGCACCGAGGCTTTCGAAGTCGGGCACTACACCCATTCCTGGTGCATCCGAGGCGTAGAGCTTGCCATTCCGCGACATCGGCCCGCCGATTCCGGTAGATCGCGTGTTGTAATTCATCAGGTCAGTTGTGTTTTGCAGGTATCCCGACGGTGTCGAGGCCGCAAAATGGGCGACTGCCGAGGTGGCAATTTCCCCACCCCATGTGTCTTCGCTGACCACTGGTATGCGGTTTTCGACCAGATAGTCTCGCACCCGCCGCGCCTTGCTGAGCCCCCCGAGGTTCGAAATCTTGAGGCAGCAGATCTCGGCCCCACGATCCGCGACGATGCGCTGCGCCATGTGCATGCCTGTCAGACATTCATCCAGCTTCATCGGTTGTTCGGCGACGCGGCGCACCTGCTGGCATTCCTCATAGGTGCGGCAGGGTTGTTCCAGAATGTAATCCAGATCCCGCGTTGCCCGCGCCACCCGGATCGCATTGTCGACGCGCCAACCCTGATTGGCATCGGCCATCGCCTTTTCACCCGGTTCCAGCAGCGGCACCGTGGTTCGAATCCGATCAATGTCGGTGACCCAATCGCTCCCCACTTTGATCTGAAACTGCCGATACCCCTGATCGCGATAGGTATTCATCTCGGCGACCGTCTCATCCACCGCTTTCTGCGGTGCGACGCGGTACATGGGCGCGCCGTCCGTCAGCTTACCCCCCAGCAGCATCCAGACCGGCTGATCACAGGCCTGGCCCAGAATATCCCAGCAGGCCGCATCAAATGGGGCCTTGGCATAGCCATGCCCTTGCGCCAGATGGTCCATCAATTGTTCGACGCGCCCCACCTGTCGGGGGTCTTCGCCCAACAATGACGGAGCAACCAACCGGGCCAGTGCGGTCACGCCTTCGGAATGCGCGACCATGTAGTTTTCGCCACATGGAGTGAATTCACCGCAACCCTGCAGACCTGCATCCGTGTCGATGACAACAACCGACGCAATCGCCGTGTCTATCGCGTTCCCAGCGCCCCAGGCATAGGTACCGCCCACATAAGGCAGACCGGTCTGGAACACGCGGACGCGGGTAATCTTCATGCGGCATCCATTCGTGGTAAATCGCCCATTCCTTCGCCGCGCCAAAGCACGAAGGTCAGGATCGGCTCGTCAGTTGTGGTCATCGCATGGCTTTGCCAACTGGTGTGATGGCGCGTTTGGTTGGGGCCAACATAGGTTTCGTCCCCTTCGACGCGGAATGTCGCTCCGCCCCCAACGACCAAATAGAGTTCCTCGGCTTGGTGGCTGTGCCAATCATAATTCAGCCCCGCGCCCCAATAGGCGACGTAGCCGCGTAACTGGGTCGAGTGGAAATGCCCGGTTGGTCCGAACAATTCGTAATAGCCATAGCGATTGATGAAATCGGCTCCGACCTCTTCCTCGGTATATGTATGTTTCCATTGCGCCAGATGCGCGGTTGCCCTGATCGCGTCGGATAGTGTCCGCGTGGCGTCCCCGGTCGGGAATTCGGTTTGCTGTATCAGATCCACCGCAGGAATTCGGTTTGGCCCCAGATCCGCCGCCACAAGGTCGTCGGGCCAGGCACCGAAGCCCGAAAGCTCGGGGTGCGATTGATGCAGCTGTCGAGCAGCCTTGAGAACGTCGTCCATCGTCACGGGATCACCACGATATTGCCGGTGTGTTTTTTGGCAATGAAAGCCGCCTGCGCCTCGCACAACTCCTCTAGCGGGTAGGTTGCTGCCAAGGCGGGCTTGATCTCTCCGGCCTCGATATATTTCACGAGGTTTTGCATTACTTGCGGGTCGATCACTGTTGAGCCGGTGAAGGTCAGGTCACGCAGATAGAAGGTGCGCAGGTCGAACTCGACCATTGGCCCGGCAATGGCGCCAGAACAGGTATAGCGCCCGCCGCGTTCCAGAATCTCGATCAGGTTGGGCCAATATGGACCACCGACCACATCGGCAACCACGGTGATCCTTTCCGCACCCAGTGCCGCGCGCAGGTTTTCTGGCGCGCGAGACAGTATCATGTCGGGCCCCAGTTCAGCCACGTCATCGTGCTTGGCTTCGGACGCCAATGCGATCACACGTGCGCCGCGTCGTTTGGCAAGCTGCACCAGCGCGCCCCCCACGCCGCCCGAAGCGCCCGGCACCAATACGGTGTCCTTTTCGGTCACGTTGGCGCGGGTCAACATGCCCTCGGCCGTCGAATACGAGCATGAAAACGTCGCCAGTTCCGCATCCGAGAGGTCCGAGTTGATCGGCACCGCATTCACCGCAAGCGTCGTGGCGAATTCGGCAAACCCGCCGTCCCGTTCCGAACCGAAATAACCCGTCTTATCCATGTTGCCCGGATCTTCCGGATCGCGCAGCCAGCCATCCGTGATGACACGCTGACCGACACGTGCACTGTCTACCCCCTCACCCACAGCAACGATTTCACCACAGATATCGGCCCCCTGAATGCGCGGGAAGGTGATCGGGTTGCCGCCCCAGGTGGGGTCCTCTTCGCCGACCTCTTCGAACGCACCACCGGTCGTCGCATCTGTGACGGTCTTCGAATACCAGCCGGACCGCGTGTTCACGTCCGTATTGTTCAAACCACAGGCAGCAACCTTGATCAGCACTTCCCCAGCGGCGGGTTCCGGGCGCGGCCAGTTTTCGTGCAGTACCATTTGTTCAAGACCACCATGGCCCATCGTGACCATAGCTTTCATTGTATCGGGCAGGCTCATTGAGCAATCTCCAGTATGGCATCGGTACGGGGCAGCATGCTGTCGGGATCATAGGCCGGTTCGCCCAAAACGCGGGCCGCGCGGGGTTTACCGTGGATCACGACCTGCAGCTCGGTCCCGGCAGTTGCCGCCTCGGGTTTGATGTAGGCAAAGGCGAGGATCTTGCCGACGGTATGGCCATAGGCCACCGAGGCGGTCGAGCCCACGACCTTCCCGTTCAACATGACGGCTTCGCCTCCGTGCCCGTCAATCTCACCATCCGGCTCGATCTCGAGATACGAGCAGACCCACGGCAGATCGGTGTTCAGGGTCTTGTCCTTACCCAGATAGTCCTTGTCGGTGCGGGCAAAGCGCAGCACGTCAGCTTCTGCCAGTGTGACTTCGTTGGTCAACTCGCCCGCGCCTTTGAAACCCTTCTCCATCCGCATCACGTTCATGGCAAAGCTGCCATAATCGGTGATGCCATGCGGCTCACCGGCAGCCCAAAGTGCGTTGTAAACGTCGAGGCAAGCGGCGTTGGGCATGTGCAGTTCCCAGCCCAACTCACCGGCATAGGACATGCGGAAGGCCCAGACTTTGTGGCCTGCGATGGTGATCTCTTGCGCCGAAAGCCAGCGGAACCCGGCATTGGTCAGATCGGCGTCGGTGCAGCGGGCCAGCACATCCCGCGACCGTGGGCCGTTCAGTGACAGGGCAGACCAGTCGGCGGACAGGGCAGTGATCTGCACATCCTCATCCGCGCGTTGTTGCGCCAAATGATCCAGAAGACGCTGTTCGAAGAACGCCGCGCAGACCAGATAGAAGCGATCTTCGGCCATACGGACAATCGTTGTCTCCAACTCGATCCGGCCACGGCGGTTCAACATATGGGTCAGCGTGATCGAGCCGACCTTTTGCGGCATCCGGTTGGCGGTCAAGCGGTCCAGTAGAGCGCAGGCGTCCGGGCCCGAGACCTCGACTTTGGTGAAGGCCGTGACATCCATGATGCCGACGCTTTCACGCACCGCTTTGACCTCAGCCGCAACCATATCGTCGGCCGGGGTCCGGCGGAAAGAGTAGTGATCGCGCGGCTCAACGCCGCCCCGTGCGAACCAGCGAGGGCGCTCGAAGCCGTAGACCTCCTCATGCACCGCCCCCTTGGATTTCAGCAGTTCATAGAGCGGTGACGGTTTGATCGGGCGCCCCTCCAGACGGTTGAAATGCGGGAAGGGGATTTCGTGGCGCAGGCAGTAATCCTCCTCGGCCTTGATCACCTGCCAGTTCTTGGTGGCATAGCTGCCGAACCGGCGCGGATCGTATTCGCGCATCGAGATATCCGCCGCGCCATGCACCATCCAGCGCGCCAACTCGCGGGTCAGACCCGGCCCCCAGCCAATACCGATCTGCGTCCCGCAGCAGCACCAATAGTTCCGCACACCCGGCGCAGGCCCGATCAGCGGGTTGCCATCCGGCGGGTGCGAGATCGCCCCGTGTACGTCGCGCTGAATGCCCAGTTCGGCAAAGATCGGCATGCGGTTCAGGCTTTCCTCAAGCCACGGCATCACCCGGTCGTAATCCGCGTCGAACAGCCAGTTCTCGTATTCCCACGGGCAGTGATCATGCCAGACCGAGTTCGGGTTCTCTTTCTCGTAGATTCCGATCAGACCGCGCTGCTGCTCCATCCGGATATAGCCCGAGACCTTGCGGTCATCGCGGATCACCGGCAGTTCCTTGTCCAGGTTCTGGAATTCGGGCACCGGCTCGGTCACGAAGTAATGGTGCGTCATCGAGGTCATCGGCAGTTGGAGCCCTGACCATTCGCCCATCTGGCGGGCATAGGTGCCGCCGGCATTCACCACATGCTCGCAGGTGATGGTGCCCATCTCAGACTCAACCACCCACTCGCCGTTGTCGGCCTGCGTGATGTTGGTCGCACGGCAATTGCGGAAGATGCGAACACCCTTCTGACGCGCGCCGGTTGCCATCGCCATCGTTACATTGGTCGGATCGACATGCCCGTCATCCGGCGTGTGCAGCGCGCCCAACACGCCTTCGAGATTGTAGAACGGGTGCAGCTCAGCCACCTTCTCGGGGCCAACCAGTTCGATGTTGAACCCCAGCGAACGGCCCACCGACAGGGTGTGGCGCAGCCAGTCCATCTCATCCTCAGTATAGGCCAAGCGGAACGAACCGCAGCCATGCCATGTGACCGGCTGGCCGGTCTCAGCCTCCAACTGACCGGAATACAGGCCAATGTTGTAATCCACACATTTGCCCAGCCCAAAGCTTGAGGTCGAATGCGTGATCTGGCCCGCCGCGTGCCATGTGCTACCACTGGTCAGCTCGGCCTTTTCCAACAGGACGGTGTCGTCGCCCCACCCTTCATGCGCCAGGTGATAGGCCAGACCGACCCCCATGACACCTCCGCCCACGATCACCACGCGGGCATGTGACGGCAGATTCTTCTCGGACATGATTTTTCCTCTTCCCGAGTCGCGTTTCTGCTCGACAGGCTAATTCCACAAATGTACCATCGTCAATCATGAATGACACAAATGTATCATCAATCGTTCTCGACCGCCTCACCGAGGAATGGGATGCCCTCACGCCCGAGGCGCAGAAGGCCGCGCGTTATGTGCTGGAAAACCCAACAGATGTTGGCGTTTCTACAGTGCGTGAGATCGCCGAGGCGGCCAAGGTCAAACCCAACACTTTCGTCCGAATGGCGCGGCAGGTGGGCTTTGACGGGTATGAGGATTTCCGCGCGCCCTTTCGCGACGCGATTCGGCAGGGCGGCGTGTCGTTTCCCGACCGCGCCCGTTGGTTACAGGATATCGGCAAGTCCGGAGAATTGGGCGGCCTATACGCCGACATGGTCGGTGCCGCGATCCGCAATATCGAAGAGACTTTTGCTGGCATTGACGCCGCAAGCCTAAAAGCGGCTGCAGAGGATATCTGGAACTGTCGGCAGATTTTTACCTTGGGTGTGGGCGTCAACAACTCCAACGCACGGAACTTCACCTATCTCGCCTCTACGGGAATGAAACAGTTTCACGCCATTCCACGCCCCGGCTCGACACCAGTCGATGATCTGGCATGGGCGGACCAACAAGACGTGCTGATCGCGATCACCTGCCACCCTTACCGCACCGAGGTCATCGAAGCGATCAAGCTGGCGCGGCAACAGGGTCTGACCGTTGTTGGAATTTCGGACAGCCCCGCCAGCCCGGTAATCCTGAACGCGCAGCATGGCTTTGTTGTGGCCGCCGACACACCGCAATTCTTTCCGTCATCCGTTTCAACCATCGCTTTGTTGGAAACACTGCTGTCATTCGTGATCGCAGTATCCAGTGATGAGATCGTTGAGCGGGTGGAACGGTTTCACCAACGCAGACACCAACTTGGCCTCTACGCGGAGGAGCCCGAATGAACGCACCCCTAACTCATTCCCTGGACGCGCAATACTATACCGACCCTGCGATTTTCGAGCAGGAGATGCAGGGTCTTCTGGCGCGAACGTGGCAATTCGCGGGCCACGTGGCGCAGGTTCGGGAAACAGGGGATTATTTCGCCTTTTCGATAGCCGGGCAAAACCTGTTCTGTATTCGCGGTCGCGACGGCGAAATCCGCACATTTTACAACGTTTGTCAGCACCGCGCGCATGAGATGGTGACCGGCGCGGGCAACACTCGCGTAGTCGTCTGCCCCTACCACGCCTGGACTTATGAATTGTCGGGTCAGTTGCGGGCCGGGCCGAACATCAAATCCGTTCCCGGTTTCGACCGCAGTGCGATCTGCCTGACTTCGGTTCGGACCGAGGTGTTCAACGGCTTCATCTTCGTCAACCTCGACGATGAAGCGGCCCCGATGGACGAGTGGTATCCTGGCGTGCGCGAGGAAATCCGAGCATTCGTGCCTCATATCGACGATCTGGAACCGCTGGAATGGGTCGAGATACCGGAAAATTGCAACTGGAAGGTCAGTATCGAGAACTACTCGGAATGCTATCACTGCCCGACCAATCACCCGACCTTTGCCGAAGGTGTAGTCAAGCCCGAGACTTATGACATTCAGCCCGATCCCAGCGGCGGCTACGTGCTGCGCCATACGACAGAATGCCAAAGCCTCGATAAGATGACCTATCCCGTCGACATGTCGGTGCCCCACGCGGGCGACTATCAGTCCTGGTTTCTGTGGCCGATGTTTTCGTTCCAGTGCTATCCGGGGAATGTGCTGAATACCTATCATTGGCGTGCGGTCGATGCCGACCACTGCACCGTCTGGCGCGGGTGGTACACCGAAGGCGGATCGGAAAGCGCCGTGATCCGGCAACTGGCCGTGCAGGACCGCGAAACCACGGTCGAGGAAGATATTCATCTGGTTGAAAGCGTCCATCGCGGCCTGAAATCCCGCGGCTATCGTCCTGGTCCGCTCGTGCTGGACCCCGGATGTGGAGTGATGTCGGAACATTCGATCGCGAGGTTGCAACAATGGATGCGCGAGGCCGTAGACATATGAAAATGGTAATCCGCCCATGCTGATGCCTGAAGACTGGCGCCCCGAACACAAGTTGTTTCCGCATCAGGTGGGCTTTACCTGCCCACCCTTCGATTTTGACGCAGCGCCGTCGGATTTTCTGCGAATGTGCCCCGAAACGGTCGGCGTGCATGGATGGATGCTGCATGTGCCAGACTATGTGCATGGGCTTGATCAGCGAAAACAGAATTTCGGAATGCTTGAGGATTTCGTACATTGCATGTCCCGCAACGGTGTCGATGTCTGCGGTCAGGTCGGTTCGAACTGGGTCCATGCCTGTGGATTGGGTGTTGAAGGTGTGCGACAGCATTGCGAGGACCTGTCCGACAAATACGGAACACAGTTCCACATGGCCGGTTACGCGATGGTCGAAGCTTTGCGTGAAATGAATATCGAAAAAGTCGCCCTGAACGCCGCCTATCATTGGCCCGAGTGGTGGCAGGGTACCGTCGGATTCCTGCAAGAGGCTGGATTTGACGTGCTGTATGCAGGCAACTTCCACGATCAGGGATGGTTTGCCAGTCAGGAAGAGGTAAATAGCTATCGCTGGGTGTTCGACGGCGATCTGGCGCTTAAAAGCTTCGAGTTCGTGGCCGATAAAGCACCACAGGCAGATGCGGTCCTGATTAACGGAATGTGCAATTTCCGAACCGGACCAAACGGCCTGCCGCAGCGTCCATTGCAGCTGGCGGATTCGCTGGAGGCGGCTCTTGGCAAACCGGTGATCGGCCATGACATCGCCCTCTATTGGCGGATCTTCAAATCTCTTGGCCTGGCACCCGAAACGCCCCAAGGCCAGCTTTTGAAACGGCTCTGTACCCGAAGGACCAAACCCCATGCACAAAATCCTCGCACTCTGGGCTGTGCCCCGGTCCACCTCAACAGCCTTTGAATGGATGATGCGACAACGCGGTGATCTGGATTGCCTGCATGAGCCCTTTGGCGAAGCCTGGTATCAGGGCGAAGACCCGCTGTGGCACCGTTTCCAGCCGGGTGACGTGACAACGCCCGGCCTGACACTCGAACATGTCTGGAAGGATATTCAAACGCGGGCCGAAAAAGGACCTGTCTTCATCAAGGACTTTCCGCACTACATCAATCATATGTGGGATGCAGATTTCCTTTCGCACTTCAATCACGCCTTTCTGATCCGCGACCCGGCGAAAACCATCACGTCCATGTATAAACGCTGGCCGGACTTTGCCGAGGGTGAGGTCGGGTTCCCTGAACAACGCGCACTATTTGACCTGCTAACAGCTCTGAACGGCGCTCCACCACCGGTGATCGACAGCGATGACCTGCTGGAAGACCCACACGCCATGACGCAGGCGTTCTGCGACGCGGTGGGCATCCCCTTCATTGAGGACGCCCTAAACTGGGAGGCCGGCGGCGACCCCTCGGCCCACAGTTGGTGGGATGGAGGCTCCTTCCACGCCAACCTCGCAAACTCGACCGGGCTTGCGCCGCAACCTCGCAAATACGTTTCGATCGAAGAGGCGCCAAATCGGGTCAAACAGGTGCATCGCCGGATGAAACCGCATTATGATCACCTCTACAAACACCGCCTGACGCGCTGAAGATTCGGAGATCTACCATGGCAGATATATTTGACGAAGACCTCTTCCTAATTGGGCTGGAGCAGCGCAAAGGCACCTTGGGTGCCGAGTATGTTGAAAAGAATCTTGCCGCCGCTGATGACTTTACCCGCCCTTTTCAAGAGGCAATGACGGCCTGGTGCTGGGGGTTTGGCTGGGGCGACAATGTGATTGACGCAAAAACCCGGTCGATGATGAACCTGTCGATGATCGGTGCGCTGGGAAAAATGCATGAATGGGAAATCCACTGCAAAGGCGCGATCAACAACGGCGTCTCGAAAGAAGAAATCCGCGCCATCATCCATGTGATTGGCATCTATTGCGGTGTTCCTCAGGCCCTGGAATGTTTCCGCGTTGCCCGGAAGGTTCTGGACAGTGAATAACGTCCTTGAACATCCTACTTAGAGCTCTAACTGATCCTTCCAGGTAGAATTCTTTTCTAGCGTTGCATCCGAACCTGGACTCAGCACCTATATGTGGGGCGAGTTCGAGAACGATCATCGCCGCCTTGCGACTCGTTCAACACCGAATTCGGTGCAATGAGCTTCCCCAGTTGCGGTTACGAACATGAGTGTCAAAACACGAGCGATACAACTCGGTGATTGCAAAACCATCACCTAGCCCTCAAAGTTCGCGGCATTTACCCAATTGAAAGGGGACTGACCGTGTCTCATTTTTTAGAACGCAGAGATTTTGCTATCGCGGTTTCCGAGGAAGCAGGGGCACTTGCAGCAAAGTACTTCTCGGATAGAAGAAATCTTGTTGTGGATCAAAAAGGCGCTCAGGACTGGGTGAGCGAGGCGGACAGGAATGTCGAAACGTTCATTCGCGAAAGGATCGCGGTTGCCTGGCCACAGGATGGAATTTTTGGTGAAGAACATGGCGCTACCGCAGGAGAGAGCGGCTTTGACTGGGTGATTGACCCAATCGATGGAACCACGAATTTCGTGAACGGCATTCCGGCCTGGACAATTGTTCTGGCTGGCGTCACCGAAGGGCACACTGAAATCGGCGTGATCCGTGATCCTAATGTAAACGAAAGCTTTGTGGCGACGCGCGGAGAAGGTGCGACTTTGAACGGGTCGCCAATTCACGTAGCCTCAGGCGTAGCACTGACAGACGGGACGGTCGCCGTAGGGTATTCGAACCGGGTCGAAACACGTCATGTTGTACCTGTCGTCGCTGGGCTAATCGAGCGCGGATCTATGTTTCACAGGAACGCAAGTGGAGCGCTTTCGCTGGCGTATGTCGCGGCGGGACGACTTCTGGGCTATGTGGAAGAACATATGAATGCCTGGGATTGTCTGGCCGGGCAGTTGCTGGTCGCAGAGGCTGGCGGCGTAATTGAAGATCAGAACGCCGATGAAATGATCCGAAACGGTGGGCGTGTGATAGTAGGAACGCCGGATGTCTTTGAGGCATTGTTTGAGATTGCCGAAGACGCATGGAGTAACTAGCCGCTAGACCAATGGGACCCATCCGGATTGCGGTTCAAGCGTCGAGAGGTCAGCCCACCAGTAATGACCTTGTGAGGGCTGATCGTACTGGCGGTCAATTGAAAAGCCAGAAAGTGCACACCACAGGAGTGTTCCAACCGCCCCATGGGTGATTATGGCTAGATCGCTACCGTCGTGTTCTCTTACAATCTCGGTGACCGTTTGATGAATACGTTTTTGCGCATCAATCGCCGTCTCCCAGCCGCGAAAACTGATTTCTGGTCGCGTGAAAAAAGCGTCTGCTGCTGCTTCAAAATCCGCCCGGGGTAGAAACCCTGTGGCGCTACGGTCGTTCTCGCCAAGGCCCGGGTGGAGGTGAATGGGCAAATTTCGAGGCGCCGCAAGGATCTCACCTGTCTCGCAGGCCTTTTGCTCAGCGCTGGTCCAAATCCGAGTAACCATTGCCATAACGCCGCTGGACGCGAAATCAGAGGCACGACGGCGGCCCGTTTCGTTTAAACCCCAATCCGTGACAGGAATGCCCGGGTCAATCGAGACCTCGGGATGCGTGATGATCAAGAGCTTAGACATCTAATCGGGAAGAAGAACCGGTCCTCGGTCGGCAAAACCCATCCGAGTTTCAGTTCCTGGCTCAAGCGGCGCATCCACATCTTCGTGAACAGCAAAGACCTGACCGAACGCACCGGTGAGTGTATATTCCATTCGGACGCCAACGTAAGTCGCCTTTGCCACCGTCGCTGGGATACCCTGATCTGATCCAATCACCAGACGCGATGGGCGGACTGCAATCGTTGCAGCCCCTACCGGCAAACCACGGCTCGGCAATGTATGTTGATAGCCTTCAATCTCGACAGTGGCGGTATCGCCATCAATTGCAACGATCTGGCAGGCGAGCAGATTTGCCTCACCTATGAAATCGGCAACAAACCGGTCATTCGGGGCATCATAAAGCTGGCGCGGTGTGCCCATCTGAGCGATTGCGGCGTTGCGCATAACGACAATTTCATCTGAAACCGCCAGTGCCTCTTCCTGATCATGCGTGACATAGACGACGGTCAGGCCAAGATCTTGCTGGATGGCGCGGATATCCTCGCGCACCTGACGGCGTAATTTGGCATCGAGGTTCGAGAGGGGCTCATCAAACAGAAGCACCTGCGGCTCAAGAACCAGTGCACGCGCGACGGCAACACGTTGTTGTTGGCCGCCGGACAACTCGGACGGGAGGCGGCTGTCAAATCCCTTTAGGCCGACCAACTCCAACCCATCCGACGCACGTTTACGGGCTTCGTCCTTTGCAAAGCCCGAGAACGTGAGGCCGTACATCACGTTCTCCAACACGCTCATATGTGGGAACAATGCATAAGACTGGAACACCATCGATACGTCGCGGTCGGTTGCGGGCAGCTTTGTAACGTCACGGTCACCAATCATGATCTTGCCCGAGCTTGCCATCTCCAGCCCAGCGATCATGCGCAAAGTCGTCGTCTTCCCGCAGCCCGAGGGGCCAAGCAGCGTAACAAGTTTTCCCGCTTCGACGTGAAGGTTGATGTCGTCGACCGCAACGACATCCTTGCCGAACACTTTCGACACATTTTCAAAACGAACCGGGGCGGCCTTTGAGCCGATTTTTCTGTCGGTCATGGCGAAGTCTCCGTTCCCAGCTGCGTGCGTCGGCCGATCTGGACCCGGCCAACGAGAAGTTGCAATAGTCCGACCGCCGCCAGCATCACGAAGATCAGTGTTGTCGAATAGGCGATGGCCAGACCGTAATCATTATTTTCGACCCGCCCGATAATATAGCTGGTCGCCATGTCGTACTCCGCGCTGACCAGAAAGATGACAGCGGAAATCGCCGTCATGGCACGGACAAAACTGTAGACGAGCGCGGCCAGTATCGCCGGACGAAGAAGCGGAAGGATGATATTCCGAAACGTCTGCCATGAATTTGCGCCAAGAGTCAGCGAAGATTCATCCAGGCTACGGTCCAGCTGCGACATGCTTGCGATACCCGCGCGAACGCCGACCGGCATATTGCGGAAGATGAAGCTGACAACCAGGATAACGCCAGTCCCAGTGATTTCGATTGGCGGAACATTGAAGGCAAGGATGTAGCTAACGCCGATCACTGTTCCGGGGATTGCGAATGACAGCATGGTGCCGAACTCAAATGCGTTCTTGCCCGCAAAATTCTGCCGGGTCAGCAGGTAGGCAGTCACCAGCCCAACAGCGGCGGTCAAAGGTGCGGCAATGGCCGCGATGGTGATGGTGGTCCAGAAACTGTCCCAAGCCGCCCCGGTCCAGCGAATGCCCTCTTCTTCGAAGCGAACGGAGAAAGCCGTGACATAGTGTTTGAGTGTAAGTGAGTTGTTGACGCCCCATAGCTCGACCACACTGCCATAGACGATCATCGCATAGACGATGATTGTGAACAGACCCCAACCAAGGGCCACGACCAGCACGGGGACCGACAGGCCGCCTGGCATCAGTGGGTGCACGCCTGCATCGCCTTTGCCGGTGACAGTGGTGTAGCTTTTCTTACCCAGCCAAACGCGCTGTGCGTAGAAAGCCGAGAGGGTAAAGAACAACAGCACCATGGCCAGAACCGCAGCGCGCCCCTGGTCGTATTGAGCGCCGACAATGGCAAAGAAAATCTCAGTCGACAGCACATCGAAGTTTCCACCAAGCACCAAGGGGTTGCCGAAATCCGCCATGCTTTCGATGAACCCCAGAAGAAAGGCATTGGCCAATCCCGGGCGCATCAAGGGTAAGGAAACGGTCTTGAAGGTCTGCCATCTGCTTGCTCGTAACGTCTGGGCGGCTTCTTCCATCGAAGGTGAAACGCCTTCCACTACGCCGATCAGAACGAGGAAGGCGATGGGCGTAAATGCCAGCGTCTGGGCAATCAAAATGCCGGGCATCCCATACAACCAGCGTGTTGGTTGGGTGCCAAAAAGCTCGGCAATGAACTGGGTGACCGATCCGGACAGGCCAAAAAGCAAGATCAGTGCAAGGCCGATTACAAAAGGTGGTGTGATGATTGGCAGGACGGTCAATGCCCGAAGCGCGCGTTTATAGCGGAAACCAGAACGTGTCACGACCAGCGCAAAGCACAACCCCAATACTGTTGTGATGAAGCCAACAAGGATGGCGAGGAACAGCGAGTTCCAGGCTGCCCCACATTTGGCACCCCAGAGACAACCAAGGCCCCAAAGCCTGTCATCGAAGAACTTTGAAAAGAAAACCGCAATGGAATAAGCCCCGTCTTCGGTTACGAAGGCGGCGAAAAGCATCTTGGCGATAGGGAAAAAGACAAAGGCTGTGACAATGGTGATCACGCCGCCGATCGCACTGACAACAAAGACGTCTCCGTTAATGGCACCTCGTGCGGCGATGCCTTGGGTCAGTAGGAACAGGAAGCTTGTTGCGCAGATCATCGCGCCGTAACCCATGCCAAATTGGCGGTCGCCAAGTTCGCCAAACACCGCTTCCAACCAAGCGAAGTTGAAGCCTCTGATACCGATACTGAACCCCTGAGCGATCAACCAACCGAAGCCGAGCGCGCCGGACAGGATCAATATACGCGCATAAAACGGGTCAGATTTGGCGCTCCGCAGTACCAGTATTGGCAGGGACAAGGCGATCAGAAGCGGAGCAAGCCAGAGTTTCTCACCTTGACCGACCAGAAAAGCCGCAGGCGCATAGTCTTCGTCAAACGGATATCCGTCCAACAGCCACTCGAACGACCATAGGCCCCCGTCGACCATGTACCACGGAAGCAGGCAGAATCCGACCCACCCAGCGATGATCCAGAAGACCAGAACCGGATGGGTCATTTTTGTTGTTTTTTCAGTCATTTACTGCGGTAGAACCGAAACCTCTTCATCCCACTTTTGCAGCAACCGCTTGCGCTCATCAGACGAGCCATACTTCTTGAAATCATAGTCAATCAGCTTGATCTGGCTCATGTCAGGGGCGCTTTCTGACGTTTCGGCACCTTTATTCGATGGCACCTGGAACGCATTGACCTGCAAGGCAAGGTTCTGAGCTTCGGGCGAAAGCGCCCAATCGTAGAACTTCTTTGCCTCTTCTTCGTTGCGGGCACCTTCGATAATCGACATTGAGCCAATTTCGTAACCTGTACCCTCGCAAGGTGCCACGACCTTGATCGGGAAACCCGAAACGGCCTGCTTCACCGCGTCGTGCATGAAGACGATGCCGATGGTATTCTCACCACGACCAGCAGCCTTGATTGGAGCCGAGCCTGATTTGGTGTATTGGTTGATGTTCGAATGCAGACCTTTCATGAAGTCAAAGCCCTCATCCTCACCGAATATCTGCACCATCGAAGCCAGCGTTGTATAGGCCGTGCCTGACGAGTTCGGGTTCGCCATCTGAACGTGGCCCTTGTATTCGGGTTTCAGAAGGTCTTTCCAGCAGGCAGGTTCGGGCAAGTTATTCGCCGCGACAAGGTCGGCATTGTAGCCATACCCAAGCGCACCCGAATAAATACCAATTGTCCTATTGCCAGCACTTTCGGCCTGAGAAATCGCCCAATCATGCAACTGGTCGCGCATTGGCGACATGTATTCCATCGTCAGACCTTCTTCGGC
The DNA here is from genome assembly GCF_056538005.1 of Ruegeria sp. BI11. NCBI lineage: Bacteria > Pseudomonadati > Pseudomonadota > Alphaproteobacteria > Rhodobacterales > Roseobacteraceae > Ruegeria > Ruegeria sp. BI11. The sequence goes on along the minus strand of NZ_JBQFSM010000006.1, from coordinate 43,691 downwards.
CGCCTGCAAATGCGGATCGCCCGTACCACCCCACCAAACATCACCTTTCGGGTTCGAGCTTTCGGCACGGATTTGTGCAAAGGTCTCACCCGAGGACTTCCGAGTCATGTTTACGTCGATGCCGGTTGCATCTTCAAAGCTACGCGCCATGAGCTGACACCAATCCTCCTGAGCCGAGCAATAGAAAGTCAACTTGTCGGCCTGCGCCGCCGACAGAGACGCGACCAGCGCAACCAGAGACCCTACGGCCGTAGATGCCAATGTCTTCATTATTTTTCCTCCCTTGGTGTTTAATGCGCCCGGGTTTCCCGGATCTTAAATGCTCTTCCTCATGCAGCCTTTCGGAGCTTATCTATGACAGTCTGTACTTCCTGATTGGCTGTCAAATCCTTCAGAAAATGCGACAAGTCTTTTTCGTCAACCAGCTTTGCCGCTTTGCCGGGCGAAAACCAGTGACGCGTCCGCTCATTTTTTTCTTTCCAATGTCGCTTCAGCTTTTCAACAATCATAGGATAAAGGGTGACGCGGCAATGGACATTGCTTCGATCTTCGTACGTCTTGTCATAGTAATAGTGTCCGATTGGCCGCTTAGAGATAGCGCCGATTGCACCTGCTTCTTCCAAAGCTTCGATTTCGGCGGCATGCCAAGGCTTTTTGCCGTCCATCAACCACCCTTTTGGGATAACCCACCGTCCCGTATCGCGTGAAGTGACCATCAGAACACGTAGCTTGCCAGTTTTGTCCCAGCGCATTGGAAGCGCTGCAATCTGATCTACGATTTCGCTGTCACTCATGCTGTCCCCCAATGCCACAGGGTTAAAAACCGTGAGGAGATTGTCTTTGGCGCCAATAAGACGGTTAAGACGTTCTTTTGGTATCTGATGAGCCTGTCCACTTTAACTGCGCTATTAAATTCTTGGGTTCCGCTGAATTCTCACAATCAAATGAGGGTTATGCAACAAAAATTATTGCAAAATGACCGAAACTCCACAAAATTGAGCTTTGAAAGTATTCGGTTCGTTGAATGTCCAAAACAAAAACGCGCGATAAGAAATCTGAAAAGAGTCAGGCTCGGGTAAAGAAGTCCGACAGACGGCAGCAGATTCTGCTGGAGTTGAAATTACGCCCGCACGTTCGCATCAACGAGTTGGCACAACGTTTCAATGTCTCGAATGAAACGGTACGTAGGGATTTCGACGCCCTGTCGAATGACGGCCTGATCGCACGTGCACACGGAGGGGCATCTGCCCCAGCACAAGGACACTATCCAAGCTTGGACGAACGGACCAGCGCGCAGATCGAAGAGCGCGAAAGGATAGGTGTTAGCGCAGCGGAACTAATTCAGAACGGCGAAACGGTCATGGTCGATTCAGGTTCGACTACCATCGAGATGGCACGTGCGCTGGCCTATCTGGGCACTCAATGCACGGTGATCACCAATTCAATTCCCATAGCAATGACTCTCGGCCCAGGGGCTTCACAAGTCATTCTGTGCCCCGGCGAATACTTAGCGACTGAATCTGCAACGATAGGAACCGAGACACTGGAATTCCTGTCCCGGTTCAACGTCGACAGATGCATGATTGGTTCCTCAGGGTTCTCAGCCGAGGGTCCTTCAGAAACAGTCCGCGGTTTTGCAGCAGTGAAAAGGATGATGCTGACACGCGCCGCAAAACGGCACCTTCTTATCGATTCCGGGAAATTTGGCCGCAAGGGTTTCGCTCAGGTTGGAGACCTTACCGGGCTGGATTCCATAGTCACCGACACAAAACCAACAGGAGATTTGTTCAATGTAATTGACAGTGCCGACGTCGATATTCTCGTCGCCGGGTAAGTAAAGATGAATAAATAACAGCGGCTTGCAATTATCCGCGCATAACTGGGAGGAAAACATGAAGATCGATATCAAACTATTGATTGGGGCATCCGCGATTGCGTTGTTGTCGCTTTCTGGGACCGCGTCGGCACAAGATTGTCCGCGCGGTGACCTGGATGAGCGATTTTGCGACGCCGACGGGGATTTGATCGCGGACATCCCAACAGATCCCTCCGAGCAAATAGATCCCGACACTTTGATTTTTGCATATACGCCGGTCGAAGACCCCGCCGTTTACAAAACAGCGTGGTCAGACTTTCTGGAGCATTTGAAAGCTGAAACCGGCAAAGACGTTGTCTTCTTTCCAGTTCAGAACAACGCGGCCCAGATTGAGGCGATGCGTTCGGGTCGCTTGCATATCGCAGGCTTCAATACCGGCTCCAACCCACTGGCGGTGAATTGCGCTGGGTTCCGTCCGTTTACGATCATGGCGTCAAAAGACGGAAACTTTGGTTATGAAATGGAAATCATAACCTATCCGGGGTCGGGCATCGAAAAGGTTGAAGACATCAAGGGCAAGCAACTGGCATTTACATCGCCCACATCCAATTCGGGCTTCAAAGCGCCATCGGCAATTTTGAAGAGCGACTTTGATCTTCTGCCCGAACGCGATTTCGAACCCGTCTACTCGGGCAAGCACGACAACTCGATCCTGGGGGTTGCTAACAAGGACTACCTTGCAGCTTCAATCGCCAACTCGGTTAAATCGCGGATGATTTCGCGTGACGTGATCAACGAAGATGATGTCATTACAATCTACAAATCGCAGACGTTTCCAACCACTGGATTTGGCACTGTTTACAACCTGACGCCCGAGTTGCAGGAGAAAATCCGTAACGCCTTCTTCAACTTCGACTGGGAAGGCACGACACTTGAGGCTGAGTTCTCGAAGTCGAACGAAGGCCAATTCCTGGAGATGACCTATCAGGAATTCTGGGATGTCATTCGCAAGATTGACGCAGCAAATGGCGTCTCCTACGCCTGTCAGTAATACTCCGATAATCTGGCGGGCCTAAACTGGCCCGCTGTCCACCCTTATCAGGGGCATTTTATGCTGCGTCTTCAAAAGCTGACGAAAACTTACAAGACCGGAGATCAAGCTCTGAAAGCAATTGATCTTGAGGTGCCTAAAGGACAGGTTCTTGCGTTGATTGGGCCCTCGGGCGCGGGCAAATCGACCATGATCCGCTGTATTAACCGTCTGGTCGAACCCACGAGCGGTGGTGTCCTTTTGGATGATGTCGATCTGACCAAACTCGGGTCTGGCGCATTGCGGAAGGCGCGCCGCGAGATGGGCATGATCTTTCAGGAATACGCCTTGGTCGAACGCCTCACGGTAATGGAAAATGTTTTGTCGGGACGGCTGGGATATGTGGGGTTCTGGCGTAGCTTCCTGCGGCGGTATCCGCAGTCGGATGTTGACGAGGCCTTCCGTCTGCTGGATCGGGTCGGGCTGTTACACATGGCTGACAAAAGGGCGGACGAACTGTCTGGTGGTCAACGCCAGAGGGTCGGCATCTGCCGCGCCTTGATTCAAAACCCGAAACTACTGCTGGTCGATGAGCCAACTGCGTCGCTCGACCCGAAAACAAGCCGTCAGATCATGCGACTAGTAACCGAGTTGTGTGATGAGCGCGGGCTGGCCGCGATCATCAACATTCATGACGTGGCACTTGCCCAGATGTTTGTTCCCCGCGTCGTCGGCCTTCGGTTTGGCGAAATCGTTTACGATGGTCTGCCTACGGGCCTCACCCCTGACAAGCTAACCGAGATTTATGGAGAGGAAGACTGGGAAGCGACCATCGAAAAAGTGGACGAAGATGAAGATGTCGAGGCTGCAGAATGAGTCATCGAGAACTAGATGACATGCTTGGAAAAGGCTGGCGCAAGCCCGCTTTTGTCAAAAATCCCTTGCTCCGCTGGGCATTATTTCTTGGTTTTTTCGCCTACCTGATTGCGGCCTTCATGACCATCGAAGTTGATTGGGGCCGGGTCTACGAGGGGTTGGATCGGGGATGGGCATTTGTACTTGCGTTTACCAGCCCGGACTTCATTTCGCGATGGACAGATATCTGGAGCGGCCTTCTGGAGAGTATTGTGATGACCGTGGCCGCGTCGGTCGTGGGCATCCTGATATCGATCCCGATTGGGCTGGGAGCTGCACGCAATATCGCGCCATTGCCAATATACATGATTTGCCGAGGTATTGTTGCGATAAGTCGGGCCTTGCAAGAGATCATTGTCGCCATTTTGCTGGTGGCTATCTTCGGCTTTGGTCCATTGGCCGGATTTCTAACGCTTTCCTTCGCTACTATCGGGTTTCTCTCTAAACTTCTGGCCGAAGATATCGAAGCCATGGACAAGGTTCAGGCCGAGGCGATCAAAGCTTCTGGCGCCCGGTGGCCACAATGGATCAACTATGGAGTTCAGCCGCAGGTAATGCCGCGGCTTGTCGGGCTTTCCATGTACCGGATCGACATCAATTTCCGGGAAAGCGCAATACTCGGCTTGGTGGGAGCGGGCGGAATTGGCGCGACCTTGAACACTGCGTTTGATCGCTATGAATACGACACAGCAGCAGCCATACTTATCCTCATCATTGGGATCGTCATGGCACTTGAATACCTTTCGGGAATTATCCGCGCGAGGGTTCAGTAATGCCGGTCCTTGAACGCGACGATGCGCAAATTTGGCGCCGGCGTACGACCGGTCAGAGTCTGGTTCGATGGTTCGGCTGGCTTTTGGGCGTCGCGGTCTTCGTTTACTGCTGGCAGCTCATATCGGAATCGACGACTTGGTTTTTTGTCTGGGATGCGCCTCGCATTGCCAACGATATATGGACCCGGGCAACGCCTCCCAAATGGGACTACATCACCCAACTGGGCCGCCCAATTTGGGACACCCTGAACATAGCCACTCTGGGTACTATCATCGCCTTGTTCATGGCGGTACCGGTGGCATTTCTGGCGGCACGCAACACCACCCCGTCGACTTTGTTCGTCCGGCCAATTGCCTTGTTGATCATTGTCTCTACCCGCTCAATCAACTCGCTAATCTGGGCGCTACTGTTGATCGCGATTATTGGTCCGGGCGTCTTTGCTGGTGTCATAGCAATCGCCATTCGTTCGATCGGGTTTTGTGCAAAGCTTCTTTATGAAGCAATTGAGGAAATAGACCACACTCAGGTCGAAGCGATCACGGCGACCGGTGCCTCGCGTTGGCAGGTGATGGCTTATGGGATCGTTCCGCAAATCCTACCTGCTTTTGCAGGCATCGCAGTCTTCCGTTGGGACATCAACATCCGCGAGTCTACGGTTCTGGGGTTGGTTGGCGCCGGGGGCATCGGGTTGCAATTGTCGGCTTCGCTCAACGTTCTGGCTTGGCCACAAGTCAGCCTAATCCTGATTGTCATTCTGGTCGCAGTTATGATCAGTGAATGGGTCTCGGCAAAAGTTCGAGGGGCGATCATTTGACCGATTTCTCTGCGCAAGAGGCTTTTGATGCCTACGAGGCTATACGACACCGCCTTCCGGAAACCAGAAATACTGAAGTTAGCTATCGTCAGGCTGAGACGCTAGAGGACTTGGCTCATGAGTTCGACGTGTTCCTTCTCGACGCTTTCGGAGTTCTTAATATTGGTGATACGGCGATCCCAGACACACCAGATCGGGTCAGGTCCCTGAAAGCCGCCGGCAAGCGTGTTCTGGTCGTGTCGAATGCCGCAGGGTTTCCCCACGCAACTCTTTTGAAAAAGTATTCAAGGCTTGGTTACGACTTTGCGCCGCAGGACGTGATCACCAGCCGGGCCACATTGTTGTCTGAGCTAAACGGTCAAAGTGGACTGCACTGGGGATTGATGGCGACCCCCAGCGCCGGCCTTCGCGACTTGGAGGGGTTGAAACTGTCCTATCTGGAGGATGACCCGCAGCTCTACGAAACTGTTGACGGGTTCCTCATGATCGGGTCTGCGGCATGGACGGATGAACGACAAGCCATGTTGGAGACCGCATTGCTGAGACGCCCCCGCCCGGTGTTGGTTGGCAACCCGGACATTGTTGCCCCTCGCGAATATGGGTTTTCCAAGGAACCTGGTCTTTTCGCACACCGCTTGGCAGACCGAACGGGAGTTGTTCCGCAATTCTATGGAAAGCCTTTCCGCAATATCTATGATCTTGCTTTCCAACGTCTTGGGCAAGTCGACAAATGCCGAGTTCTGATGGTTGGTGATAGCCTGCATACTGACATTCTAGGCGCGCGTAACGCCGGTGTAGTTTCCGCACTCATCTCAGGTTATGGCTTTTTCGCTGGGCATGACGTCAGAGCAGCAATCCAGCAGGCACAGATAGTGCCGGACTTTGTCGTGACCCGGCCTTGAGTCTTTAAGCGTTCATTTTAATGAGCCGGAATTATCAAAAGAACCGTTCTTGAGGCGGGATAAGGGACAATGCTTCCAGCAGAGTTGGTCAGTGCAGCATTGGTTCAGACATACGCGCGTAGTGCGGTGCGTAAAAAGCCCTGCTTTGGTGCCCAATACCCGCAGGGCAATCAAGAAGGGCAAACTGTAGCTAGGAGTTCCAACAGAGGGAATTCACTTTGCGGCACACGTTTTCCCGATGAAAACGCAAAACCATATGCGATGAAAGGTCGGTTCAAGCTTCGGTCAGATGCTTTCTGACGGTTGGATCGATCTTATTGCTCTGGATTGGATAGATACCACAAGCGGCAATTGCTTCCCGCGCTGATACGCGCTCGTGCAAGCGTTTCCAGATTGTTTTCGCAGCGTAGGGATGTGGGTATGGTCGCCATGCGACGCCCATGGTCATTCCTCGCAGGTACTTCAACTGCTGGCGGTGCGCGGAGTACAAGATGGTATTGGCAACGCTGCCTTCGCGTGCGAGCTCGTGTTCAGTCACGAAAATCCTGTTTCCACGCATTGTCACCAAACCAGCATAGCGCGAAATCTGATGCGTGCTTTTATCTGTTGATGTGGCAATTTCCCGGGAACGGATCGTGAAAAGGCCATCGATCTCCTGAATGCGGATCAACGAACAGAAGATCTTTCCTTCCCAGGAAGGCGTGCAGAAATAAGAATGATAGAACCCGGCATACCGCCTGAGGTTTTTCTGTTGACCCCGAAACGGGTCCAGAAACGCGTCTGTGGGCGTTTTGCCGATTTGTGGCAGGACGCCCTTTAGCATTCGTTCGAAGCTTGCTGTATCAGCGAAAAGCTCAGCCTCGGTCAGGTCGAAATGACGCGCTATCCGGCGCATGTTGTGGGCCGAGGGCAGGCTAGAGCCATTCAGGTAGCGATTGAATTGCTGCCTGTTGACGCCGATATCACGGCAAATCTGCGAAATATTGCCGTGTTCTGCGCATAGCGACTTTAGGTTGGCGGAAAAAAACTCTGACACAAGCAATACCTTTCGCGTATTGACGCTATTTTGCGACAAGTAGCATCAATTCGCACAAGATCGCACAATTTGTTTTCCCTGCAAATTGGTTTCTTCTTCGGCATCAGCTCGCAACAGACAAGCCTCCAGATGCCAATTCAAACCATCGAAAACACATGGATCACTCTCTCAGATGGGCGGAGGCTTGCCGCGCGTCTCTGGTTGCCCGAGACGGGCCCTGCACCAGCCATTCTGGAATACCTACCCTACCGCAAACGCGACGGCACAGCGCCGAGAGATGAAACAACACACACAGTATTTGCTGAGGCGGACTATGCCTGCGTCCGGGTCGACATAGCCGGTACCGGGGACAGCGAAGGACAATTCGACGATGAATACTCTGAGCAGGAACTGCGCGATGGAGAGGAGGTCATAGCCTGGATCGCCGCTCAGGATTGGTGTGACGGCCATGTCGGGATGATCGGAATTTCGTGGGGCGGATTTAATGGCTTGCAGCTGGCCTTTCGCCAACCACCAGCCTTAAAGGCTGTGATCAGTGTTGCCTCGACTGTGGATCGCTATGCGGATGACATCCATTTCATGGGTGGGTGCCTGCTGAGTGACAATATGAATTGGGGCAGTCAGATGTTTGCTTATCTGACCCGGCCCGCTGACCCGGACCTGCGTGCAGATTGGCGAGAGGACTGGCTGGCTCGACTACAAAACGTCCCGTTTTCGGCTGCAGATTGGTTACGACACCAAACCCGTGACGCCTATTGGAGGTATGGCTCTGTCTGCGAGGATTGGTCCGCTATTCAAGCTCCTGTTTTGGCGATCACAGGCTGGGCAGATGCTTATGTAAATGCCCCTCCGGCATTGGCCGCAAACCTGAGGGTCCCATGCAAGGCCGTCATCGGACCGTGGGAACATCGGTATCCTCATATCTCGAAACTTGACCCCGCGGATTTTCATTCCGAAGTCATCGGCTGGTTTGATCGCTGGTTAAAAGGGCAAGAGAACGGCGCTGAGGACCTGCCTGCGTACCGGACATATATGCAAGAACACTTTAATCCGACGCCGCAAAATGGCCCGCGGCAAGGTCGTTGGATTGCGGAAGCTAGCTGGCCGTCGCCGCACGTATCTGAAAAGACCTGGTATCTGACGGCTGACGGATTTTCCCAAAGCCCAGGCCCTGGCTCCCTAGCTATCGCGTCGCCTTGCCATGTTGGCATGCAAAGCGGGTATTTCTGTGCTGGCATGCGGATCGACAATGAACTTCCCGGAGATCAATCAAGCGATGACGCCTTGTCGGTCTGTTTTGACAGCGCGCCATTGCAATCGCCGCTGGAGTTACTGGGGCGCGCTAAACTAAAGTTTCAATTTTCAGTGGCTCAGCCTGTCGCCCAGCTTGTTGCGCGACTGTGCGACGTGTCGCCCGAGGGTGTTTCACAACGTATCAGCTATCGGTCGCTGAACCTCTGTCACTACCGCAGTCATGAAACGCCTGAAACCTTACAGCCCGGAGAGATCTACGAGGCCGAGATCGCTTTGAATGAATGCGCTCACAGGCTGCGAGAGGGTCACGTGTTGCGGCTGGCCCTGGCGACGTCCTACTGGCCGATTGTCTGGCCGGCGCCGAATTCTACCGAGGTGATTTTGCACTTGCAAAACTGCGCTCTGCAGTTGCCGGTGCGCGAAGTTGCGCAAGAAATGCAAGCCTCTGAACCTGGTCCGGCCCAGGATTTTCCGGCTCTTGCTGCTGAGCAACTGCGTGCGCCTGCGGCGCAATCCGAACAGACCGTAACTGAAGACGGCCGGGTGGTTCTGGAGACGTTCGATGATTACGGTAAAACACGCGATCCATACCACGATCTGATTGTCGGCAGCGACGTACGTATGCACTACGGCATTTACCCCGAAGATCCGTCGACCGCGCGTTTCGAGACTGCCTGGAATTTTACCTTTGAGCGGGTAGATTGGCAGGTCGCCATCTCGACCGAATGCCGCATGAGCTGCGACACGCAGAATTTCTACCTTTACCGCAGACTACGCGCCACGGAAGGCGCAGATGAAACCGAAGTTCTGACAAAGGAATGGTCTGAAATCATTCCGCGCGGACTTCTTTAACTTAATCCAAGGGAGGAAATCATGAAGATCGAATGGACAAAGGCCAATGTTGGTCGCAGGAAATTTTTGAAAGGCGCAACCGCACTTGGAGCGGCTACAGCGCTGCCGATGGGCTGGGCAAACCGCGCGTTTGCGGCCGATGACGGTGTTCTGCGGGTGCGAGCCTATGGTGATGCGCAGAACATGGATCCGGCCCATTCAGTCGGTGTCGTTGAAGAAGAAGTACATGCCTCGATCTACAATAAGCTGATCCAGTACAAGCCGGGCGAGGAATGGGGCTGGCAGTTGGATGCGGCGACGATGATCGAACAGGTCGACCCGACTCATATCAAGTTCGCATTGCGTGACGACATCGGATTCACCAACGGTTTTGGCGCCATGACCGCAGACGACGTCAAATTCAGTATGGAACGGATCGTGGACGACGCGACCGACAGTCCGAACAAGCCCGATTTGGGGCCATTCAGTCATGTCGATGTAACCGGTGAACGCGAAGGAACGATCGTTCTAAACAAACCATTCGCACCGATCTGGTCGATTGCCCTGCCTTACATTACCGGCAATATCGTCTCAAAAGCGGCGGTCGAAGCTGCCGGTGGTCGGATCGGTGCCGATCCGGTGGCAGAGTCCGGGCCTTACCTGCGGGACAGTTGGTCACCCAAGGAAAAGACGGTTCTCAAGCGCAACCCTGACTGGAAAGGGGATGCCCCCACTTGGGATACCGTCGAGATCTATCCGATCGACGATGAAAACACCGCCGAGATTGCATTTGAGGCAGGAGAGCTGGATGTGACCCGCGTGTCGCTGGGTTCAGTCGAACGTTATCGCACCGGGGTTCCCAATGGCGGATCTCTGGTTGAGAAACCCTCGCTTTACTACGTCTGGATGGGGATGAACGTCGATCATCCGAAGCTGCAAAATCAAAAACTGCGGCAGGCTATTCAGCACGCGGTGGATGTACCCAGCATTCTGGAAGCGGCATATTTTGGTGCTGCTGAACCTTCAACCGGTATCATTGCGCCAGGTCTTGCTGGGCACCGGCCGTCTTCACTTGTACCGCCAGAGGCAAATTTTGAGAAAGCGGCGCAGCTGCTTGCGGAATCCGGTGAGACCAATGTCACGCTGACCCTCGACACGCTGAACAAGACGACGTTCACTACAACTGCACAGATCATTCAAGCGACACTGGCGCAGATCGGGATCACGGTTGAAGTAAACGTTCTGGAATCCGGGGCGTTCTGGGCGTCTGGCGATAATGAGAACCTGCAGCTTGTTCTGAACCGCTATTCGATGACGCCTGATCCGTATTATGCGACGTCGTGGTTCACACCTGAACAGATCGGAAAGTGGAACTGGGAACGGTTTAACAATTCTGAATTCAACGAAATTCATGAAACTGCGGCGGCTGAAATTGATATCGCAAAGCGAGCGGAAATGTATCAACGCGCGCAGGACCTGATGGAGGAAAGCGGCGCTTATCGCTTCATCACCCACGAGGCCACACCGGTCATTCACAGCGCGCGCGTCATTCCTGCGCTGCGGCCAGATGGCCTGTCCCTGCTTCGCTATTTCGGCAAGGCGACCTGATCTCCCCGGGTCGACCGAGTGCGGCGGGCGGTTGACGTTCGCCGCACCAAAGACAACGCCACCAAGCCACAAGGAGCCAGTTGGCCATGCTGAATTTCGCAACCCGTCGCTTCGGGCTGTCGCTGCTCATCCTGTTCGTGGCGGTAACCGTCATGTTCCTGATGATCCGCGCCGTGCCCGGCGATCCGGTCCAAATCATGCTGGGTCCGCGCGCCACGCCCGAGCTTCAGGCCCAACTCACTGCGGCGCTGGGGCTAGATCAACCGATCTGGAAACAACTTTTGATCTTCTATGGGAACCTTCTTCAGGGTGACCTTGGAACCGATGTTTTCTCGGGCCGGTCCGTGACCGAGATTGTATTCCAGCAACTTCCATTCACGCTGGAACTGATTTTTGCGTCGATCGTGTGGTCTGCAAGCCTGGGAATTGCGCTTGGTGCCTATGCGGCTGCACATCCCAACACTTTGATCGACCGGATCGCCGCAGCAGTATCTGTCAGCTTCGTCGCCGCTCCGGCCTTTGTTGTCGCGCTCTTGGCCCTTCTGGTTTTCGCTGTGCACCTACAATGGTTTCCCGCCATCGGTGCCGGAGAAGGATTTTGGGATCGTCTCAATCATTTGGTCCTGCCGGCCTTCGCCATAGGGCTCAGTTGGGTTGGCTATATTGCCCGGCTGGTGCGAGCCTCGATGCTAGAGGTCATGGGTGAAAGCCATGTCCGCACGGCTCGGGCCTTTGGCATCGCTGAACGTCGCGTGGTCATGGTCTACGCGCTGCGGATCGCCATTTTGCCCGTGGTTACCGTGATCGGTGTCGGGATGGGCTTTCTTCTCAGCTCGGCTGTTTTTGCAGAAATCGTCTTTGCCCGGCCGGGTCTGGGCAAGTTAGTTATCGATAGCATTACCACCCGCAACTACCCGATTGTGATGGGCTCAGTCCTCATCTCAACGGCGTTGTTCGTAGTGTCGACAGCAATGGCTGATCTGATCAATGCGCTACTCGATCCGCGTGCGCGTACGGTTCATTGAGGAGGGTGAGTGATGGAAAAATCTCGTTCCGAACTTGGCCAGATCATAGTCGGGGTCTCTCGCGACCCGCTTGGTCTCATGGGTTTGATCATTGTCGGCATCATTGTGTTCTGCGCGATATTCGCGGCCTGGATCGTTCCCTATGACCCGATTGCCATGGACATCAAATCCCGCATGCAAGGTCCGTCCGCCGCGCACCTTCTGGGCACCGACCAACTGGGGCGCGACACGTTTTCGCGTGTGATTGCAGGAGGTCAGGTCGCGCTGAAGGTGGCATTGCCCGCCGTTTTCGGTGCGATGGCAATTGGCCTGACACTGGGCATGATAGCCGGATATGGGCCGAAATGGCTCGACAATCTGTTGATGCTGTTCTTCGATACCATTCGCTCCTTTCCGACGGTGATGTTCGCTCTGGCCGTTGTAGCGCTGGTCGGACCCAGCCTGCAAACGGTGGTGTTTGTGGTTATGGCAACTTCGATCCCGACCTATGGGCGCGTGGCGCGCACCCAGACGCTGACCTTGCGCAACTCGGAGTTCATTCTGGCCGAGCGGTCAATGGGGGCCAGCATGGCGCGCATCTTGGGTGTGCATATGTTGCCCAATATCATCGGTGTTCTGGCGGTGCTGGCAGCCATGGATATCCCCACGGTCATCGCGCTCGAAGCTGGCCTGTCCTTTCTGGGTCTGGGCGTGAAACCTCCGACCCCCAGTTGGGGAGCATTGCTCAAGGACGGCTATTCCCTGATCCGCCAAACGCCGTGGCTTGTTGTGGGAGGGGGCCTATCGATCATTCTGGCGACTCTTGGGTTCACCTTCCTGGGTGAAAGCCTGCGCGACGTGGTTGATCCGAAACTGAGGAAACAGCGATGACTGATACTCTTCTGGAAATCGACCGCCTTAGCGTCGATTACGAAACGGGCCGGGGTGATCTCAAGGCCCTGAGGGACATCACCTTCGACGTCAACAAAGGTGAAATCGTCGGCATTGTCGGGGAATCCGGTTGCGGGAAATCCACTTTGATCTCATCGATCCTGCGGCTGACCGCACCCAATACGCGGTTCCGCGAGGGAGAGATCAGGTTCAAGGGACAAGACCTGTTGCAGGCCTCGGAACGACATATGCGCGACCTGCGCGGAGCGGACATGTCCATTGTCTTCCAGGACCCGATGCAAACGCATAATCCGGTTCTCACTATCGGGCAGCAGATGCTGGACATTCAGCACCGCTCCAAACAGTCAAAAGCGGACAAATTGGCCCACGCAGCCAAGATGCTGGGCGCTGTCGGCATTCCCGATCCAGAAGCGCGTTTGAAGCAATATCCGCACGAATTTTCGGGCGGTATGCGCCAGCGGATCGCTATTGCGATGGCCTTGATGTCCGAGCCTGACCTTCTAATCGCAGATGAGCCGACCACTGCGCTGGATGCGACGCTTGAGGTGCAGATCATTGAGCGACTACAAGAGCTGCAGCGCGAGTTTCATTGTGCCATCCTGTTCATTTCGCACCATCTGGGCGTGATTGCAGAGCTCTGCGACCGGGTGGTGGTGATGTATGCCGGTGCGGTTGTCGAAAGCGGAGAGGTGCGTGAGATTTTCCACAATCCCAAACACCCCTACACGCGTCGACTGATCGAATGTGACCCCGGTCACATCAAAGAGCGCGCCCGCGTTTTGCCAACTATTCCAGGCGAAGTGCCCGATCTGGCCAACCTGCCGCAGGGCTGCATTTTCAGAGACCGTTGTGATCAAGCCATGGCGCGCTGTGCCACCGAAGTACCGCCACTGGAGCAATTGAAAGAAGGCCATCACGCCGCTTGCTGGCTGAACCACGAGGAGGTCACAACATGAGCTTGCTGAACGTCGCGGACCTTAAAACCAGCTATGGGCCGGTCAATGTTCTGGCAGGTGTCAGCTTTACCGTAGAACCCGGCGAGACCTACGCACTGGTTGGTGAAAGTGGTTCAGGCAAAACGACGGTTATTCGCGCGATTGCGGGACTTGCGCCAGCGCAAGACGGATCGGTCACGTTCGAAGGCCAGGAAATTCGAGGCGCCCCGGAAAGCGTCATGCGCCCGCTGCGCAAAGACATGGCAATGATGTTTCAAGATCCGGTCGGAAGCCTTTCACCACGTCTGACCATCCGTAGCCTGATCACCGAGCCCTACCGCATTCAGGGCATGAAGGACCGCGATCTGGATGCCGAGGCCAAACGCCTGTTGGAAATGGTGAACCTGCCGACGCATTTTGCAGATCGTTATCCATATCAGTTGTCAGGTGGTCAGGCACGGCGCGTGGGCGTCGCACGCGCGTTGGCGTTGGAACCCAAACTGATCCTGGCGGATGAGCCGACCGCTGGTCTCGATGTGTCGGTGCAGGGCGAGTTGCTAAACCTGCTCAACGACCTGCGCGAAAGGCTGGGTTTGGCGATGATCATCATCACTCATAACCTCAGCGTCGTGCGCCACGTGGCCGACAGAATGGGCATCATGTATTTGGGTCGTTTGGTTGAAGAAGGTACGACTGAAGCGATCTTCAACGATCCGCGCCATCCCTATACGCGCTGTCTTCTGAGCGCCAACCCAGAGCCCGATCCAGATGCGCGATTGGAACGGATTGCCCTCAAAGGTGAACCTCCCAGCTTGCTCAAGCGCCCTTCGGGATGTGAATTCCGCGAACGCTGTCCTTTTGCCAGGGACATCTGCACGCAGACCCCAGAATGGGAAGTCGACGGCGGCCACGGGCTGCGTTGTCTGGCCCCGCTGTCGTGATAGGAAATTCAATGCCAAGCACACTCTATTTCAACGGCACAATCCTGACGATGGATGCGCAGAACTCTTCACCTGAGGCGGTTCTGACCACAGGAAACAGAATTCAGGCTGTGGGCTCTGAAACTGACTTGCGCGCGCATATGCCTGCGGATTCAACCGAGCACGATCTACAGGGTCGCACTCTGATGCCTGCCTTTATCGATCCACACGGGCATTTTCCGGACCCCGGGTTCATCCGACTGTTCCGCGTTGACCTTTCTTCGCCTCCTTTAGGGGATTGCGAGCATGTGGATCAGGCGCTGGACAGACTTCGGAAAAAGGCCGACGCAACACCCGAGGGTGAGTGGGTCATGGGGGTGTCGTTTGACAATACGTCCATTCAAGAAGGTCGGATGCCGACGCGGGCCGAGCTGGACGAAGTATCGCAGCGTCATCCAATCTGGGTTATTCATGCGTCGGGCCACAATGGCGCAGCTAATTCTTTTGCGTTGGAAAGACGTGGCGTAGACCGCCAAACACTTGATCCAGAGGGAGGCCGCTTTGGTCGTGATCCCGAAACCGGAGCCCTGACCGGATTGATCGAAGGGTTATCGGCCATGGGTGAAATGGGCGACACCGATTTCCTGATTGATCGCGAAAGGTTCTGGCAAGGCTTTGATGCCTGTCGCGACGAATACCTGTCTTACGGGGTGACCTACGCCCAAAATGCCTGGGCGTCGCAAACCATGTTGGATCACTTCGCCAGCCTGCCCGCTGATCAAGATCCAGGAATTGACATAGAACTCTTACCCGTAGGGAGTCTTGAGCCAGAATTGTCCACACGCTGGGTCGGTGCGAATTGGCCCGGCAATCAACATTTCACTCTGGGTCCGCGCAAACTGTTCACAGATGGAGCCTTTCAGTTGCAAACGGCGTATCTGTCTGCTCCATATTTCAAACCGACAGATCCGGAACATCCTTGCGGGATGGCTTACACCTCGCAAGAAAAGTTGGATGCCGACGTCAGCAATCTCCATAGCACGGGTTTCCAGATCCATTGCCACTGCAATGGCGATGCTGGCGCGCAAATGTTCATCGACGCGGTCGAAAAAGCGCTCGAAAAGATTCCGCGTGCAGATCATCGTCACACCATCATCCACGGCCAAGCCCTGCGGGATGACCAATTGGAGCGCATGGCTCAGCTTGGACTTACCGTCAGCTTCTTTCCCGCACATGTCTATTTTTGGGGAGATCGCCACTACGACACCTTCTTGGGTCCTGAACGGTCCGAACGGATATCACCTGCGGCATCAGCTGAACGGTTTGGCGTGCGGTATACAATTCACAACGACGCCTCCGTCACACCCACGCGTCCGATCCATTTGGCCCATTGCGCGGTAAACCGGCAAACCGTTTCGGGTCGAGTGCTTGGTGAAAATCAGAAGATCAGCGTTCTTTCAGCCTTGCGTGCCCAGACCATCGACGCCGCTTGGCAGGTGTTCAAGGAAGATCAACGCGGATCTATCGAACCGGGTAAAGTTGCGGATTTTGCTGTTCTTTCGCGCAATCCATTGCACGCGCCGGAGCGCCTGAAAGATGCGCGGGTGCTCGAAACAATTCGCAACGGCCAAAGTGTATTTGCCACCGCATCTAAAGAACAAGAAATCGAACTTACAAAATGACAACCAAGCGTATTGCGATCGCAGGGTTTCAGCATGAAACTAACTGTTTTGGTGTGACAAAGGCCGGTCTGCACGAGTTTCAAATGGCGGATTCCTGGCCCGGAATGCTGCACGGTTCGCAGGTTACCTTGGAAACCGAAGGCATGAACCTTCCCGTCGCTGGCTTTGCTGCGGCGGCAAAGGCAGTGGGAATTGAGGTTGTCCCGATATTGTGGTGCTCTGCTGAGCCGTCCGCTCATGTTACCGATCATGCATTTGAAACGATTTGCGGGTTGCTATTGGACGGAATTCGCGACGCGGGCCACATTGATGGCATCTACCTTGATCTCCATGGGGCAATGGTCACCGAAAGCCTTGCCGACGGTGAAGGAGAGCTTCTGCGTCGTGTCCGTGAAGTTGTGGGGCCCGAGGTTCCACTCGTCGCAAGTTTGGATCTACATGCCAACATTTCAGCCCAGATGGTCGAACATGCGGATTATCTTTCGATTTTCAGAACCTATCCACACTTGGATATGGCAGAAACGGGCGCACGATGCGTTCCTGTCTTGCAGCAGCTGCTAGCGGGTGAACCACTATATAAGGCGTTCCAACCGGTGCCTTATCTTATCCCCCTGCACGCCCAACATACGGGTTCTGCACCGTTCGACGAAATCTATCAGTTGCCCATAAATTTTGAGCAGCAGGAAGTTCTGGCCGAAATCGCGCTTGGATTCACTGCGGCGGACTTTTCTGACACCGGTCCGTCCTGCATTGCCTATGCGAACACGAACCAAAAAGCCACCGTTGCCGCAAAAGCAATCGTCGACGTGTTTAAGTCTCGGGAAGCGGAAATTGATTGTTCGATGCTGTCTCTGGAAGACGCTGTTTCGAAATGTCGTGAGAAACGGGAAAAACCCATTGTTCTCGCAGATGTCCAGGACAACGCTGGTGCGGGCGGTACTTCAGATACCACCGGGTTGATGGCAGCACTTATTGATGGCGGAGTGAAGAATGCCTTGATGGGTTTGTTCCATGATCCGGAAAGTGCGCAACTAGCCCATGAGGCGGGTGAAGGGGCACTGGTCGATCTGGCGATCGGTGCAAAGTCCAATCTGGATGGTCACGTGCCGGTCAAAGCAGAGTTTGAAGTCCTGGCTTTGGGAGATGGCACTTGTCGCTATACCGGAGAAATGTATGGCGGTGGTGTAGCAACACTGGGCAGAACGGCGGCACTGCGTTTGGTTGGTCACGAGGCCGATATAGACCTTGTCGTCACAAGCATACGCAACCAATGTCTGGATCGTGCGCACTTTACCCATATCGGACTAACCCCTGAGGATTACTCGGTGGTTTGCGTTAAGAGCACTGCGCATTTCAGAGCGGATTTTGAACCTGTTGCAGGAGATGTTTTTGCTGTCTCCTCTCCGGGTGCCTTCCTCTGCGACCTCAATAAAATCCCTTACACCCGTATCAACAGGAGGCTCCCAAAGTCCCGTGGATCTGTTTTTGATAAACACAATTTTGACGGAAAAAAGAAACTCTCCGTTCTATGAGTTATGCCTGTTTAGGTATGAAACTATGCAGCCTCGTTGTGTTGGGACATTGAAAAACTGACACAACTGATTGGAAACACCGTTGGCCTGAACATCACCTCAAGCGACCACAAACATAGGTAATGGCTGTCAGCTCCAATTGGTCCTGTTCTGCCGAAGATGTGTTCACAGTTTTGCCAACGCTTTGAAGGCGACGATGACCCCAAGCACGGCCAAGGCGGTGGAGACGATTATAGCGTTATACTTAGTTAGAAATTTGTTGATGCTTTTCAGAGTGACTTCCGCACGAGACCCCAGCATCAACAAAAGTCCCAATGGAAGAGCTAAGCCGATGCTAGAAACGGTCGCAAAAGCCACCATCGCCAAAATCTGAGAGGCGGGCGTGTAAGTTTCGGCAGCAATGATTAACGCGCCGGAAACGAACAGCGCTGCATTTTTCGGGTTGAGGCTGGCCAAGCCTGCTCCGATGGCGAGTGCTTTCATTGGTTTCATCTGCTTGAAAGCAAGCATCCATTTCGGCTGTGCTTCATAGTCGCCCCCTGCGACCCAGTTTCGAACCTTGCGGGTAGCCAACACGATCAGGCCAAGCCCAAAAGCAAGTCGAAGCCAGATCACCCACCCTGCCGGAGCGTTTTGGCCGGGCGTACTGAGATCCGAAACGGCAATTGCAAGGCTTCCGACAAGGATCGCGCCGGAAACCCAGCCTGCAAGAAAGGCGACATAGGCATTCTTGCGCGGTTGGTCGGCAAGAAGCAGCGACACACTGACAAGCGGCAACGTCGCCAGGACAATACCAAGGCCGACAGGCAGGGCTTCAAGAAACGCGGCAAGCATTTGCGGCTTTCCAGCTTGTTTTGTCAGGTCTAATTCGCTTGCGTTGCCTGCTCCGACCTGCGACGGAGAGTGGCCGGGACCAGTTGAATTTTCCGGTCATTATGAAAAAACCAGAACCTTGACCGGCAGCAAAATTGCCTGCGCCCTTAGGACTATGGCATTTGCAATGCCCATGCCGTCTACGATGCGCGCGACAAATGCAGACAACCCTGTGATTTCTCCGTTTTCGATTTCTTCGGCTCGGCTGGTATAGGCGACACCTACGCAGGCGCTGCCTTGCGGGATTTGGTCCAAGTGGCTGGGGAAAATCGGCCGAAGAAAAACGGTTATTGTACCTGGCCGCGCTCGATCTTGTTGATCAAGCAACGCATCGCCCGGCCGGAATTGCCCTGCTGCTATGGCCTCCTGTATGTCATCGACAATCATCGGAATCACACTCAGTGGTTTGGACGCGCAGGTAATTTCAACCAGCATGCCAGGTCTCAGTACGCTTGCCGAAATCTGGCCAAAGGCCGCCACAAACCGCCCCTCTCCGGTGACATCCGGTACCAGAATGCCAGCCGGCCGCAGGATCGGGTTGACGATGTCGCCCGGCTTTAGAAGAAATTGAGTGACAGTCCCGTCCACCTCGGCAAACACCGTTGACTTGGCAATTTCATTCTCGGCTTCCCGCAACACGGCGCGCGCGCTCTCTCGTTGCGAAGGCAACAGAGTTGTCTGGCGCAGCTTTGCGCCATCAAGCGCCGCCATCGCAGCTGCCTGTTGGCTGGTCGCGCGTGACACGACCGTTTGCAGGCGTTCCAACTCCTGTTCGCTGACGGCAGCATCATTTCGCTCAGCCAGCAACAGGCGGCGTTCCAGCTCGTCTGTCGCCTGGGTAAGATCGGCCTCTGCCGCATCCAGCCCTGCTGTTGCTGCGGCTATTTCTGTCGAAACAAGACCAAGCGCGGCATCAATTTCCTCCATGCGGCGTTGCGCAGTGGCTGCGGCAGCTTCCTGACGAGTTGTATCAAGGCGGAAAATAGGATCACCGGCTTTCACTGACGCATTGTTGCCAACATAGACCTCGGCAACCCGACCGGGTCGGTCAGAAAGGACCGTCACCGTGCGAAACGCCGCAGATACGTTGCGTGTGGATGGATGAAAGTAGAAAATAACCGTGATCAGGGTCACGGCCAGTATCGCGCAGGCCGTTAACCCCCAACGCAATTCGTACCAAACATTGAACAGGGTGATTTCGTGGCCCCACCGCTTACCCTGTCGGTAGCGGCGGAACAGATAGTCGGGCAGGATCGTGATCAGGGCCGAGAATACAAGCTCAAGCATCGTCGACCTCTGGGTTCTTATCGGGAGAGCTCAGCGGAAACACCTCGTGCAAGGGCACCGCAGCGATCAGGATCGCGGCAATCCAAAACGCGTTGTTCAACGTAAACAGGGAAATCAAGCCCAGAATGCCCACGAGTTGCATCTGAACCTTGTGCGCACCCGCCGCCATACGGTCCGGAATGGCCTGAACTGTGAAGTAAAGCGCGCCGAAACCCAGCAGCACAAGAACAAGCACGCAGCCCACAACAATTAGGAAACCGTCAGTTTCACCCGGCAGCGTTACCCAGAATGGCAGCCTTTCCAGCGCGGCCTCTGAAATAGAACTGTTCATTCGAACCTCCGATTTTCAACGACCCTTCAATCAGTTAAGCGCGCGAAACCCAAAATATCAACGAATATGAATTATATTGGAAACCGGACGTTCCAGACTGGCTGGCGCGGGGCAGAAGATAAAACCTGCATTGCTATGAAGCTTGGTGAGTGACTTGGCGTTTTTTCTCAGGCCAGAATTCGCCAACGATGACAAAGGCGAAAATCACTCTTATTGCATTCCAGCCGCAGCTAGAATGAAGGTAGTTAGGGCCTAATGTTATAGTTTCTTTTGTTTCTGGGAATCCTGACAAGCCCGATCTACCTGCTGCCAAGTGGCTCGATTAAAATCTATCATCTTTCGTTGACCGCCATGTCTCTACTGGCTTTCATCTCAACCAATTCGGTCAAGAGAAACAATTTCACCATTCTGGCGATCGTTTTCTGCTACTACATCGTTGTTCGTCAGTGTTTTTCCTTGCTTTCAACCCCTATGCGTCAACGGTCTGCGAAACACTCTTTTCTGGGTGTTTCTTGCAATACTCGCCTATAGCGTCGATCAGACCAGAGCCGCTTACAAAAATAGGGACAGGCAGGAGGTCTAAGAACCGCCTGCCAAGGTAGCCGTTTCTTGATCAGATCGGCTTAATCTCGATGTTGTCCAGCCAGTAGTCGCCGCGCCCCAGAAAGTTATGGAAAAGCAGTACGTCGTCACCCGCACGAGCGGTGAAAGTCGCTTCATAGGTGCCTGACTGCCCGGCTGCGGCTTTGAGAACAGTGAGGGAGCCAGTCGGGCTGACAACACTGTTCACGTGAGCTGTGACGGCTGCGGTGCTGGCAGAAGCATCGATATCCGCAGTTAGTCGGTATTGTCGCCCCTCCACTAGGGCGTTTACCACCTGAGACACCCTGATCGCCGACTCTCCGGCAATGACACGCAGTCTTCCAGCTTCAATAGCAAGTGAGGTTGACCCGGCCGGTCGCCAATCAGTTGTTCCCGCTCCGAAGTTTCCGTTAGCTACCAGATTCAGCGAAGCGATGCCGCGTCGCGACCGCGCGGCTAGTGATGTGATGGAAAGCCCGAGACTGATCATATCAGATCACCAGAGAGCCAAAATGCTGCTTGCTGAACTACCGGTCGCATGAATACGAGTAAACCGCCCGGGCAAAAGCGAACCACTTGGGACGTTTCCATAGACTTCCGTCTCGCCAAAAATCGTGGTTGCCGTGATATTGCCGCCATTTCCGACCCATAGCGCCCGAGTAGCGTTGGGGAGATCAACGATATCGCTTGGGGTAATTGCGGCGTGATGTCCCTGAGGGCTATCCAGACCGGCGCGCTGATCTGCGAAATCATCTGCCATTAGTTTTCTCCTTGGATGGTTTGTGCACCCGACCAGACGGGCTTGTCTTCATTTCGAATGCGTAAGGTACTTCACCCACCTTCCAGAAAGTGTTTCCACCTCGTCCTCGCAGCTCAGTAATTCTTAACAATCCTGTGCCTAAAAGGTTTCAACTTGGCAGACACGATTGCATACGATGACACAGTGAACGTGCAGATGGCAGTCTGCGCTGTTGTATCTGCGTTATGAACACGCAGCCTCAATTACTTGACCAAGCCCGCTTAAATTTGAGGTTAGCCTGTCCTCCACATGAGGAGACAGATAAGAAGGAATAGCTACTTTAGTGATGAACAGATCACTGGTGTTTCGAAAGAACTTCAAAGCCATCAGCAACGTCGAGAAACAAGAGCACCGTTTTACCAAAAACGAACGCGATCGATGCTGGGCGTCAAGTCGTTTAAGTCTGTTGATGGTCTGATGTCAGCCGTACTAGCCAATTTAGACCGTGCGATACAACCTTTTTGGCCTGAGTTACCTAAAGGTTCCGCTCAAGAGGCCTTGACCGCAACCCATTCACAAGAAAGAAGCAGGAACAGTTTTAACACCCAAACGGCCCCGATCGGGCGGCTGAGTCAGATTAATCTTGGGAACAATATTACTTTGGATATTAAGAAGAAAATTGCGATAGGCGCGAACACGTCGCACTACGTGTGGCAAGCGCGCAGGAATCTAATCCGGGCAATCCAAGACGAGGGCCACGATGTCGTCATCGTGGCGCCAAAGGATGAATACACCGAGCCGCTGATGAAAATGGGCGTTTCCCATGTAGACGTGCCTATGAAAATGAACAAGAATCCGGTGTCAGATTACATTCTTTTTCGTCGATTTAGAGGGGTTTTGCAGCAGGTTAGCCCAGATGTATACCTTGGCTACACGATCAAGCCGAATATCTATGGCTCGCTCGCTGCGCACCAGCTGGGCATTCCCACGATCAACAACATTGCGGGATTGGGTACGGTCTTTGTGTCCGACAATTTAGTGACACGGGTCGCCAAGGGGCTCTACCGGATGGCATTAAAGCAAGCCGCTATGGTTTTTTTCCAAAACCCTGACGATCGCGAGCTGTTTACGAGCAACGGTGTCGTCCGACACAACAAGCACGACCTATTGCCCGGATCGGGCGTGGATCTCACAAAATTCTCTTTCACGCCTCTACCCGAGGAAGGGCGCGACGCACCTTTGCGCTTTGTGCTTATCGCGCGGATGTTGTGGGACAAAGGTGTTGGCGAATTCGTGGAAGCCGCGCGCGCTATCCGACAGCACCATGGCGATGTGCGCTTTTGCTTGCTGGGTTCGCTCGACAACGACAATCCGGCTGCGATCACGCGCGCGCAGATGGATGAGTGGGTAAATGCCGGTGACATCGAATACCTGGGCTATTCGGACAACGTGGTGCAGGAAATCGTAGAGTCAGACTGCGTCGTGCTGCCCTCGGCTTATCCCGAGGGCACGCCACGCACCCTACTCGAGGCCTCGGCTGTGGGGCGACCGATTATCACTACCGATGCCCCCGGTTGCCGCGAAACCGTGGATGATGGCGTCAACGGATTCCTGTGCGGCTTGCGTGATGCAGCCGACCTTCAGAACAAAATGGAGCGCGTGATTGCACTTTCCCCTCAGGCACGTAGCGAGATGGGTCGCGCTGGACGCTCCAAGATGGAGAACGAGTTCGACGAGAGCATAGTTATCGGCAAGTACGTTGAGGAAATCCGAGCGTTGTGTCGGACAAGACAACAGTCGACGTAGCCACGCAGAAAGCAAAGGTGGCTCTGCTGAGTACGGCGACCGACCATGCATCATTGAAGCATTTCCCAAAAGCGCCAAACGCGTAGCTCCACAACATTCACAACTCGCCTTAATCCGTATGCGGGCGGCCTAAATTGTGACCGTCCTTCTGCACTTTATTTTCGTTCGGAGCGGCAGAAATACCTCAGTGGGCAAACATTCCTGCAAACCTGTCGCTTCGTGATAGAGCCTTTTGAAACAATCCATTAGAGCCGCCATCGCTGGCCCCGGAATAACTTCAAGAGGGCAACGCAATGAGAACGTCACTCAGGAGACGAAGACATGATCCGCGGTATTCTGAGTAAAAGCCTTGGGACAGGGGCGTTGAAGGTCTCGCAGGCGCTGATGGGTGTCCTTGTGACCATTGTCTTGGCCCGAATTCTTGGTCTTGCTCAGTTCGGTCTTTTCTCCTTCGGCCTGGCCGTGGCTACCGGTCTTGCGATTCCGACAAAGAACGGCATTACAGAACTTGTCGTGCGCGAAGTTTCCCGTGCAGCCGACGCAAACGATCCCGCAAAACTGCATGGCGTTATGCGTTGGATTCTTCTTTTCAGCACCATCTATTGCGTCGTGGTCGGCGGTATCGTTGCGTTTGTCGCTCTAACGTTCTTCCCGACCAGCGATCTCGCGTTTTCAATTGCCATTTCCACACTGCTGCTACCCGGGTTTTCCTTGATGGGAAACTGGTCCGGCGGTTTGCGAGGCCTGGGAAAACCAGTAGAAGCACTCTTTCCCGATACAGTGCTGCGCCCGGTCCTTCTGATCGTTATTTCGCTCTTGCTCAACGTTGTGCTACCCGGAGCGATGACGGCAGCCCACGCTACCTTGGCAATGGTCGCAGCAGTAACTTTGTCCGCAGCGCTTAATCGCTCCCTGTTTTGGCGCAAAGTTCCAGCCGCACTTGCTGCTACAGACAAGGTAAAAATTGAACACCGCGCGTGGCTACGATCTGCTATACCATTTACTGCTATCGGCGGCGTGCAAGTAGCGACACGGCAAGCGGATCTGATCCTACTTGGGCTCTTGATCGGGGAAACGGCGGTTGGCGTCTATCGAATAGCCCTGCAAGGCGCAATGCTGGTAGCTTTTGGGTCGCAGGCCGTGAATGTTGTACTCGCGCCGCGTCTAGCCCAACTGCGCAAAGGTCTGAACCATGACGAGTTAGTCGCCCTACTGCGTACCAGCATCATATTGTCGCTTTGCGTAGCGGTGCCGGGGCTGCTGATTTATGCGGCCTTTGGTGAACAGATATTAGCCCTACTCTTTGGAGTAGATGCCATGGCTGCGCAGATCCCACTGCTGATCCTCTCTGCCGGCAATACTTTGGCCATGTTAAACGGCGCGGTCATCCCATTGCTCAATATGACAGGCAACGAGAATCGTACTCTCTTGTCGTTTGCACTGGCATTGGTTTCTACCATCGTGCTGAATTTGGCACTCATTCCTTTCTTTGGAGCGACCGGCGCTGCCATGGCCGCATTCCTGGCCATCGTTGTCTCAAATCTTGCTCTAAGGCACGCAGCGATTATTAGTCTTGCGATTGACCCGCCTACCACTCTTTTCAGACAAAGGGTTCCGAAAAATGATCACGCCTAAAAGATCTAAACCTACCGCGCTTGTGGTGGGTCCGATGAAGTGCGGCACAAGCTGGATTCACGAGTATTTCGAAAGCCGCGGGGACATCTGTCTTCCAAGTGGCGTCAAGGAGACATTTTATTTCGACAGGTACCATCACCGCGGGCTGGCTTGGTACGAAAAACA
Source organism: Ruegeria sp. BI11 (assembly GCF_056538005.1). Lineage (NCBI taxonomy): Bacteria > Pseudomonadati > Pseudomonadota > Alphaproteobacteria > Rhodobacterales > Roseobacteraceae > Ruegeria > Ruegeria sp. BI11. Next base: position 18,308 of record NZ_JBQFSM010000006.1, on the reverse strand, counting down.
CTTCAGGCACTTTGACCCTGATCAAAACGTCAAAATCATCGAAGTGGGCCCCTCCCTTTTTCATGTCGCTAGTACCGCCGCCCCGAAGATTGCCGAAGAATTAGGCGATATTCCAATTGTTGTGACCCTGCGCGATCCAGTAAAGCGAGCATGGTCGCACTATCAGCATATGGCCCGTGGCTACACGAAGCTGCCCCTGCAACAAGCGGTGCAAAAGTATCCTGAGATCATTGATGCAAGTCGGTATTCTGAGCACCTGCCAATCTGGAAGGCGCATTTCAGTAGTGTCACCGTTCTTCTACAATCAGATCTGGCCGAAGATCCTGACGGCTATGTAGAGACTCTCTCAAATGGGCTGGGGTTGCCGATCAAAGACGCTGGAATTATGGCCTCGCGGCGCGTCAATGAGGCAACAGCGCCAAGATCGTATGTTCTCGCGCGCATCGGACGTTACAGTGCTCGTGCGCTTCGGTTTATTGGGCTATATTCTGTTGTAAACGCGCTCAAGAGTGCTGGTCTAAAAACGATTTTTTATAGTGGTGGCAAAACAACGAAGCTAGCCCCGACTGACAGCGAATTGAGTTTCCTCGAAGACTTGCTGGCATCTGAACGTCAATTTCTGTCTTCTTACATCTAAGACACGAGATTGAATTGTTGTGTCGGTCGTACTTGAAATCAGGTCCTTGCTCATTGTGTCGCTTCTGATTTAAGCAAAACAATCGCTTTATCCTAAACAACCCGGCCACGAATACAGTGGCCACATGGAGCATTCGTGGATTGCTGTCGGAGATTCAGCTGCTGCCCAATAGCGGGCGACTTACTATAGAACTTGTTGGGAGAACTGGCGGGTCTTTTGGCGCTTAAAATAAAGCAGAACGTCCGCAGCGATGTTTCTGCAGGCGGTTTTGAGACTTTTGGATGCGGGAGTATGATTTACACATCTGACCTACCGCTTATGAGCCTGACTGGGTTTGATCGCTGAACAATTAGTCCAGTGAACTGTTTGCGGATCGAACGGGCTGCCTGTATTCTGGTTGCGGGAGTAGGATTTGGCCTTTGCCGAACGTCAGCGGAACTATTAATCTAACAGGCCAACTTTACGCATGCTCTGGCTGTTTGAATTAATGACCGCATTGGGACGGATGGCAGACCCAGCATTGAAGTGCGCTAAAGATGTCTTGCGGATTTTTCCGCCATTGGCTCGCTTGCGCCGGAGGGCCGCAGACAGGCCAGTTTGGACCTTCGCAACCAAGCTTAGCGGTTTCGGATATACCAATGGAGCTGACTTTTACCCGGGACTACACTTGATACCAGTTTTCGACGTCTCGGGCGACTTCCTCGACTGTGAAAGCAGCCTCTACCTCTGCGACAGCACGTTGCACTTCGTTTGGGCTTGCACTGAGCTCCAAGATGTTCGCATTCAGGTCATGGGCTGATCCGGCATCTGAATAAATCGTATCGACCGCAATTCCGATGGCATTTCGGTGTTGCAGCAGGTGCTCAAAAAACCGCAAATAGATCGTCTCCTCGTACGGGGAGTGAATATCCACCTCAGAGACTAAGCCCAATTCTGCGGCTTTGGCGCATGTCTGGCGCCAAGCCAGTTCCATTGTCGATGGTGGCGCATCTCTGGCCTCATCAGGATGTTTTGGGTTCGCAAACGTAGACCTTCGGATGGCTTCGAGATTGGCGCGCAAGCTCTTTGTGGGAACAGGAAAGATGAATGTGGTTTCCTCGGAAGCTAAGGCTGGTTCAACCTGATCCGGCTGCGCCTGGATGAACTCGGAAAACCTGTTTCCGATGATAGGGACTTCACCGATAATCATGTCTGTGAGGTCGGTTTTCTCTGCCAGCCATCGCGCCAGGGCTCTCCGACCCCACAATCCAGCTGCCCTTCGTATCAACGGATGAGTTCCATCCGAAACATCTGGATACTTTGTTAGTATGTCTTTGGTCTGAAACGCCGCGAGCCCCTTATCCCAACGCATGATATGCACGCGACGTCCCAAGGAGACCGAAATGGATATCTGCTGACGCAACAGGAATGACTTTCCAGATGCTGGTAGTCCGGTGAAGAAAACCATGCGGCAACGACGAGCAGCGTCGGCCAAGTGTCTTCCAATCTCAGTGTCCGCAAAACTGTCGATAGAAATTGCGAATCTCCTAATTCGGTGTCGGCCACAGGCCGAAACGGCAATTGGGCTTTGCTGCCCAAAAACCGTTTCCAGAACGCGACCTTTAAAGCCAACCAGACAATATCAGGTGCAATGCGGGTGACACGCGCACCAATGCTGCCTGATCAGTCAGTTGCGAAGCAATAAAACAGGCCCGCCCCGCCAGAACGTGGCAGATGTTCCTCCCCGCAACCGCGCGAGCCGTGCGATGAGTTCCAGGACAACATGTTTCGGGCATCGTTGAGACCTACACGGTCATGGTGTCCGACAATCGCAGACCCGTCTTCACTATTCGAAGTCCAGTTGCTGCATGTCGTGTCACCACCTGCCGTCGAGAAATATCCAGCGGAATCGGAGCCAGTAAGAATGTCATGTTTGTTCGGCTGACTGCCACGCCCATTGACAGGGTTGCCGTTTTCGTCGAGCGCGGTCTGTAGATTGATATTGACACCGTCACTGTGCAGGTCTTCAACATTGTTGGCGATAAGCTCTCCATTGGCATTATACCAAGGACCCGACCCGATCCGGTCGCGTGCAGATATGCCATTGGTGATTGTCATCGGGTCAGTGCTGCGATCAATGGACATTGAGGTGCTCAGATAGGCCGCAAAAGTTTTCGAAGAACCGGCCGCGGAAGCAAGTGCATTGCAATGAGCATCGGCACCTTCGAGGCCTCCTAGATTGGCACCATCCCCCTTGCCTACACTCGTGATGAAGAACGACATCTCCTCACCTGCCGATTGCGCCTGTGCGGCCGTTGCGAAACAGCAGATTACCAGTGCAGCAACCCCATGAACAGTTGTTCTTTTGGTGAACTTCGACATGTTTGTCTCCCTTCGTGCTGAGTAATCACTGATGCTAGTCGTATGCTCTGATTGGGTCCACGGAATAGCGCTCACGAATTTGGGAACGTGGCAGTGAAGCGCGCGAGACATGTGCTGGTGGAATATCGGTTGGCTCAGACGTATGGCCGACTTTCGTCACCTCCGCAGAAAACAGAAATTTGGGTGCGTCCGACGCTGTCGCTGCGAGTTTTGCGAACGCCCGGTTCGGAGGAGTGCTCTTTCGCTGCGCTGGGATTGAACGCCTAAAACGCGGATACCTATGACTTATTGCACGTACGCGTCTAAGATACATCCATGGTCTCACCTTCAAAGCCAAAGAGCGGCCATGTCCGAGAAAGGGCAACCGAAATGTTGTTTGCTGATGCGCTAGAGAAAGCTTCTTCGTACGCTGCTGCCTGGAGTTCCAACGATCCAGCGCAGGTAGCGGCACATTTCGCTGAAGATGGGGCGGCACGGCTCAATTCCGGCAAAGCAATTCGAGGTCGGGGAGCGATTGCTTCGGATTACGCAGCACCGTTCTTCCGTGATTTTCCTGGTTCTTCTGTGATGCTGCATGATTTTCGTTTATCAGGGAACCACGCTCTCTTCACCGGTATGCTCGTCGGTCCCGGAAAGCGTGAAGATTCTCCTGTTCGCCTGTTGGGCTGGGAGGAGTGGACCCTCGACGAAAATGGCTTGATACAATTGTCTTTGGTTTGGTTCGACCGCGACGACCATGCCAGACAGGGCGGTGGCACTTTCTCATAGTAATATCGCCACGCAAAGCGGGTATTTTAGCATTTGAGAAGGCAGCAAAGCTGATCCTCAGCAAACGAAAACTCGTTTACGTATTCGGTCTAACTATGCGGAATGCACTCGCAGCCAACTGTGACAGGTGCAGTACCTCCTACCAAATGCGTACCCAATTGCGATTGAAGTGAGATGGCAGGTGGGCTCCAATGGCATTCGTTGCCGAGGTGGTCACACAGTCTTCTGCATCTACTGCGGTAGGCGCCAATGTTTGGGTATACATTGTTCCTCGCAGGTGACGGGTTTTCCGACCCTTTCAAAGCGATACCCAGTGGCGTGGAAGCAAATGCGACCGCCGCGACGGTCATTCAGTTCGATGGTCCAGGCAAATTCCGAATATTCTTTTCCGTGGATCCGAACCGGTTCTCTGGACCGGGTAATCCGGTCAATTGGCAGCGGTGTTATGGTCGAGTCCGGAAACGAAAAGCAGACTGACAGATCTGAAACGCCCTCGAAACACAGGTTGACCTGGCAAACGGAAAAACTGAAATGCCCGTTGTCCTGCCTGATCCACTCCTCAATGTGGTCGATATCGAGTATTAGTTCGCTCACCCAGTCATTGTTGTATGGGTCAGGCGAAATCAATTTTAGGGCATAAATGGAATTGTCGTGGAATTCATGACTGACGTCCTGAAAGAGCCTCTGTCCGTTGTCCATCGCAATCACTCGAATCCGAATTTTTGCTGATACGCTCGATCTCAGCGTTTCAGCCAGTTTAAGATGGCACCATGCCAAAGGTAACAACAACGGAAGCTCTTGCAACCCAGATCATTGCTGCATTTGATGGTCTTGATCCACCTGCTGATGATGAACTTCTTCACCCCGAATGTATGGATGACGTGGATATTCTTGAATTCTACGGCGGGGTCAAATGGCATGAGATGACCGATCAAATGATCGTATACAGCTACGCTGCCCCGACGGCTTTCAGCGCCAAAGCCTTTCAGTACTACTTGCCCGCGTATCTGATATGGACTCTGCGAAATTCAGACAGTCCGGAATATGCCGGTGAAAGCATTCTACTTGCACTCGACCCCGGCACATCGAAAGAAATGCTGCATGAGTTCAGGAAGTCCAAGTTCAACCAATTGACGCCTGTACAGAAAGAGGCCGTTTTGAGGTTTCTGTACTATTTCTGCGACCATCCTGATCTCGGTGAATTTGCAGAAGCCGCTTTGGTCAATTACTGGATTGAAAAAGGCGTGTGGTCACCGGTTCGATGATTTTTACATATTTGATGTGGGCCTTCGCAGCGCTTTTTGTCCTAACCGGTTTACCGTTGGCATTAACCGAGAATGAGCAATGGTAACAACTATGGGAAGGAACCAGTGCACGGTCACTTAGACTTTTTGCCATTTCGATGGCAGCGGATGGTTTACTCAGAGGCCAGATAAGATTTCATTTCTCGATTATCCGCCGCTCCAGCCAGCCGCGTTTGTTCTTCAGCGTTATCGCATTGGTGTTCGCAGCCGGCGCCCTTGTCATCATTGCTGCTATATGGGCGATTTTCTTGAAGGATTAGTAGGAATTGCCCAGCACGGTGTGACTTCAGAACCAATGGGCCAATTTAGTCTGAACGAATACGACCTTTGCGATTTCGTTGGTTTGTCAATTTTCCATGCTTTCGAACCAGTCGAACACCATAGTACCCCACTCCATTGAGAAGGAAGTATTGTAGCCTACAGCATTGCACATTCAGCGGGTGCAGACGGAAAAGCCCTAAACCGATCACCCGAGTGGAGCACATGGATGACGGAAGGGTCGGCATAACCTCTGGATGTTTACAACAATCAGAACGGGCAATTGGGCTCAGTGTTGCCGTTCTCCGCAGCAAGCATGATTGGCTGGTCTCAGCCCAAACCAGACATTCAGAGTCGGAATTTGCAAAGTCCGAGGGACGGAATAGGCGGACTTTCTCGCCAATTTAGAGATCATGCAAACTTCATTCAACTTGAGAACCAGTGTGGTAGCTTGATTGAGTGAGTTCATGAGATCAGATCAGTCCAATTGGAGAACGACCATGCGTCATTTCAAGTTACTTCGAACATTGCCGAAAGCGACCATAGCCTTTGTGGCTTCAGTATCGATGGCTTGGGGATGTACTGGCATCATGTTGACGGGGCAGGATGGAAGCATCGTTCGCGCTAGGACCGCCGAGTGGGGGCCGTTCGATCTTGAGACAAAGATCAACATTATTCCCCGAGGTTTCACGTATTCCGCAGGCGAAATGCCAGATGGGCAAGACGGAGCAAACTGGACGGGTCGTTTTGGGATGGTCGGTATCAGCATGCTGGATCATGGAGCTCCCGCAGATGGGATCAACGAAGCTGGATTGACCGCCGGACTGTTTTATCTGCCCGGATTTACCGAGTATCAGGAGTACGATTCTGACCTTGCCGACAACACGATTCCCGGCGATCTGCTCGCCAGCTATGTTCTTTCCCAGTTTGAGACAGTTGAAGAGGCTGCCACCGGGTTAGCGAATGTCCGTGTCGTCGGGGTTGTGGATGAGACACTCGGATTTCCCTTCCCATTTCATATGTTGGTTGCTGACCGGTTCGGCGGAAGGATCGTTGTTGAGTACATTGATGGCGAACTGACGATTTTCGATGCTCCGCTTGGGGTGATCACCAATTCGCCAAACTACGATTGGCACATGACCAACCTAAACAACTACGTAAACCTGTCGGCACTCGGGCTTCCGGAAGTTGAGGCAAGCGGCGTGACCTTCGCGCCCCTTGGCGCCGGGAGCGGCATGATAGGGCTGCCTGGTGACTTCACACCCCCATCCCGGTTTGTCCGTGCGGTCGCCTTTTCCCAAACAGCGCGGGAGACGCATGGCGGCTATGACACCGTGCGCGAGGCGTTCCGTATACTGGACAACTTCAACATTCCTGCCGATGCAGCGGAGGGCGCGCAAGACGATGTGCAATCGGATGACCTGCTTTACAGCGCAACACAGATCACGACCGCTGCGGACTCCTTGAACCTCGTCTACTACTATCACACGATGTACGACAGAACGGTGCACATGGTTGATATGAAGCAGATTGACTTCGGAGCCATGGGAAACACAATGATCGTCTTTGAGACCAGCGGTGATCGCGAACCCACGTTGGTCGATGTGACCCCGACGAATTGACGCGATACCACGCGGGCCATGGCGGCATCATCGCTGGCTGCGGCCCAAAACAAGTTCGAAATAGAGGACTTTCCGCCCCAGCGAAACTAGCAGTGTTGGGCTCGAAGTCGCGTTCGCCACTGTTCGCAATAGTGACTGGAGCAGTCCAAACCGGACTTTCACTACTGAGCTTTGCAAGTCCTGGAACAGACTTGGCGGATAGTCGGTTAGCTGGTTCAAAAAACTCTAATTCAAACTAGATTTTGTCGAGCTCAAAGCAGACATTGCGAAGTCCAAGTGCGCGTCGGCGTGCGTCTTGGCAACCAATGGCAGAAGCTCTCTCGCCAGCGACTTGGCGTCCCTATCATCGCCACGCAACTGGGACAGGCGTACTTGATCGGCAAGGATTTCAACCAGTAGCCCTGCGTAAAGATCAGTAACCGAGCAGCACCTCTCCCGTGAGTGCGCCAGCCATTTGCCCGCCTCGGAATAGTTCTTCGCATCGACTTGGACCAAGGCAAGGGATCGAGCTGCTGCTGCCTGCCAACAAGGATCGCCGAGTTGATTGCTGAGAGCGAGGGCTTCTTCAAGATCATTCAATGTGGAATTGCTTACTTCGTGCAAGGCGAGCCTGACCTCTGCGAGAAGCGAAACGGCCCACGGTCGGAAAGCAAGCCAGCGAGTGCCATCACAAAGATCCAAACATTGAGTCAGCCAGTCTCGGGCCTCATGCGCGCGGCCTGCACGAAGCACACCCCGCGCACCAATACCCAGGGCCCAGATTTCGCGTCGGTGATTACCCGCTGTGCGGGCGAGTTCAAGTGCCTGTTGGAAGTGTGATACACCAAGCTCCACTTTCCCCCAATCAACCAGATTGAAACCAATGAAAGCATGGATGCTTGCCAAGCAGTCTTCGTTGCTCTTTGCATATCCGAGCGCGTCTTCAAGGTATCGCGCAGCCGATGGCCGCCGACCGGAAAGAGCTTCGCTATAACCCAGTTCACAGAGAGCCTGCGCTGCAATCTCCGAAGACCCGATCCTGATGGCGAGATCGGCTGCGCTCTGAAGCGCGAGTGCACCCTCGTCATCGAAGCCACGGATTGCGTGGATCAACGATGTGCCCAGTTCTTGAAGCGCCAAGGCTTGTAAATAGTCATTGCGAGCGTCTTCAGCGTCTTCCGCCGCGCGCCTCAAACAATCAATTCCGGCATCCACGGCACCGGCTGAAACCGCCGCCTTTCCAGACTTAATTAGCGCATCTATCGAGGCGTTCTTTGATACCCCTTGTGGCGCGCCCGCTATGGACTTCCGTGCGGCAATCCGCAACGCCGGCGAGGGCTTCTCGCCCGTTTCTTGCAGAATGCGCGCCTCGGTCGCGTCGACATGTGCAACGGCTGCAACCATCTCGCCGGAGGTGGCAAGGCACTTGACGAGAATGATGTGAGCAGATTCGTCGAGAGGACGACATGTGACTGCCCTTTCAGCGAGAGTGCGGGCCTTCGGATAATTGCCCGCAGACAACGCGCGCATGCTTTCTCGCCGGAGCAGGCCGTACAACTCGCTGGTTAAGTGCTCACGCTCTATCATCAACCAGGTTTCAAATTCTGCACAGGAGGCGGGTTCAACTCCGTCAAGGAAACGGGTTGAGTCCGTTTCCGGAACTTCCCCAGCAACCAGCATCCAAACATCTACATAGCTATCTGCCGGCAGGTTGAGCGTAATGGGATCACCCTGCAACGTCTCTGCGCCCAAAGCCTTTCGAAGAGAGGCCAAGCACCAGCGCAACGCTCCAAGCGGGTCGTCTACATCGGCGAAAATCTCGGCCGCTAGTTCGCGGCGACCCAACGGACGTCTGGCTCTCAGCAGCCGCGCCAATACTGCCCAGGGCTGATGCCCTGGAACCGTGCATTCAATTCCGTCGCTAGCGATGATCCTTGGCTTGCCAATCAAGTGTATCTGCAAATGCGCCTATCCCTTTCATTCTTACATTTGCTTCTAACACAACGACCGTGTGAGAATGCGTGAGAAAGAAAATTCGAGAAATTTGCTACCACACACGCCGCCACTCATGGCGCCCCCTAAAACTGCCTTTCATTCAACCAAGCAATGGAAAGGAAGACTAATGCCGATGTTTCTCGTAGAGCGGAATATCCCCGGTGCCGACACGCTCACGCAAGAAGAACTCAGGGACATTTCCGCAAAATCCAACAGCGTCGTGGAAAATCTCGGTGTGCCCTATACTTGGCATCGGACCTATGCAGCTGGTGACAAGCTTTATTGCGTCCATGAAGCCGACAATGCGGAGGCAATCTATAGCCACGCAAAGAACGGTGGGTTTCCCGCCGACTTGGTGGTCGAGATAAAGAATATCTTTGGACCCGAGACCACCGCCGCTTAGAAACCAAAACTTGACTGAGGCTGATAGAAATCAGCCTCCTAAAGCGCCAGCCGACAACATACACCTGCGCCTCAAAATTGCGACGGTTTGGGCAAAACTTGCACGGGGGCTCCGCCTTGCCGTTTCTGCGGTCATCACGGTTGGCTGGTCGCAGCCCAATCCCGACATTCATCACCGAGCTTTGCAAACTCCGACATGCGCAACATTGCTGCCGCCCCCGAGGCCAAGACAAAGTCAGCTAAGGACACACTCATCTCACATGTTCGCTGCCTCAGCCACTCGTATCTTTATATCTTTTCTCTGCGTCCATGCTTCCATGTTTTGCTGTACGAACTGATCGATAGAGGTTGGTTGTGATCCGGTCAGCTTCAGTACACTGTTAGTGACGCGATCCTCTGACCCGCCAGCAATTACACCGTCCATTGCCGCCAGAGTTCTTGCGTATTCTTCCGGCAATCCGAGGCTTTGATGACGCTCTGCCAGTTCATCGACGGTTAGGCGATGATGGGTGATCTTCCGCCCCAATTGATCGCTCAGTCTTTCGGCAACGACATCATAAGAAATCGCTTCCGGGCCAGTGAGTATATAGCCAGTGTTTTCGACTGATGGAGTGACCAGCAGCGCCGTTGCACAGGCTGCTATATCGCCAGCGTCGATAAAGCCAACTCGGCCGTCCTCTGTCGCTGTGTAGATGGCGGACTCTTCGCGAATGGGATCTCGGTGATGAAGCTCTGAGAAGTTCTGCATGAACCAGGTTGGACGCAAAACGGCCCATTCTGGTGCGTTGGAGCGCAGCCAGGCGTGAACTTCACCCATCATGGGTCCGCCTTCATCTAAAGAAGAGGCACTGAGTAGCACGAAGCGTTGGACACCCGCGACAAGTGCCGCCTCAAGACCGGGCTGCATTGCTCCCAGTGAATCCACCGTGTCTGTTGGTGCTACGAGGTAGACAGCCCTGACGCCTTCGAGAGCATCCGTGAACGTAGACGGATCGCTCCAGCCGAAGCGCACGTCGTTTTTGTTCTGTGGGCTGCGTGTTCCCACCCTGGGGGCCAGCCCTTTTGCACGTAGCTGTTTGACGACGCGGCTTCCCGTTTTTCCGGTGCCGCCAGTGACAAGAATGGAACTAGTCATCAATAAAACCTTCCAGCTTGGACTTAAGAACTTCGACGCCGCCGACTGCGTTCAGCAGAACCAGAGGATTCCAGTAGTCGCGATAGCGCGTGATACGTCCGTTTTGGACCTCGATGACCGAGATGTAATTCTGGTCGTAGCGCCCGGCCTCGCCTTTACCTTTGCAAGAGAACTCCAAAACAAAGGTTTCACCGTCTTTGGCAACATGGGTGACTGCCGGGCTCATGGATTCAAAGCTGATGAGGCCCCCGGCTATTGGCAGATAAGCGGCCATCGTGTCTCGGCCGCGGAGTTCTCGCACCGAGCCTTCTGGCGAAAACGGGAACTCGAACACGATGCCTTCGTCACACATGTCCAGAAAGTTTTCGCCTGCTTCTGCGATGATTGCATCTCCGAGGGCGCCGCGCAGCATCGCGCCAAAGCTGGGTATGTTATTCGATTCAGACATGATCTCCTTACCTCTTGTTGTTTTCTTTACGGGAGGGTTGTTCTGTGAGTGATGGCTTGGCTTATGTCGCTTTTCCAAACTGCATGATAAGGACACCCGAAATCGACAGCACAGCACCAGTGATGCGATAGAAGTCTGCTGGTCGAGGAGCGTTTCCAAGAAGCCCGTTCTGGTCCAGGATGAGTGCCATCGTCATTTGTCCTGCGACAACAGCAGCAACAAAAGCGGCGGCCCCAAAGCGTGGGATCAGAGCCATGGTCGCCATCACGTAAATGACACCGATCACACCTCCTACCCACGCCCAGGGAGGAGCCGCATATAGTGATGATAAGCTTGGCAATGTCGGACGGAGCCAAGCGACCCCAACCATCAGGCAAACGAATGAAACTCCAAATGACAACAAGGTTGCCCAGAGCGGGTGACCAGCCGCGCGGCTGAGCTCTGCGTTCATTCCGGCATGGATGGGTATCAAGGCCCCGCAAAGCAAAGGCGCAAACCACAGAATTGCGATTTTCGGGTCCATCTTCGCGTCCTTTCCACAAGTGCCAAAATTGGGTTGCAGTATTTAGGGGTTTGCCCCAAACTGCGTCGGAACGGTACTGTCTCGTCCTACATAAAGGAGAATCACGATGGAACGCAATAGTTCCGACGTAAAAAATTCTGATCGGCCGCGTCGGAAGCCGGCCGGGGCTGCCGTTTTGCAAGACACGGTGACGGATTCAATTCAACGCGCATTGTTCGAAGAATGGGCGGAAACCGGGTATTCTGCCCTGCGTATGGAGCGGATTGCGGTGCGGGCTGGTGTTGGGAAAGCTGCGCTTTATCGCAGGAGCAAATCCAAGTTTGAACTGGTGACCGAAGCGGTAAAGTCGACAGCAACGAATATCACGCCTATTCCGGACACAGGATCATTTGAAGGCGATGTTCTCAGGTTGATGCACCGGATGGCAGCCACGCTGCGGCACCCGCTTGTGCGACGCATTCTGCCGGACCTCCATGCGGAGCATGCTCGCTCAGATGAGCTTGCTGAACTTCTGGAAAGCGTGACGCGGGATCGCCGGGCCCAGGCAATGGTCATGTTGGAAAGAGCAGTTGAGCGCGGTGAACTGAATGCAGACGTGGATAGGGGTGCGGTGTTGGATATGTTCATCGCGCCGATCTATTGGCACGTGATCGTTCAGCACAGGCGGGTGACGTCCGCTGACATCAGGCGGTTTTCAGGCCTCGTGCTAAGTGTTTCGAAGTGAGCGCATGTCCAACGTTCAAAGAAATGACCGGCCCATTGGAGTCGGCCATTCTAATTTTTCAGGGTGGTCTTGTTGTAGTTGGGTGGATTAGGCCGCCAAAGCGACCGAGTCCTTACCGGCAGGGAGCCGAAGTGGGCATGTGCTGTCGGTGGCGGCTCTCCAGACTGCCTGAACAACGTCCTCGGAGAAGGTGAATTCCTTCCCGTCTGCATTCATGAAAGCCGCCATGGTCTGCTCGACGAATGGCCTGTAGTCTTCAGGCGTTTCATTGGCTTCTGACATCAGTGCCATTGCGTTCTTGCCAAAATTCGTCGTTGGGGCCTGACCTGGTAGAACGATGTGGGCGCGAATGCCAAGAGGGGCCAGTTCAAGGGCAAGACATTCGGTGAAGGCGTTCACTGCGGCCTTGCTTGCTGTGTAGGCCGAAGCCTGCGGCAGCGGTTTGAGTGTGACGCTGGAAGAGACATTCACGATCACCCCTGATCCCGTGGCGCGCATTTGTGGCAGCACGGCACGGACCATTTCCATGGTGCCGAACGTGTTGGTCTCAAAAATTCGGCGCAGGTTATCTTCTGATGTGCCCTCGAAAGGGGAAAGCCAGCCGACGCCTGCATTGTTCACCAAAGCGTCGATGGGGCCCGCAGCTTCCACTGCCTTTGTGATGCTCTCGCTATCCGAGATATCCAATGGCAGGATCGTCAAACGATCCGAGGCCGGGAATAGTGCTTCATCTGGCTTACGCATTGTTGCGATAACCGACCATCCCCGTTCGAGAAAGAAGCGCGCAGTCTCCAGCCCAAATCCCGAAGAACATCCTGTAATCAATACGGTCTTCATGACGTTGTCTCCTATTCGTTGATGCCTTGAAAGTAACCAACGTGGGAGGTATTATATATAATCAATCATCCATTATTTGTTATTGATGGTCCAAAATGGCAGATCCATTCTCTGAAATCATCTCCCTGCTACAACCTAAAGCGTCCTATTCCAAACTGGTGCACGCATCGGGGCCGTTTCGGGTTCATCGTGAGGATGTAAACGAGGCCTTCTACTGCTCACTTCTTACCGGACGTGCGTGCCTGGAGGTCGAGGGGAAAGAGCCCCTGGCTTTGAATGCGGGTGATTTTGTGCTGATCCCAGCGGTCAAGTCATTCACCTTCTCAAGCATGGATCCTCCACCACCCGCTGATTTGGTCAACCACCCGGTGGAGGGTAAAGACGGAGTTTTCCAGCTTGGGGCGGCTGATGCGGATCCAGAGGTTCAACAACTCGTAGGCCACTGCACCTTTGCCAGCCCTGACGCTGATTTATTGATCTCTCTACTGCCAGATCTGATCTTTGTCCGCGGTGAGGGTCGGTTGGCTGCGCTTACGGGGCTTGTTCGCGATGAAGCTCGCGCAAACCGGCCGGCGCGAGATGTGATCGTCGAGAACCTATTGCAAGTCCTACTGATCGAAGCCTTCCGGTCTGGCGCGGACCCGGCACCGGCTTCTGGCCTTTTACGTGGATTGGCAGACATGCGAGTTGGACCCAGTTTGCGAGCCATGCACGCGGCCCCGGCTCACAGCTGGACTGTTCAAGCTCTTGCAACCGAAGCCGGGCTTTCTCGATCTGCATTCTTCACACGGTTTGAAGGGCTCATGGGAATGCCACCAATGAGCTATTTGCAGAATTGGCGGATGACATTGGCAAAACACATGCTCCGGGCGGGTAATCTCAGTATTGCTGAAATCTCCGCTCAGACCGGATATGGGTCCTCCAGTGCCTTCAGCACCGCATTCTCCCGCTATGTTGGATGCCCTCCCGCACGTTACTCAAAGACAAATCTACTGGAAGCTTCGGGGTAGGTCCTCGACGGTCAAAACAGATTCCGAACTACCGTTGGAACGCTCATTCACATACTGACGCGGCGGGCGACCCATCACTCTTTTGAAAGCCGTGTTAAATGCGTTTTCGGACTTATATCCGAAGGCATCAGCGACGGTCGCTATGGTGCATCGGGATGACAGGAGTTGGTCGCTCGCTTTGATCATTCGAAGAACAGCAAGATATTCCATGGGACTTTGTCCCGCAGCTTCTTGGAAGCGCCTCGCAAATACTGATCTCGACATACTTGCGACTTCAGCCAATTCGCCCAGTGTCCATTTCTTGCCGGGATCACTGTGCATTGCAGTCAGCGCCAAAGCTAAGCGTGTGTCAGCGAGTGCCTTAAGCCAGCTCAGTTGGGTATCCTTCTCCGCATGATGATGACGCAGGGTCTGGATCAGGACCACGTGCGAGAGGTGATGAGCAACCAAGGCACTACCCGGACGAGCATCAGCTAGCTCTTCCAGGATCAATCCTACTGAGTGAACCAGATGGGCGGCGATCTCTTCTTGCGCCGGAATAACCATAATCGACGGCAGCATCGAAATGAGCCTGAATGCGTGAGCTTGAGAGACGGTAAAGCGGCAACTTGCAATCATTGTGCCCCCGCCACCGTTGATAACCGCTGGCTCCTTTGAAAGTGGCGCTGTCAGAAGCTGCTCTACGGGTTCGGCTTCAAGAGAAGGATCGGTCTTGATCGCAAAAGGACGACCCGTCGGTAGGATAAAAAAGTCGCCTTCCCTAACCAGAACGGGTTCTTTGCGGCCCTCAACAGAGACCCAGGCATCACCAGAAATCATGGCGTTGCATTTCAGAGCACCCGCCTGATCGGGAAAGCCAATCGCAGAGGGATGCCCAAGGTCGAGAAGACCTGCCAGATGGCTCTGAGGTTTCAGGATGGAGAGGATGTCAGAAAGAGGGTCCACGTGATCTCTGCCGATTTGGAATGTATCGGAACTCTATCAGCTTGAAGCCATTCCTCCAAGAGATTGGGACGATTGCGAAGACATTCGAGACATTCAATTATTGATAACGCCATTTTCGCCGATACATTTAATGGCAAAAAACCTGAGCCGCTGCGCAGGTTTCAACACTTCATAGGAGATATCAATGCGCGTTTTTTTAACCGGAGCCACTGGCTATGTCGGATCTGCCGTCGTCCGCGAACTATTGGATCACGACCATTCGGTCATCGGGTTGGCTCGCTCAGAATCCTCCGCCGAGGCCTTGAAAAAAGTCGGTGCTGAGGCACACCACGGCGACCTTGAGGATCTGGACAGCTTGCGCACAGGCGCCGCTCAGGCAGACGCTGTGATCCACCTTGGTTTCAACCACGACTTCTCGAAATTCGCAGAGAACTGCGCTCATGATGCCGAAGTGATCCGTGCAATCGGAAGCGAGTTGGCAGACTCTGACCGGCTGTTCCTCGCGACATCCGGCACAGCGATACTGACGCTAGGTGTTGAGTCCAAGGAAGCAGACCTTGCTCCGACGGGCGACATGGTAAACCCCCGCGTAGCGACTGAATACGCAGGCGCGGATATAGCGCAGAAAGGTGTGAAGATTGCTGCTGTGCGACTCGCTCCTTCGGTACACGGCGCAGGCGATCATGGCTTTGTCCGGATGCTGGCGGACATCGCAGCGCAAAATGGTGAATGCGCTTACATCGACGAAGGACAAAACCGCTGGTGCGCCGTCCATCGCCTGGATGCAGCACGACTTTACCGGCTGGCTTTGGAGCGCAACGAAGGTGGCATTCATTACCACGGTGTTGCCGAAGAAGGCGTGCGTTTCAAGGATATCGCCGAGGCCCTTGGTCGCAGTCTGGGGTTACCAGTCTCGTCCAAAACCGGTGACGATGCGCAAGCCTATTTTGACTGGTTCAGTTTCATGGCTGCTTCAGACAGTCCGGCATCGAGCACATGGACCCAAGAGGTCCTGAACTGGTCTCCATCAGAGCCAAGTCTCATTGCAGACATTGATGCTGGACTCTACAGCTCATCGAAGGATTAAGGAGGAAAAGGGTAGATAGGCATCAGATTTCAGCTTGGACGTCTGCCGGATTGTAATTCTGATAGCTACCATTCGCGCTAGGTGAGATTGATAGCTATCTCCGCACTTCCGCCATTTGGTCAGAAAAGCATAGCTTTCCGAGAGGAGTGTCTTAGACGACACCGCCATTGGCACGCAGTGTTTGACCACTGATCCAACGGCCATCCGGTCCGGCCAGAAGCGAAACAGCAGCAGCGATGTCTTCGGGCGTTCCGAGCCGGCCAAACGGGTTCATCTTCTTGATGTTTTCAATCAATGCTTCGGGTTTTCCATTGATAAACAAGTCGGTCCCAACCGGCCCCGGCGCGACGGTATTAACGGTGATGTCACGTGAGCCCAGTTCTTTGGCCAGCACATGGGTCATCGCTTCCACCGCAGCTTTTGTTGCCGCATAGACCCCGTAGGTCGGCTGATAGAGCCCGACAACACTGGAAGACAGGCTGACAATCGCGCCACCTTTGTTCATGCGGTTGGCAGCCTCGCGCATGCCGCGAAAGACACCGCCAATGTTGATGGCGCAGTGAGCCTCGAAGTCAGCATCGGAAGTAGATGCAACTGCGCTCAGGCGCATTATACCCGCGTTGTTGACCAGAACATCGACAGAGCCGAATTCCTGTTCAGCCGCATCGAACAAACTTGGCATGCAGGATGGGTCAGAAATGTCACCCTGAACTGCGATTGCTTGGCCGCCAGCTTTTTTGATCGCGTCTACAATCTCGTTCGCTCCGACCGCATCACTTGCATAGTTGGCAATGATTGTGTGGCGATCCTGAGCCAGGCGGAGTGCGATGGCTGCACCAATCCCTTTGCTGGCGCCAGTCACAATTGCAGTTCGTTGTCCGTGTACCATGTCAATCTCCTTTCTGTTTGAAGCGAAGATAGACGGAGAATTGATCCAGATAATGTGTCTTGAATTGGAATGACAATTCGGTAAAAGCGAACAATGATCGATAGACTTGAAACCATGCGCCTGTTTGTTCGGGTGCTGGAACGCGGCAGCTTCACAAAGGCAGCTTCTGACCTGAACATTCCGCGGTCTACCGCAAGTGAAGCCATCCAGAGGCTGGAGCGTGACCTTGGTAGTCGGCTGCTGGATCGAACGACACGCCATGTTTCTCCAACACCGGATGGGCAAGCCTATTACCAAAGATGCGCGTCCATTTTGGGTGATATTGAAGAAGCTGAAGGCGCATTGCGTGGGCACGAACCGTCAGGTCTGCTTCGCATTGATGCCCCCGGTACGCTGACGCGGGTCTTTCTTCTACCTCACCTGACTGATTTCCTTGCAAAGTATCCCAAGATCACCCTTCAACTCGGTCAGACCGAGCGCCTGGTGGATCTGGTGCGCGAGGGCGTTGATTGCGTCATCCGCGCCGGCATTCCTGATGATAGCGGAATGATCACGCGACACCTGACAGACCTTCCGGAGATCACCTGTGCAAGCCCGGAGTATCTGGCCAAGTTTGGCACTCCCACGTCGGTAGACGATCTGAAAGGTCATCAGATGGTCGGCTTCCTGTCTTCGCGCACTGGCGCCGTATTGCCGCTGGAGTTCAAGATCGGTGGCAAGCTTAAGGAAGTTACGTTGCCAGCGCTGGTTACAGCAAATGACGCAGACACAGTGCATGAGTTGATCCGAGAAGGGTTCGGGATTGGACAAGCTCCGAAATATCGTTTTCTGGAAGACTTGAGAGCGGGACGCCTTGTAGAAGTTTTACCGGATGCGCCACCATCGCCAACCCCGTTGGCTGCATTTTACCCACAGAATCGACAACTCTCCCCGCGCGTCCGGGTTTTCCTCGATTGGGTCGTTCGCATTTTTGACAAGGCCGCGCTTTGACCAAATGTTTAGGGCCGTCCGCTCGACTTTGCAAAGTCAGCTTTCTGCGCATCGCCGACATTGTTGCGCCAAGCAGCATCGGTTGATTTGGGCTCATCGCTGACGTTCTCTGCAAATAGGAGCAATGCCTGTTCTGGCGGCCAAAGCGACCGTTCGTTCAGCACGCGTAAATTTCCGCTACACTGCGAGGTTCAGTCCCGCAGCGCAAAGGACCATCAAGCACTAGCCGTCAAACGTGTTACGATCCAACATGAACGGGATGGCGTGCAGATCGAGTTGGAGGGTGCCCTGCTTGCTTCCAGAGTGCTTCCAGTGGCTACGCGCCGAATGCAGAAAGCCCCGCGAGTTGCGAGGGTAAATGTATGATATACTGTGCTAAAGTTGGTTGCGGGAG
>NZ_JBQFSM010000005.1:0-307955 GCF_056538005.1 Ruegeria sp. BI11 | reverse complement strand
CCACCAAAAGTGTCGCGGGATGGAGCAGCCCGGTAGCTCGTCAGGCTCATAACCTGAAGGTCGTAGGTTCAAATCCTACTCCCGCAACCAATCTTTCCAGTAAGATATCAAGTACTTAGAGCCCCAACGGGCGCTTTCTGCGTTTAATGCCTTAGCGACTGGTGCTACAGCGGTGCTACAGCAGAGAGCAAACTACAGCTATCCTAGCGAACCCATTCTGATGCTTCGTGAAGCCGAATCTCTCCACCAAAATAACAACTCGCCTTCACCGCCAGTGCTGTCAGCACCGTCAGCCGAAAAGGACCGGGATGGCCGCAGCCGTTGAATGTTTGGTTAGCTTGCGTCGGGCGGGTGTTTGATGAAAGTTGGGAATCTAAACCTCACTTATTTGACCGGGTATATAATTGGATCACTTAGAGTATTTGTTCGAAGCTGATGAACACAGCCTTGCGTCTCTTATCGGCACGTCGGAAGATTTTTGGTTAGAGTTCAAAGAGAAGTCTGACGCCACCAAGGCAATCCTTGGCAAAGAAGATAAACGGAATCTCGGCAAGGAGCTATCTGCGTTTGCAAACGCGGATGGTGGTGTCCTCGTCTGGGGAGTTCGGACCAAGCAGCAAAGTCGTGAAGATGTTGCGGTTGAGCTGAAACCGATCGCAGACATAGATAAGTTCGTAAAGCAAATCAGAGCCGCTTGCAGCACTGTGATAAGACCGACCCTAACAGACTTGAAATTCCGTACGCTCAAGTGTGCCGATGACACAAACTCCGGCTATTTGCTGATCAAGATACCGCAGGCCAGAAACAAGCCGGTGATGTCGTACGCGCCGGATCACCAAAAGTACTTTCTTCGTACGATCGCAGGAACTACTCCGATGGATGACACTTTGGTTCGGCAAGCAATTCTCGCAGAACGCTCTGCGGAGTTAGAACTCACACTCCGGGTCGATCATCAATTTACAAACCAACCCGATCACTACAGCTGCCTTCTGAGGTTAGTTCTGGTAATATCAATGCGGAACATTTCAGCGGTTTCCGCAGTTGCTCCTTATATACGACTGTTTGGATGGTATCCTAGATTGCACCACAGCTCGCATGGATTTCATTGGCGGATAGATCCTGAAAAAACATTTTCGTTCTGCTCGGCATCGGCGGATACGCTGATCCACCCGGGCGACCATATGACCATGGGTGAACATCCCTTTGAGGTAATTGTGAATCTCAAAGCGCCTAAACAGTCAATTGACATACGGGCTATGTTTGATCCAGCTAGGCACGAGGACTGGCGTTTTGGTGGATCGATAAATAAACGCGACTTCTCCGCAAAAAATCCAATCAATGATCTTGATCTGACGTTTTTCTACGGAGCGCAAAACTGCCCTCAATCGACTATGACCGTGAAACTGAGCAAATCTTTCCTGATCGGGAAATGCGACGAGGCCGGTGTTCTGTGAAAACGGAAAAGACCCGCGCTAACATTTATCTACTGATGAAAAAATTGAGTGGCTGGCATTCAAACAAAAATTGTCAACGGCGGCATTCCATCCCGTGCAGCGGACAAGCAAAGCTCTCGGACAAAGCACAAACGAACATGCGCCCGACTGTTTAGGTCGAGCGCTTAATCCTTTGTTGGGGCCTGATTTCTCACCGATTGATCAGTTCAATCACCCGTATGCCTGCTTTGCCTTCCCGGCTGAACGCAATGTTCACCCCCTGACGCCGCAACACAGGCTGAACCCTGCGCAACGCTGCACCAAACCGCGCCTCAGACCGGGGAAAGCTTTGGCTGTCCTCTGTCATCGCCGGGAAGCGATCCCGCAAGGTTTGCTTCAACTCTGTTGCTGTGCCGCTCCAATGCTGACGCCCCTCCATCAGCGACAGAATTGCCAGCGCCACGGGGCTGGCCTCAACGGCGGCTTGATCGCTTTTGGCGCGATTGGACGCGTAGGAGTCCAGAAACGCGCCCTGAGTCCACCCAAGGGAATCTTCGGCAGCAACCACCCATTTAGCAAAATCCGCCATCCTAGGGGCTTCTAAGAGGCTCACAGAGTCAATCTGACCCAATGCGCAGGATACCGCGTCCAGAAGCGCACCCAGAATGTAGGGCTTGGCTTTGGCGAAGTCGCGATTAAACGCGCCCAAGGTTTTGCGCTTGCCGGGAGGAATGACCGGCAGGTGAATGCCAATGGCACGATCTGCCAGATCAGGCCGCGCCGCCAGATCAGGAATACCGTTGAGCAGGCAAGGCCGGGTGGCATTGAACAGAACCTCGTCGCTGTCGGTGTGCAGCTTGCGCGTGCCAAACCCTCCGCCTGTGGCAATCCGGCAGAAAGCATCTGCCATCATTGGACGGATGGTCGAGAGATTATCAAAACTCAGAACATGATTGTGCATCGCGGCAATTACCAAATCCTGCTCAGAATTGGGTGTGCTGCGGGTGCTTGGGCTGGCAGGGTCGATTAGATCACGCAGGGTTTGCGCGGTGGTGCTTTTGGCGCTGCCCTGTTCGCCTGACAGGATCAGAATGGGGTAGGGGCCTTTGGGGTGGAAACATCCCAGAACCCACGCCACCAACATGCGGAAATCATCCTCGCTGTCCACGTTCAGGAAGTCACGCAACAGGTCGATTCCGTGTTCATGCCGTTCCGGTACGGGCAACGCTTGCATGGCCGGTGAGCGCCGAAACCGTGCGGGTGGGTGGCTGACCACTTGCCAACCCTCAGAGGTGATCGCCACAGCCTGCCAGTCGGTGTTTCCGAGGTCGAGATAGACTGTGCGTCCGATTGAGGCGATGCGGCTGAACACGGGGTAGGTCTCGCCCTCGAACCGGGCTACCCCTTCCAGCATCCGGCGTTTGTCATCCAGCGCCGCATTAGAAGGCGCTTTGCCCTCGGCCTTGTAATGGGCATAGGCCAGATAGTTGCGGAAGGTCGATGATCCGATGGGCCAGTGTTCAAAGTGACCTTTGGCCCGTATCGTTACATAGGGCTCACCCTGCGGGGTGTTCCAAAGTTCGAGCCCATCCACGAGTGGCGCACCGTCGTCCTTACGTATAGGTGCGTCCGCGCCACTACGTATAGGTATCATATAAGGGTCGGGGCTATCCCTACGATACGTAGGGGGATGCGGGTCGTTCGCAGCAGTCGCAACCCTATTCGTCAGGTAAGCGGCGGTTGCATCCGGCAGATCACACGCCACGCTGTTGATCAGGGTATCTATCTCACCACGCCCCCAACCTGCGGCAATGGCATCGGCCACGTCCCAGCCCCTATGTATAGGTATAGTGATCAGACCCGCTGGGTCATGCGCTTGAATCAGCGCGTCGGTGATTGGCAGGCTCAGCGGCGTTGCCCTATGTAACGTTACGAGGTCTTCTGCCAGTTTAGCTGCATAGCTCTGCCCCGGTTCATCGTGATCAGGCCAGATGAAGACTGTACGACCCGCCAGCGGGGAGAGGTCCGTTTTTGCCAGCGCCTTGCTGCCGCCAAAGCTGGTAGATGCCAGATAGCCAAGGGCGGTCAGCGCATCGGCGCACTTCTCGCCCTCAACCCAGATCACCGGCTGATTGGGGTTTGCCTGGGCGATCCGGTCCAGTTGATAGATCGGACGGGATTGCGGCGCTTTCCACGTCTCTTTGGTCACATCATAAGGCAGGAAGAACTTGCCCTTACCGTTGCCTTCATAGCGATTGGCAACCAACACAGGCGCACCCGTTTTGTTGCGGTAGACATGCTGAGTGTCAGCCAAACCGGCTGACGGGTGGCGAAGATCGATCAGAGCGTTCATGCCGACACCCCCAGCCGCCGTGCAAGAGCACGTGCGGCCTGTCCCTGCTGTACCCCGATCAGATAGGCAAAGAGGCTGATGGCATCGCCGCCTTTGTCATCCGTGGCGAAGTCCGCCCAAAGCCCACTGTCGAGATTGATCCGAAACGAGCCCCGCGAGCGATCTGCACGGGTGGGGTTCAGCGCCACCCACTCGCGCCCGATGATCCGGCCATCG
This sequence comes from Ruegeria sp. BI11, assembly GCF_056538005.1. Classification (NCBI taxonomy): domain Bacteria; kingdom Pseudomonadati; phylum Pseudomonadota; class Alphaproteobacteria; order Rhodobacterales; family Roseobacteraceae; genus Ruegeria; species Ruegeria sp. BI11. Next base: position 303,953 of record NZ_JBQFSM010000005.1, on the reverse strand, counting down.
GGCAACCATTCAGCCAGTAGGCTGCGCAAATTGATCCGGGCCAGTTCCGCGATTGCGGCAAATTCGATGGGTTTCCAGTTACCAGTCATTTGCAACAACCTCCTGAAGACGCGCGATCTCAAACGCGTCCACGTCTCCGGCGCGATAGCGGACCAAGCGGCCAACTTTGACATAAGCCAGCGGGTAGCGCTTGGTGCAGCGCCATGTGGCAAGAGTGGTTGTGGACACGCCGAGACGTTCTGCGACTTGCTCGGGTTTGAGCAAGGTGTTTTGGCTTTGAATACTCATTGTTCATCACTCCGTTTCAAACTTCGAGTGATGAGAGAAGTAGCCAGAATCTTTCAGCAAATGCCAACAATCCCAATCGTAAGAATTGGGCGAAAAACCTGCCCCGGTTTTACGATGGTCCTACAATTGACCGCTTTCGCGTAGCTTGCGGATAGTGCTTGCGACCCGTTGGGATGTAATCTCCGAATCAATCCGAACGACTATCGGGTGCAGCAATGAAATAGTTGGCGAAAGGTTTTCTTGCACCTCTTTGAAATACATTCCTTCGGTGAAAGGAAGTTCCAAATGGGTTCGCCAGTGCGGAAGGATCGAAAGTAAGAAACGCTGCAAAGGGTGGTCCGAGCCAAGTTTGCGGGCTTGACTGCGACGCTTCCATTCCGCTGTGTCGAGGTGAAACTGTTCTTGCCCGGTGGGACCGCCTTCAATTTCGAACCAATTGTTGTAATCGGCCCGCTTAGGTTTGAAGTTGCGAGTGTCCTCTGAGCAAGCTTGTAGATCGATCAGAATATCGCGGAAAAATTGAAAGATGTTCCGATTTGTGCCGATCAGGGTAGGTAGGGACAGTCCGTCCCTGTTTGTGGCCAGTGCATGAAACTTTCTTATTCGATCTTCTAACTGGGCCTCTAGGTTTGGGTGTTCCTTTAGTTCCAACAAAGCTTCTTCAAGTTGTTCGGCTTTTGATGCCACTTTGGTCAGCGCTGTATTGTCCTGCTTCTCTGAGCGCTGCTCAAAGTGGTCAATCACGCCGGAGATATAGGCCTCTACCGCCTCTAGCAGGATCGCCCGCCCGCTTTCGATTGGCAGGCCAAAGGAGCGCGAAAACCCACCAACAACAACGTGAGGAATGATCAGGTCAAACTGGTCCTCTGTGTCCTCTGACAGATCAAAGGCAAGCGAGGGGCACGACGCGGCCAATAACTCATACTGGGTCGAGGTGTTCGAAGTGGGCAACATTTTAGCTCTTTAGAATCATGGGTGTGCAGCGTTTCCTTGTCTTGCATTCGGGCGAAGAAAGCTAGAGACAGTGCTGACAGTGCTGACAGTGCTGTCAGTTTTTCCAGAACCAGTTGTGGAACGAACAGTTTGAGCGAAAGAAACGAAATAACCAATTGGCTGGCTATTGAATGGCCGTTTAAGCTTAAAAATTGTAGAGCGCTTGGGCCGATTATTTCAGTGTTACTGACCGGGGTAGCTATTCTTTGGATAGCCATTAGCTGCGCTTTGCTTATTAAAGTCGCAGCAAGTGTGCTCTCATCTGGTGGGAATCCTGAGGAACTCAAGATCAATGGGGCCGCTTTGGTAGCTTTGGCTGGGTTTCCTTTGCTGATCTGGCGTTCGGTAATTGCGTCTCGCCAAGCGGACACAGGGCGGGAAGCGCTTTTCAATGAGAAGTTCAACGCGGCGCTCAATGATTTAGGCGCGCGTTATCAAGTCAGCAGAATAACACAAAAGGACGGGGAAGAAGTAGTCAACAATGTTTGGAGCGACGACCAATTAGCGCAAGCAAGGGGTATGGATCGCTTAGAAGCATTTGTGCTTGAGCGAGAGGATGTAGCTCCAAGAGTTGTGAGGATGCTAGCTGCATACATTAGAGCAAAGTGCTTTCTGTCTGGTGTGGCACCAACTGACGCTAGCGATGAAAACTACCGCCTGCGTTCGGACGTTCAACAAGCTATAACAACGATTGGCAATCTGCTGGACGTGGCTCAGAGATACGATATGCAGCTTCGGATCGATTTACGGAACTGCAATTTAGAAAATGTGAATTTTGAGACGGGATTTTTTCGTGGCGTGAATTTCGCGGGATCTAGGCTTCGAGGAGCTCGGATGATTAACGCGAATTTTCAAGGAGCCGTATTTTATGGATGCGACTTAAGCGGGACAGAAATAAGAAGTGTTGATATCAGAGGCGCTAATTTCAATTTCGCCAAATATGTTTCTAGCCCAGAGGGTGGAGTGCACTGGACGTGGTACGTCGAGAAGGGACGCATGTCAGGCGCGACGTTTGCGGGAGCCGACTTGTCCGGTCTTGGACACTTCGACTTCAGCGAGGGCTACGACCATATTTTCGCAACAAAGGACACAGTTTTTCCAATCAGTTCAGAACGGGAAGTCGACCGGGGGCTGATTGATAGGTGGGCAACACAATTGAAGCTGGATCAGACTGATCGTGCTCTTTCTGAGCGTGATTTGACGGAAATTGAGAGTTTGAAAGGAGCGTTCTATAGATACTGGTCACCATTTGACGCGTCCGACATGGCTACTGGTTGGTTTATTGAAGGGTTCAGGGATGGTTTGAATATGAATTATTGGCCTTATAGCAACTAACTACACTCACAGGCGTGAAAAAACTGGATACTCTTTTCAGGCTGCTGGATGAAAGGTTTTTGAAGACCTTCAAATTGTTGATTTTTGCTGATTCAATAAAAAAGCCGGTCTAGGTGCTTTCATAATTTCATTCAACCAAAGTAGAAAACATCAACTCTGTCGCCTTATCCACACTCTCTCTGACTGGATCAAGGTTCAAGCGCGCATAAATCGCAGTGGATTGCTGCGACCGATGCCCAAGTGACTTACCAATGATGTATCCATTGGCACCCGTCGCCGCCTGATAGCTGCCCAAGGTGCGGCGTAGATCGTGAATGCGCAGGTTTTCGATTCCAGCGTCTTTCAAAATACGGCTCCAAGCCTTTTTGGGATCAGCAAGATGGCCGTTCTTGCCTGAGCCTTCGAACACATAGGGGCTTTCCGATTTAAGTTTCCGCTCAATCAGCAGTTCGATTGCCTGTTGGGGTAGGTGAACCGTCAACGGGTCGGCGTTCTTGGTTTCTTCGATCCGCCATGTGGCCGCTTGGAAGTTTATATCTTTCCACATCATCGCCAACGTGTTTGACTTTCGAGCGCCCGTCAGCAGCGAAATCATGAAGAAATCCCGTGCGGCCTCATTTGGTTCATTCGCCAGCGCCTCAAAGAACCGTGGCAGTTCGTCGGGTTGCAAGAACCTGTCGCGGCTTTGTTCCCGAAACTTCTTGATGCCAATGGCAGGGTTCACGCCCTTCCAGCCCCATTCAATCGCCTTGTTGAAGATCGAGCGAATGCGTTCAAGCAAACGATTGGCCTGATAGAGTCCGTTTTCCTTGCCGATCTTTGCGTGAAGCCTTTCTACTTCGGCTCGGTCAATGCTGGAAATCTTGCGGCGAAACCAATGGGACAGATACTTGTTCACTTCCCGTTCGTCATACTGCCAAGATTTCTTGTGAACTTTGGAGTACTTGTCCATGTATTCTGCGAAAAGCGCCTCAAAGGTCATTTCATCTCGAACGGCCTTTTTGTCTTTCTGAGGGTTTGCACCTGACGCAATGCCGCCTTTGGCTCTTGCCGCTGACTTGCGGGCTTGTTCCACGGTCATGTCTGGAAACTTACCCAGAAGTAGCCGTTCTGGACGCCCTTCAATCCGTTTGTAGAGGTAAAAGCTCTTCGATCCTGCCGCCGTTACGGCCAATAGGAGGCCCGCTTCCCGTTCGTCGTAATAGTAGTCCCGCGAACCTTTCTTTGCGGCAGGTGCTTTTAGAAGGGCGGCTTTGGTGAAGTTCAAACGGTGACTGGCCACGGTGTTTCCTTGAATTGCCTTGGTGCTACCAAAAGTTGGCGGTGCTACACTGGTGCTACAGTAGGGAGCAAATTTGGACAATCTGTAGGTATCGTGAGATTGAACAAATTCCGATTAACATATTGAAAAATAGACAAAGAAATAAATTCAGCAAACTACGTCAATTATACAGCCATGAGGCTCATAACCTGAAGGTCGTAGGTTCAAATCCTACTCCCGCAACCACTTTTACCGAACCAGCCGCCGCAAGGCGGCTTTTGTCGTTCTGGGCCAGCCCAATCATTGCTGCCAGGGCACCCTCCAACTCGATCTGAACGCCCTCGTTGGTGTGCTCGACCGTGACACGTTCGATAAGGCCCCGGATGATCTCCAATGCCCCGGTGCGGATCGCCGAGTCCGATAGTGCCTGCGCCAGATCTGCGACCTTGGTGCGATAAAGTTCGGACAGATTTGGGTGCAGTCGCACCGGGGGCGGTGCGGGTTCGGAGAGTTTTGTGTCCAGATCGGCAATCTGCGCTTCGAGCTCTTCGAGCCTCGCTTGAAGTCCGGGGGTGCGAATGCCCTCAGCGATTGCGTCATAAAACCCATTCAGTTTGCGCGCAGCTTTGTCCCGCTCGGATTGCAGACGGGTCCGGGTTACCTCCGCTGTGCCTGCTTCTGCGTTGGCGGCTTCGTTGAAGGACTTGATGAAAGCGGCCACTGCGTCGGGCTGCATCAGACGCTGACGAAGCAAATCCAGAACGGCGTCCTCCAGAACATTGCGGCGAATGGATTGCTTATGGGAACAAGTACCGAGTTTGCGAGCGGCAGAGCAGGCGAGATAGTCGCGCCCGACAGTGGAGAGTGGTCCTCCGCAGGTGCCGCAGAATGCAAGACCTGTCAGAAGGTGCTTCTTGCGACGCTTCTCCCAAAACTTGGTCTCCTTGATGGCTTTGACGCGGGGATCAGCCTCGATCTCGCCTTGCCGCTGCTTGACCGCCTCCCAAAGTTCATCCCCGACAATCCGCAGCTCAGGGACCTCCGCGATGATCCATTTGGACGGATCGTTGAGACGGGAAACACGTCTGCCGGTCTCCGGGTCCTTGATGTAGCGCAGCCGGTTCCAAACCAGGCGGCCGATATAAAGCTCATTGTTGAGAAGGCCCGTCCCACGCACTCGGTGCCCTCGAATGGCAGTGTCACGCCATAACTTGCCACGAGGACCGGGAACACCTTCGGCGTTCAGGCGGCGCGCAATGGCTTTGGGAGAATGCCCCTCGGAGAACTCTTGAAGCACCCGCCGGATAATCTCAGCTTCCGCTGCGTTGATCATTCGTTCCCCCGTGACGGGTTGGTCGTCGGGCCCAAGACGCCGGACGACGTCGTATCCGTAGCTGTTGCCGCCGCCGGAACGGCCAAGCTCGACCCGCCCGCGAAGACCACGCCGGGTTTTGTCGGCCAGGTCTTTGAGGAACAGTTGGTTCATGGTGCCTTTGAGACCTACGTGCAATTCGCTGATCTCGCCCTCAGCCAGTGTCACTATGCCAACTCCTGCAAAGCTTAACCGTTTGAAGATCGCGGCGATGTCTGCCTGGTCTCGGCTCAAGCGGTCCAGCGCTTCCGCCAAAATCAGATCAACCTGTCCTTCCTGTGTTGCATGGAACAGCGCTTGCAGACCGGGGCGCAACATGGAGGCGCCGGAGACCGCACGATCAGAATAGGCGTCAATAACAGTCCAACTTTCCCGCTCAGCACGTTCCCGGCACAGTCGCATTTGGTCATCGATGGATGCGTCTCTCTGCATGTGGCTGGAGAAACGGGCATAGATTGCAACTCGGGTCATCGCCGGGCCTTTCTCTTCTGGTTGATCAGATCCGCATAGTCGCGGCCCGCTTCAATTGTCTGGGCGTGGATGTAGTGGCGCTCGGCGGTTCCGAAGCTCGTATGCGCAAGAATTGGTCGGATCAGCTTGGCGTGTTCCGGAGAGGAGCGGGCCAGGGTTGTCGCGGCAGCATCCCGAAAGAAATGCGGTGGAATACGGCGACCCGTCAGCTTCAGTGTCTGCTCCGCGATCCGGGGGCTCAGCGCGTCTTTCTTCAAAGGAGTGCCAGACCGGCCAACCCACAGGACATTGTGATGCTGTTGGCCACGCTCCATAAAAAAGGGACGGGCTTCGTTGATATAACGGCGCAAGAGCGGCTCAACGCTCTGGGGAACATCAGCTTCCCAGGGATGCCCTGATTTGGTGAGATCCCCGGGGAGCGCGACGGTCATCGTGTCTGCTGCGACATACAGGGATGTGCCAATCCGAAGGCCCGCGAAGGCGCGTCGCCGCATCGGCATCAAGGCCAACATCGCTATCATGGTGCCATCCCGCAGGCACATCATACTGCGTAGCGGTGTTGGCGCCGCTTCTGCATGACCCGTCGCCAGATTCAGCCCTGCACGGAATAGAACCTCGCTGGACAACACACGCTCAAGTTTGCGATCCCGATCACCCCGACCTGCTGCGCGCTTCAATCCCGTTTTTAGCTTTCGTTGACCAGACCAGTCCTGCGTCGGGTCCGCTGCGGATAGGATACGCAATACGCCATCAATAAACATTAACCGGGTCATCGGCCGGGTGTGTGAGAGGTCCTGAAGCCAAGCGGAAAGGCGCGGCAGGGTCGCGCGTCGCGCCGGAGGCAGTCTGATCGCCTCCGCATCGCTGTTAATCAGCCATTGCAGCCACCGGGCATAGCGCAACTCCAAAGTCTTCAACGAGGTCGCACGTAGGTGTGAGAGCGCGCCGCAATCGTCAAGCGGGCCACCTTCTGTCTGAAGGTTGAGCCACATATCCCGGTCTTGCGCGGGCCAACCAGACAGAGGCAGAACAAGGCTCATCAGCTACGCCCTTTCTTAGCGTCTATCAGGTCAGCAAAGGCACGTGTTGCCGACCGTGCCTCAAGACCGGAATACATGTTGATGGTGTGGCTGACCTCCGAATGCCCGAGCAACCGGCGCGCAACCTCGTAGCCGCCGGGATTGGCGTCGAGCCAGTTCATCACCGCGAAATGCCGAAATAGGTGGGCGTTCATCTCCAACCCCGTTTCTTTCCGGATCCGTTTGGAGATGCGTGTCGACAGAACACTGGGATCAACGGAATGCTGACCATCCCGGCGGGGAAAAAGCCAAGGCGTTCCCGCGGGGCAGAGCTCCGGACAGCGAGATTTGAGATGTCCGTCGATCATGCGCAATACATCACGCGGGACCTCGAACTCGACAGGTCGCTCATTTTTTGTCTCGCCGTCTTCCAGAACCAGGTAGGCTCGGCCATCACCGGGACGGTGCAGGTGGCGTTCCAGGTGGATGTCAGCCAGGTTCTTCACGCGAACTGGGCAGACCAGCAAGATGGCGATGGCGAGCGCATCTTCGCGTCCCAGAGCCCAGCCATACGGCTTAGACGTGCCGCGTGGTCGCGCGAAAATCCGTTCAGGCAGAAGCAGCAGGCGCTGCTGATGTCGGTCCTCCTGCAACACCCGCAGCCGGCTTCGGTTTTTTTGGGTCATGCCATTCTGAGGTTTGACGGCCAGGCGCGCGGCAAGCCCCGACAGCGCGTCCCGGGTGTCATCGGGTGCATTGAGTATCCGGGCCAAGTTGCGGAGCAGCGCGGAGATCTCGCTGATCATCTTTGTGGTCTGGTTGTTGGTGCGCGATAACATCTGGCGCAAACCCCTTTCAGCCATCGTTGGATTGATCAGGACGTCCAATCCGCCAATCTCCGCGATCGGGATACCAGAGTGAACGAGTTCGGAGGCAAACCGAACCAACTGTCTTTGGTATTGGGACAGAGTCGCGGGTCGGAGGGCCCTGTTCTGACCGTCATCTGCCAAGGGGTCTGGATTGGACAGACGATGTATCAGCTTTGCAAGAGCAGTTTGGAATGGCGCTGGAAACACGGTCACCGGAAAAGTGATGACTTTCTGACGCGTTTCCAGAGGCAGGTTGACCCTGGGCCATTCCGCAATTCGTCGGACCGCCAGGTTCCAGCCGTTGATAGCGGCACGATATGCAACCTCAGGAGATTTGCTGATCTCGTTATGCTCAAGCGCTACTCGATAGGCCTGAGCATGCTCTTTACACACATTGGCAGGTTTGACGCCCTGCCGGTTCAGATAATGCACGAAGCGGCAGAGTGCGGGTTGCAATGTCTTGTCACCGGACGCCAGAACAGCTGCCCAGAGCGCGTGCCAATCTGGAGACAGATCATCAATCCGGTTGAAGCGGCGTTCTACCAGCCCGAAATGCGCGAGCGCAGCCTTTGCATCACTGACCGCATTTTGCCAGCTCTTTGGTGTCAGACCAAGCGCAGCCGGTGAGACATTGGCCAAACGGGGCTGCAACCAGCGGCTGTCGCAGGGTACATCCTCAGGAGGTAGTCTAAGAGCTTTGGATGTACGGTTCAGGCCGGAGATCATATCTCGGCGGCGTCCATCTGTCAGAGAGCTATCGGAGCGCAGTTGGTCGATGAGCTCGGCAAACATCGGTGTGTCGGCTTTGACGAAGGCCAGCGTCAATGGAACGGGGCTCTGGCTAGTCATCGGGTTTACGTTCCTATGGACATGTCAGGTCTCGGGTGGACAGGTGAGGACAGGAGGTCCGATTCGGGAGAAGCGTAGCACAAAAAGTCCGCAACTTACGGGCAGGCCCTCTTCCCGAGAACTCTTTAAGCCGTTGATAAAAATGAACATTAATAGACGCGAGTTCCTACCAGCAATGTGTCTGCCGGTAGGCGGCATGAGCTGCCGGATCAATGCGGATGAGGCGTCCGCCGGGGCCCACCCGAATAACCTCAAGCAGGCCTGCCGCAATCGCACGGCGCACCGTCTTCTCGGAGCAATTGTCCAGTTCAGCGACGTCCTTCACCGTCAAAAGCTTGCGGGGTCGGCTCTTCTTGGCATTGATCTGTGGCATCCTGATGCGCCTCCTTTTGGTCAGAGGCGTTCCGGCCTAGTTCCCGTACTGCCTGGGCAGCCAACAATCGGACCAACTGGTCAATCGCTGTCTCAACCTGCCGGTGCGCGTGGTCGTCAGAAGGGGGTATGGCAGGAACGCGTGTCATGCCATGACCATGACAACGCGGGCTTGCTCATTCTAAGTGTATTGATTGGCCAATTCCGGCGACGCCCAACGCTCTTTGTCTTCACGCTCAAGCTTGCCGCGAAAATCGTCTATATCCACGCGGATCGTCTCACCGCTCAGGATTTGCCCCGGCTCGGTGATCATCTTCACGACAGCCTGGATAAAGTTGACGAGCGGACCTTGCCGTTGTCCTCCGGGGCGCCCGTCTGAGTATGTTGTATAGGTCAGAGGGCGACCGGCATCTTTCCAGATGTAACAGCAGCTCTCGACGATGTACTGACGGCGTTTGTCGCGCGAGAACCGCTTGTCTCGGGGCGACATCTCTGCAACTGCGCCGGGGGTCACAAGGATGTGCCGAATGTCATCTATGACATCCTGAGTAAGTGTCGTTGCGGTCTCAAGCTTGTCGAGGACTTGGGGAAGAAGGTCTGCGTCTTCTGGCGTAGAAGCGAAATAAGTCGAAAGCGAGCCTAACGCGTTCCGGAGTTCTTGTGGAGCAATGGAACTCTGTTTGGCTTTCCTCAACAGTTGCTTGAGGTACTTTTGACCTCGTTCAATCGCTTGCGAGCGACGGACCTCAGTCAGATTGATCGCGATGTCGTCATCGTTATTGAGGCAGTTCCCAAGAAGTACAGAAAGTTCGCGTGTGAGCGTAGTTGGCAGATCAAACTGCTCGCACAAGCCCCCGATCATGTCCTCGGAAAGAGCGCCGCGTTCTCCATAACTGTCGAGCTTCCATGACATCGAGCACTTGATCCCATCCATGTGCGGGTAGACGGAATAGTCACCTTCGGTATCTGCAACGTCTCGTTTGCCGTTCAGACCGCTGTCCGCGTTAGCGCTCATGTTATTCTCCGTTTGGTACACTCCGTAGTCGGGTCACACGTCCAATAGCCGACGCACATCACGGCAACACTGATTGCTGAGAAATCGTGCTAGTTGAGACGAGGCAACCGCTCCAAAAGTTGCACACAAATAAGAGAACGGAAAGAGAACTATTTAGTCCCGGGTCTGTGTCGAGCCGCTGACCCGAACCGCCTGCGCTATTGGTGGGCTGCGGCGCTTCGGGTCAGCTAAGGTTTGTACAACTTACGGCCGCGCGAAACACAAAGATCCCCCAAAAAAGCAGATCAATACACTTAGTCAGCAAGAGCGCAAAATCGGACGTTCCGGGCCGGGATGGGTCTCCCCGTCTCCGTTGCGTCCGGTTTATTCTTGCCGCTTTCCCTGGCAAACGATCAAAAAAAGCGGTGACCACGGTGTGTTCACGACCGGCCACCAATTGTGAACTATGGTTCGGGGACTACCCCATCCCGCACCGACGCGGCTCCTTCTGGCCCGGTGCAGAAACGCGACTACGGAACCCACCGGTCGACGTATGTCTTCAGACACTCGTCGGACCGGGGACCGCCGAGACCGTGCGCGGTCAGAGCGGGGCAGGAGAGAAGCCTGCGGGGAAGCGGCTGGCCTCCGACAAAAGGCATCGCGCGGATACGAACCTGAAGGCGAAGGGCCTTCTCCCGCAAGACCGGGGGGAAGGAGCGGGGGCCGGATATTGTCTGGACAGTTGGAGGTCTCAGAACTGAAAGCCTCTGCTGCCCTCTGCACATTTAGGGATGCTTGTGTCCTGCAACCTTTGTGAAATTTCCATTTGGTCGCGACATCCGTGTGACTCGTTTACTCCAACACCATCTGAATTTTAGTCGTTCGCTGAGTTGGTTGAGAAAATCGGCCATTTCGCTCTGTGTCAGTGACCTTTTGACCGTCTGGCTGCTGAGCCCTCTGACAAGGAGTGAGGCAAAAAAAAAATTTATTTGACATGCAGACATTATGTTTCATGCTTTAATTAGTCTTTTCTTCGGGTTGGGATTGCGAATGATGAAGTGGATGATGATAGCAGTCGGTCTATTGACCTCTTTCGCCACAAACTCTGTAGCCCAAACCGCTGATACAGTCTTATTGAATGGCAACATCTACACTATGGATGCATCACGGCCTGAGGCTGAAGCAGTTGCTATTATGGGAACGCAAATCTTCTACGTTGGTTCCGATGATGGAGTCCAATCCCTGATTGGAGAAGAAACAACGGTCATCGATCTTCAAGGACAAACGGTTCTGCCGGGCTTTGTCAGCGGCCACGAACACCTTGTTGCATCCGGGTGGACGCAATTGGGTGTCCAATTGGGCTCTGGTCAATCCAAAGAGGACTATCTCAAGTTAATTAAAGAGTATGCGGACGCCAATCCCGACGAGGAGTTTATCCGTGGCATTGGATGGAATGCGACTCTGATGGGCGGTGAGTTCACGGCTGCCGATTTGGATGCAATCGTTCCTGACAGACCCGTGTTCCTGCAAGATTACACCATTCATGACGCATGGCTGAACACCAAAGCTATGGAAATGGGAGGCGTGAACAAAGACACCCCCGACCCAGTTCCGGGTTTGATCTATTTTGTAAGAGATGGCGAGGGTAACCCAACGGGCTACGCGAAAGAATTTGCGTGGATGGGGGCCTATGTGGAATCTGGTGCATGGCAGCCGGATACGATGATCCCAGAGAGCCAAACAGAGCTTTATGATTTGGCCGCGAAATTTGGCTACACCACCTACATCAACCAAGGATTGGTAACACCAAATATCAAGTCTCAGGCGAAACACTACGATGACACCCGAGTGGCGCTGGACATCCTGCAAGCACAAGCTGACGAAGGCACACTCAAGCTTCGTACCTTGATGATGACCCTTGTCAAAGGCGACGATTTCGATGCGGACGACGCGGTTGCCAATACTTTGGAGCTGAAGTCTTCATTCGACAACGATGACGTTCGCGTGCTTGGAATTAAGATACACCCGGAAGGGGTTCACACAAGCCATGCATCCGTCATGCTTGAGCCGTGGCTGGACCTGCCCGAAAAAACGGCGGTGCGAGGTGTATCGGCTGCCCTTACCGATGAAGTCGTCCTCAAAGCAAATGCTGCCGGACTTGACGTCTCTGTGCATGTAGATGGCTCAAAAACCGTTCGCGAAACCGTTGACACTTTTGTCAACGCTAAGAACGCCGGATACACCGAAGCCCGCAATTCGCTTCAACACTTAGCTTTTGCGCATCCTGATGATATTGATCGCATCATTCAGCACAATATCCTGTCTAATATCACTCCGATTTGGGGCACGACTTGGAGCGGTGGGCTTGACGGTGCCTTGGAAATCATGGGCTTGGAGAGGACCGTTACCGAATTTCAACGCATCCGTACTTTGATGGACGCGGGCGCGCCGGTCAGTATAGGCGCAGACGTTCCCAGCACCGACCCTAGCCTCATGGGTGTATTAACCCTATGCGAAGCAGCCGTTACACGGCGCGATCCGTCTAATCCGGACGATGATCGTATCTTCCCGCCGGTGTATCAGGCTCTCACGCTCGACCAATGTATATACGCCGCGACGCTGGGTGGTGCATATGAAGCGAGGATGGAGGACAAGATCGGAAGCTTGGAGTTTGGCAAGTATGCTGACCTGGTTATTCTAGAAGATGACCTTTTCTCAGTGCTTCCTTCTGACATCGCGGATGTGAAGATAGTAGCCACGATGAAGGGCGGAGTATTCACACATGAAGATGGTCTTTGAAACGCGGCGAGTGGCGTGCGTCTGTAGAGTAGGCCAGCGCGATTAACCGGGCGGTAACGCGCCAAAATGGGAAACTTTAGAGCTCTGAAATGACAAGCAATCTGGCCGCTCTGATAGTTTTTGTATGTGCGTTCGCAGATGTGAATGCTGCTCAGGTGGAAGTTGCCCAAGGTTCGCCAGAACCTGCCGCTCAAACCTCTCCTTCAGGGGCGAAGCGTTTCGACATGTCTCGGCGAGCGCATGACTTTTCTGACGCTTCAAACTCCACTGCGCTGGATAAATCTATTCAGAAACAAGTAGCTGATAGCTGGCTTGATTTGAAGCCAACCCTGAAGTCACTGGAAACTCCATTTGAAACCCTACCGAATCCGTTGTTGAACGCAATGAGAATGCAAGTTCGTTGGCGAACGTCCGGAACCGCTACGCGCTCTGATCCTGATTTTATCAGAGAATATAACGCAGCCACTGGTGTTCTGGCGGCGTATGATGTCGACGTAGAAAAGCTGATGCATGAGCGTCGAAAGATCATTGCGCATAACAACTCAATCGGGCGCGGGCCAAACTTAGAAAAGCTGGGTACGGCGATCAAGCTGCCTGGGTACATAGTGCCGCTTACACTCAGTGGACGAGTTGTCACTGAGTTCCTATTTGTCCCGGTCGCTGGATCTTGCGTTCACACACCTTCGCAGCCGCCGAACCAGATCATTCATGTTGATTACCCCAGTGGCGTTGAATTTAAGTCGATTTTCGAAGCATTTTGGATCGAAGGGGAACTGTTAGCTGAAAGCAGGGTTAGCGACGTTGTATTCTACGACGGCCAGTCAAACGTGGAATCCGCTTACAAACTTAACGCGAGTTTTGTTGAGGTATTCACCTATTGATCTCGAGACGCTCATTCGTCCTAGGCTTAGGACGTTAGGTAACAATTTTGGGGTTGTGAAAGTGTCGGCGCACTCCGCTGGCCTCTTTGTGGAATAGTGGGTTGCAAGCACCGTGAATGTAGACGCCTACTTAATGATTATTCTTTCTAACTGACTAATTTGGAAAGTTTTTCTAACTTCATGATGCATGATATACTGGCCAGACTTCGTTATGAATATGAACCGGAAACATCGGGGAGTGAGGGAGTCCACAGCTTACCTTAAGTTCGTTGCAAATGTTCTATCAAAACAGATGATTTTTAGAACTTTACAAAGTGACAGATAGCACTTCGTTGGCTATCAATTTAGGATCATCCAGCATCAAATCTACCGCGTATTTTTGGGAATAGACAGATGGGTGTCGACAACACTTGGTTACGACATTTTGCCCAAATGCTCGCGGAGCGTGTGGAAGAAATAAGTGAATTTGAGGAAGTCTTAAAAAACTCAGGTTTGACGCGAGCCGACTTGAAAGAGTCCACCAGAGAGATTGACCCATTTAAGGAGGGTCAATTTATTCGTTTGGCTTGTGATCAGGTAAGAGATCGGGCCTTCGCTACAATAGCCGGTTTGGCATTTAACACACCTCGCGACATAGTTTGGTATATCTCGAAGTATTCACAAAATCTCAAAGAAGCTATCGTAAATGCTTCACTTTACGGTGCTTTAGTCGATGAGAGCATTGAATACAGTCTTGTCGAGTCAGCAAAGCACGCATCGTTGAGGATGCAAGTTGTTGATGGTGAGCTCAGCAGGTATCATCGACGTACCGAGTTTCTCTTGTTCTCGACAATTTCATTGATGCGCATTGTTACGAATACTCAACTCCACCCTCTGGAAGTTCGGTTCAAACATTCAGTTAAGTCTTCAGCATCCGCAATGAAAAAGGTGGCGGGCTGCACGATATCCTTTGGCTCCAATGAAAATGAAATCATCCTATCGCTTGCGTCGCTCGATCTCCCAGTCCCAAGCTATGACCCGGCACTCAGAAACCATCTGACCGACTACGGGAATAGCCTTTTGAGAGCACGTGTCGTGCACTCATCTGGGATAAGCAGTAAGGTTGAAGTTCAGATATTGAACGAACTCCCGGGACGAATTTTGAGCGTACAAGAGGTTGCGACAAACCTAGGGCTCAGCACGCGTTCGCTTTCGCGGCGCCTCAATGAGGAAGGCCTTAGTTTTCGTGACATTGTAAAAAACATCAGGTGCGATCTTGCGAAAACGTATCTGAAGGACGGGTTCGGCATAGGAGAAGTTGCATTCTACCTAGATTTTGCCGACCAGCCTGCATTCTCCACTGCATTCAAGCGTTGGACGGGTCTAACTCCGCGTGAATTTCAAAGCCAAAGCTGAGTCCACTCAACGCTCTAACTTCCGCGTGAACTGTTTAACCTCTCCTGAGATACGTCACTGTAATATTAGTGCGCTACGGTAGAAACTTGGGTGACTACGCAATCTGCAATCCGAGGCGCTTTCCACAATACAAGCTCGTTTTTCTTGCCTTTATCAAGAACCATTGCGACCGCCCTTCTGGGGACTCTGGTTTCAAGAATAATCGGCGTTTTCGCCGACAATCCATTACATCCAATGGCATAGTCCACTGCCAAACCAAAGTTTGTGGTCCAAGACAATCCAACTTCTTTTCCCAAACTTTGACCACGATAAACGGAGACTTCTTTGGGAAGCTGATACCACTCTGCTGTTGGAACCCAACGTGACTTCCGCTTTTCTGCGTCCATTGCGTGAACAAACATGGTGTGGTCAATTTTTTCGAACCCACCCCATAAACCCCGTAATAAAGGCCAGAAATCTGCGCTTGAGATTTCATTTTCCAGCAGCATTTCGACAACTGCATCTGCCCGTTTATCGGCTTCGTAATGTCGGTTCAAATGCATGTTGATTACTTCGACGGCACTGACTGCTTCGGTCTTCATGACTGACGCTCCAATTCTATCTCTGTAACTTGCAAACATCTTGTTTGATTTGTCATTCAATATTGGGTGGGATTGTCGATTCACTCGTTTGAACTTCCGCCAAAAGTTTTCTTTTTTCGGCCAAAGGGAAGCGAAACTGTTCAAATTCATGAGTGACCGAGGCTTGGCTACTGTAGATTCTTCCCAACCATGATTTAGGATTTTGGCCAGATACTCTTTGCTTGCAGCACTAAAAACTGAGACCAAGACCTATAGAAAACCCGTCAAAGTTTTCTGCAACAACACCGTTCAGCATTATTCGCCCAGCTTTGACCGCAGGGACACCAATTCGACTTGTGTCAAACTCGACACCAACGCCTGCGGTTGCCAGCCAATCCGTATTGAGAACGTCAGCGGCATCTCCGTGGTAATACACCACGCCGGCATCCAGCACGAGCTGGGTCGACAGATTGAAGAATTTCACATTTTTCAACGGGTAGCGATGGCGCGAAAAAAATGTTGTTTGATTGGAATTTGCTTTGGCGTCCCCAGCTTGTGGTTCGTCAATTGGATGAAATTCAAGAAATGTTTGGCGTAATCGGTATTCAGCCTGCCAGGATCCATATCCGGCTTCCCGATAGACTCCGACAGATGCTCCGACGCCTAGCGCATTCAAATCGCCATCAATTGGTTCAGTTGATCCTGAACTGACAGGAAAAATTGGAAAATCTATGATCGAAGCATCTGCTGTCACGTGGCCGAGCGATAAGTGACCGATAGGGCGAATGTGCCAGCCATTGCCCAAAGGAAATTCCCAGCCTATTCCGAGGGTTGCTGCAACACTCGCCCAAGTCACGTCCACGTCAACGGTGGGTGAGATTTCAGGGAAGAAGATGACTGGGTTGTAAACTTGGTAAGCCACGAGCCCTTCAAGATAGAAACCGTTTTCAAGAGGACGAAAACCACTCCGGAGCTGAGTTGATCGCAGACTGTTTGTGTCGCCTGATGCCCTTAAAAAGGAAAAAGAAGACAGTGTCTCATTTGGCGTTGCGGCAATACTTAAAACCGAGAGCGCCGCACGTGCGGCTGCCTCAGACGCATCCGGATCAACAGTTTGCGCTTTCGAAGCAGGTGCATAACCTAAAATCCCAATTAACAAACAAGTTTGGGTCGCGGTCTTTACCAGCTGATCAAATACTTGGCGCACTTCACACTTCCATGCGCTCCTTTTAGAATGTGTATGCACGAGTTGCATCGTCGGCAATGAATGCCTTGATCGGAGCGATAAGGCTGCATCTATTCACGAGTGATGTCTCGACATTCAAAAAGCGACTATGAAACAAATGGAGATTTCCTAGTAGCAATTTTGACATCAAACTAGACCAGACCCTGTCAGAAAATATTTGACTGCATCAACTATGAACGCCAATCCCAGGATGCCAAACAAAAGCGGGACAAGCCAAGACGCAGTGGTGCTGATAAACCGATTTAGCGCTTTCAGTTTTTCCACGACTGACTTTCCCATAAGAGCATACGCGAGCGGAATCAGAACGAACGGAAGCGCATACAGGAGGTTGTAGATCAGCAAGCCTAGGGGTTTGGATTGCACGTTAAATCGAAACATCTCATTGATGAAGCCGAAGTAAGGTACGGCAAATGGCATACCTACGACACAAAGTGTTATCCCCATCATGAATGATGGAAGCACACCTTCTTTCTGCTCATTTAATTCAGATCTGGTGGATTGTTTTTCCATTTCGGCACCTGTGCTCATCCTCACAGCGAAACCCAGCAAAACCAAACCGAGAAAAAAGCCAATTAGGAAATTGATGCGCGTCGGGTCCACGAACCCTTTGACGATAAAATCAACTAGCGGATTTAGTAGTTCCGCAAGTCCGTAGACGATCAAAATTCCCATCACAAAGTAGGCAATGGTATGGCCTAGGAGAAGCGCGCAGCATTTTGCAATCGGACGGTTCCCTGTAAGAGCAAAAGCGGTTGCGGCGAGTAGGACAGGGCTGACGACGTCAACCAACAAAATAGGTATTCCCACTGCCCAAATACCGCTCATTCCCTGAGCCCCACAGTCACATCATTTGATTTCTTGGACATCCAGTTACGCCCTCTGCTTAGCTTTCAAAGGAGCCAAAAGCGAACGATTCTTCTCACCGCTGAGGCTCTCCATTGAATTATGCAGGTCGTGTCGGTGTCCATAAGATGCCGCGATCCGAAACTCTCTTTTGCAGAAAATCAACCTAAAGACACCAAGCCAATTGTTACAAATTTCAGGGCTTGAACGAAGCATTCGCCACGTCTCCAAATACCCCGGACAGAGTTTCACCAGATCGAGATTGTGAAATTACCAAGAGTTCGTTTTCAACCATCGCATCGAAAGTGAGGTCGTGCCGCCAACCTGAATGCAAGACATTCACTGTCGTGGTAATGTCGTAGTCCGAAATCGTCTTGAGCTCAGAGGCCGCCAGAATTTCGGGTGCGCGATCACCACTGTGAAAGCGAATGGCTGCAACTTCGATTGCAAGCAGGACAGTGAGTGTCTCACCCTCCTGCAAATTGGCAGAAATCGACGGCGCCATTTCTTGGGCGAGTCTGTTCCGGGACCTAACGGACCACGCGTGATACGATACACCGGGTCTTTTGATATATGGTCTCGCTTGGACTAGACCCGATGTCCGCGCTGCCAGATCTGCCGTGAAGGCTATCTTCGCTTCCGGGTGGCGTTCAAAAAGCATTGCCCATTGCATTGGGTTACCGCATGCAATCGACTGTCCAGCCATGCCAACCATCAATCCGGCGGTGAGCAGAGCTCTACGAGCAAATCTCATAACAGTTCTCCTTTCGGAGTTGGTATATCGTAGAAGGGACCCGTTACTGCTTCGCGTGATCCCACGTTACATTGCCGTCCATTATGGTGTAGAGGACTTCGACCTCTGAGATGTCATTTGGGTCAATCTCAAAGAGGTTTTCGGCCAACACGACCAGATCGGCCCGTTTGCCTACTTCCAGACTGCCGATCTCATCGCCCATGCCCATACCACGTGCTGCATTTATCGTGTGGGCGTAGAGCGCTTGATCTACGGTCAGTCTTGCTTCTTCACCGCCGAGTGGGGGGACATCCTTGCGTCCATCGAGCTGTCGGAGAACAGCCGCTTCGATGGCCGAAAGCGGCCGATACTCGGAAACATAACCAGATACGGGCCAGTCAGAACCCAGCGAAAAGGATCCGCCCGCGGCCATTACACTTGTTGCTGGGAATGCCTTGTCCCGTCGTTCCTCGCCCACACGGGCCAGCGCGATGGATTGCATCAGTGGGTCCAAGCTCATCCAAGCGCCAGATGAGTCGTATGTGACCCCTAGTTGTCCAAAACGCGCATAGTCATCGGGATGAACATAAACGCCGTGTGTGATCTTGTGGCTGCGTTCGCGCGGCGGGTTGATCTCTATAGCTGTCTCAATGGCATCCAGAAGCTTGCGCACCGAAAGGTCGCCGAAACAATGGCAAGTCACGTCAATCCCCGCGGCGTCTGCACGCACCACTGCATCTTCTACAACGTCGTAGGGGATTATGGGTTCTGGAACTCTGTCTGGTTCGTCGACATATGGATCGATCATAAGCGCGGTCCACTTGTCGTCACCGCCGTCGATGTTGATCTTTAGGTATTTTGCCCGCACGAGGTCGGAGTTGTAGTTCTCGCGTAACTCCATCGTGCCTGGCAAAGGGTCAATCGACCCATCATTCCAGTAATAAGACCCAACTACGCGAATTGGCAGTTTTCCCTCTTGCTCAAAGGCCTGCAACATCTGGAAGCCTTCGTTCTGCCCAAGGCCCTGAATACCATGATCATGGACGGCCGTGATGCCTGCGGATGCAAAACGGCCCATCCACATTTCTACGCCTTCGGCAATAAATTCCGGATTAATATCGAGAAGCGCAGACAGAACTTGCAACTGAGCCGGGACCTCGACGATCCAGCCAGTGGGGTTACCGTCGTCATCACGTTCAAAGAATGCAAAACCCGGAACAGTGTCGGGCGTGTCCTTATTGACCCCAGCCATTTCCAGAGCCTTGGAGTTTACCCAAGCTGCATGCCCGTCAATTGCCCAGAAGAACATAGGCCGCTCGGATTCAATTTCGTCCAGCATTGCAGCTGTTGGGTTGCCATCCGTCCAAGGGTTAAATCGGACCCCAAAGCCAAGGATCAGCTCGTCGTCATTGGTCTCTACCTCCTTTCGGATACGCGCGAACAGTTCGTCCTTATCGTCGGTCTGTAGATCAACGCCCAACATGATCAGCCCACCCGCAGCGGCGTGTATATGGCCATCCACGAACCCTGGCAGCACCATAGCCCCGCCTAGGTCGATAACTTCCGTTCCTAACCAATGACATTTGGAAGACCTTCGGCATTACCCACATAAACGATCTTTCCATCTTCGATGCCGATGGCCTCGGCGATTGTGCTGGCACCGTCCATGGTGTAAACTGATCCGTTTATCAGTGCGTAGTCGGCGGTTGGATTCTCTCGTCCGGTTTGTGCGTGAATTGCAGTAGCGAGAAGACTCGCGGCCGCGGCTAAAAGTACTGTGTTGCGCATAACGTACTTGTTCCCCGTTGTGCATTTTCATTCAGAAGAAAAATGAGATGCCGAACTTGAACTGTCTGTTTGGCCCGCCTGTGGGAGACTGGGTAACATCGTAGTAACCAGCGCTCAGGTCCAGTGCCGTACCCTTTTCTTCGTTGGTTATAATAGTTTTGCCGACAGTTAGGCCTAGTGGTACTAACCAGGCCTCATCATTGTTAGAAGCATTCCAATTATATGATATCACATTGTTATATCCGAAATACCAACCTCCACCAAGGCCGTAGATCAGGATCGGCTGTAGTATAGTCGTATTGAAGCCGCTCTCTCCCCACATATGAGCAAGAACACCACCCCAGGACAAATCTCCTGACTGGCCAAATATCACGAAGGCCGGGCCCGCGCCCCATCCCGCGCCTTGAAGCGCGTCATCGGTGTGGGTTGGTAAAGATACTTGTAGTCCATAGCCGAGAGAAATATTGCCCGAAGGTGTCGGCGCGTAGAACGCCTGCACCGTTGAATCACCTATACCCCATTCGAGATCGGAGTTTTGGGTAGGTTCACCTATGCCGGGCGGTAGAACTGCACCCGGTGCAATTCCCTGTATTGGGATAATGCCCCTTATCACCAGGTTGGCGCCGTCAAGTGGAACTGCGTAGACTGGTTGAATCTGGAAATTATAGCTGTCTTCCTCATCCGTGCCCGTTCTGAATGCCACCGTGTTGTCGGTCATGATTGCGCGAATGTCAGCGAGGGGGTTGGCGGCTTTACGGGCAGCTTCGCATGCTGCATCGCAGCCGGCGTCTTGAGCTTGAACCATCGCAGGCAGAAAGCTGTATGTCAGCGCACCAATAACGAGATGTGACAATTTCTTTTTCATCTTCAATTCCCCGTCCCTAGAACACTGATTTACCAAAAGTCTTCTGTCTCAAGGCTGCAATGCGATCCGCCAGCGCACAAGTCCTCTATCAGGTATTAACATTCATTTTCGTTTAACTATGCCGTGTCGCTTTCAAGATATCGAACGGATTGGATACGCAAATTGTGCAAATCTCGCTCAATTTCCTCTTCCAGTTGTGACCGTGGTTTTGGGCGCGTAACGAAGTGGAGAACCAGTTGAAAACCTAGAGCGGAATAGCCGTCCAATATCTTACTGCTTTCTCAGTGTGTCGCTCGGCAACTCGCCATATTGTCGTTTATAATACTCAGAGAAGCGCCCAAAATCGCGAAACCCATGTTTGCTTGCCACTTGCTTGATCAAAGTGCTCTGACTGTTGCTCATCGCCAATTCGAACCGGGCGTTCTGAAGCCTTCGAAAGCGTATAAATTTTGCCGGGGAAACTCCAAGCTCTTGTTGGAAAGACAGGTATAACAGTCTAGGACTAACGCAAATCGCATCGGCAAGCTGTCGAGAACTCAAGAACTGCTGGGAACTGCTTATGGCTTCCAAAGCTCGTGCAACAGTCTTCCATGTGGCGGCGCTTTTCAGGTTCGCGAAATCCTTTGACTTCTCGCTGTTTCTACAAAGCATGTCACCTAGCGAAAACATGATGTGATCTTGGAGATCATCGGGTGAACATTGATCCCAAAGATGCGGTTGGTCAAATAAGCTGAACAGTAACTTTCGTAAACGCCGTCCAGTCGTCCCAAGCTTTGCAATTCCGTTTGTCGTATTCTGCGCCGTGTCAATTCGACAAAGTTCATGGACTCCGTAGCGGTCTAGCAGGTTGGTCTCAAAGGTCACAAAAATCGAACTAAGGCCAGCTGGTGTCAGGCTTGCATGGTCGCGACCGGAGGACGTAATCAACACATCGTCCGCTTCTACAGGTAAGCCACACCAAATCTCGTTTCCGCTATTCGGGCGATAGAATGCAAAGCTTGTTGTTTCGCCGTCATGGGTCCAGCTTACGTGGCAAGGATGCGATTCTTCGTTGAGTATGATTTGAAGGTCCGCTACGCGAACGATCTGCAACTTGGAGTGTGTTACTCCGGGTTGGAGTTGGACGGCTTCAATGTTCCAACCGGTCATTGCTGCGTCAGTTTCCTGAAGAAAAGAAAACTCCTGATCCACGATCCAGTTGTTTGTTCTCATCCGTTAGGCACCTCACGTCAAATATAGACAATATCCCGCCTCTACCGCGAGTCCAAAGATTGCCAAATTCAACTTTTTGAAAAATCGCTCCAATCGGTCATTATATTCTCAGCACCGCCCGGCCCATGGCCGGATTAGGCGAGCAGTGAACTATTTCGTCAAAGTACGACCCGCCGTTCATCTAAAACCGCCTGTGCCGGAAACAATTTAGTGACAATTTGAAACACAATACCCATTGGTCAAATCGCTTCTTGTCTGGACATAACATTAAGCTGTCAGTGGTCTGCGGTTTGTGAGCTGTAATCTACAGCAGCACTACAGTATGAAACCTGCTCGGCACGGTCACTCGTTCTCATTTCAGTTTCGTGAAAACAGAAACCGGAGCGAAAGATGTCTCAATTCGAACTTCTACAAATTCTGAGGGACCAATACCCTTCAACCACTGCGGCCGCTCACAATCTTGTATTGAAGGCCTCGGAACTGGACCTTGTCCGCAAAAACAAGGTTTGGATTGATTATATGGGTTTAAACAAAGCGCAGGTCGCGTTTGAGAACGCAATGTGGGAAGTCTCACTTTGGGCAGCTCGAGAATCCAGGGAAACAAGTCCAGAGCGGCTGTTTAAGTTTATAGCTAACTTCTTTGCACAGTTTGCATTGGCTTGCCCAAGCTGGAACAAAATTCTGCCCCAGGTAACGGACTATTTGCTGGATGCCAGCGAAAAAAAGGATTCCATTTTGGTCGACGCCCTTAGTCAGGTCAAAGGGGAGAATATGATTGTCAGAAGTCTTGGCCGTCCAGAATTTGAGCATACTCTCAGGAATTGAGAGATTGAGCTCAGGGCAAGACAATAGAGGTTGTTCGCCCGGCAGGAAATTCAGTCATCGAGACGATATTTCCTGTTTGGCGACTACCGTCCAATCGAACGAGTGTCGCTGCGTACTCAGTCACGGAAAAACATCAAGGCACAGCGGTTTTGCTTAGCAATATCACCTAACCCTCGCGCGCTCATACTTGGACCAAACATGTGCGGCAGCGATAGTCACTAGCCAAATCAAAGATGATCCAAGTTTTTCAACTGCAGCAATAGGCAAAACCAGAAACCCAAACAGTATGGACACCAAGTCTTTAGCTTGCCATCCATCTGCAAGCAGATCGGGTAGCAACCCAAGTATGCTCCCGCAGGCTCCGGCTACTAAAGTTGACAAGAGCCCGCCCAGGAGAGCCAATATCCACCCGCTTAATCCAGCATGTCCGAACATAAAAGCGAACAGATAGCCCATCAACGCACCGCCCATCATCATTGCGAAAACGTAGCGTGCGACAAGCCCCAAATTCTCGTTTGCCCATTCATCTTGCAAACCGTCGGGAAGATCGCGCGACAAGAACAAAAGAAACAGGCTTGCCCCCATCAGCCCCATTGTGATTGTCGATGCCAACTTCGGGGTTTGGCTTTTTGACTTAGAAGTTGGCATTTCACCAATCCGATCTGAAGGCAGTTGAAAATTGCCATCTCCCGAAAAAGGGTTAACAAACATCAACGATGTTCTTGTCGTGGCTATGTTCATAAGGCTTTCAACATAACCCGACCTGCGTATCATGGGTCAAGACGTCGAACGGTCTCGATGGAAATTGAGTTTTTTGACTGATTGAAGAGTTGGACTCTCTTCCAATAGTCATTTTCGCCAAAATACAGACGCAGCGTTTCAGCTGTCAGAAGAAGCCTTATCTTTGGTGTGTACATGCACGTCCATCTGCGGAAACGCGATATTGATTCCTTCTTTCTGCAAGCGCGTTTTCCCAATCTCAGTCAGATCCCACAGTACGTCCCAATAGTCGTCGGTACGCACCCACGGTCTGCAGCAAATGTTTACTGAAGAGGGCCCAAGTTCGCCAACAAATATCCGTGTTTCCGGGTTCTTAAGGCAACGTTTGTCGTCTCCCACCATCTCTGCGAGGGTCGATTTGGCGCGTTCAATATCATCCTTGTATCCAATTCCGAAAACCAGATCGACGCGTCGTACTCGGTACTTGGTGAGGTTCTCCATCGATCCTTGCCAAATGGACTGGTTAGGAATCTGCACCAAACGATTGTCGAATGTCCTCAGTTTAGTTGAAATAATGTTTACATCTATGACCGTACCAATTGTTTGATTGATAGAAATAATATCACCCTTTGAGTAAGGGTTCGTTGCTTGGAGCAGAAAGCCGCCAATCACGCTTTGAAACAAGTTCTGCAGCATGAATGCAATCAGGAACCCAAGACCACCGATTATCGCTGTTGTGACGCCGAGATTTACGCCGAGCCCCCATAAAGCGAGAAAAAGACCAAGAACCAAGATGCTCCAGCGAATAACGTTCGGAACTACCACTGCCGCGATTTCGTTGTCTCGGCCACGAAACCAACTGCTCGATATTCTTTTCAGAATCCCGCCAAGCAGCAGAGCAGCAAGCAGAATTGCTGAGGCTTGGAAAAGCCCGCTTAAAGCCCTGAGCCCGCCCCTGCCAGACCGCACCCAGTCCCAAGACAAATGAGCAATTGCCAACCATTGGTATGAAAGCAAAAGCTCACCGATAAACCCTCTAATAAAACCTTCGTGCCTTTTCAGTTCTTCTTCCGGACCGCCTTTGCGTTCCAAAGCGTTAACCACAATCATATAGTTCTGAAGGTCGCCAATGTTTTTTTGGTTTATGGCCTTTATTTGTTCAACTAGATCAGGAACTTGGTCATCCGCTACAGTTTCCAGAAGTGTTAAACCTTCGGCGATACTTGCGAGGTTGGTTTGGACACGGCGCTGCCAAATATCTGCAATTTCCGCAAGATCCTCGGCACCCAGTGCCACCACATGCCTAGAAAGGACGGCTTCGTCCACGTTTGCTGTGCTCGCGATAGCAATCGAGTTTTCATAAGCGTCAGGTTGAGCCAGTTGTTGTGCCCCGGCCGCGCAGCAATACACCAACAAAAATACGAAAGCAGACCACACCGCAATTCTAGTTGAGACAGGGTTATTTGTGGCTGTCCTGAGGCCGTAATGAACCATATATACACTCACTCAAGTTTCCGACTATTGTGGCACACAATGCTGTGACTGTTGCAAGAGATACTGTTGCTTTGAGCCATCCTTTGGGCTGCGCGCGTAGTTCATCACTATAAATCAAGTGGTTAGCAGTCGGTGGCCAGTGCTTTGGTCTACGTCCGCCAAGTCGACAGAGTCGCCTCGAATTGTACTCGGAACAATAGTTTGAACGCAGTTTCCTTGATTGGTTGCAATTCAATCAGGGTTGGGTTCTTTTTGGTATCACCAAGCTGTGCCATCAAAAAAGCTCAAGGCCTTAGTTGCGGAGGGCCTGGAATAACTCCTTCCTCTTGTAACACTCGTAATATTCCAATGATCGTCGTAGTGCTGGTATCAACCGATCCTTTGAGATATGCTCCCAGACCACCATCACCAATTTCGCGTGGACCGCCAGACTCGTATACTGGGTCCAAGGGTTCAAACTCCTTCGGGAAAGCGGGGCAAAAAGGTCGTTCACTTAAAAAACGCCCTGCAACTTCCAGTAGGATAGTGCGCAGCGCTTCGACATCTTCCGCAAAACCGTCAATGTCCCGTAATTGCTCGAGGGGTTTAACTACTGCGTCTACCAGCTCGTAGGTTACGCACTTATTGCTAAACCGAGCAGTAGCTGAAGCTGAAAAATCGAAAATCCACCTGTCCGTCGGTTCACCGCGCGCAAAGATGTTTTCTCTTGTTTCAGAGCATTCGAAGAATTGTGTATCAAGTTTTCCACTAAGCGAAACTACTTCACCTTGTGCCTCAACTACAAACTCGCTGAGATCGGTTCGGCTTCCACAGGAATCCAAAATGGGCGCTTCGGCAAGCAGTTCGGGCAGGCGTGCCTGCAAATCACTAAAGTCAAGCACGGCCTCAATACTTACACGTGTTGGAGAGGCCGCCATCAAAACTACGTTGAGACCGTAGTCAATTTCTGTTGTGCCGACGACCAGCGTATCCTCTATGTCGAACTCCGCGACTTGTGCCGTCGAAGGGGATACGAGGCCGACGCCGCCGATCAGAAACATCGCGAAATATGCGTGTCTCATAGTTGCCCCTCAATAATGTCGCTCAATTCCATGACGCTGAGTAATTTGACAAGCGTCGTCGCGTCTGTGTCGATCAATCCTTGAATTTCAGCGCCGATGCCACCTTCGCCGATTTCGAGCGCTCTGACGAGCGTGGCCTGCGGTGACACTGGCTTGAGTTCATCCGGTACTGTCAGACAAACTGGATTGCCATCAAAATAAATCTCTGCTTGTTCCAGTATTTCGGTGCGCGCTCCATCAATGACACCGAAAAGTCTTGCTACAGCGCCAGTGAACCCACGCGGGTCGAGGTCAAGCTCAGCCACGGAGAAGCGTACGCACTGGTCTTCGACGAAGGCTTCCACCTTAGCCTTGGCGTCAATTTCTTGCGTCAACCAAGGATTGCCACGCTCTCCGCCCGAGGCGTTCTGATCACAGGAAAAAAATCGTACAAACATTGTTCCACGTAGTTCAACGTGATCTTCAATGGCTTCTGTTTCGAGAACTTTTACTGAGACTTCCCGCGAACAACTATCCTCATAGACCCCTGACGCCAGTTCTGGGAACCGTGCTTGGATCGTCCTTAGGTCAGCCACAACATTCGCTTGCAAACGGGTTTCAGTTGCTGGACTCAGCCCCGCGTAAAACGAGATGTTAAACGACTCTTCGCCGATGGGTACTTTGCTCGGAAGGAGGAGTTCGATGTCACCTTTGTATTTGGAAGGATCAATGCCTTCACCATTTTCGGCGGCCGCCAGCAACACTTTAGGGTTCAACTCGCTTGTAGGCTTGGGTCTGTCGCGCTCACAAGCGACAAGAATGCCAAACAGCAAAAATATGAAAAATGCGATCAGAAGGGATCGCTTCACTTTGGCAAACATGATCGAATTTAACAATTGAAGACGTCCGATCGCACCTGTGAAATATTAACTAAACAGATAGACTGGAACCATCGTTCAGTCGAGGAAATTTAAAATCTAACAAACGTTTGGAATTGTTGAAATATGGAAAAGCATCGTAGAGATCGGAGCGATCTCTCCACGCTAGGTAACGGCCATTGCTTGCTAACATGAATGCGGAACTCCAGTAGCCTTATGCAAGTGACTGAACATACGTCTGTCTTCAAGCGCACTCGTGTAGCGGCAATTGACGCACAAGTGTTCTCGCCTCTCGGCTTAGCTTCAAGATACCATTGCGCTGGACATCGAGTTGAGTTGGTTTTGAAGTATGGCGAATGCATCATGGTCGCGTGATGTGATCGGCTTTACCTATGAAGGTTTTCCCGTCGAGCGCATTCTCACAGAGCGGTTTTCATCCCGAGCCGATAGTTTGTTGGTGAAGAAATCATTGCGCGCGTAGGTATTAGACAACAGTTGGAGTTTGGGCTGCGATTGTTTGGTTGCAAAGTCGCTGAAGAAAGATCAAGTCTCGACAGAACGCACACGTTTTGTGCCTTCTCTTAGCAACTCCACCACACCAGATGCATATGGAAGATCATCAAGATACTCTTCCAGAGAAAACTGTGAAGTAGGGAAGTTCGACAATGCACTCCTTGCCAGTTTTGTCTTACCGGCCATTCCGTGAATAGCAGCGATCAACAACCAGTCGCCTGCGTGTTCACGCGCATCAATCCGGCGCACTTTTTCTGAGGCCTTTGCGTAGTCTCCTCCCTGAACATCCTCCAAGCAAAGAGTGATATTTGTCCAGATTGGCAACAATGGATTGATGTCCAAAGCCTGCCTCACCATTTTCCCGCCTAGCTTGATATCACCAACCAGCGCAATCCAAGCGCCGGCCAACGCAATCAGCAATGCACTGTTGGGATTGGCTTGAATTGCTGCGTTGATCAAACGATTGAACCTGTGAGTGTCTCTGACCAATAGCGCGTATATCGCGGCTGCGAACAAAGCCTCTTGGCATTGAGGGTCAAGAGTCAATGCTTTCTCAGCATGAGTTTGCCCCTGTTCTAGCACGTCGCACAGGCGTTTTTGGCCAAGAGCCACTTCCTCAACATGCCCCAAAGCCATGAGAGCGTGAGCCAGTCCGCTTGCATTGTCGTTTTGAATAGCTGAACGCGCCAGATCCATCATTTGCTGCAAGCTGCCCGATCTAGAAGTGCGAACGTGGGCATGAAAAGCCAACAGAGCTTGATAGGTACTACCCCCGGCCCGCGAATGGCTTGCCACATGATCCGCGGCGTCGGCTGCGACAACCCCGTAAGCATCAACCAGCTTTGTCGCGCATTGTTTTGCAATTTCTTCTTGGGCTTTGAAAGGATTAGAGGCGTCTGGATTAATATCACGCCGGTCGGCCCATAAAATAGTGTCGTCAACGGTTCGTCTTAGTTGCACAATCAAGCGCAGGTTGACCTGATCGTCCCTGACGGAACCATTCAAAAAATAGTCGCAAGAGGGTAAGGCTTCTGCCTGAAAACCATCTGGATGCTTGTCGGAATACCCGGTTAAGATACGGATATGAGCGAAACGCGCAAGTTCTAGGGCTAGCTCTTCAGGAAAGCCCTCTCGGAAAAGCCTCGCTCGAGACGTATCTGAACCGTCAAAGGAAGAGATCCCAAGAACAGGCCATCCTTCATGGAGCACTACAGACGACTTTTGTTGTTCGGCTTTTTGGGTGTTTATTTCAAAAAGTGGGCGGTACTGTCCCTTAGGAACAGATATTGAAACCGGGTCGTTGTTCCCTGTTGTCAAATAATAATAGTCCAATGCCTTTCGCAGTTTGACGGCCTCAATTCTGACGACCGGATCAGCATTTGGATCAAATTCAGCGCCTCTTCCAAAAACATCCATTGCCAATGCGGTACCCCGCAACTCGTCACCGCGACCTTCAAGTTCTCGATGAACAAGGTGTTCTAGGAGCGTCTTTGTTCGGGTACTGCATGGGAAATTCTTGGACGTTGTGATGCGTTCCAGTTGTTTGAGAATATCCGCCTTATCGACATTTTCCGCCACGACTATTCCCCTGCACTTTCACGAAGCAAAGTGTGTTACCAACAACTACTGTATAGCAACATGTAATTTCCTACCGTCAATCTCTTCTCAATCCCATCTTTGAGCCAAAGAAGATGTGTAAGTTGGATTGAAGGAGGCCACTGATGACACACCGATGGATGATTACGGGAATTGTCACGCTTGCGGTGTTCGTGACGTTTGTTTCAAAAGTTCACAACGCTGACTTAGAGCAAGAAACTCTGCATCAGTTGATTAGCGGGGCTTCGGCAATTCTTGGAGGGGTGTAAATACCGGTCTACTGGCTTAGACACAGGGACTCCACGCTCATCCCATTAAGTTCGAACTTAGAGAGGTGAAAAGCTTTTTGTTGATTCCTCAGCTGTACCAGAAGTGCCGAAGTCAAACGGCACCTCTTACTGATCAAGTTATTTCTGTTGAGTGTCCAAAAGGTGCTAACATAGCAGCGGACCCAGTTTGGGTTACGGTTTAAATTTTTATTTGCCAAACTTAGAGCGAACTTGCGCCTTAAATCTATAGGATTGAAGCTTCGGAAATAGTAACCGCAACTATTCCTGACCTCTCAGCCGCCGAGTAAGATCTTCCGCTGTGAGACCAGTCGCCTCTATGGACTTGTCGCAAAAATTTGATCCGGTTTCATAATCGCGAGTTATAACGGTCACAGCGGTCATTTGCTGAAAACAGTTTTGTCATAATGTAGCAAAAGACCGCTCCGATGGGCTTCCCTAGAAAAGGAGTTTCGTTGACGTTCGGCAAAGGCCAAATCCTGCTCCCGCAACCAACTTTAGCACAGTATATCATACATTTACCCTCGCAACTCGCGGGGCTTTCTGCATTCGGCGCGTAGCCACTGGAAGCACGCAGGGCGTAAAGCGAATGACGCAAGCAGACAACATATGCGCTGTAGGCCTTGCATCTGACCCTCAAGATAACCCCTGATGAGCCTGTGCCCAGCAGTTTGTGATACTTCTAAGAGGATAAACGTGGCTCATAAGGAAGATTGTCCCATCGAAAACAATGCCAATTATGACTGAGATCGCCTGTTGAATAACATTTGCTTCTGTCGGTATTTAGCGGTTGGAAAGTGCGCCAACAACGGCGAATGCGTCGTACAGACGGCTAAAGTGGCGACCGCGTGTAGTACTCATTCATTGCAGTGAAACAAGCTCAACTAGATTTGCAAGAAGACGGAGAATCTGCGCGCAGTGCAAATCTTGCTCGGTCATACAAATATGGACAGCACAGTTCGGTATCTCAGCGTTGAGTTTGGCGACACGACAGCTATAGTTGAAGCTGTCAAAAAACCAAGTCTTCGGGCCATCTTGGCGACCTCTACCGAACCATGCAATCCGTTATCGGCACTGGTTTGCCATAGTTCTCGCCTGATCCGATCAATACCTCAGAATCGTCGGGTACTGCACAATTCGACATACAGCGGGGGGCAAACACGTCTGGACGGGCATCGCAAATGAATCCATCGACGTTGGGCATTGTCACCTGCATCATACTTTCTCGATCCAGGCTTGCTCCCGCAGGCAGGATGTCGTTCAACACCAGGACATGCGCGGTGACGGCATAGACTTCGTCATTGCTTAGTGAATGGGCCGTAGCAAAGGGCATGGCACGGCGGACGTAATCAAAGAAAGTTGTGGCATACGGCCAATAGCTGCCCACAGTTTGCGCAGGCTGTTGTTCTGTGTCGGTCAAAGGCGGCGTCGAACCGACAAGGGTGGGAAATGCACCGCGATCCAGCAAAACCTTCACCCCTACGCCTTTCTCGCCATGGCAGGCCGAGCATTTGTCCCTGTATATTTGACGACCCTCTTCAGCGCTGCCC
Organism: Ruegeria sp. BI11; assembly: GCF_056538005.1. NCBI lineage: Bacteria > Pseudomonadati > Pseudomonadota > Alphaproteobacteria > Rhodobacterales > Roseobacteraceae > Ruegeria > Ruegeria sp. BI11. The sequence continues at coordinate 272,905 of NZ_JBQFSM010000005.1, read as the reverse complement.
ATTCCATCGGGAAGCCCGGTTCCATCGGGGAAAACGTTAAGGGACCAAGCCGTCAGATCTGCCTCGGAGATTGTCTGGCCCAGACACAGGGGGCGATTGCCGCAATCGCCTGTTTGTGCAACTGCCGATCCAGAGGCTAACAGTGGCAGAATGGCAAAGAAAACCAGGTTAACCCGTCGCATTATACACCTCGCCATTGCTTTCGATCCGCCACGTCTGGATGCCGTTGTTGTGGTAGGATGAGAACTTTCCGCGTGCTTCGACAAGTTGCTGAACGAAAGGCTGCGTATAGCCAGTTTCGTCTGTTGCCCGGCTCATTAAAAGTGTCTCACTGCCGTCCCATCTCCAAGGCAGGGTGAATTCAGTCAGACATTTTGACATCACCGGCTCCGTCAGTCGCGCTTCGGTCCAGTTGCGCCCGCCATCCAATGACACATCCACATGTGAAATCTTCCCGCGCCCAGACCAAGCGATGCCTCGGATCTGGTAGAACCCTTTTTCCGGCAAAGATTGACCGCTCGACGGGAAGGTGATGATCGATTTGGCCTCCATCACCAGCGAAGATATCCAGGCCTTACCGGACTTTTGCAGATCGGTGTACTGAGCGGTCTCAAACGTGGCAAACAGGGGTTGGTCAGTCACCTCTATCCGCTGCACCCATTTGATGTTCAGGTTGCCTTCGCAACCCGGAACCAGCAACCGAACCGGGTACCCCTGTTCCGGGCGTAGCATTTCACCGTTTTGTGCAAAGGCCAGGATGCAATCATGCAAAGCTCGTGCCATCGGCAAGCTGCGCGCCAAAGCTCCAGAGTCTGCGCCTTCGACGATTAGCCACTTGGCCCTTGCTGTGTCCGCGCCTGCCTCACGCAAAAGGTCGGACAGCCGCACGCCGGTCCATTCTGCGCAACTGAGGAGGCCGTGAATATCCTGCGCGGTCAAAAATGGAGACGTTTCCTGCCCGCCATAGGTTGCTTTGCCCCAGATCAGATCGCTGTTGCCGGAACATTCAAGAAATCTGAACGTGGTGACAGTGGGAAAACGACGCAGATCCTCCATGCTGAGTTCAAGGTTGCGATCGACAAGCCCGTGAATAACCACTTTGTGCTTGGCCGGATCCATGTCGGCGTAACCACCGTGGGATCGTTCATAGAACAGCCCGTTGGGGGTGATGATCCCGCGCAAATCCTGTAGCGGCGTGCCGGTCCAGGAGGACTCGTTCATTGGCGGAACGTAGCCCTTTGGTGCATACTCGGATGGGGTCGGGCGACGGATTACTGTCTTTTCGAAGGAGGACGGGTGGCCATAGGGACTTGTACCAACCGGATCGCCCAGTTCGGTCGCCCACGGGCGTTGCAAAGGACCAGCCGCAGCGCCCTCGGCTCCAAGCCCGGCAACCAATGTGGCCGCTGTGCCAGTAGCCACACCGACACCACCCGTCAGCACGCTGCGCCGTGTCACGCCGGTATCGCTTTTTGGCTCTTTGTCATGATCTTCGCACATGTCAAATTCCACCTTTTCCATTCTGGCCCGGCGCCACCTATTTCAGAATTGCTTCAATGTCGGTTTCGGTAAACTTGGGCAGGGCTGGTGATTCAGCCGCAAAAGCGTGCCGTAGAAAATTGGCCAACTCCGCGATCTGCGTCGGTGTCATACGATCCTTGAAAGCAGGCATCGGGCTGGAATTAGGTACGGACCTCGGATCGGGAAAGCCGTTAACGATTGCGTAAAGCATGTTGCGGCCCTCAACCTGTGCGAGCGTAGAATTACCTGCCAATGGCGGCGCCCCATCTTTCACGCCCTTGCCGCGCGGGCCATGGCACATCGAACAATTGTTCAAATACAATGTCCGCCCCTCGGGAAAGGAAGCTGGAGTCTCGCCATCCAATGCGGCCAAAGTGACGGTGTCATTACCCCTTGGGGCGGACCGCAGATCCAGAAGATAGGTTGCCATGGCGATCCGGTCTTCATCGGTCAACTGCGACAATGAATTCTTCACCACCAGATACATTTCTTTGAATGCAGTTCCTTTGGGCCCTTTTCCTGTTTTAAAGAATTCGGTCAGATATTCTGCAGTCCAGCCACGTTGTTTCAGGGCCTCTGGCCGAATATCGGGTGCTTCATAATCTGCAAGCGGTGCCCCGGCCAACGCCCGGCTATGCTCGGCAGCGCCAAAGGCGTTATGTGGTGTGTGGCAGGCACCGCAATGGCCCAGCCCTTCAACCAGATAGGCACCGCGGTTCCAAACCGCATCTCGGGAGTTGTCGGGTTCGAATGTCCCTCGCGCGGCAAAGAATACATTCCAAAAAAGCACAAGCTGCCGAATGTTGAAGGGAAAGCTCAATTCGTTTTTTGGAACGCTTTGGTCGACCGGCTTCTGGGTCATCAGATACGCAAGCATCGCATCGGAATCTTGGCGTGTCACCAAGTGGTATGAGGGATAGGGCATTGCAGGATAGAGTGGCTGAAAGGTCTTGTAAGAGCCGTAAGCGAGGACTTGGTAGAACTCGGCTGAGCTCATGCCTTTGATGCCCTCTGCGGACGGGGTAATATTGGCGGAATAAATTCCACCGAACGGGGTATCAAGCTTAAGTCCGCCTGCGAACGCAGCGCCGCCCTCGGTGGTGTGGCAAGACGTGCAATCGCCTGCGGCGGTCAGATATTTCCCCCGCGCGATGGTTTCGGCATCGGTCGCGATCGGGCGGTTCTCGACACTGGGTACAGCCCACAGCCACAAGAAAAGAATGAGCAATGCCACTGCGCAGATGACAATTCCAAGAATAACTTTGAACAAACGCGCCATAGTTGCTTCCCGACCAATCAATTCGATCTCAAGGGTATCAGGACGATGCTAAAGCATTACCACATCTACACATATCTGTCTCGGTACGTGGATTAATTGGCTGCCGGTTGACTGTTTAGGTTTGGAGTTGGCTGTGTCTGAACCCTGTATTCCAAGTCATACGTGGCTAAATATTTGGGCGACGGTGGGTATGTGTTGAGGGCTTGGATTGGGCGGGTTTGGTCACAACGTTTCAGATGAACGGCCACCAAAAATAGCTACGGCCAAAGGACTAGCAAAACCGTTGTAAGGATAGATATCCGGAAAAAGGACAATAGCAGATAGCGGCCTATGCAAAAATTAACGAACGGCCCAAAGCGGACATTAGTTACAGCATGAGTTGCTTTTTCGTGCGGGTTTTCAGAAGTCCCAAAAACTCCAAGGTCAGTTATGCACTTGTACCAAATGCCCGCAGACCTAGTAACGTTATGGAAGATTTTGTTCAGCGCTACGCAGCCTTGAGATACTCCAAGGCAGCCTGAGTGCCACCTGTATTATGAGGCATGCCACTTTTGGCTAGCCCCATTTCTACTCCGGAGAGTGTGGCCATCAACATCAGGTCGTTGAAGTCGCCCAAATGACCTATTCGGAACACCTGGTCGGAGACTTTGGACAGACCATTTCCAAGTGAGATATCATAGTGCTCCAGCGCCGTTGCACGAAAGGCGTCGGCAGAGTGCCCTTCGGGGACTTTAACAGCAGTCAGTACGCCCGACTCTTGACCTTGGCGAGCACACAACACTTCGAGATCCCATGCTTGAACGGCCGCTCGAGTCGCGGCTCCGTGCCGGGTATGCCGAGCGAACACATTCTCCAGCCCTTCCTCGTGCAACATATCAATGGCTTCATTTAATCCATAGAGAAGGTTGGTGCCGGGAGTATAGGGGAAGAACCCTTTCTGGTTCGGCTCAACCATATCCCGCCAATCCCAATAGCTTCGCGGCATAGTCACGGATTTTGACTGTTCCAGCGCACGATCACTCACGGCGTTGAAGCTCAGACCTGGCGGTAGCATCAGCCCTTTTTGCGAGCCAGAGACACAGACATCGACACCCCAGTCATCAAACCTAAAGTCGATCGATCCAAGGCCGGAGATGGAGTCAACGATCAGAAGCGCAGGGTGCCGCACTGCGTCTATTGCTCGGCGTACTTCCGCAATAGGGGAGACTGACCCGGTAGAAGTTTCATTATGGACGACGCAAACCGCCTTAATCTCATGCCGACTGTCCTTGCGCAGACGATCTTCAATCTGATTGGGGTCCGCACCGCCGCGCCAATCCCCTTCGATAAGCTCTGGCTGCAGCCCAATTTTTCTGGCCAGGTTGTTCCACATAAATGCGAAATGCCCGGTCTCGAACATGAGCACTTTTTCTCCTGGCGATACCGTGTTTGCAAGCGCCGCTTCCCATGCGCCAGTGCCGGATGAGGGGTAGATAAAGACGTTCTGCTTTGTCTTGAAAATGGTTTTCATCCCATTGAGGGCCTTATTCCCCACTTCCGCAAAATCAGGACCCCGGTGATCGATAGTCTGCATGCCAATGGCTCTCAGAATGCGCTCCGGCACGGCACTTGGTCCTGGAATTTGCAAAAAGTGCCTACCCGCCTGGCGCATCTGAACTGATCCTTCCGCTGGCGCCATGAGAGTGGCGCAATTGCCTATTGGCAAAAGTTAATTATGAATTCATTATTCAGTCAACAGTGAAGTGAGGCCTCTCGTTGGGCTTACAGAGAAGGCGAAACCGATGCTTGAGAATGGTCCGTTGCACCGAAGGCTATCATCTGATGTCCAAGGCGACGTGATGACTGATCCGGCATCGCTTGCTCGATACTCCACCGATGCCTCAATCTATCAGATGACACCGGACGCCGTGGTGGTTCCCCGATCCACAGAAGACGTTCAGGCCGTGATATCCTTTGCGCGGGACGAAGGATGTTCGGTTCTTCCTCGCGGCGGCGGCACGTCGCAATGCGGGCAAACGGTCAATCAGGGTGTTGTTCTGGACAACACAAAATACTTGAATCGGATTCTGGACGTAGACGTTGAGAACCGAATTGCTCGCGTTCAGCCCGGTGTTGTTCTGGACGAGCTGAACCGCGCTTTGAAACAGCATGGTCTGTGGTTTCCTGTCGATCCCTCGACGGCGTCTCGCTGCACGATAGGAGGGATGGCAGCCAACAACTCGTCAGGCGGAAAATCACTGCGATACGGGATCATGCGCGACAATGTCCGTGCAATAAAGGCAATCTTGGCTGATGGCATGGAAGCGCGGTTCAGCGCTGACACAGCTGGGTCTGGTCGCTACGGGAACCTTGTTGCCGACATGCGTGCATTGGGACGTCGAGAGGCTGCTGAAATCGATGCCCAGTTTCCCAAAGTCCTACGTCGTGTGGGCGGTTATAATATCGACGCGCTTGTCGGTAATGACGTCAACATGTCTCATTTGCTGGTAGGATCAGAAGGCACGTTAGCCTATTTCACAGAGTTGGAACTAAGCCTTGCTTCCTTACCGGGCGAGAAAGTCACCGGTATATGTCATTTCCCGACGTTCCGTGCTGCAATGGAGGCCACGCAGCACCTCGTGACGCTGAACCCGCAGGCGGTAGAGTTGATCGACGACACCATGATCGCCTTAGGGCGTGAAATCCCATTGTTTCGCGACACGATTGAGGCATTTGTAGAAGGCAATCCCGAAGCCCTGTTACTGGTGGAATTCGCCGAGGGCAGCGCCGAGGCCAATGCTGCAAAGCTGGTCGACCTCTCGCAGCTGATGGGAGATCTCGGGTTTGCTTTCAGCGGGGTGGAAAACCGGTGGGGCGGCGTTGTCTCTGTTACGGACAACTCATTACAGAGTGCCATCGCCGAGTACCGAAAATCCGGGTTGAATGTCATGATGTCGATGAAGGAGGCAGGCAAACCAATCTCTTTTGTCGAAGATTGCGCTGTTCCGCTGCCCGACCTCGCCGATTACACCGCTGGCCTAACCGAAATTTTTGCGCGACACGGCACAAAGGGAACTTGGTACGCGCATGCCTCGGTTGGATGTCTGCATGTGCGTCCTGTACTGAACATGCGGCAGGACAAAGATGTCCGAACAATGAGGGCGATCGCCGAAGAAACATTTGATCTGGTCAAGAGATACAAAGGCTCTCATTCCGGCGAACACGGCGATGGGATCGTGCGATCAGAGTTTCATGAAAAGATGTTTGGCCAGCGTATCGTTTCCGCTTTTGAAGAGGTCAAGAACCGGTTTGATCCCAACGGTGTGCTCAATCCTGAGAAGATCGTGCACGCGCCTGCCATGGATGATCGCCGCCTATTCCGATATGGCCCAGAATACTCGGTTCCTGAATTCGAAACGTCGTTCGACTGGACCGCTTGGCCAGGTGCCGGAGGAGGGTTTCAGGGTGCCGTTGAGATGTGCAACAACAATGGTGCGTGCCGCAAGCTGAAGGGCGGCGTTATGTGTCCTTCTTTCCGAGCTACCAGAAACGAGCGCGATGCTACCCGGGGGCGGGCAAATACTTTGCGGTTTGCCATCAGCGGGCAGATGCCGGGCGGTTTAACGTCAGATGCAATGATGGACACTATGAAATACTGCGTGTCCTGCAAAGCTTGCGCTCGTGAATGTCCGACGGGTGTCGACATGGCACGAATGAAGATCGAAGTCCTGTCAGCGAAGCGTAAAAGAGACGGACTGACAATGGCGGACAAATTGGTCGCCTATTTGCCTCGATATGCGCCAAAAGCTGCAAAAGTTGCGTGGCTTATGAATGCCCGGAACAAAATTTTCCCCTTGCGCAAACTACTGGAAAAACCGACTGGGATTTCGGCGCGACGGGACCTTCCAGTGTGGTCTTCTGACCCGTTCAGTGATGCCGAGGCTCAGGATGCAGATCCGCAGGTTGTACTCTTTGCAGATGTCTTCAACCGGTATTTCGAGCCTGACAATCTACGCGCCGCGGTCCGGGTTCTGCGTGCGCTGGGGCTTCGGGTTGCTGTAGCACGGGATGACCATAGTGGAAGGCCGCTGGATTGCGGGCGCACTCTTTTGGCTGTGGGCAGCGTGGAGGAAGCGCGCAACGAGGCACAGCGCGTGATTGCCGCGACACGAGAGGCAGTTGCACAAGGGGTGCCGGTAGTCGGGCTTGAACCGTCCTCGATCCTCACTTTCCGGGATGAGTATTTAGGTCTTTGCCCGGGGCCGGAAGCAGAGTTGTTGTCGACCGCCACTCACACCTTTGAGGAATTCCTGGTCAGCCAGCCGGATTTGCCTATGAAGCCGATGGATCGTCCGATCCATGTGCACGGACACTGCCACCAGAAAGCCCACAATGCTGTCACGCCGATGCTTAACCTCCTGAAGCGTATTCCTGAGGCAGAGGTTCACTTGATTGAAAGCAGTTGTTGCGGCATGGCCGGGGCCTTCGGATACGCGCCCGACACCATCGATATCTCGCTCAAGATGGCAAGCCTCGACTTATTTCCAGCTTTGGAGGCGGCGTCTTCGGATGCAATCATCGTGGCAGACGGAACTTCATGCCGCCACCAAATTGCCGAAGGTACGCAGCGCCAAGCAATGCACGTCGCGCGCCTACTGGATATGGTCCTGGAAAATTAGGATGTGGATATGAACCTGACGGATAGCATTAATCGTCCGACCCTTCATGAAGAACTGGTAGAAAGGCTGCGCAACCTGGTTGTCGAAGATGTTCTGAAGCCGGGAGAAAAAGTGCCCGAGAAACAACTTTGCGACTCGTTGGGTGTTTCAAGAACACCATTGCGAGAAGCTCTAAAGGTGCTTGCATCAGAAGGCTTTGTGGTACTTCAGGCCAACCGGGGGGCTCGCGTCGCAAGTGTTACGCGCGAGGAACTGGAGAATACGTTTCCAGTGCTTGCAACGCTTGAGCAATTGGCAGGAGAGCTGGCGTGTCAGCGCATGGACACTGCGGAAATTCAACAGATCGAGAGCCGCCACAAGGACATGCTGAAAGCCTATAAGTCACGTGATCGACAGGCATATTTTAAGGCCAATCAGGACATTCATCAGACACTGATAGGTGGTGCGGGAAACGACATCCTTGAAAGCCACCACAAGCTATTGGCCGGGCGGGTCCGCCGCGCACGGTTTATGGCCAATTTGTCGGAAGAACGATGGGCGCAGGCAATTGACGAACATGAAGCCATGATGAAGCTGCTTAAGGCTCGCGATGCAGATGGGCTTGGCAAAACCATGAAGCTACACATGATGAACAAACTTTCGGCCCTTGTGAAAGCGCTTGAGGCCGAGGACGAGTCGCTCGGCTAAGTTCTGCTCCAAAGCGCTTACCAACTTTTCTAGGATCGGTCGCTATTCAGTGCTGAGACCAGGAAATGGGGGTGTCAGCCCACAGTCCAGGGCAAGTTTGTTGAGGTCTCGGCAAAGAGCAGGGTTAAGCCTCACGCCGTCTCTGCGACGGGCCTCAGCGGCGGCCGTTTTGCCGTCTCCGGGCAAGCGTACAGGGTCATGACCGGGCAGGGGGGCGGATGCGCGCATTTCGGAAAAGACACGGGCTGCATTCGAAGCAAAGTCTTTTTCCATCCCAAACGCCGCCGGATCAAGCGCCATTACAAATTGCCCTGTGTTTGTGGATGACGTCGTGTCTGAGGTGAAGTTTGCCACGTCAGAGCCGAAGGCAGCGCCGTTCAAGACTCCGGCCATTAACCCTATGGCTACGGAAAGACCGAAACCTTTCGGGCCGCCGATTGGTAAAAGAAACCCTTCTGATTTGCGGGCAGGGTCCGTCAACGGATTGCCATCGCGCCCGACCATCCACCCTTCAGGCATCGGCTTGCCTTGCTGTAACAGAGTCTTGATCTTGCCCATCGCGGCAACTGTCGTCGCCATATCAAACACAAACGGGTCGGGCCCTTTTGCAGGGGCAGAAAAAGCGATGGGATTGGTGCCAAGAAGCAAGTCGCTTCCACCGTAAGGCGGGACGTGGTTTGCACTGCCCACCGCCGCAGCCATGCCAAGCATTCCTGCCTCAGCTTGTGGACGCACATAAAGTGCGAGTGGTCCTGCATGGTTGCCGCGCCGAACACCGACCCATCCAATGCCGGCCTCTTTGGACTTTTTTATTGCAAGATCCCGCGCCGCTGACATCGCCAGATGACCAAGACCGTCATCACCATCAATCAACGCGGTCGCGACAGTCTGATGTATGACGGTGACGTTTGGCGTGGCATTACTCCCACCCCCTGCCAGCCTGGCCAGATACTGCCGCAAGCGAAAGACCCCGTGAGTGCCGTATCCATAAATGTCGGCCTCGACCATCAGCGAGGCCACCTTGTCCGCATCTTCTTTAGGTACACCCCGAGTTTCGAGTGCGCTCGCCACAAATTCACGCAAGGTCTGGCAGTTTATTTTTACCGGCTCAGAAGTCATCTCTGCCAACCTGCTCTTTGTGCCAGAACACTAGTTTACGCTGTGTCCAAACCACTGTCGCAAACACAGCCAGACCGACGAGGCTGAGATACAGGATCAATGAGAACACTCGAGGTGTATTGAGCTGCGAGGCTGCAACACGGATCAGCTCACCAAATCCCTTCCCGCCGCCCAGGAACTCTCCTGTAATCGCCCCCGCCATAACCCCGACTGCTCCGATCTTAAGTCCGGTGAATATCTGCGGCAGACCGGTTGGCAGCTTCATCTTGATCAATGTCTGCATCCGGCTGGCGCCCATCGTCTTGAACAACATGCGCGCGTTTTCGTCGGCGGCGTGAAGTCCGGCTGCAGTACCAACGACAATCGGAAATGTTGCGATAAAGGCGGCAAGTGCCACCTTGGATTCAATGCCAAAGCCCAACCAAGCCACGAAGAGAGGAGCGAACGCGACTTTTGGCATCGTATCTATAGACACTAAGTAGGGCATCACGGCCTTTTCGCCAAAGGCCGTTTCCCCAACCAGAACGCCCAGCGAAAATCCGATCGCGATTGCCAGCGCAAACCCATAGATGACTTCTTTGATGGTGATCCACAGCGCCCCAAGCATGTAGCCACCGGTCAAAAGGTTTTGCCCCACGAAGATCATATCTTTGAGGGTTTCCATCGGCGTCGGTAGAATGATCGGAGAGACCAGCCTAAGGCTGGTCACAATTTGCCAAGTTCCGACAAAAACCACGAAGACAAAGGTCATCGCCAGCCAGCGAGGAACCGAGTCGATAAAGTGAACCTTCTGCTCCCATACAGTGTCTTCTGAGGGGGCAGCGTCTTTTACGGAAGGTGAGTAATTCTGAACTTCGCTCACATTTCTTCTCCCTTATCCAGGAGGCTGCGAATGTAGTCTACGATAGCGCCGAATTTGGGTGTCGTCATCATGTCGAGCGTGCGTGGACGCGGCAGTTCGACTTTAACAATTTCGGCAATCCTGCCCGGACGCGGCTTCAAAACGACGATTTCGTCAGACAAAATAACAGCTTCCTGAATGGAGTGCGTTACAAGAAAAGCAGTCGCATCCTGTTCCCGGCAAATCCGCTGCAATTCCATGTTCATCATATCGCGCGACAACTCGTCGAGCGCGCTGAACGGTTCGTCCATCAAAAGCACGGCTGGTTCAGTGATCAGCATACGGCAGATCGAGGCGCGCTGCGCCATGCCGCCGGACAATTCGTTCGGATATACGTTTTCGAAACCTTGCAAACCCACGATGTCCAATAGTTCGTGAGCTTTGCCCATAGCTTTTTTGGCCGCCGCTTTGCCGTCGCGAATCTCGATCGGCAAAACGATGTTTTCCACTGCTGTTTTCCACGGAAATAGTGTTGCCTGCTGGAACATCATGCCAATGTCCCGGCGAGTCCCCGTCACTGGTTGTCCCTGAAGGATCACACGTCCTTTGGTGGGCGGGATCAGACCCGCCATGATCTTGAGCAGAGTTGACTTGCCGCACCCGCTGGACCCAATGACAGATGTGAAGCTTCCTTTCCGAAGCGTCAGGTTAATGTCCTCAAGAGCGACCACAAGATTGCGCGCATAGGTCTTGCTTACATGGGTCAGTTCGTAGACCGGCGTGCCCAAGGGCGCGCCGGAAAACTCATGTGTGACTACAGCGTTCATTTGCTGGCGGCCTCGTTGCCGATGGCTGCAAATTCATTGGTCCAGGCTGCGCTTAGGTCATCCAGCGGTCCTGGGATTTCGCCCCCTGCAACAAGTGCGTCTTGCCATTCCTGCCAAACTTCGGCGGGGTACCATCCCAGACCATTGCTTGGATCCGCTGCTATGGTTTTCGATCGTACGGCATCGAATAGCGCTGACTGGAATTCTATGTCTTCGCCTTCCTGAGGATTGCCGTCCGCCAGATGCTTCAGCACAGCTTCGCGGTTGGCATCATCGAGTGCAAAGGCATGACCTCGTGCGAATGCGCGGCTCCAGGCTTCGACCAATTCGCGATCGTTGGCGATTGTGTCCGCCATTGTGGCGATGCCGTTTCCGAAGAAACGCCCGAATTCCGCAGGCGTGATATCACGCACCTTCATTCCGCGTTGGTTCAGAATTGCTGTATCGGCTGTCGAAGCGGAGTATGCGTCGATTTCACCATTCAGGAATGCTGCGGTTGCCGGGCCCCCGTCGCCGACGGTCAGGAAGGTGAAATCCTCACCCTCTTTCATACCTGCTCCGGTCATCACATTGCGTGCAAAGCCCACTTCTGCGCCATCGGCAGTACCTGTCCCGATGACTTTGCCCCGTAACCCTTCAACGTTTTGGATGTCAGAGTCTTCGGGTACGGCGATGCCGAAGTTGCTGCGTGCCGCAACGTTGTAGATGTGTACGGCATCCACATCGCGCGACCGTGCGGCAATCAAGGGGCCAGGTCCAGGGCGGCCGAAATGCGCCTGTCCGGCGGATAATGCCTGAAGCACGGCCCCTGAGCCGTTGATCGCCTCGACGGTCACATCCAAACCTTCATCCGCGAAGTAACCTTCTCCAATGGCGACAAAAACCGGAAATGAATTGATTGCTGAAGGGCTTGGCTGCACGAAGGTAATTTTACGCAAGTCCTGCGCAAACCCCATTGTTCCTAGTGCGCCTGCTACCGGAACGGCCGAAAGCAAGGACGCTGTGAAAGTCCTTCTATTCATCATTTTAGTCTTCCTCCCTTGCATGATTGGCAACCCGCAGATTCAGCTATGCAGGAGCCATTTACACAGCGTGCACGGTATTCTTGAGCGCGCCGATTTCTGAAATTTCACAAACCACGATGTCCCCGTCTTTCAGAAACTGTGGTGGGTCCATTGCGTATCCGACACCTGACGGCGTGCCAGTTGCGATTACGTCACCCGGTTCCAGGGTCAGGCCTTCTGATAGGGATGCGATCAGCGTTGGAATGTCGAAGATCATGTCCGACGTGGTTCCGTTTTGGCGCTGTTCGCCGTTAACCGTTAAGCCAATTGTTAAAGAGTGCGGATCGCCGATTGAATCAGCAGTTACTATGCACGGACCCAATGGGCATGACCCATCCAACCCTTTGCCTTTAAAATATTGACCACCATGACGGCGCTGAATATCACGGGCGGTGACGTCGTTTAGGATTGTATAGCCGAAAATGTGGTCGTATGCGTCCGCTTTAGCTATGTTGCGCCCAGGTTTTCCGACCACAATTGCCAGTTCGACCTCATAGTCGACAGCCTGCGAGACCGTTGGGAAAATCAGAATGTCCGCTTCGGGTGCCACAATAGACGTCGGCGGCTTTGTGAAAAACACCGGATGCTCTGTCACTCCAACTTTTTGCTTTTGCGCCCGATCACCCTCGGCGATGTGTTCAGCATAGTTGCGCCCGACGCAGAACACGTTTTTACGCGGAGCAGGAATAGGAGCCAAGAATGGCGCATCAGTTGGGGCCAATGCGTCTTTTAATTCGCCGGCTTCAGCCGATGACACGAGGGTTTTCAAAACCTCAAGCGTCGCTTGGCCGCCTGCAATCAGCTGCTGCATTGAACTGGCGTCCAGCGTTTTGCCACGCAATTGCGCTGCGCGCGAAACGTCTAACCTGCTGCCATCGGTAAGTATTGCCACGCAAACGGCGTGACCCTCTACGGAAACAGTTGCTAACCGCACTCGGCACTCCTCCCTCGTGCTGATGTCAAGCCCTGGTCGCTGACTTGGTCTTGCGACTCGTTTCTAGCTTTTCTCTTGCCCTTGAGTTTTTTCCGACTTGGCGTTTCAATCAATCAACCAATCACCGAATTGGGTGGGGAAATGAGTGAACCAACAGAACTCGTGCAACGTGTACGCGACCTGATTAACAGCGCCGGATTCCGGCATAACGACAGGCTCCCGCCTGAACGCGAACTGTGTTCAAAGCTTGGGACGACTCGCAACCAATTGCGAAGAGCGTTAGCAGAGCTAGAGGCGCAGGGGCTTATCTGGCGCCATGTGGGTCGGGGAACTTTCGTAGGTTCCCGGCCAGTTCTGAACCTCACCGACGTTACCTATTTGGGCGATCAAATAAAACCTGAACAAGTTGTGACGGTACGATTTACGATCGAACCGCAGCTTAGTCGTTTGGCAGCAATTCACTCAACTCGTTCAGATCGTGAGCAAATGAGGCTTTGCGCGGATAAATGTCGTACCGCAGAGGATTGGCGCACTTACGAAGCTTGGGACAACAATTTGCACTACGCTATTGCCCGTTCTACTCGCAATCAGCTCTTTTTGTACTTTTTTGAGACTTTGAATTCGGTCCGCAGATCTATTGTTTGGGGGCAGCCACGCGAGACTCTAAAGCCTGCAGACGATTATTCCAGTTTTCGTGAGCATGATGTGATCGTGTCTGCCATAGCAAAGGGCGACTGCGAGCTTGCGGCCAGTGCCATGGTGGATCACCTGAAATCGGTTTATTCGCGTGTATTGCCTACGAGCATCCAGTCCGACGACTGAAGCAGCACCAATGCCCAACCAATTCGGGAAATGGTCGGGGTGGATTGAAGCCATGGGTCTTGCAAAACAGCGCGAATTTTAGCGATGACTTGGTAAGCGGCCACGTCTGAACGTATCTGGCGTGGTATCGATCGGAGGGTGTCTGACCGTTTGGAATTCCGATCTTTGGCAATCAAACGCTCAGGAGGAAAGCGATGTCCGATCATGTCATTCCCGCGCCACAGGTGCATGTAATACCCGTAGCGGGGGGCGGAACATTTCCTGTCCGTCGCGTTTATTGCATTGGGCGAAACTACGCGGCGCACGCAATTGAAATGGGCCATGACCCGAACCGGGAACCCCCGTTTTTCTTTCAAAAGAACCCAAATAATCTCGATCCTTCAGGGGAGTTTCCTTATCCCCCGCACAGTTCCGATGTGCATCACGAAGCTGAAATGTATGTCGCGCTCAAGTCTGGCGGCACGAATATTTCAGTAGACGATGCCTTGGATCATGTCTTTGGGTACGGGCTTTCGCTTGATATGACCCGCCGTGACCTGCAAGGGCAGATGAAAAAAATGGGTCGCCCGTGGGAAATCGGCAAGGCGTTTGAGCGCTCTGCACCATGTGGACCAATTCACAAGGTGTCAGAAGTTGGGCATCTCGACAAAGGTCCAATTACTCTGACGGTGAATGGTGAGATCCGTCAAGAAGGCGACTTGAACCAGATGATCTGGAAAGTCCCTGAGATGATCTCGTACCTCAGCGATTATTTTGAACTTGCTGCCGGAGACGTTATCCTTTCGGGAACACCTTCGGGCGTTGGCCCGGTCAGCCGCGGAGATGTTATGGTTTTGGCGGTCGACAAACTGGGTAGCCTAACCGTCAATGTAACGTAGCCACACCTTCCATCGCTCTCCGCTAATTAGGACAATGCTTTTGTAAACGGATCCCGGATGTCCCACTTAATCGCTGAATTGATTGCACCCCATTCTGGCACTTCGAATGCTATCGGTGCCCCAGGGCGATCTTGGCTGAGCTACCGTGGGCTTCGCGAGCTTTGCGCAAAGGTTAAAATAGATCTCCATCAAATCGGAGTAGGTCGCGGCGACCGGGTGGCAATTGTGTTGCCCAACGGCCCAGAGATGGCGACGGCATTCATTTCCGTCGCCCAAGTTGCTACGACGGCACCTCTGAACCCTGCATATACCTACGAAGAATACCTTTTTTATCTCAGGGATCTGAAGGCCAAGGCCCTTCTTGTAAATGAATACGAAGATGGTCCCGCCGCGCAAGCGGCGAGGGATCTTGGCATCGCAATATTGAGGGCTTCTCACGAAAGCCTCCTTCCAGCGGGGCAGTTTTCTATATTGCCCAGCGACCCAATTGGCGTTGCTGATACAACCAAGCCGGGTGAAGATGATGTCGCCCTAATACTCCACACCTCAGGAACAACGTCGCGCCCTAAGATCGTCCCTCTGACTCAGGCTAATATCTACGCATCCGCACGAAACGTGGCGTCGTCTTTGAAACTGACAATCGACGACCGTTGTTTGAGCATTATGCCGCTGTTTCATATCCATGGGCTGATCGCGGCTGTCGCCGCTTCTTTAAGCGCTGGATCTCAAATTAGCTGCGCCCAAGGTTTCAACGCTCTCAGCTTTTTCTCTCAAGTCGCTGAGGTCGACCCGACATGGTACACGGCAGTTCCGACGATGCACCAAGCTATTCTGACTCGAGCTGCCCGAAACCAAACAATCATTGATCAATCGCGATTGCGCTTTCTTCGGTCTTCCTCTGCTTCATTGCCTGGCCCGGTAATGGAAGAATTGGTGGCGACATTTAAAGCGCCCGTCATCGAAGCCTACGGCATGACTGAGGCCGCACATCAAATGTGTTGCAACCCGCTTCCTCCCCAGCTGCAAAAGCCCGGTTCCGTTGGAATAGCCGCAGGTCCAGAAGTCGGAATTGCAGACGAGACGGAAAATGTATTGATCGCTTCACAGGACGTCGGCGAAATCGTCATAAGTGGTCCGAACGTGACTCCGGGATACGAGAGCAACCCGCAGGCAAATGCCGACAATTTCTTTGAAGCGGATGGAAAACTTTGGTTTCGCACCGGGGACCAAGGGTCATTCGACAACGAAAACTATTTACGACTGACCGGGCGTCTCAAAGAGCTTATCAATCGAGGTGGGGAAAAAATTAGCCCGCTCGAAGTTGACGCCGTGCTACTGAGCCACCCGGACGTTGCTCAGGCGGTTTGTTTTGCCGTTCCCCATGGCAAACTGGGTGAAGACATAGCGGCGGCGGTGGTACTCTCGGAAGGCGCGGCGATCGCAGGTCAGGACGTTCGGGAATTCGTCAGTGATCGGCTCGCCAAATTCAAGGTGCCCACGACCGTTGTTATTCTGGAAGAAATTCCAAAAGGCGCGACAGGTAAAATACAAAGGATCGGGCTGGCCGCTAAACTGGGACTGGCAGAGGCTTAGACACATGAAAGTTTGTATCTTTGGTGCCGGAGCAATCGGAGGTTACGTTGCCGCGAAGCTTGCCCAGTCAGACGTGGACGTCAGTGTAGTCGCGCGTGGCCCTCATCTAGCCGCAATGCAAGAAAAAGGGCTAACTCTTCTTGAGGATGGGCGGGATCCGATAAACGTGTCAGTTCGCGCCTCGGACAATGCAGCCGACCTTGGCCCGCAAGATTATGTTTTCATCACACTAAAAGCACACTCAGTTCCAGCAGTCGTAGACTCAATGCAGCCACTGATTGCGGACGAGACGACAGTAGTGAGTGGAGTGAACGGGGTGCCCTGGTGGTACTTCCATAAACTGGGTGGTCCCTATGAGGGGACGAAGCTAGCGTCTGTGGACCCGGGTAACATGCAATGGAACGGTTTCGGGCCGGATCGAGTGCTCGGATGTGTCGTTTACCCAGCCGCAGAAGTTATTGCCCCGGGATCGATTAAGCATGTCGAAGGCAATCGTTTTTCATTGGGCGAGCCAGATGGCACTAAGTCAGACCGTGCTGCCAAGCTTTCGGTTGCGTTGTCTGCCGCTGGGTTGCGTGCGCCCGTAAGACCAAGAATACGGGATGAAATTTGGCTGAAACTGTGGGGTAATTTGTCGTTTAACCCGATTTCTGCACTTACGCATTCAACGCTTGATGTCCTGTGTACCGACCAGGGCACACGCTCTGTGGCACGCGGAATGATGCTTGAGGCGCAAGAAATCGCTGAGAAGCTGGGTGTAAAATTTCCTATTGATGTTGAAAAACGGATTGATGGTGGAGCCTCTGTTGGCGCACACAAGACCTCTATGTGGCAGGACTTGGAGTTGAACCGACCAATGGAAATTGATGCTTTGGTCACTTCAGTGCAGGAACTAGGGCAGCTGACTGGGGTCGCATCGCCCACGATCGATACTGTGGCGTCTCTAATAAAGCTGCGAGCAAAGGTCGCGGGTCTTTATTGATTGCCTTTGCGGACACGCCAGAAGAGATCAACTTGAAGCAAGTAGAGGTATAGGCTTTGTTGCATGGTTTTGATTAGGTCCCGTTTTCGCAGGCATCCTACTAAAGTGAGTTTACGCTTGCGAGTTATATGCGTCACTTCGAAAAACTGACCGCTTAGCTCCACCGCAATCGCTTCAACAGGTCTTCGTTCCCAATAGATGGCACACGAACCTATTGCTGCTGCCCGGATTTAAAATCCACTGACACGTTCGACCAGCCAATATACGGAAATGCATCCAATGGCATAGCCAGTGACCGGTCTGGTAATTCCATCCAGTCTTGATGGATCAAAGCGTGTTATTTGACGCCACAGGTAAATCACCAACGACAAACCCGCTATAAAGGCGAGCTGACCAGCCTCAACCCCAAGGTTAAAGGCAAGAAGCGCAGCCGGAATATCCTGAGTGGGCAAGCCGATTTCAGACAGGGCGCCTGCGAAACCTAGCCCGTGTAGCAGCCCGAAACTAAAGCAGACAATCCAGGGGTATTGCTCGGACAGCCTTATCTGCCCGTCCTTGTGTTTGAGAATTTCCAGCGCCAGGAACAGAATTGACAGGGCGATCACCGCCTCGACTGGGGCGGCTGGGACGCGTAGAAAACCCAGTGTCGCCAGTGCCAAGGTGACTGAGTGAGCGACTGTAAACGCTGTCACCGCTCCAACCAACCGCCATGGATCGCGCACCAGAATGAACAAGGCAAAGACAAACAGAAGGTGGTCCCAGCCTTCCAAAATATGTTCAAATCCAAGCCAGAAATAGCTGACGAACACGGACCATATTGTTGGATCTTCGGGCAGGGTTTGGGTCGGTTCATTAGGTGTAAACCGCAACGTTGCAATCGCCGCGTCCATCGGCTGAACGCGCAAAAGGACGTCGTTATTTTGCCGTTCAAGCCCCTTGATCGTGACGGTGTGGCCTGCAATCTCGGTCTCGCATTCGGTGACCCACGAGGTTACCCAGGCGACTGAGTCAAAGATTGGCTTTGGCCCCTGTAGCGGGCTGCAGACTTCAGGCAGGATCGCGTCGATCCGCATGGGTTGACCGTTTACATCCGGAATGCGCCAAAGCACTTGCCAGGTGCCCGATGCCATTTGTCGAAGGTCCAGATAACCCGGGTCAAGCGCGTGGGCATCGCTGTGCTTTGGGGCGCAGGCCAGCCAGAACGCCATCATCAAGCAAACGAGGACCCTCATTCAACGGGCCCCGGTTTTTCAATCCTGTATTGCGCGGCCAGACTTTCGTATTGCGCCTGCGCCAGTTCCTCGGCGGTGTCCCTGCGCCACGCTATCAAAACCGCATCACGAATGTCCGAAAGAGGCGGGAGATACTCGGGTTGTGTATCGGTAACCCGGACCAGATGCACCCCGTATCCCGATGCGACCGGGCCTGTCCAAATGCCGGTTTCCAGAGGGTCAAGCGCAGCCGAAAATCCCGGGCCAAATGTGGCGTCCACAGCGGTTGGTGCTGACGGTGGCATAGATTTCGGCATCAGGGATTGAACACCGGTCTCTAACCAATCCGCGCCTGCCTTTAGCGATGCAAGAGCAGTTTGAACTTCCTCTGATCCCGGCTGATCACCGAGGTATACCTGATCGAATGCCATCTGAGCAGGTTTTGTGAAACGCGCCGGATTCGCCGCCACGTAAGCCTCAAGAACTGAATCTTCAGGGTCTACCGAGGCGGCAATCGCATCCGACAGGAAGTCCATCTTTTGTGCTAACCTTGCCCGGATCACCTGATCCCCGCGATCCAGTCCCAGTTTGCGGGCTTCTCGCACCATTACTTCTTCGCGCACCAAGGCGTCGATCAGGGCCTGCAGCTCGTCGTTCTGAGGCGGTCGCTTCCACGTGGTTTCAAAGCGTGTGACTAAAAGTGCGATGTCACCATCGTCAATTACGATTGCCTCGCCCAGCTCAACGCTTTCGTCCTTTGGGCCAACTATGGCAAACCATCCAAAGATGGCGGCTCCAATCAAAATGAAGTGGAACAGGGGTTCTTTCAAAATACGCATATACAGTTCCGAAGACACGTCTGGACCCGCCTCAATCGTAGAGGCGAGTCCCTTGAAAAGTCAAACACGGTGGCGGCACATTTATCTTATATTCCAACACTGTGCCGGGTTTTCGAAGGTAGAAACCCCCGCCCGGGCGGGTTTTGGGCAAAGGGCCGTTATTCGCCGGGAGTATACCAGATCGGCGAGGAATAGGCGCGTTCCTGATGGATCAACTGTGTGTTTTCGGGCAGATCAGTGCCAAACCGCAGCTTGTCGTACAACACCCAGCGGGGGGTCGGGATTTCAAGAACCCTAACATAGTAAAAGGCCCGTTCATTCGGATCGAAATCCGGGTCGGACCAAACTGTGATCAACTCAGACGCGCCGATTGTGTTGCTCCAGCTTGCGGTTTCCACATCCACGGTATTGCCGACCTCGGGCAGGTTGCCGTCCGCATCCGGTGTCCGGTCATCGGACCAGGCGACGTTATAGACCTTTTCCTGCAACGCTCCGTCGGCATCCAACCAGCCTTTGACAACCTGTACCCGATCCAGATTTGCACCGATCGGGTCGCGCAGGGCGCCGATCAGAAAATTCGGTGCGCCATCTCCTTCGCGCGGGCGCAGGTCGCCACCCATCGGGACGCCTTTTGTGTAACCGACATCCGCAAGAAAGCGCGTCTCAAGATCCCCCTCATCAAAGGCCCATCCGCCAAAGACACGCAGACCGATCCGGGGGCCGGTGGTCGCATAGGTTTCGCGGCGCTTGAACGCGTCGAAGATAGCCGAGCGTGTGTTCTCGGTAGCCCAAACGGCCGTGTAGCCTGAGGCAACAAGCAAATCCCCTGGTATCTCGCCAAGGTCATTGGCAATAAAAGGATGCTGTATCCGCGTAGCTGAGGGTTCCACACTGACGGATTTGCCAAAGAAGTTGTCTTCTTCAGCAGTTGCCAGCGAGGTATGGCTGTCGGTCGCGCCGCCCATCCCGAATTTATAGGGATTCACGCCGAACTTTTCTTCAAGCATCAGGCCGCGTTTGAGGGCTTCGCGCGCATACTCACCGGCTAGCATGTCCTCAGTTTTCAGCTCGGTGATATCGAGGTTGCCAACGTCCCAGTTCTCATAGTCGGCAAAAGGGTCATCCGGGCTGAGGTATGGGTGTGCTTCGCCATCCCCCTTTATTTGCGTGACTTCGTAATGCGGTTCCCACCTGGCTCGGTTCTGGACGTATTCTTCGTCAACCTTGCCACCGTGATACGTGTCTTCGGTGGGGAACATCCACCCGTTTGACAGGTTGCCATTATGGGCAAAAGCCACCGCTCGGCCACCGGTCTCGGCTTCGTATTCTTCCAGCCACGTATAAAGAGCCTTGGGGTTGGTATTGCCGTAGGGCGGTTGTGTCACCGGCGGGACAACCTGCAGTGCGCGGATCGGTCCGTCGCGCAGCATGACGTTTCGGTGCAGATTGAAACCCTTGGGCACCGAGGTCCATTCGAATCCGATAAACGCTGTGAATTTACCGGGATCGTTGTGCCGTTCCGCGGCCAGGACGATATGTTCCCAGGTGAACGCAAAGGCGTCGGCCCCCGGACTATACGATTCCAGCAGAATTTCGGGCAGCGTCATCTGAGAGAAGTTTGTGATGATATCAAAGGCTGTTTTCCCGGCTTCTTCGCCACCGGCCTTATAACCTTCGTACCATTCCAACCCCTTCGGGTCCGAAATCACGCCCGGTTTACCCGCCTGCAAATCGGGGGCAAAGCCCATCAGGTCTGTATGATCGGTCAGAACCATCCAATCTAGCGGTCTGGCCAGCCTGACCGGTTGCCCGGTCGAGGAAATCACCTGCTCGCCTTTAGCAAATCGCCACGCGTCGTCCGGCAGCAGCGTGTTGCCGAATGCGCCCGCATCCAGCGACAGCCCCGTATGCAAATGGGTGTCGCCCCAAAGGGGGCGCTCGGGGAAGGTGCGGTTGGCATAGGGTGAGAAGGGGCGCTCGGCAAAGGTTCCCTCGGCGGCTTCCTTGGAAGGAACCGCATCGGCAAAGGCACTTGTCGGAACCGAGGCCAAAGTAAGTAGGCATACAGACAGTCGAAGCATGTGAACCTCCCCATTCACAGACACAATGTTTCCAAGTTTAAAAAAACATACATAAATATTCAGTTGTTATGATATTACTTTGTTTCGTTCTTATATGATTGGCTTTGTGCGCCTTTCACCGAGAGACCCGTAGATCAGCCTGAGCGCAGGATATCGACCAACTGCCTGGCTGAACCTGAGAGCGTATCTTCGTCAAACGCCGCGTATCCCAATAGAAGGCCTTGCATTTTTTTCGGCAAAACGCATTGGTTCGATAGTGCACTGATCCGTAGCCCATTTTCCTCGGCCCGGCGGCTGATTTCAACGTCGGACATCCGGCTTGCAAGGGTCGTTTGTAGTGCAACGCAAAGATGCATACCCGACGAGTCGGGTTGCAGGTTCAGCAAATCAGATACAGGGGCGAGCGCATTAAGAAGATGGTTCTGACGTCGCGCGTAAACGCGCCGCATGCGCCGTAGATGCATTGCAAATTCGCCGCTGTTCATAAATGTCGCCAAGGCGGGTTGTGGGATCAGCGAAGCGCGCGCGCCCACACGGTCCAGATAGGCCTGTGTGCTGTTTAAAAAACGCTTCGGCACGACCATATACCCGATCCTCAGCGCTGGGCTTACGAGTTTTGAAAAACTGCCAAGGTAGATTGTGTTGTTCAGGCCATCCAACCCCGACAGCGATGGTAAAGGTTGCCCCCGATAGCGGAATTCGCTGTCATAGTCGTCCTCGATCACCACCGCGCCGGTCTGTCTGGCCCAATCCAGCAAAGCGACCCGGCGGGGCAGGGGCAGGCTGACCCCGGTTGGATAGTGCCGCGAGGGCGTGACGATTGTGGCATTGGCCCCATTCGGCAAGCGCGCCGCATCCAGACCGTCCTGATCGATACGCACTGGGCGCGCACTATTGCCGGTGTCCGTCAGGATCGTGTGCAGTTTCGGCCAGCAGGGGTCTTCGATCGCGACCTGTTTACCTGCGCCAAGCAGCCCTTGAAAAATTACCTCGAATGCCTCGCGCGCACCCGAGGTGATTACAACCTGCCCCGGATCACAGGGCAGGTGCCGCCACGCGGCAAGGTGGTCCGAGATGGCCGCGCGCAGGGGGTGCCAGCCAAACGGATCCTGTCGCGCCAAAAGCTCGGGCGCAGGGTCGCGCCAGGCACGCTCTAGATGGCGGGCCCATTGTCTGTGCGGCAGCAAGGCTTGATCCGGCAGACCGGTTTGAAAGGGTCGCCACTTCTGGATCGTTGGACCAGCCGGGTGGGGGACGGGCTGCGGCTGTGACAGGTGGGTGATCTCGTTGGCCACATAGGTGCCGCTGCCTTGCCGCGTGACCAGATACCCTTCGCTGATCATCTGGTCATAGACCGCTTGAACCGTTGTTCTGGAGATCGACAACTCAGACGCCAAGGTGCGACTGGCTGGCAACCGTACCCCGACAAGGTAAGGGGACGTCGAAATGATGCTGCGCAACGCCTCAAGCAGTTGCGTTTGAAGCGACATCTTTAGCGATGAATCCAACGAGATCGCAAAGAGGTCGCGGTTCAAATTGGCCTTAGAAAAAGTTTTAGAATTGGACATTTGAAAATATCCAATATCCGGGCACTACGGGTATAGCAAGAACAAACCCGAGCTAAGAAAATGAATGAGACTCTGAACATCACCGACAGATCCCGCCTGCGCCGGTCGCACGAGCGGGGTCATTTTGATCGCACCACCATCAACAACATTCTGGATGCGCAACCCATGTGCAGCGTGGGTTATGTGATTGACGGCAAGCCCTTTGTCACTCCGACGTTGCAATGGCGAGAGGGCAATCGCATCTATTGGCATGGCTCTTCCGCCAGCCGCGCGTTGCGCAATTCACGTGACGCGCAAGTTTGTTTGTCGGTCGCGATCCTCGATGGATTTGTCCTAGCCCGCTCCGGAATGCATCACTCGGTCAACTCGCGGTCGGTCACGTTGTTTGGCACGGCAGTCAAGGTCGAAGACCCTGCGGAAAAGCTCGACAAGCTGGCTCGGTTCGTGAACGGCTTGTTCCCCGGACGCTATGAAAGCTTGCGGCCCGATCACGTGCAGGATCTGAAGGCGACCATGGTGTTGGGGATGGACATCTCGGAAGGCAGCGCCAAGGTCCGCATCGGCGGACCCAATGACGAGGAAGAGGATTATAACCTGCCCATCTGGGCCGGAGTTATTCCCGTCCATACTTCGGTTGGCGATCCGATTCCTGACCCCCGAAACATCGACGGCGTGTCGGTGCCCGAACATGTGCAAACCTTTCGACTGTAGGGCGGGGCGATGACGGACCTCTCGGTAAATCTGAACGTTGCTGCCCTTCTGCGCAATCGGCGTGAACACCCCTGGCCGAATATTCTGGATTTGGCCCGGATTGCCTTGAATGCGGGCGCGGCGGGGGTGACGGTGCACCCTCGACCGGACCAGCGCCACACCCGCCCCGATGATGTGCGGGGTCTGCGCGCCTTGCTTGACGCAGAATTCCCTGACCGGGAGCTGAACGTCGAAGGATACCCGGATGCACGGTTTCTGTCGCTGGTGCAGCAGGTGCGCGCGGATCAGGTCACGTTGGTGCCGGATGCGCCGGGGCAGGCGACAAGTGACCACGGCTGGGATTTTCAGGCGCAGGGCGCGATGCTGGCGGTTGTCGTTGCCGACCTCAAGGCGAACGGTCACCGCGTGTCCTTGTTCAGCGATCCAGAGGCAGCACACATGACCTTCGCAGCCAAGACTGGGACAGATCGGGTCGAGCTTTACACCGGTCCGTTTGGTGGGTCTTATGATGACCCCGACGCCGAGGCGCAGGAGCTAGACCGTCTGGCCGCCACCGCGACAGCGGCTGCGGCGGAGGGACTCAAGGTCAATGCGGGGCATGATCTGACGGTCAGTGGCACACGCAAACTGATCGCGCATGTTCCTGCCATTGCCGAGGTGTCCATCGGCCACGCCTTGTTCTGCGATGCCCTGACCTTTGGAATGACCGAAACCGTTCGCCGGTATCTTGGCTCTTGTTCCATCCGTCAATCCGACGCTCAAAAAGTGGAAATTGTCTGATAAACCCAAGTGCGGCTGTGCCTGATCTCTGGCGTGACATTTTCACTGCAATTTGCGTGAGCCTTTGCGTCAATTCGTCTGCAGATACTGGCGAGGCTGATTGTGCTGTAGTACAGCTTTGCGGGTATGGGGGAAATTGCGGATAAACCTAAGCGAGAGCAAGTGGATAGCGAGCAACGGCGCCAGGTCTCGGTGCTGTTTGCCGATATGGTCGGCTATACCGCGATTGTCGCAGCGCTTGGGGAAGAACAGGCGCTGGCCTTTGTTCGGCTGACCTACGACACGCTGGTCCAGGCGGTCGAAGCTCATGGTGGCACGGTGCGTGATTTTGCAGGTGACAGCATCATGGCGCTGTTTGGCATCCCCGACGCGGCCGAAGATACGGCGCTGCGGGCCTGCCGGGCAGCCATGGCCATCCATGCGGCTTTTGAAGCATCCGCAGAGGATATTGAGACGCGTTTTGGTGTGCGCCCGAAAGTGCGCGTGGGGATCAGTTCTGGCACGGTTCTGATGGCAACAGTTCAAGGCGAAAGCGGCCCGACTACTGCCGTGGGCAGCACGGTTAACCTGGCCGCGCGGCTTGAAAACCTTGCCCCGTCCGGCGGCACCCTGATCTGCGACACCACGCGGGGCTTGGTCGAGTGGGTGACTGAACTCGGATTTTTCGGCGAACAACAGATCAAAGGCCTGTCCGCACCGCAAACACTGTGGCGGCTGCAGGCTGTTCACCCCGACGCAACCCGGTTCGACGCATCTATGGCACAGGGGTTAAGCAGCTATGTGGGTCGGACAGAAGAACTAAGCACGATATCGGCAGCGTTGGAACAGGCAAAATCCACCCGTTCCGTGATTGATTTGGTTGCCGAGCCAGGGCTGGGCAAAACGAGGCTTGTGTTCGAGTTTCTTCACCGGTTGCCTGCTGGTGAGGTCTCAGTTCTGACAGGGAACTGCTTTAACGACGGCCAGCAGGTTCCGTTTCTACCATTCTTGGAAATCATACGAAGCTCATTTCTCATCACCGATGTAGACAACTCGCTGAGGGTTCGGGCCAAGCTTGAGGCAGGGCTGAAGAAATCCGGACTGTTAACGCAGCAGAACCTTGGGCTGATGATGAACCTGTTGGGGCTTGCTCCGCCTGAGGGGGCTTTGGACGGGCTCGACGGTGTTCTGATCGGCTTGCGTGTTCGTGAGCTGCTGACGGATCTGCTGCAACAGAAATGTGCGCGGGATAGGGTCATTCTGCTGATCGAAGACGGCCATTGGATTGATAGTGCGTCGAAAGACCTGCTGGCGAATGTGATCGACACCACGGGCCTGTCGAATTTGTTGATTATCCAGACACGGCGGCCCGAATACATACCGGATTGGCAAGGAAAGACCGGGGTGACAACCTTGGCGTTGCGTCCGCTGAGGGTCGAAGACCTTGCCACCCTAGCGCAGCACCGCCTTGGGGTTGATGTTCTGCCCGACGGTCTGGCACAGTGGCTGACTGACCGTGCCGGAGGTAACCCGTTGTTTGGCGAGGAAATCCTGAGCTTTCTGCTGGATCAGGGAGTTTTGCGCGTCGAGGGTGGTCGCGCCCATATCGATGCGGATATCGGCGAAAGTGGATTGCCTGTTACAATGCGCAGTTTGCTGACGGCCAGGATAGAACGTTTGGCCCCCGAAGATCGCGCCTTGCTGCAGGCCGCAGCAGTGATTGGCCGCCGCTTTGACCCCGGTCTCTTGTCCCAGATCACCGAAACAACCGGTGCTGCCCTGCAGCGGCTTCAGACGCAGGACGTGCTGTACCGCGAGCCAAACTCGTCCGATTACATCTTCAAACATGTGCTGCTGCGGGATGCGGTTTATCAGAGTCTGGTCCTGACGCGCCGGTCCGACCTGCACCGTGCTATCGCCGAGGCATTGGTGGTGCGTAATGCCAACCGTTTGCACGAGGCGGCCGAGGTGCTTGCCTTCCACTTTGGGCAGACGGATCGGGCAGATCAGGCGTTTCGCTACAGCGCGATGGCTGGTGACAAATGTCTGGGTGTCTATTCCCTGGACGAGGCCAATCGGTATTTTGTGGCCGCGCTTGATCTGTACCAAAGCGACCCAAGTTGCGCCACGGACGCGGAATTCGCCGGGTTCATGGCTAGTTTCGCGCTGTGCTCCAACATCTCGCTGCGGGTCAATAAGATCATCGAACTGGCCGGTACCGTGCGTCCGATTCTGCAAAAGGCCGGAGACAGTCAGGATCACGCCTTGTTCCTGCACCACTATGTCTCTTGTCTGGTCTGCAACGGTAAGTATCACGAAGCGCATTGGGTTCAGCAGGAGCTGACTGACATGGCCCGCCGACTGAAAGACCCGGCGTCCAAAGCCTATGCAATGGTGAATGAGTTGTCGGTCTCGATCTACCACGCGCCGATCGACAATGATCGTTTCGAGGCGCGAAAACGTGATGTCGAGGCCGTGCTGGAACAAATCGACGACGCCTATATCCACAATTTCTATCTGGCCACTGTTGGCTGGAATGAGCTCACCAGGGGGCGGGTGGCACTGGCGCATGCCGCGTCGGATCGTATGATCGCGCTGGGTACATCCAACAATGATCCACGCGCGCTGGGCTATGGAACGGCAATGAAGGCGCTGATCGCGATGGTCACCGATGATCACGAACTGGCGCTCGAGATGGCCGAGAAGGCGCGCAAGGCGTCAAAGGTCGAGTTTGAGCTAGCCATCGCCGAGGCTGCCAGAGTTGGGGCCATGGTGCCAATGGAAAAGCCGGGGGCGACCGAGGTGGTTCAGAACCACATCAAGGCTTGTGACGAAAAGGGGTGGACCCTATTTACCTTTGGCCCCGCGACTATGCTGGGGGTTGCTTTTGCGCTGAATGGTAAGATCACGGCTGGGTTGCGGCAGATCGAATGGGCCATCCAGAAACGCACGGACGAGGGCACACAGATATCTGCCGACTGGGCCCGCCTGTTTCTGTGCGAGATGTATCTTGCCATTCTAACCGGTGAGGGCGGGGGCTCATTGGGCGTCCTGTTTCGAAATTTCCGTTCGATATTCTGGGTTAT
The DNA here is from genome assembly GCF_056538005.1 of Ruegeria sp. BI11. Classification (NCBI taxonomy): domain Bacteria; kingdom Pseudomonadati; phylum Pseudomonadota; class Alphaproteobacteria; order Rhodobacterales; family Roseobacteraceae; genus Ruegeria; species Ruegeria sp. BI11. Next base: position 245,445 of record NZ_JBQFSM010000005.1, on the reverse strand, counting down.
GTTATTTGGGAAAAAGCGCCTGATCGCTATGATCGAACAAGTACGCAAGAACCCTCAGTTCGACCCAAAGGGTCACTATATTGCGCGCTGCGACATGATTATGGGGTTGCTGTACAAGGCTAAGAAAAAGAAGACGCAGGCCATCGAACACCTGAGCAGGGCCCGTGTCATCGTCGAATCTGCTGGGCGTTCTCCGATGCTGACCCGCATCGACGCGGCACTGGCAGAGTTGGCATAGCTTGGACCTCAGGCTGATGGTTTTCTGGCCTGCCCCCGGTGGCTGAAGATCAATTGATTGGACTGGTAGTCCGACCGGAAATCTGCCGCCCTGCCGGATAGCGCATAGTAGAACCTCATCAAACCGGGCTCGATATGGTGGGCCTGTGCGACGCAATCCTCGCATATCTCTTCGACGTGATCTTGCGGTTGACGGTCCCGAATGGCAGCGACCAGCCTTTGGTGTGTTGATTCCAGTTTCTGAAAGGCGGGCGTTTCCAGCACGTCCTGATTACCCACCAGTACGAAGACGGGCTCTAGGTCGGTTCTACCCTTAAGATCGACATACCCAGCCTCAAGCATTGCCATCTCGTGCCGGGTTTTCTCATAAACCGAACTGGACACCACAATGTCGTAGTCGACATGGCGGCAGCTTTGTTCGATCCGTGCCGCAACATTCACCACATCCCCGATCACTGTATAGTTGAACCGGCGCTTTGAGCCGATATTGCCAACGCAGGCCCGGCCGGTGGCGCAACCTGTTGCCAGCGCAATCGGTGGTCGGCCCTTCATGACATCCGAGGCGTTGAATTCAACCAGTGCCTGCCGCATCAACAGCGCCGCATTTGCAGCGCGGCATGGGTGGTTTTCGACCGGCAGGGGCGCGTTCCAAAAGGCCATCACCGCATCGCCGATGAATTTGTCGATGGTACCCCGTTCCTGTAATATCTGGTCGCCAATCTGAGAAAACAATTGGTTCAGCAAAGTGACAAGATCGGTGGCCGAGACTGACTCGGACAAAGGCGTAAAGCCACGAATATCCGAGAACATGACAGTGATTTCCTGCGTCTCGCCGCCCAATTGAAGCCGATGCCCGGATCCCTCCATTTCGTCCAGTATCTCGGGCGCGACATAGTGGGAGAAGATCTGCCGGATCACACGTTTCTCGCGTTCGGTCGAGATAAAGAGATAGCCCGCCAGCAGGCCAAAATTAGCCATCCCCCCCATCAGAGGGAAGGTGACATCGAACAGGATTAACTGGTTCTGAAAGGCCATCCAACTGATGCCAAGCACAACCGCCGCCGACACGCCGCCCGCAACGAATGAGGCGACCGCACCAAATCGCGCCATGACAGCTGTAACCACGACTCCAAGAATGACAAAGGACAGCAGCTCTAGGGCTGCTGTCACGTCCGACCGGCTTAGCATTTCACCGGTCAGGACCTGTTCTAGAATCTGTGCATGGATCGACACGCCGGGAATGGATTCGCCTAGGGGAGTCTGGTGCATGTCGAACAATCCGGCAGCCGATGTGCCGACCAGAATGATCCGGCCTTCGATTTCGGCGCGCAGATCAGGATTGTCCTGTGGCTGCATGACCTCGTCGGCTGATAGATACAGATCCGGATTGTCACGCCGGTACCTGACCCAGACCTCGCCATTTTCGGTGGTCGGCAGGCGAAACTGGCCGACCTCGACCGCCAGCATGATGCCGGCCTCGTCCGGCATGCCTTCGGCAATGATGATGGGCTCGTCCAAGGCAACGCGCAGCGCCTCTGTCGCCAGACCCGGCAGCGCACCGTCTGGCCCGCCCCACAGGACGGGTACACGACGCACGATGCCCATACCGCCAAGGGGCGAGACATTGACCCCTCCGATCCCAGCTGCCGCTCGGTCCAACGGTGGGGCAGGAGGGGTCCAATGTGGCACGTTGACTAGCCCCGAGGTCGGCGATTCACCTATTTCGATGATACCGGCCAAAGGCGTGACGTGCCTGCCGTCGCTGGATACCCGGGCAGCAGCGCCCAGTACGACTGGCCAATTGGCGATTTCCATTCCAAACAGAACGTCATGGTCCAGCTTCTCGGCGTGACGCTCGACCGACAGAACCCCTGAGAGGGAGGGTTCTTGTAGAAGCCGTGCGGGTGAGAACCTGTCGGGTTCAACAAACAGCATGTCAAAGGCGATTGTGGCGGCGCCGTATTCGCCCAGGTTCTTGACCATCTGCGCGAGCAGAGTCCGTGGCCAGGGCCATTGACCCCAGTTCGCCAACGATTGTTCGTCGATATCCACCACGCGGACCGGCAAATCCGGGTTGTATTCGCGCGGTGAGATGCGTTGCAAAATGTCAAAATAGATCAGCCGCGTCATCCGCACCGGATATGGATCGAGAGCTCGGATGAAGCACCCGAACAGGATCAGGCCCAGTCCGACTAGCTGAAAGGCCCGCCGTCGCCCTGTTCGTTCCTTGGGCTTTCCGATCACGTTTGCCTCCGAGTGTCGTGGTCAGCCCGGATGGGCCTACGCCTGAAGAGCGCACGTCGCCACGACATCAACCGAACTGATGTCATGTAGCGGGGCGTCAGTGACCTCAACCTCCGCTATTGCCGCCGTTACCGCCAGTGGTGCCACTGCCGGCTCCGCCGCCAAATCCCCCTGTTCCGCCACCACCGATCGTGCCGCCGCTGCCCGGCCCGCCGCTGCCTGAGCCGCCCCCGATCGAACCGCCACTGCCATCACCGCTGCCGCTGCCGTTTCCGATATTGCCGCCGCTACCGTTGCCGTTGCCGGTGCTACCACCCACGCTACCACCATTGCCGCTGCCAACGTTGCCGCTGTTGTTACCCGGCGGCGACGAAGATTTGGTTTCACGTTCAGCCGCAGAGCTTTGAACCTCACCCTGTTCAGCCCTGTCCGGTGCGGATGCGCGCGTCTCTGACCTTTGCGGTAAAGGGGTCAGGGCATCTTTCCCGCAACCCGTCACATTCGCTTGCAAAGGAAGCAGCAGTTGTTCCTGCGACTGGACAAAGGGAAATCCGTCTTGCACTGCCTGTTCATAACTTTCCTCATTGGCTGGGCGCCCGATTTTTCCACTCTGTGTGGTCGCAAGAAGGCTGCATCTGCGCCCGCTCTCTTGGCAATTACCGCTCTGACCGCAAATCTCTACCCGGCCTTGCAGTACAAGCATGGCGCTTTGCGTACCAGGAACGACCCATAGATCGAAGGTCGTGCCGCGTACGGCCATGGTCGCAGTGGATGTCTGGATCGAGTAGGCCCGTTTTTTGCTTTTACCCGAGATAAAGCGAAAACTGCCGCCCAGGGCCTGAACCGCAAAGTTTTTGGCTTTTTTGTTACCGCGCAGCATTGTCACATCTAGCGTCATACGGGCATTCGGGCCAATCGCGATCTTGGTTTCGTCAAGGAAAATTAGCTGAACAAGGCCGCTGCCATCCGTGGATATGGAATCACCGGATGCAACATCCATTCCTGCGCGCAATGGCTGCGATTTTCCCGCGCGCGTTATGTTGGCGCCTTGCTCGACGCCGATGACTTTTCCTATATTGGCCAAGGCCTGTGACGGCAGAAGCAAAACACAACAAGCAACGAGTAACAATTTCAACCAAGCCAAACCTAACGTCCTTCCCCCACAGATAGGTGCTGAGCGCGTCGCGCCCACCGCTCGGTTTGTGCCTCAATGAATTCATATTATTGAATTGTACATTAATAAATCCATACAAATATGCCTTATAGTCTGCATATCTGGCAAGTTTTCTGTTCGGAGCTCTCCAGCGCGGACTGGTTGAAGGAAATCTTCGCACCTGTCCATTTAGTGTTACCGCTCCTTTATGGGGGGATTTCTCGCTGATTGCGGGTGTGTTTGCGATGAAAATGAGAAAAGTGAACGAGGTGCAGAAAATCGTCTTGTATCCGGGTGACAGGCAAGGATATACCGGCCAGCGGAGACGTGGCCGAGTGGTCGAAGGCGCTCCCCTGCTAAGGGAGTAGGCCCGGAAGGGTCTCGAGGGTTCGAATCCCTTCGTCTCCGCCATTAAACTGCTCATATCATGGGCATTCTTCCGGAAAAAACGCATTATTTTCAAGCGCGTAAGGTTTCTTTAACCAGCGCCTGCCAGTGTTTCCCGCATGAAATCCCGCATAGATTCCCGCATAAATGCGGAATTTGAAGGAGTGCACTGCTATGGGCGTCACATTGGATCGAGGCCGCTATTATTTCGTAATGAATGTCCCAAAGCATCTCTTTGGCAAAGTACTGGGCAAGAGTGGGCAGCCAGTAAAGCAGATCAGGCAAGCACTTCGAACAGCGGATTTGAGTGTGGCCAAGCGCAAAGCTTTTGAGCTCGAAGAACTAAAAAGAGCGGAGTGGCAATTCTTGGCATTGGGCGAGGAAGCTCTGGCATACGAGAAATACCAAGCAGCCAAACAGATCTCAGAAGCGCATGGTTTTGACTATGTTCCGTGCGATGTATTGTTAAAGAGAACCTTTGATGAGAATCTGCCGCGCTTAATGGCGGCAGCGGGAACAGCGTGTTCGCGCCAGCCGCCAGAAGTTGTTGAGGCGCTTCTAGGCAGCGTAAATGTTGCTCTGCCCCCATTGCGCAAGGTTCTCCAAGAATACGCTGAACTCACAAAGACACGACATATGCGCAAGTCGGATCAACAGCGACATCTTTGGTGGTTACCTCGAGAGCGAGCTGTCTCGAATTTCGAAAGAGCAGTTCCCAAAAGAAAGGCTACTGGCATCGATAAGATCACCCGCGAGGATGCGTTGTCGTTTCGCGAATGGTGGTCGAGGCGAGTTCAATCAGGGGAAACGCGAGCGGAGACGGCGAACAAAGATTTTGGCCACCTCTCTCAGGTTTTTCGTGAATGGTGTGAACTGAAGGGTCACCACTCACTTGAAAACCCTTTTGCTCGGTTGCGCTTTGACAAATCAGTGGATCCCGTGATTTCCCGGCCTCCATTTTCAAAGGAGTGGGTTAACACAAAGCTATTGGAGACCGGCGCGTTTAAAGGGCTGAATGCTGAAGCCGCAGATACGCTATTGGTGCTTGTCAATACAGGATTGCGCCCCTCGGAGGTACTGTCTTGTCCATTAGAAGACTTTTGTCTCGAATGCGAAATCCCGTTCATTCGCGTGGCCGCTCACGGACGTGAACTCAAACAACGACACTCTGCGCGTGATATTCCACTTTTGGGAATATCCTTGGCAGCTGCAACGCGCATCGTCCACCGAGGTGGTATCAAAAGATACGCTCATAAGGCTAACGCCTGGTCTGGAGTTGCCAACAAGTATCTGGAAACGAACGGTTTGAAAGAAACACCGCAGCACACGGTATATAGTTTGAGGCACTATGTTGAAGATGCACTGTTGAGTGCAGGGGTCGATGATCGAGTGCGTGCGGATATCTTGGGGCACAAATATGCCCGGCCAGTCTATGGAACTGGTGGAGGTTTAAAGATGCGAAAAGAAGCGTTGGCAATGATCGCATTTTAGAATGGCAACGAACCGTGCTGTAACAAATTATCAATAAAATCTGCTATTATTTGATTGTTGCATACATACACGGAGGTCATTCATGACACCACTTGCAACGAAAGAACTCATTCAGACCAGAAAACTCAGAAGTCGATTAATCTTGCGATTAACGACTTGCTGACTTTCTGTCCAGTTTCTCCATTGGATGCGCATCGTTCTTCAAGCTTTGTCTATGCCTTGAATGAACTTACGTCTGGGCGAAAGCAATTACCCACAGTGGCCAGCGGGCGCTGACGTAATTCGCACATCGAACTACGCTTAAAATTGAAGGATTCAAAAAATGTCTATGAAAATAGGCAAGGGCGAAGCTGTGTCTGAAACCTTTGTTTCAAACCAATTTGCGTCTGCCGCAAAAACCCACCCGAACAACGAAGCACCGGAACCCCTTCTGCGCCAAAGAGACCTAGGATTAGCTCTGCCCGTCGATGATCTTGGTGCATTGCGGGAAGCTACTGAGGCAATAGCATTCCTAACTGATGCGCCAATTGAAATTGCGTTCCAGTCGGTTTTGGCGATGGCGTCACTTGCGACGCAGCATATCCGTGACGTAGAAACCTTGGCTGGTTCAGCTCCTTTGAGTCTATTTCTGCTTACCATTGCATCCTCGGGGGAAAGAAAATCGTCTTGTGATAAACTCGCATCCAAGCCGATTCAGGACTGGGAAGAAGCTCAAGCCCCGGCCTACGAAGACGCTCGAAGAGCATACGAATTCGAGTTGTCCATATACGAAAACATGAAACGACAAGCGCTGAAGGCGCAGACAGAGGAAGGTTGCGTCGTCGAAAACGCCGCCCCTCAATCGCCTGTTCCACCTGTCGTACCTCGAAAGCTACTGCCCGATATTACGTTTGAAGGCGTTCTTCGCCATTTCGAAGACGGCGATCCCTCGATTGGTATCTTCGCCGACGAAGGTGGCCAGTTCTTTGGCGGACACGGTATGGGCAAGGACAATCAGCTCAAGACCGCAGCCGGGTTATCAAAACTCTGGGACGCAGCACCCCTAAACCGCACCAGAGCCGGTTCCCCGCAAGTCACATATCGGCGCAGGCGCGGAGCTCTTCATTTGATGATTCAACCAGGTATCGCGGAAAGTGTCTTGCGAAACGATGTTCTACGAGATCAGGGGCTTCTTTCTCGCATGCTCATCGCTTGGCCCCAAAGCCGAATTGGCAAACGGCTCATTGTCATTTCCGATGACTATCTAGAAAAACGGCGTTTGGCTGAAAGTAAGCTTTCCAAATACCACAATCAGCTGGCTTCACTACTGCGCCGATCCAAAGATACCGGAGCAAATCACTTGGAGCTTGAGCCGAGAGTTTTGCCTTTAGATCCTGATGCGAAGGCACTCTTGATACGATTTGCAAACAAAGTTGAAGCCCAACAACTTCCAAATGAAACTCTGTCGCACATAACTGGATTTGCATCCAAGGCAGCCGAACAAGCAGTACGAATTGCCGGTGTTCTGGCGGTTTTTTCAGATCCAGACGCAGAGTCCTTGTCCATTCGGGACATTGCATGCGGTATCAAACTCGCTTCTTGGTACATTGCAGAAGCTCAGCGGCTCTTAGATGCAGGTCCAGTCGATAAATCTTTGGAACTGGCACAGGAACTGCTTGATTGGCTAAAGGCGCGGTATCCAGTCGAGCCTTTCGACAAGAGAACGATCGTAAGATTTGGACCAAGTGCGATTAGGGATACTAAAACTATAAAACGCCTGCTGTGCATTCTGGCAGAGCATCGGCACATTTGTGAATTGCCGGTCGGAACTGTGATCAATGGGCATGAGACCCGTGAAGCATGGGGGCTGTGCCACTATGAGTAAGCTGTTCAGTTTTGACCTTGATGAAGATGTTTTGGATCCGCGTGTATTGCCTGTACCCGGTCCAACTCAAAATGAACTCTATTCTCCAAAACCCGCGCTAACAAACTCAACAGCCCGTTACAGTGCCTGCAACCAAGGGCCATTGCAGCGCCAGTCGCAAATGTCGCTTGTCGCAAAGTACATGGCTCTAAACCCGGTTGCACTTCACGCATTCGAGGAGAGAGCGGCAATACTAGAATTTGACCAGGGGTTTACCAGGGAAGAAGCTGAGATGGAGGCGTTTAGGAGGGTGATGAAAGAACACCCAAGAGTGGGCTTAGCGGTTTGGGTCCTTCTCGGGGGATGTAACGTGGGTTTGTTTGCGCCGCGCTGTGTCCGTAGGCGTTCAGGTTTCGAACTAGCTAGATTTGGGTTGGGGTTGTTATTGTCCCGCCCCAATTCTTGCTGCTAGTTTTCTGCGCCCCAGCAGTCTGGAAAAGGGGCAGAGTCAATTGTCGAAACTAGTTTTGGTGTTCGAGGAATTGTTAGCCGTGATCTTCACTTTCAGAGATTAAATACTGGTCTCAGAACACTCTCCGATCAACTTCAGCACGGTTTCTGCGAGCAATTAGAACTAGCCTAAATTGCAGTACTATGGTTGTGATTATGACTCCTGCTCCATACCCAACGAGCACACCGAACGCGCCAAAACCTAAAGTTACTCCGCACACATAAGCTATTGGCAAGGCACCACCCCAGTAGATCGAAACTGTAATAAGATTGGGGATCAAATTGTCCGACAGTCCTCGCAACGCTCCGAGCGAAATCGACTGGAGTCCGTCGGCAAATTGGATGAATACCATCGCCAAAAACATAGGGCCAACCAAATGTAAAACACTCTCGTCTGGACTAAGTGACATCCCTATCTGTTCGCTATATTTACGGACGAACAACAATGTCAAAGCTGACCAAAAGAAAACAACTGAAAGCCCAGCAACCCAGAGCGGAATTAAGCGCTCAACTTGCTTGGAGCCTACAGCGTAGCCGGTTCGGATCGAAACCGCGATCATAAGGCCAATTGGGACCATATAGAATACAACGCCTACCGAGTGTACGACTTGGTGGGCCGCCAGAGCGGTAGTGCCCAGCGTAGCGACCAACATTCCTGTAGCAGAATATGCGCCACCCTCGCCGACGCTACCAATGGCAACGGGGGTTCCTTGAACCAGTAGTTTTTTTATGTCCTTGCGAGAAAACTTGAAACAACTACGGTAGATTTTTAGTGTGTCTGAAAACTGAAAATGGGCGAGAATAGCCACAAGCGCGATGCACTTTGATATGGCACTCGCAATTCCCGCCCCAGCAAGCCCAGCTCCCTCGAAACCGACTGCCCCAAAAATAAAAATCTCGTTTAGCGGGACATTAATCAACACTCCCAGAAGCGTGAAGCCGAGCGCATACCACGATCGGTCGATCGCGTTATAAACTCCACGCAACAGCATAAGAAGTGCATGTGGAACCATTGCTGTGGCGAGGATAATCCAGTACGGCCAAAGAAGCTCCAATACTATTTCGGAGGGAGAAGTTCTTGCGAAGAGAGGTTTTGCGAAAAGCATCGCCAGCGCTAAGGTTAGCCCAATTCCAATTGTAACGATTGCGCCTGTTATTATTGCGATCCGTGCCGCATTGTCGTCTTCACCGCCCACAGCTTGAGCTATGTTCACGCCGATCACCGACGTAAAACCAATCAAGGCAGAATTGATGAAAATAAAGGCGCTTGTCGTCAAGGCAGCAGCTGCGACCACATCTGCGCCCAACGGTGCAATCATCGCCGTATCGATCATCACCATGAGTACTCCGGAAACCATTCCGATAATAATAGGAACAGCCAAAGACACGATATTCCGAGCTTCCATTGTCGCTCGCCGGAGCAAAGTCGGTTCGGGTAGAATCACTTGATCAATTTTCATTCGAAGCCGCCTGGTTGGTTTCCTCCTAATATTCGATTGCGCGACATCGCTAAAAAGGCTGTAAAACGCGCTAGGGGTGCGCGATTTTGTAGCTGTGCGATCTAAGTAAAATAGGACAGTTAATCGAATGAGAACTGCGGGTGCACCAGCTTCTCAATATTGATTTTATTGGCAACTTTGGATCGATCGTGCGTAGTATTTGACCGTAGGTAGGTGCTTAGTCGTTACGTCGCGGCTGCTTGGGTCAGCTGACTTGTTTCACTTTCTGTGGCGAATTAATCCGAGTTCCAGATTTCGACCGTAGTAGCAGCAAATAAGCGCACCTTCTGCGCGTTTCTATCACTGTCAACAATGCCACAATCGCTCTAACTAGCTCCACACATTGAAACTGTCCTCTATCAACGTGATCGGGAGCTGCCAGGTGAAAAACTTCAAAAGTCGCATGACACGAAAGCAGGTAGCTTCTTGGTGGACGGCTGCTTGGTCTAATAGTTGCCAAACCCAGCGCAGTATTCCCTACGTTAAGCTGGTCTCTAGTTGAACCAAGGTCGACCAAGTTTAACAACAATCATTCATCCCATCGCTGCCGGACAAAATTGAGTGACTAGAAAGAGTGGGAAGGAAAGGAACTTTAGCTTTGCGCAGGACTTGCCTCATGGAGCACTGACTGACGCGCCTCTTTTAGCAACCCTGTGCGACCCAACAAAAAGCAGAAACCGAGGAAAAGGAAACTCCTGATGTTAACGAACTTAGCCCGATACTTTATAGGGCGTGCTGAACGCCGAATTGGTGTTGATTTCGCCTATGTCCACCACATCGCGGAAATAGACTTCGGATTGCTATCGCGATACAATAAGATTTTCAGTTTTCTCGATCCAAATAAGAATGTTCCTCCGTTAGCTTATCACGCAGCGCGATTGCGAGGTGCAATTGCAGCCGATTGTGGAACTTGTGTCGAGGCTGAGATCCGTTTGGCGCAATACGCCGGCATCAAAACATCGAATGTGCAAAAGCTTCTTGTCGCGGACTACTCAGAATTGACAGCCGAAATTGCCGCAGTTGCGCGACTAACAGATTGGGTGATAGGGCTTCGGCAAGATGAGCCGGAAGCTCGAGAAATTGTTAGAAATGCGTTTGGTGAAGCTGGGTTGATTGAGATTAGCTTTGCAATGAACGGCGCTGCTATTTTGCCTGGAATAAAACGATCTCTGGGATATGCAACTTATTGCAATATCCAAACAATGCAAAAAATAGCCAAGTCTCTTGGCGACACTGCGAGCTAGCTATTTCGCTAACGGTAGTCAATACATTGGTGGCATGGTCGAACGGCCTAAATCTCCCTAAGGTCAGGACCCATTGATTTCGGCCTTGCTGCGTGCTTCACGGTTCGCAAAACGAGCGGTGAACATGTCTGATCTCTTCCGGCTGACCGACGCGCAGATGGCGCGTCTGAAGCCTTACTTCCCGCAATCCCAAGGCAAGCCGCGCGCCGATGATCGGCGGGTATTGAGCGGAATTTTCTTCATTAATCGCAATGGCTTACGCTGGCTGGGTGGCCCAAGGAATATGGCCCGCTAGACGCGTTGCAACCGTTGGAAACGATGGAACGACAAGTTTGTCTTTGCCTGGATGATGGCTGGTCTGGCTGCCGAGCGCGGCGAACAGAAGACCGTGATGATTGACGCGACCTATCTCAAGGCCTTTCGAACAGCGACCAACATGGCAGCGAAAAAGAGGGGCGTGGCCGCCTGATTGGCCGAACCAAAGGTGGCTTGAACACCAAGCTGCACGCCATCTGCGACAGCCAGGGCCGCTACTCAACATGTTTGTTACCGCCGGTCAGGTCAGCGGCTACATCTGCGCGTGTGCCTTGCTGAACATCTTGCCCGAGGTGGAATGGCTCCTTGAGGATCCTGGATACGACGCCGATTGGCTCAGAGAAGCGCTGAAAGACAAAGGGATACGTGCGTGCATCCCCGGTCGAAAACAACGCAAGACGAAGGTGAAGTGCGACAATCGACGGTACAAACGGCGAAACGGCATTGAGACCATGTTCGGGAGGTTCAAGGATTGGCACCGCGTGGCAACCCGATACGACAGGTGCCCTAAGGTTTTCCTCTCCGCAATAGCCCTTGCTACAACCGTCATCTATTGGCTGTGAGTCCTGAGCCGAGCTTACATGTATGGGGTAGGTGGCTGCCTTTGGGAAAAAAATCCGAACGGCAACCTGTTAATGCGTCAGATAAGTCGCAGTCCTAACAGTGCGGAAGTCAAAATGCCCGAAAGCGTAAGTCCGCAGGCTACGACAACAAGTGTCACCAACTTAGTTTTCTCGGTTGAAATTCCATGACTTAGGAGAACTATACGTAGTCCACACGCGGCGTGTGTGATCACAGCTGCCACAGCCAATAGATAGTGTGGTATTAGCCGGACGTTCCAAGGATCGCCTAAAAGGCCAACTGGCGATCCAGATGCCCACACCCAATTGGTGTCGATGCCGAATTTCATTCGGGCCATAATTAGCGCTGCGGTCAGGTGGCTAAACAAAAAAGCTCCAAGGTAAGCGCCGCTTGCTGTTTGGACCGTGCCCCACCAGTCAACAAAGCTAATCGTCCGAAATCGGGCCAACCAGATCCCGGAAATAACCAACCATAGGACAAGAAGAACAAGTACAGGTTCCACTAGTCTGGATCGATACCACAACCTTAGATAGCTTTGAAGATTTGCGTGTGTTTCAGTGCCAATCAGAGAAACTGAATGGTTTGCCAAGTGGAGAAAAACAAAGCCGATCAGTAAAAGCGCTGCGGCGATACCATGTCCCCACCTAAGCCATTCAGGGGGAATACCTTTCTCGTCGTTTTTTTTCTGAGTTGATCCAGATCGCGTACCGAGAAGAAATATTAGTACAACGAGCCATCCAACTGACCATACAACTATGTCACGACCAGGGACTTCAATCGTGAACAAGACTACACCGGTCGCCGTATACAAGGGAGGGGTTGCAACCGAAAAGTAGGCAAACCTGCGCAGAGACAGAGCACCTCGGTTGCGCTCAATATTCTTTCCTGCTGCCCACACGACCAACAATCCTAAGGCAGGAACTAATATTGCCGCTAGGAAAGCACACAATGCCGCCAGAACAGCAACCCAGGAGCCGTCTTTGGAATCTGACAGGTGAACAAAGAAGAAATAAAGGGAGTACGGGTACGAGATGTTGGCTAAGATAAGAAAAACCTTGTTCCCTATTGATCCAGTAAACTTGTTTATTGCCGTTTCTGTAAGCATGCTGCCTCACTTGGTAACTTCATTTTTGCTCCTGAAATCGTTTGACACGACCCAACATTGAAGCTGTCCTGGCGCATCTCATGCACCACAATATTCTTTTCTAATGATGGGTCTTCAAACCACCCGGATGCAGGAGCAATGTCTGCGGCAGACCCAGATTTCGAAAGGGGCGCGGATGCTCATCCCATGCTCGCTTGAGATCCATTGAGTTGAACTCGAAGCGGCATATTTGTGGAAATTTTTCGATTTGATCAGTGGGGTGCTCCCGTCCAAGCACAGGATGCGTTTTGGTATGGTCGCTTTTCTCAGATCACTCATTTTTTTGGCTGAAAATATGCTGGCAGTTTCATAGTATAGCTTTTCAGATTTGTTGAAATTTAGCTACCAATTATCTCCCCCGTTCTAATTCGACTGATAAGCCTGAATTCTTGACCAGAAGTATTGACGTTGAAATTGGCCGAATAAGTGAAGAGGCGGATATTGAGGCTGCAAATAAAAACCAACATAGGTTGTTCCGAACTAAACCTTGGCTGCTAATCCAGTGTCGCAAATTTCAGCAGCATATGCGCAGATTCTCATAGTTGGCTGCGGAAGAAAGTACTGATTATATTTGTATCTGTTCGTATGTTGAAACCACGCTGCCCTAAGTGTGTTCAGCCTAACGTGTCAAATTTTGGTGTATAGCACGTCGGGATAATAGCGGTTTGGTATCGAGAAGTAGCGCAAGGGGCTTTGGGATTCTGAAAATGATTGAATTATACACTCACGGTACTCCAAACGGCCGTAAGGTCGCAATAATGCTAGAGGAAATCGGTTTAGATTACCAAACTATCGTCGTTGATATAATTAAAGGTAATCAATTCGATGAAAAATTTGTGGCCTTAAACCCAAACTCAAAGATTCCCGTTTTGGTTGATAAGAATGGCCCAGGAGGCAGTAAGCACGTAGTCTTCGAATCTGGCGCTATATTATTGTACCTCGCCGAAAAAACGGAAAGCCCATTGCTTCCAATTAACTCGAAAGAAAAATCTCAAGTCATGCAATGGCTAATGTTTCAACTTGCGAACGTCGGGCCAATGTTTGGGCAGTATCACCATTTCTTTAGCCACGCTCGCGAAATGGTTCCTTATGCATTGGACAGGTACCGCGAGGAAGTTGAACGTTTGTACGCGGTAATGGACAACAGATTGTCTGTGACCGCCTACTTCGCAGGCCCAAGATACTCAATAGCTGATGTTTCAATGTTCCCTTGGGTGGCTCGGTTTGAGGATCCGAGCATTGATCTTACATTGCGAGACTACGAAAACCTTAGTCTTTGGTATGACAGTGTATGTTCGCGACCAGCAGTGCTAGCTGGGATGGAAATTTGAGCTATCGGTTTCGATTTCGCGAGAAAATTGCAAAAATGACAATTTCTTACCTAAGCTAGTTGTTTCGTAAAGATCTTACTCGGAAGTTACTGCGGAATAAATAAGGTCGGACGCAGCAAGTTGCTGGTGTTAAGCCTAAATTTGGAAACCAGGCAATCGGTGAACTCAAGAATGACTGAATTCATAGCATCTGTTGTTGGGCCCTATTTGTTGCTGACTGGAGCTGGATTCTATTTATCTCAAGACTTCTACCTAAAAATGCTTTTAGGGCAGACAACCGCAGACCCTATCTTGGTTAATTTGTCAGGTGCCTCACACTTCATCGTCGGTGGTATTGGCCTTGCTTGTCACTTTGAATGGGCGACTTTGCAGGAAACTGTTGTGTCGTTGGTTGCGCTCGCAGCAGTAGTAAAAGGAGCTGCACTAATAGTGTTTCCCGGCCAAACTACAAGAGCTCCAAAATTGAACAACGGGGCACTTCATTTTACGGCAGTTATGTTTCTAATAACCGGTGCATATCTAACCTGCGTAGGGTACATGGCCCACCTGCAGTTGAATGGCCTCAGTATCCAAAAAAGTTAATTGAGTTTGTGCATAGTAAGATTGGATGGTCAGAAGCCTTATCGACCTAAACTAAGGTGGAAGAATACTTTCAGTTACTTCAGAGTTTAAGGGGGGGGGCAAAATGACGCCACAGAAGCTCAGAGAAATATATGGTGAAGCATCGCTACATGCCAAAGCAAAGGTGATCTCGCGTTTTGATAACCATTGTCTGAAGTTTATCAATCATGCGCCCTTCCTTGTCTTGGCGACTTCCGACGGGACGAACCTCGATATCTCACCTAAGGGGGATCCTGCTGGATTCGTGGAAGTCGAATCTGAAACTACACTCCTGATTCCAGATCGCCTAGGAAACAGACGAATTGACGGCTTGTTAAATATATTGGCCCACCCGAAAGTTGCTATCCTTTTCATGATCCCATCGGTTATGGAAACACTCCGCGTCAACGGTACCGCTGAAATAAGTGACGCTACAAGTTTATGCGGCAAGTTCGCTTTTAAGGGGCGAATGCCTAAAACTGTGATGCGTATATTTGCTGAGGAAATCTTTTTACATTGCGGTAAGGCTCCTCTTCGGAGCGGGTTATGGCAACCGGACACTTGGCCCTTAGATCGCCCAGTCGCTCAATTGTATGACATGGTTAGAGATCATTCTCAGATGGGCGTGGTTTCGAATGAGCAGGCACACACAGGCAATCGTGATAGTGACACTCCTGAATAGACGATCTGTACAAGGGTCTTTTTAGTGTTCTCGATGGTTAGAGATCGGCTCATCTATGTAAATTTTGGCAGTTCGCGCCTGAATTCTGAGGGAACTTCATACGTATTGCCAAGCTTTGAGGCATTCTCGTGCTTCATTGGCTCAAGCTTGTGCACTGGCTCAGAACTAGAGTTTACTACAGACGAGGCAATTAGTTCATCCATTGTAAGGTCCGGGCTAACTAACCGTTCACGGCGCAGCCAGTTCAGCTGTTCCTCGACTGATTTCAAATTAAGCGTTGCATTCAGGTTCAAGCGCATTGCGCTCGTTTCAATATTCTTTGATGCACGTTCTTTAGGCTGACCTGGGTAGACGTATTGTCGAATAATATCAACGATTTCCTCCTTCTCTTCTCGATGCTCAATCAGTGCACTTGTATAATCGCGAATTCCTACAGAGAACGCTCTTATGAAAGCCTTAGTTCTGCCAACGTCGTTCTCAACTTCCCTGGGAGAGGTAAAAAGCACTGTGACTTGATAATCTGGTAGAATATCCGCGACACTACCTATGGATCGAGCGACGCCGGATGCTAAAAGTGGTTGAGCAACACTGGGTATCATGCTCCAAGCTTCGATACTTCCGCCCCTCATTGCTCCTTCGATTATTCGTAGCTCCCGAAGGGGCAGAAAACTAAGCTCAAGGCTTTTGAGTTCTGCCAGTCTTGATCCTACAAAGTGAAAGGATGAGCCAATGTGTGTAACGGCAAATGTTCTCTTGTGTAGTGCATCTAAAGATTTTACGCCTGAATTATAGGTGGCGTTTGACACTAGTACCTTTTGCCCCTCAATCCCCGGTTCTTCCGAGAGTACACCTCCTATTAGTTTTATTTTCCCAACGGCCCCTTGCGACAACATTGCCCCTGTTATTGCAGAGACAGCAAAGTCTATAGCCCCCTTCGCGACGGCACAGGCAACTGAGGACGCAGATTGAAAAAAAACCAGTTCTACGTCCAAACCCAATTCAGCGAAATGGCCGCGCTCCAAAGCCACAAAGCTTCCCGAGTGAGTAGTAAGACGAAGTGCCCCTACCTTTATCTTTTTTGGGGTTGATAGCGCAGGAGCCGCTAGCAAACTTCCAGCAGCAACTCCAATCAACTTAATAGCACCGCGCCTATTGACCAATTCTTGAATCCTTACACGTGTCTGAAACGATCTAAAACGGGTCAGTGTTTCACCTTCCAACAGCTCACGCATGTTGTCCCGACAAAGCCCCAATATATATCGAATCTATTGCGCCCCAGTGAGTTCTAGAAAATCACGAAGCCCCCAATTTGGTGGCAAGTCTCCTTGAGCTTAAGTTTGGCAAACTAAACTCAGTTTCCAACGCCTTAATGACGTCAAAGGCGCTATTAAGGTCGCGTGAAATTGAGGGTTCGTTCGCGCTAGACTTTCTGAAAGTACCGACGATAGAGTTTTCTGACCGACTTCGACCTCGCGGGCCAACCATGTTGGTTCTAAGCGATTTTCGATGACCCTCTGCAGGCAAAGCAATCATTAAGTTGCGTACAAAATGGGAGTCGTAAGAATTACATAGGTAATAGTTAATCACCTCATAGTCAGATTGGTAACGTTCGGAGTAGTCAAATGAATATACCGGCAGCCACGAATCAATGACTTTTGCCTGGAGCACAAAGTAATTGTTTTCGACGACAATACGAAAATCTCCATGAGGTGTAGCTTGAATGAGGTTGGGGATAATTTTTAGGGGCAGTGTTGGAACCTGGCCCCCAAAGCCGGCATCTACGAGGTAATCTACTTCGTTTACTTCCACTTTGAGCATCATATGCGAAGCGGGAGTGACTGTGCCTGCTTCGACTTGCCATCGTACTCTCGCGGCAAGCCCGGAGACAGAAAAACCAATCTGTTCTAAAATGTTCTTAAGAAGTAAGTTGTGTTCAAAACAGTAGCCTCCTCTCTTATTCTCAATGAGCTTTCGCTGCAGCGCCATGGGAGATAGAAAAACGGGTATTCCTAGAAACGGATCTACATTCTCGAACGGAATGCTCTGGAGGTGCATTAGCTGCAGCGCTTCTAACACCTCAAGGTTTGGCAAAGGGTCCCCAGTAAAGCCGATTCTGTTGAAATAAAGTTCCAGGTCTACGGTTGTCATGGTCATTCTCTCGATCTACGCAAAAGCATGATAGGCACTGCAAGCTCGTTTTTTGCGGCTTGATGAATGACCATATTTGTATGCAGCAAAGTGAGGAAAAGGCGCACACTTGCGCATCTGATGCGCGTAAAATCGACATGCATGTTCAAGCTAATCAGACTGGAGCAACTAGGGTCAGGACCCATTGATTTCGGCCTTGCTGCGTGCTTCACGGTTCGCAAAACGAGCGGTGAACATGTCTGATCTCTTCTGGCTGACCGACGCGCAGATGGCGCGTCTGAAGCCTTACTTCCCGCAATCCCAAGGCAAGCCGCGCGCCGATGATCGGCGGGTATTGAGCGGAATTGTCTTCATTAATCGCAATGGCTTACGCTGGCTGGGTGGCCCAAGGAATATGGCCCGCTAGACGCGCTGCAACCGTTGGAAACGATGGAACGACAAGTTTGTCTTTGCCTGGATGATGGCTGGTCTGGCTGCCGAGCGCGGCGAACAGAAGACCGTGATGATTGACGCGACTTATCTCAAGGCCTTTCGAACAGCGACCAGCATGGCAGCGAAAAAGAGGGGCGTGGCCGCCTGATTGGCCGAACCAAAGGTGGCTTGAACACCAAGCTGCACGCCATCTGCGACAGCCAGGGCCGCTACTCAACATGTTTGTTACCGCCGGTCAGGTCAGCGGCTACATCTGCGCGTGTGCCTTGCTGAACATCTTGCCCGAGGTGGAATGGCTCCTTGAGGATCCTGGATACGACGCCGATTGGCTCAGAGAAGCGCTGAAAGACAAAGGGATACGTGCGTGCATCCCCGGTCGAAAACAACGCAAGACGAAGGTGAAGTGCGACAATCGACGGTACAAACGGCGAAACGGCATTGAGACCATGTTCGGGAGGCTCAAGGATTGGCACCGCGTGGCAACCCGATACGACAGGTGCCCTAAGGTTTTCCTCTCCGCAATAGCCCTTGCTACAACCGTCATCTATTGGCTGTGAGTCCTGAGCCGAGGGTGAACCCGTTTTCGCGCAATCTCGACTTTAGCAGTCTGACGACTTCTTGAATTTGTGTGGATCGGTGCATATCCACATGCGTCACAAACCAAATGTCCTCCTGCCAAGAATCTTGTGTTGCAAAAACTTCAGTCAAGAGAGCCGGGTCTGCCAATTCACGTGGTAAAAAACCAACGGCCTTTCCAGTTCGCACTAAGTCCCAAAGGACTGGAATACTGCTGCTACGCATCCCGATTGACTTTGAGGGAATATTTTCTTCGAGCCAGTTCAAGTAGGGAACAGACGGTGCATTATCTGAAGCACCCGCAACACAACCATCAGGCAAGTCTTCTATTCCCCAATCAGATCCCATAGATAAAGGTGCAAAGAAACCGACTTCTAGTTTTCTTACGAAAATCACAACATTGTCCGGATCAGTTGGCTTGGGACCTATCCTCAGCACTGCATCCGCTTCGCCTCTTTCCAACTTAAGAATTTCGTCAGTCAAGATGATGGAAATACTCAAACCGGAGTGATTTGCTTTTAAGTCACCGATAAGCTGCAGCAAAAGCGGACTTAGTGTTTCGACAGTGGAAATAGTAATGGTACCCAAATGCCCAGCTATTTCACTTTCAACCATTCTCTTGACGCGCTCAACTTGCATGCTTGTGGTTTCGGCGATGCGAAGTAATTCTTGTCCTATCTTGGTCGCTGTGTACCCGCTACGGTGCCGCAAAAACAACCGAACCCCCAATGACGTCTCCAAACTATCAATGTGGCGAGTTATCGTGGCTCTATGGACATTTAACTGTGAAGATGCGGCACTGACCGTGCCAAGTTTGGCTACACTTGCAGCGGTTCGAATTTCGTTCCAGTGACTTATTGCGGATGCACTGTTCATAGGCTTTACCCTGAATTTTAAGAGTAGTCAGCTAAGCAAAGTCGGGTGACTAGCTCGCTCGGTTCAGAGAGAACTTCAACTTACAAGACCGGATCGAAAAAACCCCCTCTCCGGTCATTGCGTGCACAACCAGCGCAGCTGCCCAAAAAGCAGGATACTCCCAACCTCCGTGAGGATTTGAAAAAAGCCATCCATTTGCACCGTGAGCGAACAAGATTGCACCAAAGAGTATGGGAAGCAAAGCCATCGCTGCGATCCGAGAATGGTAGCCAAGCACCAGAGCTATGCCACCGATTATCTCGGCAGTTATTACAACGTATGCTAAGGGGCCCGGTAGTCCGATGCTAATAAAAAATAGAGCCGTACCTTCTGGAGTAATAACTAATATTTTAGTTGCCGCGTGAGCTAGAAATAGGACCCCCAATGTGACCCGAAGAAGTAACGCCGCATACGGTGCCAAGTCCTTGTCTATCATGCCTGTCTCCTTGCTTGTGCAACTGACGAACTAGCACTCGTCACCGACTGAGATAATGGCTACTTTGGGCGTTTCAGTACCGGTTTTTTGGAGGTAATCGTGGACACACTGCAGGCCATGAGGTGCTTCGTGAACGTAGTGGCTACTGGTTCATTCAAGGAGGCCGCAGCACGTTTGAACCTGTCGAGCAAACTTGTGTCAAAGCAAGTTGCCAAGTTGGAGGAGCATTTAGGTGTTCGCTTGCTGCATCGAACAACACGAGCAGTGAGTTTAACTGAGGCGGGTACTACTTACTACGAAGGGTGCGTCTCCTTAGTGGCAAGCGTTGATGAACTTGAGGCTTTGGTGCATCCAGACAATGAGTCTCCGTCGGGCCGATTACGTATTAGCGCACCTACGACCTTCACCGAAAAGTGCTTGATGCCGCATTTTGTTGAGTTTCAGAGACGATATCCCCACATTTTGGTAAATTTAAGTCTCAGTGATCATTATGCAGGGATAGTAGAAGAGGGCTTTGATCTAGCGATTAGAATTGGGCGCCTAGCAGACTCAGGCTTGATTGCTAGCAAGATAGCTTCGACTTCAGTAGTGCTTTGCGCCTCTCCTGGTTATCTATCTGGTGCTCCAAAACTCAATCATCCATCAGATCTCAAAGAGCACAAGTGCGTTATAGATACTAATTTTCGCGACAACGGAACTTGGACTTTTAATGTAGGGGGTGACACCATTCTTCTACGTTTTCCTGAGCAGATATCCGTGAATAGCGCGGAGGCAGCGAGACAGTATGCGCTTGCTGGTGGGGGCATCGCAAAATGCCCTCTCTATTCTGTGGAGGATGACATTGAGAGTGGTGATCTGGTGCAAATTTTGCCCGACGCAATCAATAGTACGCTGGATATTTCAGTGCTCTACAGCAGTTCAAAATTATTACCTCCCAAAGTCCGAGTCTTTGTAGATTACCTAAAGAATGAGATGAAAAGGCAGTCAAAGTGAAAGTTAAGTTCCTGTGCTACTTTCAGCCAAAGCATCCACAGTAACTGTAAACTGTTTCGAACGGATTGCTTTCTGCGTTTGTAAAAAGTCGTTCAAATTTAATGAGTAAGTACTGTCCAAAACAAATAAGACCAGAGCTTTGGTGAAGCTCTCTGGCATAGAAAACCGCCGCTCGAAACGAGCGACGGATATCTCAGCTTTTATGTGGAGTGACTTGGCACAGCGGATCAAACGGTGCCGTAAGACTCTATAGACCTATAAAGTGAAACACCGGCAGCTGGGTCACTTTCATCAAATTCCATCAAGGCCAAGAACTCAAGGCAGGCAGGAGATCCAGTGAACAAATTGAAAGCCGCTTGAGCATCTTCTTGGCTTTCCCAATATACAAGGTCAGCGTATTCCCTTTCATTTAGTTGCAAAAGTTCACGCTTGATAAAGCCCTTCATCATATCCAGAAACTCTACCTGTAGTCTCTGAGATGCCGCCATTAGGTCTTCGACCCTAATACCATCTTTGAGCTTTATTTCCGCGAGCTCTACCGCTTTCTGAGACATACATTCTCCTAACTTACGCTTGAGAAGCGAGATTTATAGTGGTTCGGAATTAGTGACACATGAGTGTCGTTGATCAGCTAGGCTGAGGACCGCACGACTATTTTTCTGATCGGGCAATCCATTATGGAGTAGGGGTTAACCGTTTTTGTCACCGTCGCAGACGCCAAAAACTCGAGCAGGGCCGCCTGTCCCGCCAACATGGTTCAAGGCGCCGACGATGAGCGAACAGTCACCTTTCTTAGAGGCTGCTGAAAGTTCGTCTACATTTGCAAGGTTCTCAACCAGTAAGATATCACGTTGGTATAGCTTGACATGCGCGGGCCAAGAGTCTGACCAGTCGTCGGACGACCCGCGGACTCCATCGCCGGAGTCTCCACTCAGACTGTCAGTAGCGATGCCTGATATGCGGACACCTTTTTCATCCATAATCTCGATGAGTCGATCGAGCGCTTCTTCTGTGAAGCCAGGATGGTTGAGACCGTTGACGTACCCCGCCGCTTCCCAATCTTCGCCGCCCATTCCGTAGAATTGTCCCCAGCCAAGATTGGCCACGACCCAAGCGCCGTCTACAATTTGATCGGCAACATTGTCGATGTCCGCTGCACGCACGGTCGCTTGCGAAGTGTCAGAGAAATCAGTAATCGACTTGTCAAGGTGCGGGAGCCCATCGTTTTTCTGCAGTTCCGCTGCCACGCGATCAGAGACATCTATCATGACCACTTTGCCGGTTAGGTCTTCAGCTGTTAACTCCTCTGTGGCGCGCCTCTGATCATTTGCAATACTGCCTTTTGATAGGCTGTCACTGTTGTTCAAATAGTGGTTTGGGCTGTTAAAGCTCGTACCATTGTGTTCTTGAATAAGTATGGCTGCCGAAAGGAACTCACCTTCATTGGTGGGCCAAATATCAGCAGGGTACAAAATTGCCTGGTGATAGAAGCCTGCAATTGGTTTGCTATCTCCTACCGGTTTCGACAGATCAGGCTTCAACGGGTCGCTGGCAAGAGGTTCGAAGGTAGGAATAGGTTGTGTAAGATCATAGAATTTCAGTTCTCCTGCCGTTGCCATTACCGGCACTAGTAGGCAAGCAACCGTTGACAGAGCAGCAGTTTTCGATCGTCTTGACATTTGGTTTTCCTTATTAGTCTGGTGGTTGCTTTGATTGATCCGAGTTGCACTATTGGATCAATGATCCGCGCCCAGTTTCCCTCAAAGCCATCCAAGTTGTGCACCCTAGTGCTCCGGAGATATGGCAGTAAAAAAACTGCAAACGAGGCTCTGTGACGCGCAGCGCCTGCGCGGAAATTGATCATCGCCAAATTGTTGGCCTATGAGGGTGGACGCCGAGAACTATGAACCAGAGCCCAGTGGCATAGTCCAAAGTCGCTTCAAGACACCACTTTTTTAAAAAGCGGGCATCGCATGCTATCAAGTCAAGAGTGGGAAACGATACGCCTGAACGATGCCACATAGTGCATTGCAATTTCCAAAACTCAGGCTGCATAATTTACCTCTTTTGCTCGAACCAAACTTCGGGTGCCAAAGGACCGCTTGCGACTCTTCTGAAGTGCCGGGGCCGCAAAGTGAAAACAAAACAACAACCCTGCAATTGTCTGCTAAGGCAAGAGAAACTTGATGAAAAACTGGAATGACATTCGAACCGCCGCTTTTGTGGCTCGATTGGGCACAGTAAGTGCTGCTGCAGAAGCGCTAGGTTTGCATAGAGCAACCGTGGTCAGGCACATTGATGCACTAGAAAAGCAACTGGGTGCAAAACTGTTTCTTAGGCACCCCAACGGGTTCACCGCAACGCCATTGGCACAAGAACTCCTAAATATGGCGGATGCTACCGAAGCTCACTTCAACGAGCTTGCATTGCGGGCCAATGCTCAGGGGAAAAGGCTGGAAGGGACGCTAAAAATCACGTTGGTGGATGATCTAGCACCGCTAATACTCCCGGTCATAAAGTCATTCCAGGCTGCCAATCCAGGAATGAAAATTGAAGTTGTTGGATCCGACCAAAAACTGCGCTTGGAATATGGCGAGGCCGACATTGCTCTGCGCATTGGCCCAAAGCCCCAGCACCCAGACAACGTGGTGATACCTTTTGTGAAAATTAGGATGGGCCTTTTTGCTCAGCAAGAAACAGACTGGCCGGAAGACCTAAATCAGCTGCCAGACAACTGCTTAGTGGGGCCAACAATTCATGCGCCTGAGTCTCCTTATTTTGAATGGCTAGCTGCCAACGTTCCAAGTCGGGCAGTTGGTTTCCGAAGCAACAGACTGCCGGTGCTCTGGGCTGCTGTGCGAAGTGGGTTAGGTGCTGGTTTTCTTCCATCTCTCCGCGCCGAGGAGGCTTCCCTCAAGCAACTTGTTGAGCCGAAGGAAGATTGGCATGAGGCGACTTGGCTGGTCACGCACGTGGACATGCATCGTACGGCGAAAGTCCAAGCGTTTATTCAGTTGGCTAAGTTGCATTCTTCCGGTGTTTAAAAAATGCGCACCCTATGCGCGATTTTATTTCTTTTCGCATATATTTCAAACCTCTACGTGTGTTCAGCAAAGATTGGTGGAGCAGCTATATCGTCAATGACGGACCCACCACCTGCTGAATTGAACGGAGTTTGATATGAAAAAGAGACCTATTGCTGAATCCGCCTTTTTGTTGGTCGCTGGCGCTATGATAGTCGGTGCAGGAGGAACAATGTTATTCGCCCCTGACGTTCTACACACAAAGAATGGCGTTGACCTTGGGACTAACCCAAACCTGTTAAGTGAAATCCGAGCTCCTGGGGCATTTTTGCTATTCTCCGGCCTATTTGTGCTGGCAACGCTGAAGATTTCTCGTTGGCGTAACTACGCAACGGCGTTAACGGCGTTAATCTATACGTCCTTTGGAGTAGGGCGAGTTTGGAGTTTACTAATCGATGGTGCGCCGGTTGCCGGATTGCTCGTTGTCACACTATTGGAGTTATCGGTTGGAATTATTGCGCTAGTGTCACTTAGTTTGCGGACTGAGGCGAGACAAGTTAGTTTGTAAGGTGCTTTGCAAGGTGCCTGAAACCGGAAAGTCATTTTAAGATTGTGCCGGAGTTGGCTGTCGATGCGCATTATTCTGTTTTTCACTACCTTTCAAAGTGATGTAAAAACTATACTGCTCCTGCATTTTAGAAGCAGCGAAAAGATGGGCCCCCCGTTGTAGGGTAACAATTCCCGTGTTCTTTCAATGAGCAAATAGTAGAAGATCATTTTGCGGGAAATCGAATGATGCCCGCCACTTGAGCATATCTTGAGTTAACTCGCCCTATTGGAAAAGCGCTGAGCCTTTTGGGTTCTTGGCAAAGCTACTATGGAGAATGCAGCATGATCGACCCTACGGTTTTAATGACTTATTCACTGATTGTTCTGGGCTTTGTTTTCATACCCGGACCTGCAACCCTTTTGACCGTCGCGCGAGCAACAACGTCTGGCACCAAGGTTGGCATTGCAACGGGGGCCGGTATTACTGCCGGTGATTTCCTGCATACGATTATGGCCGTGGTCGGCATTTCCGCGATAATCGCAGCATCTGCTACACTGTTTACAATCGTCAAGTATATCGGCGCGGGTTATCTCGTGTACCTCGGCTTGAAAGCGATCCTTGAGAAAGCGCCAGTTGATCTGGGGCAGGGCCGAGTGAAGATCACCGCCCCACAAGCATTTCAGCAAGCTATTTTGGCGGAGGTTTTGAATCCCAAGACGGCTTTGTTCTTCTTGGCGTTTTTACCTCAGTTCGTCGCACCGGAAAAAGGCAACGTAATACTTCAACTTACCGTTTTGGGTGTCGTGTTTGCTTTGATTGGGTTTTTCAGCACCATTGTTTGTTCGGTCGCGGCTGGTGGACTTGGCAACTTTCTGCGCCGCAACCCAACTGTTCTTAAATGGCAAGGCAAAGTTGTCGGCAGCATCTATTGCGCACTAGGCGTTCGACTGGCGATGCAAGAGCGTTAATCGTGAGGCCCAAAGTCAGAATTGCCTGACGTTTGGGTCAGTCTTGCACGACACGCTGCGTTCCTCACAGAAAAGCTTAGGATGCAATTTTAAGCAGAGTATGACTTCTGTCAGCGTACCTTCGGCACAAATGTGTTCTGGGCGGACGGAGTAAATCCAAGCCGCCATTGGCAATCTCTCTTGCCTGGTTGATCAGGAAGGCACCCGCACATGTGCCTCCCAACATTTTCAATTGCGGCTGGACAAGTCAGCGCTGAACGTTGCCAGAATCCCGAACGGCAATGGCATCGACCTCGAAGAGCATTCCGTCGAGGGCAAGTCTTGGTACTGGCACTAACGTCTGCGTCGGCAGATGATCTCCGAAGACCGACTTGAGTTGACGTGTTAACACCGCCAATTTCGTCTGATCGTGGTCAACGACGTAGGTGGTGAGTTTGACCACTTGCTCGGGACCTGCATCAGCAGCCGCAAGCGCTGTGGCAAGGTTCTGGTAGGCTTGGGCGACCTGCGTCTCGAAATCAGGCGCGAGATTGCCTTTCTGGTTCTCACCGCCTTGACCCGCAATGAAAACAAGACCGTTTGATACCATCGCGTGACTGTATCCGTTTGGCGCAGGATCATAGAGCGCCGACGGATTGATGGTTTGAATTTCACCGGCCAAACCCGGGTTGGTTGAAAGTGTGAACATCGTAATAGCTCCAATGGCTTGGACAACGTTTCGCATGAATAGTCTCCGATTTTGCGGATCAGTGGATATGAACCACGTCGAGATGGGTGAGTTTGTCTGGGTTTCGGACGATGAAGATTTCCTGAACCTTCTCCTCGTCGTTGAACGCAAAAGAGAGCGCCGCCGTTGTCGTTTCCCCGTGTTTTATCAAGACACCGTGCATGCCGTTTAGATTGACAAGCACCCATTCGTGATCGTCCCAGTATCGGTGCAGCTTGGAGGAGACGAAGTTGCAGAGTGGGACGGCACCTTCGATCGCTTCGAGTATTGCCGGGACCTTGCCGCCGCCGTCTGCGCTCAGACGAGCATCTGCCGCCAGCATCCGGGACAGATCATCGATCCGACCCTCCGTCACGGCCGTTTTAAACGCCGACAGGAAAGCCATCTGCAGCTCTGGGGATGCTTTGTGACGTGTAACCGCACGACCTACATTCCCGCGCGCCCGAGATACCAACTTTCTGCTACTGGCTTCCGAGGTGTCGAGCGTTTCCGCGACAGCAGCATGAGACATCTCAAAAATGTCGTGGAGCAGGAATGCCGCACGCTCCTTTGGGGTGAGCCGTTCAAGCATCATCAGGAATGCCATCGAAAGACTGGATGTTAACTCCGCTTCCTTCTCTGCATCATTCTCGCTGGAAACCTGTATCGGTTCCGGCAACCAGGCGCCCACGTAGTCCATGCGTGCCCGGTCGCCCGAGCGTCGCATGTCAAGGCAGCGCCGAGTGCAAGCGGTGACAAGCCAACCATTTGGATTCTCAATCGCTGCACGGTTCGTGCCCGCCCATTTGAGAAACGTGTCTTGTACCGCATCCTGAGCATCGCTTAGAGACCCCAGAATTCTGTAAGCGAGGCCCGACAACCTTGGGCGCATGCCTTCGAAAGCATCAAGTTCCGACTTTGTGAGTTCAGTGCTTTGATACATTTATCCGGTTCCACAGATTGATCATGGCAACTTCGGCAGTCAGCGCGCCGATTTCAGCATCGGAAAAATGCCTGCTCAAACGTGCGCGCATGGCCGCAAGGTCTGATTTCAAGTGCAGGCTCGTCAAAGCCTCTGTCCATTCCAGCGCCGCTTTCTCTGCGTCGGTGAAATCACTCACCTGGTCCCAAGCAATCACCCTGTCCAGACGCTCGGTGGTCTCGCCGTTTTGCCGAGCCTCTTTCGTGTGCATTTTGATGCAGAAACCACAGCGATTAATCTGAGATGCCCGAAGTTGAACGAGGTGGCGGACTTTCAGATCAAGGCCATGGTAGTCCAGCACCTGATGCACGCTGCCCATCGTCTGGAGTACGTCGGGGATCGTCTGTTCGTATTGAGTTGCGTTTGAAGTACTCATCGTCACTTTCCTTTGTTTGACTATCCTATGCACTAGTGACGATTGTCGGTCAGGTTTTGTGACGCGCCCATCAGTGAATTTTCTTAGGGCGCTGTTCTTAAATGATTTTTTGCGTACAGCTCACTTGTGGCAATAAAGCGTAAGTCTTTCTGTCATCGGGCCGACCCGAATCTTGCGCTTTCAATTCTGCCAGTTGGGCATGCGCATGAAACGGGTCGAAGAACAGTTCGTCGCCACCTTAGTGGAGTGTCATGCAAATAAGGAAAGGCATGGCAATGAAACTCGAAAACAAGACCATCATCATCACTGGTGCCAGCAGCGGGATCGGCGCTGCTGCAGCTTTTCTCTTTGCCAAAAGCGGAGCAAACGTTGTTCTGGGCGCGCGTCGTAAAGCTCAACTGGATGAGATTGTTGGGCAGATACGGCAAGGCAACGGCAACGCTGTTTCGCTTGCGGGCGATGTCACGGACGAGGCTTACGCTTATGCGCTCGTTGAATTGTCGGAAAAGAGTTTTGGTGGCTTAGACGGAGCATTCAACAACGCCGGCACCACTGGCGACATGGGTTCTATTCCAGATATGGGAAGTGACAACTGGCACAAAGTGATAGCTGTTAACCTGAACAGTGGTTTTTTTGCTGCAAAGTTTCAGGTTCCAGCGCTGCGCAAGAGAGGTGGTGGTTCTATTGTGTTTACGTCGTCATTTGTCGGCCACACTATTGGTCTTCCTGGAATGGGAGCCTACGCTGCTGCGAAGGCAGGCTTGATCGGCATGACACAAGTGCTGGCGGCTGAGCATGGCTCGGAGGACATCAGAGTCAATGCACTTCTACCCGGTGGAACGATGACCCCTATGGCAGGTGAAGACGCCTCTTTCCATGAGGTTGTCAGGGGGCTTCATGCGCTCAAGCGCATGGCTGAACCCTCCGAAGTCGCCGCCGCAGCTCAGTTTCTTCTGTCGGACGACGCCTCATTTGTTACCGGAAGTGCGATGCTTGTCGATGGGGGCAACTCCATCAGCAAGTTCTGAAGGCAAAGAGCGGACATTGGTTCGACTGAATCAGTGTCCGCCCTGATGCAGCGATTTGTCAGTCTATAGAATTCAAGAAACCGTACTCGCAGCAAATGTCAGGAAAGAGGGTCGCAGCACCGGAACTGCGAGAGTATTCAATATTCGCTAGGGGCCGTCCTTGAAAGCGTCCCGGCTGGTTGGATTTCAATCGGTTCTGCGACGGCCAAAGCATCCTCGAATTCGGCGCCCAAGTGCTTTGTTGCGTTAAGAGCGTATTTCGATTGAGTAGGTCACGCCTCTGCGGGGTCTGTGCCATCTCACCACCTTTGGGCCAGACCTAAGGTGCGCTGGTCACAAGGCGGTACTTTCGGAAGAGAGCCCCATTGATCGTCACGTCACCCTCGATCTGCGCGCCTAGGCGCTTCAGCGCACCCAACTTTGTTCGGGTTGG
This sequence comes from Ruegeria sp. BI11, assembly GCF_056538005.1. Lineage (NCBI taxonomy): Bacteria > Pseudomonadati > Pseudomonadota > Alphaproteobacteria > Rhodobacterales > Roseobacteraceae > Ruegeria > Ruegeria sp. BI11. Next base: position 216,617 of record NZ_JBQFSM010000005.1, on the reverse strand, counting down.
CGGAAGAAGGAAAGTCACGGACGGAATACGCACATCGCACCGCGCGAACTCTAGTGATTGAGCGGTTATCCTCATCCCCAACCCGAAGGTCGAGGGTTTCAGCACGAGGCCGAAGTCCCAGTCAGGACCCTCGCGTTGAAAGCCGCCCCATCCCACATAAGCGCCGTCCGCCAGAATTGCCCAGTGGCCCAACCCGTCCTGCGCCCACTTGGCTTCCTTCATTGCCACGAAGTCAGCTGTGCGCCGCTGATCCCAGTTGCCCTGGAGCAACGGCATGTGCGGAGCCAGAGCTGGATCGGACATATGCTCCGCAATATCCTCGACCGCGATCTCGGGTAGACGCGTAAAGGCGATTTTTGTCATGTGCTAATTTGCGACACACCGTATGCCGCCCCTTGGGTCTCAGAGTCCGAGATGGCATCGACCAGAAATTGTGCAAGTGCCAACCGGGAAACTGCTGTTCCTTTTTCGGGGAGAGCATCTCTTTCGGCACGGTATGCCGCCACGCTGGCATCATTGAGGAAACCCGCGCGGGCTGAGGTCCAGTCTAGGCCAGAGCATTTTAAGATATCCTCCATGCGAAAGGCGCTGCGCACAACGTTCGGCAGAACGAAACGAAGGGGCTTTCCCAGCAGCGTTTGGTCTGGAGATAGCAAGGCCGTCGAGGTCACCAGAACTCGTTTGAGGCCCGTCAACGACGCAGCTTCGACGATGGCGCCCGCAGATCGGTAATATACCGATGTCGCGACTTTCGAAGGCAGCCGACCGCCCAATGCCGAAATAACTGCGTCATGGGCGCGAAACAATGATGTGAGGAACAAAGGGTTACAGGGATCACCTTCCATCACTTGTAGTCTTTTATGTTTGAGATCGGGTGCTTTGTCTGCAGAACGAACGACTGCTGTGACGTATATATCTTTTGCGAGCAAAGCTTCGAGCACAAGCTTGCCTGTCCGCCCATTCGCGCCCAAAAGAACGAGTTTCAAAGTCTTCTCTTTTCAATTGGAAAGTGCGTTTGCGATCTGCCTCAGGCGGAAAGGCAAATCTTGTTACTGTCCAGATCCCTGACGTAGGCCGAGAAGCGCGGTCCACGTTGGTTCGGTTCACCTTCGCTCGTGCCACCAAGCTCGATGGCCAATGCGTACAGCCTTTCGACCTCTTCAGCCGACCCGACGCTGAAGCCGACCATGGTTCCGTTGCCATTCGTGGCGGGGTTCTCGTCGAACGGGATAGCGGCTGCAAAGGCAAAGTCAGGTCCGAGCCAGTATGTCATTCTGCCGGTGGGCGAGACACGCTCCACGCCCGATTGACCAAAAAGCTGGTCATAGAAGCGCGTTGCGGCGGCCATGTCGTTGGTGCCGACGACGAAATAGTTCATCTGCATGGTGCGATTTCCTTTGAGATTGCGCTGAGTATTGTGAGCATCACTGACCGGTCAGTCTGAAGAACTCGATTAGCTGACCGTTGGGGTCCGTGATCTTGAGCAGGTGAATGCCCGGCTCTTCGATAATCTCCGGCGCGGTCACACCGGCGGTGGTGGCGCGGGCGTGCAAGACTTCCAGATCGGCGGATTGTAGGTAGGGAACCGCGCCCGAACCTGCCTCGGACCCCGGTGCGTACTTGTCCCGTGACACGATTGCGAACCAGCCACCAGCCACGTTGAAGGCCACGAAATCCGGTAGTCCGATTGCGGGGGTGCTGTCGAATAGGGCGCGGTAGAAGGCCTCAGAACCCTTCATGTCATCGGTCGGGACATAGGCTCCCATGGCCATGATCGGCTCAGGGTCTGTAGGTATTACCTCTTCGGCGGCGAGTGCTGTGGGCAGGACAGTGGCGAGCGCTAAAGCAATTAATCGTCTCATGATCTGTTCTCCTTGATGGTGTCTTTCCTGCTTTTACCGCGACTATGCTGACAGCGTGTTGTCAGCATCCTGTCAGTATGGTCTATTGCATTGAAAGGAAATCAATTGAGACGTGGCGACAGGCTATTTGAAATCATCGAGATCCTGAGACGTGCCAAAGGGCCGATCTCTGCCCAGTCCATTGGTAAAGAATTGGGCGTTACCAAGCGCACGGTTTATCGCGATGTTGCTGCGTTGATCGGCCAGGGCGTGCCAATCAACGGCGAGGCCGGGGTCGGCTACGTCTTGGAGCCTGGCTTTCATATGCCACCGCTGATGTTGACCCCGGATGAGATCGAGGCTGTGACGCTCGGTGTTTTGTGGGTGCAAACCCGGGGCGAGCCAGAGCTAGCATTGGCCGCCGAAAAACTGATTTCAAAGCTGGAAGCCGTCGCACCTGACAAGTACCGGACGTCATTTCTTGAACCGGTCGTCAGCGTCGCGCCGGTCGACCAACCGGATGAAGTGCTTGGTGCAGCGGCCATTCGTCTGGCCATTCGGCGCCGGAAAAAGATTGCCCTGACCTATTCGGATAATTCAGGCCAGAAGACCCGTAGGGTGATCTGGCCCATAATGCTTGGATACCGAGATACGAGCCGCATAATCGCCGGCTGGTGTGAGTTGCGCGAGGGGTTTCGCTACTTTCGGACAGAAAGGATCATTGAGGCGGATGTGCTTGAGGACAGTATCCCGGGGCGAATGGACCTCCTTCGCGAAGAGTTGCGTAGCGCGATGGACGCGGAACGGAAGCGTTATGAACAGACAGCATGAAACGGGAGTTGCCTAACGATTGTTATCGGAAGGCTGCCGCGCAACAACACGCTTTTAAAACAACAGCAGGTTACCTCGCCGGCCTTGGCTTGAGCTGTTGGTTTGCGACCTGTGTACCTCCCCGCGGCTTTAACCTTAGCGATACCCTCACGCTGACGCTCGAGCATAATCTCCCGTTCAAATTCAGCGACGCTGCCCAGCAGGTTGGTCGCAGACCGAAGCAGACGTTTGAATCCGACACACGGGCGGGAAGGGGAAGTTCGCTGCGGAGTCTGCAAAGGTAATTTTTGCGCAACAAAGCCGACGCTGGTGAATACTCGTCGTACGTCCTCATTCGATGTCAAAGCAGACTATCGCATAAACGTGAACTAATACTGCTTGCTTTATGATTGAGACTCACATGGATTTCACATGCTAAAATAGATTCCTGAGAAGTAATCAATTGATTACATTGACGCATTTACTCCTTCCTCACCGATCAGTTGTTGGTAAGTCCACAAAATTGTATAGTGACCTGGCCTACCAATGGGCACTGGCAAAGTGCCGAGGCAGCTGGATTGGGAGGGACAAGATGGAATTGTTTCACACTCTCGTCACCGCTTTAGGTATGTCGGCCCTAGCATTTGTCGGCCATGCGAACGCGGAAATCCGTATCGGTTCAGGGGCTCCTCTTTCCGGGCAATATGCCTGGGGTGGAGAACAGTATCGAATTGGTGCCGACTTTGCACTTCGAAAAATAAACGAAAACGGCGGGGTTTTGGGAGAACAGGTTCGGCTTGTTCTTGGAGACGATGCGGCAGACCCAGATCAGGCGGTTGCTGTCGCCAAAAAATTCGTGAGTGATGATGTGGTCTTCGTTGTTGGTCATTGGTCGTCTGGCGCATCGATACCGGCGTCCAAAATCTATGACGAAGCAGGAATATTGATGATTTCGCCGTCTGCCACAAATACCAAGCTAACGGATGAGGGTGGGCCAGGAATATTTCGTATCTGTGGTCGCGATGACCGGCAGGGCGCGGTAGTCGGCGACTACATGGCCGAACATTGGCCCGAGAAACGCATATCCATTTTGCATGATGGCGGGGCTTATGGCCAAGGACTTGCCGAGGAAACCAAGAAACACATTAATGCGCTCGGCTTGACCGAGGTGATGTTCGAAGGTTTTGCAACGGGCGAGGTTGACTATTCTCCCCTCGTTGATCGTATCCGAGCTGCTGAGACTGACATACTTTTCGTGGGCGGATATCCCGCCGAAGCGGGTCTAATTCTACGTGAAGCCAGGGATCAGGGGGATGACCTCCAGTTCGTATCCGGTGACTCCCTTTCAACCGCGGATTATTGGCTGATCACTGGTGATGCCGGTGAGGGAACCATGTTCACCTTTTTTCCGGACCCCCGCTACGATCCCAAAAATGCAGCTCTGGTCGAAGAGTTCCGAGATGGTGGCATCGAGCCGGACGGGTATACACTCTATGCTTACGCCGCTGTCGAAGTTTGGGCGCAAGCGGTTGAAAAAGCCGGGACACTCGAACTGGACACCGTAATCGCCTCTCTGAGAGAAAATGAGTTCGACACCGTTTTGGGGACGCTTCGGTTTGACGAGAATGGCGATATCACAGACCCGGGTTTCTCTTGGTACACTTGGAAAGGAGGGGAGTACGTGCCTCTGCAATAGTGCTATTTAATTGGGGGATAATATTATTTGGCTACCACGCAATGAACAATTTGAGGTGACTGGCCAACCGTTCGGGTGCCTGCATGTTTGACGGTTTAGGGGTACGATGGCGTCTTCTCATTGCATTTTTTGGGATTAGCGCCTTTTCGGTGCTTGCTGCTGCGGCCGCAGTATATTCGTTCCTGGCCATCGGAAACGTCATGGATCATATTACGCAGCAACGTGTGCCGGCTGCGCTTGGATCCTTGGAGCTTTCCCGAGAAGCTGATCGGATCATGGCTGCTGCACCGGCACTGTTGGCTGTGTCCACCGATGCTCAGCGTACAGAACTGACCGGTTCGATCAGCGACGGCGTAGGCAACCTCAATAAAATGGTTGCGGATTTGATAACTCGGGAAACCGATGCTTCCAACCTTGAAGAAATTGAAGCAGTGGTCACTCGCCTTGGAGACAACCTTTCGGCGCTCGACATTCTGGTAGGCGACAGATTGGCCGTGACGGATCGAAAGAGCGAAATCCTCGCCCGCCTGTCAATCACAAACAAAGGGGCGCAGCGGGCGCTTACTCCGGGCATTTCGGTCATGGACGCCAAACTGTCTCAGTTGCGAAGCGCCATTGATAATCCTGACTTGACCGAAGACGAGCGCGAGGCGGCAATGAATGAACTTACGCGCAGTGTCGCCGAAGCTTTGCCGCTGCAAAAGTTCCAGGTGGAAGTATCTGCAATCAATGACAACCTGATACTTGCGGCATCGGCCCTTTCCCGTGCAGACGTGGACTTGATCGCGTTCCCCCTGGAAAAATCATTGGAGGCGCTTAACAGGCTGTCTGGCGAATTGCCGATTTTTCAGCGCCGATTTTTGCTGCCCAGAGTGAAAGAATTCGAAGAGCTTGCATTCGGCGACAAAAGCGTTTTGCAAGCGCGCGCGGAGGAGCTTGACCTGATTGTCAGAGGCAAGGCTTTGATTGCCCAAAATGCCGCGCTGTCTCAACAATTGACGCAGGCTGTGGACGACCTGCTTGCACATGCAAGAGACGACATTGCCAGCGCGAATGCCGAGGCTGGATCGGTTCAGCAAGTCAGCACATATGTCATGATCGCCGTCGTGGTGCTGAGTTTGGTCAGTTCTACGCTAATCGTATGGCTTTATGTCGGGCGTAACTTGATCGCACGGCTAACTGGGCTTAGCGACAGCATGTTGGCGATCGCAAGTGGAAATTTGCGCGCCCCGCTTCCAGCCACCACCGGCAATGACGAAATCGCTCACATGGCCGAGGCACTATCGGTATTTCGGGATACGGCGATTGAAATCGAGGATAACAACTTGCGTGAAATCGAGGTGGCGCGTCGAAGGTTGGTTGATGCGATTGAAAATTCTTCGGACGGTTTCGCATTCTATGATGCAAACGAGAATCTGGTTCTCTGCAATAACAGATACAAAGAACTGCTCTATCCGGAGGTTGAAGTTTCCATAGAGCCCGGAATGTCGTTCGAAACGATAATCCGCAGCTCCGCCAAAGTCGGGTTGATTGTCGATGCGCAGGACAGAATTGACGAGTGGGTCGAAGAGCGCATCGCTTCGCACAGAAACCCCAAGGAGGCACTGGTGCAGCAACGGCGCGACGGCCGTTGGATAATGATCAACGAGCGCAAGACCAGCGATGGCGGTACGGTTGCAGTGTACACTGATATTACTGAGCTTAAGCAGCGCGAACGGGATGCTGAAGAAGCCAACCGGGCAAAGAGTCAGTTCCTGGCCAACATGAGCCACGAATTGCGAACGCCCCTAAATGCAGTGATCGGTATCACCGAAATGCTGGAAGAAGATGCCGAAGATCTGGGGCAAGACGACTTCATCGAACCTCTGCAGCGGATTTCGCGGGCGGGAAAGCACCTTCTAGAATTGATCAACGAGATCCTTGATCTTTCGAAAATCGAAGCGGGCAAGCTCGATCTCAACCTTGAAGAATTCGACTTGGTTGCTTTGCTGCAAGACACAGTCGCGACAACGAAGGGGCTTGCGGAAAAAAACGGCAACGTGGTGGAAGCCCACTACCCGGATGAGCCGAAAAAAATGTTCGCCGACATGACGCGGGTCCGGCAGGTTTTCCTGAACTTGCTGAGCAATGCCTGCAAATTCACGGAAAACGGCAAAATTACTGTCCACGCAGCCGAGTCCGTGATCGATGACATTCCCTGGCTGGTGCTGGATGTATCCGATACAGGGATCGGGCTGACACAAGATCAGATCGGGAAACTATTCGAGGACTTTTCTCAAGCGGATAGTTCAACAACACGTAAATACGGCGGCACCGGTCTAGGACTCTCCATAAGCAAGCGTCTATGCCAAATGATGGGGGGTGAAATAACAGTTGAAAGCGCAGTTGGCGAAGGCACGACATTCACGGTCACGTTGCCATTCCGGATCGAAGGACAATCCTCAGCCTACACTCCTGACAGAGATCTCAAGCCACCCTTGAAAGATCAGTTAAGTCCATATTCAGGCACGGTCCTCGTGGTTGATGATGACGACACCACGCGAGAATTAATGCGTGTTTTCCTGGCCAAGGAAGGTTTCGATGTTGTTACGGCTGCCGATGGCAAAGAAGCTCTGAAACTGGCACGTAAAATTCGACCGTCAGTTATCACACTTGATGTTTTGATGCCTCCGCCTAACGGCTGGGACGTACTTGCGGAACTCAAGGGGGACGAGGCCTTAGCTGACATACCAGTTATCATGCTGACAATGCTGGACGAAGCTCGCAAGGGTTACGGACTTGGTGCCTCGGAATATTTGGTCAAGCCACTGGACCGGGAAAAACTCAGGGAATCCCTGAACCGCTTCCGTCCCAAAGAAGGAGCGCCGTTGGTCCTTCTCGTTGAAGATGATGAGGCCACACGCAGCTGGTTGCGTGGTTGCTTGGTAAACGAAGGGTGGCGCGTCACCGAAGGCGAAAATGGGCGCATCGCTCTAAGTTTTGTCAACGATGAAACACCGGACTTGATCTTGTTGGATTTGATGATGCCGGAAATGGACGGCTTCGAATTTCTGGAGGAGCTTCGCAAACTGCCCAATAGCCAGAGCATTCCGGTGATCGTGATAACGGCTGCAGATCTGACGAACGAAGACCGTCGGCGACTGACTGATGGCGTCGAAAGCATTCTTGAAAAAAACTCAACGAGCTGTGACACGCTGCTGGCGGAAGTTGGCGGTTTCGTAAAGCGTATGACCGGTGAGGAAATTCGGCCATGACCAAAATTCTTTACGTCGAAGATAACGACGACAACATCTTCATGCTAACACGACGTTTGCGCAGAAAAGGGTATGAGGTCTTGGTCGCCACAGACGGTGCAGCCGGAATAGAAATGGCGCGCATCGAAACCCCTGTACTTGTTCTGATGGACTTGAATCTTCCTGTTATGGACGGTTGGGAGGCGACGCGACAGCTTAAAGCGGCACCAGAAACTGCAAACATTCCCGTTATAGCTCTTTCAGCCTTTGCTATGGCCGGTGATCGGGACCGGGCATTGGACGCCGGTTGCGACGATTATGTATCGAAGCCAATTGATTTTGACCTTCTCCAACAGAAGATAAGTTCGATCCTGACCGGCGGGCCCGTGACATGAGCCTTGATGAAGCAGCAATTCTTGTTGTCGATGACAATGAGGACAATCGGTACACGCTGACACGACGCCTTAAGCGCGAAGGGTATTCCAACCTTGTTGAAGCTCGCGACGGGTATGAAGCTTTGGAAATGCTATCCCAAGCATCTTTCGATTTGGTCCTTCTGGATATCATGATGCCAGGCATGAACGGTTTTGAAACACTGGAAGGCATGAAGTCGGACATGGCATTGCGGGACATACCCGTCATAATGATCTCGGCGGTCGACGAAGTGGAAAGTGTAGTTCGCTGCATCGAACTTGGGGCAGAAGACCACTTGCCTAAGCCCTTCAATGCGGCGATTCTGAGGGCCAGGATTTCTGCCAGCCTTGAAAAAAAACGCCTGAGGGATCAGCAGGAATCGTATCTTCGGCAGATTGAAATTGAAAAAAATCGTGTGGACGAATTGCTTCACGCGACGCTTCCAAACGCTGCCGTTCACGAATTGAAATCGACCAACACGGTGCGACCGCGACGTTTCGAAGATGTGGTGGTTTTGTTTTGCGACGTGGTCGGGTTTACCCAGTATTGCGACAGACATGCGCCGGAAGAGGTAGTGTCTCATTTACAGGAAATGGTGAATACCTGTGAGCAAATCACCGCCCGTCATGGGCTAGAAAAAATCAAGACCATAGGTGATGCATACATGGCAACCGCAGGTTTGCTGCACTATGTTGAAAACCCGGCTGACGCTAGCGTACGCGCAGGGTTCGAGATGATTTCAGCAGTAAAAAACCTCAGAGCGTCGTGGGATCTGCGTGTTGGAATTCACATCGGGCCTGTGGTCGCCGGTGTTATAGGCCGCAAGCAGTTTGTGTTCGATCTTTGGGGCGACACGGTGAATGTCGCATCCCGAATTGTATCAGAAGCTGAAGCCTCTAACGTCCTTGTCAGCGCCTCCGTTTGGCGTCTGATTCAGGGCAGTTTTCGGGGCAAATCGCTGGGACAAGTGGAATTGAAAGGAAAGGGAACACTCGAATTGGTCCAGTGCAACTGAGGGTGTCCGATTTGGACAGTCAGAGAGAGTTGGCAGCGTTCGCTTCCTGCGCAACTCGACATTCACCTCTGCCGCAGCATCGGTTGATATGGGATCAAACCAGCCTTTGGCCAGGAGATTCATGAAAGACTGGTTAGGGCCGGGCGTGTAACCTTAGATTGGAGGTACGGCACGCACGGCGACCAACTGTCTGGCCGCCACCCTTTCGCGATGTATCATATACAGCCCCGCACTGATGATGATCGCAATGCCAAGCAGACTAAGCGTGTTCGGGAAGTCGTTGAAGACAAGATAGCCGAACAAGGTCGCCACCGGCAGTTCAAAATACTGCAGCGGCGCCAGCGTGACAGAAGGCGCAAAAGACAGCGCATAGGTCATCATCATGTGGCTCACCGTCGCGAAAAAGCCAGCGCCCAAAAGCCACAACAACGCGATGTCTGTCGGCCAAACGGGATCAAACAAATCAGAGCCGGAACCTTGCGCAACAATTAGTGCTGGAATGCAAAACAGGCTGGCGATCAGGCCGGTGTGGAATTGCAGGGTCACAGGGTGCACCCGACGCGACAACCCCCGGGTCAAAAGAATGTAGAAAGCGAAGGCAACTGCCGTGCCAAGCGGAATAATGGCAACCGCGCCGAAAGCTGCGAAACTGGGCTGGATGACGAACAACACCCCGACAAACCCCACAAGCGCCGCGCCAACGCGACGCGGGCCGACGGCTTCTCCAAGATAGAACTTGCCGACCAACAAGACGATGAAAGGGGCAACGAACACGATTGCCAGCGCATCGGCAAGGGGCATCACCCGGATTGCGGCAATGAAGCAAAATGTTGCGAACACCAGCAGCAATGAGCGGAAAACCAGAACCATCAACTGATCTTTCGCCACGCGCACCGACAGTCCCATTATCCAGATGAAAGGCGCCATTAGCGCGCATTGCACCACAAACCGAGCAGCTGTAATCTGCCCAACCGGCACGCTGGTCGACGCGAGTTTCGCAGACACGTCCAGCAAAGGAGCGGTTAGGCAAAACCCCAGCATCAGCGCAACACCGACAAGGGTGCGATCCGGAGATTGAGGTATGGGTTCAGCAGAGGTCATCGTTTCATTTAGAGATGTCGCCAAATGCGTGTCTGTTCTCAATACGACCACAGGCAAAAGTCCCACAATCCACGAGTTCGGGTTGAATTGGATATAGCGCTCGCGGCGAATGTCTCCTCTGAAAGGCCGCACAGCCGCATCAGGTGGCCGGGCCAAAGGGCAGCTAAGGGCCGTCTACTAAACTCTGCTTCCTGCGCGTAGCAGCCGCTAAAAACAACTATCAATGCAACCGTAGCGAAGTTGTACTGTGTGGCGCATACGAACCTTATCGGGCGAATTGCAGCAATCGATCAGACAGCATCGCGAGAGGAACCATATTAGCAGCTTTCAGTAGCGAAGGTGCGTCAAGAAAATCCTATAACGATGACTATTGTCAGTTTGCATCGGAAGCATGCCGTTTGAACGTCGCCTGTTTATTTGGTCCCAAGTGTTCGGACTTAGCTTCCTAATCAATCCCGCATTAAATCCCGCATAGCTTCTTCGATAGCAAATGACCAAAGGCTTCTTAAGCAATTGTTTTATATGTAATTTAATTAATATTGTCCTTTTGCCTAGACTCTCTTCGTCTCCGCCATTAACCCGGCTTGTAGATAAAGTAAAATCAATGGCTTGCGTAGTAAGTCGTCGGGCGCAATTGTAGTTTTGGACTTCCGAAATGCCAATCGCGTGGCTCATTCGGCCCAGCGACGTCGGGTGCTTCGGTCAGACGAACATTTCGATGCTCGCCTCTGGGAACCATGCGATCGCCTCGTCAATTCGCGTTTCAGGCAACGCACAAAGTGCTGTGGACAGACCATCGGCGATGGCGGCGCTAGGGGCTGATACTGACACAACGTGTTTTGGCGCGGTTTCGAGCCGTGGGTTCAGGATGTGACCATGGTCATTACTCAGCATGAGGCCGCCCGGGTCTGAGGTCGCGACAGCGCGATCCCGCAATTCGATGGATTTGAGAACCTTTCTGCCCGGTCCGGCCAGACCGACCTGCCAGTTTTGCCCATCTCCGCGAAGCCCGCGGGCAGCGATTTCCCCCATGTTTACCAGTACATCGCGTAAATCATGTGCGACCAGCAAAGCTGCGATACGATCGGTGATGGCTCCCTGTGCGATACCGTTCAAGGTCAGTGCTGAAATGCCGGGTTGGGGCAGGCGGATCATGTCGGCCTGAACCAAAATACGGGACCAGCCAATAGATTTCCGGGCTGAGTCGACATCATCCGCAGTGGCACCATTGGCCAGCGCGGACCAGAGCGGCTGAATCGAGGGGTCGAAAACGCCGTCTGTGGATTTGTATAGGGCCGAGCACAGACTGAGGACGTTCAGCAGCTCGGGGGCGGGGGCCGTCAAGTGGCCGTCGCGGTTCAGGCGGCTGAGTTCGGATTGTGGGCGATACAGGCTAAATATGTTCTCAAGCCGGTTCACCTCGGCCTCGACCGACGCGATGATTGGTGCGGCTTGGGCGTCGGTCAGCCCCTCAAGCCGTAAACTGGCCTGCGCCCCCAGCGCGACCCCGCGCCAATAGGCTGCCGGGGCGGTTTTTGCACCGGCGGGGAAGGCGGCGCAGGCGGCGGACATAGTCAGAAACCGACGGCGGGAGAGAGGAGTCATGTGGGGGTCTCCAGTTTCAGGTCCAGATCAACGGGGCCGAGAACCTCGGTGTCGGGGATGTCGGATAGGGGCAGCAGATCGCCACCGTACTGGCCGATAAAGGTTTCTGCGGCGACGGGGTCTGCAAACGGCACGACTTCGCGCGCGCCCATGCCGCCGGCGACATTGGCCCCAACCACAAAGGTTGCGCCATCGGCGGCGATCCAGTTGGAAATGCCCGGCTGTTGCCAGTTGGGTGCGACGCCCATGTCGCTGACATATACGGCAGTAATGGGAGCATCACGCTCGGGACTTTTGAGGTAGGCCACCATGTCCCTCACCTGGGCAAAGAACAAGGGTGTGGGGTAGCCTTCCAAGTGAATCTGGCCTTTAGGACCGCCATGTTCGGCTATGTTCATCTGGCAGAAAAAGCTGAGTGCATCGGGGGTCAGATCGACAGGATCAGGGGCAACGGCGACCTCTTCCTTGCAGGCGGTCAGAACGACCAGAGCGATCAGGTAGATGCGCTTCATGGCTCGACCCTCCGGAAGGCGGCGCGGGCGAGGACAAAGCCCAGCACCGGCCAGATCAGCAAGGAGGCAGGCGCGGCCCAAGTCGGCAACGCTTGTGCCGCACCGGTCATGCCGGACGCCATTGCGACGCCTTCAGTTGCGGCGATGTTCCACAAGCGGAATGCGTCGGCCGGGTTGGCTACCATCACCCACGGAAAGACGGATTGAGTGAAGGTGCCGCCCTTGTCCATGACGACGGCTCCCAACAAGCCCAGATCAAAAAGGACGACAAACACCAGCCAGAGCCCGGCCGACAAACCTGCTGCTGCGGTGGCGCCCCTAGCCAGGGCAGACAGCAGGTAACCCAGCGCCAGAAACACGGCGCCCAGCAGGATGGATGTGAGGATGAGGCGCGCCAGCGCCATCAGGCTGTCCGATCCTGCACCGCCGAACCATGCGGCGACCGCGCCAGCGGTGCCAAAGCCGACAGTCATGGCAAAGGCCAGAGCGGCCAGATGGGCGGTGAATTTGCCCAACAGGATTTCCCCGCGCCCTGCCGGGTAGGACAGCAACAGCGACAGGCTGCCCCGGTCCACGTCACCTGCTATGGCATCAAAAGCGATCATCAAGGCCAGCAGGGGGGCGAGGTAGACCGACAGCGTGGTCATCGACGCGACCGAAACTGTCAACATGTCGACGCCCAGCGTGCCGGTGGGCGCGCTGCCCGCAAAGGTCAGCGCCAAGGCGAACAGCACCATGATCAGCGTCGCCACCAGCAGCCAGCGGTTGCGGCGCAGGATCAGCATTTCGGTGCGGGTGATAGCAAGGAAGCGGGTCATTGCATCTGCTCCTGAGCGTAGTGGCGATAGAGGTCTTCCAGCTTGGGCGGGGTCATTTCCACGTCCGCCACGGCGTCGCCCATTCCGGCGATCCGGCGCAGAGCCTCCATCTTGTCATCGGGCGAACAGAGCAGTTCAACGGACGCGCCGTTGATCCGTTTGCCACCCAGTGCCATGGCCAGAGCCTCGGGGTTGGTGCTGGCGCGCACGCGCAGGCGGATCGGCAAACCAGCCAGAGCTGACAGGTTCGTCAGTGTGTCATCAGCCACCATCCGACCTTTGCGCATGATGGCGATGCGGTCGGTGCGGGCCTCAACCTCGGTCAGGGCGTGGGATGCGATCAGAACGGCGGTGCCTTGGGCGGCCAACTCGTCAATGATGGTGTAAAGGTCTTGCCGCGAAATCGGGTCCAGCCCCGAGGTCGGCTCGTCCAGCAGCGCCACTTTCGGCTGGCCCAGTAGAACCTGCGCCAGACCCAGACGTTGGCGCATCCCCTTGGAATACGTTCCGATCCGGCGGTCCAGCGCCTCGCCAAGGCCGACGCGGTTCAGCAGGCCGGGTACATCGGCCTTGGTCCCCGACAGCTTCGCGAACAGGGTCAGCTGCTCACGGCCTGTCAGGGCGGGGTGAAACGATACCGCCTCGGGCAGATACGCCGTTTCGCGCCGCGCCTTGGCGCTGCCGGGGGAGGCGTCACCGATCCGAATGGCGCCGCCATGGATCGGTGTCAGGCCAAGGATGGATTTGATCAGTGTCGACTTGCCCGCGCCATTATGGCCCAGCAGCGCTACCCGCTGACCAGGGGCAAGAGACAGGTTGATAGTGTCAAGAACGCGGGTTTTTCCCCGGTCCTTACAGACATTGTCGATTGACAGGGCCTTATCCGTCATGAGGCACCTTTTTCATTGCTGGGGGTTCAGAGGCTTGCATCAATGGGTTGCTGTCCATCACGCCGCCCGGCAGCAGGGCCGGAAAGGCGGATTGCGACCAGCGCACCAGCTGAACGGCAGGTGAGCCGAGCAGCAATTTGGCTGAGGGTTGGGTCCACAGCACATGGTCCATCGAGTCATTAGGGCGGTAGGGGGCATCGGCGATACCGTTGCCATCCACATCATAGGCGGCAAAGTCGGACCAGTAGTTGCCGCGCCCGTCCTCGGACCACTCGACCCATTTGGTCGAGACGTATTTCACCTGCGTCCGGTTCCCGATGAAAGAATTGCCAACGATGCGGTTGCGTTCGCTGCCTGCGGTAAAGTGGATACCGATGCCGCAGCCCTGGAACCAGTTGTCGGTGAATTCGTTCTTGTTCGAGTTATAGAGGAAGGTACATTTTTCCTTCGCACCTTTCACCACATTGCCGGTGATGGTGCTTTTGTTGGCATAGTTCAGCATTACGCCATGCTCACGGTCTCCGATCGAAACGTTGTTGGCCACGGTCACATTGGTGGTGAACATAACCGCATAACCAAGATCATTACCGATCGAGACATTGTCACTGACGACCGAGTTGTCGGCATACATGTAATGCACGGCAAAACGCAGGTCGCGGAACAGGTTGCGGGTGAAGGTGTTCTTCTTCGATGAGTTCACAAAGATCCCATCACGGCCATAGCGGATATCGTTGTCTTCAACCCGCGCACCGGGCGCGTTCCAGACGTAGACGCCATTGCCGCGGTCATTCATCCGCCGGTCCTGACGGCCTTCGATCCGGTTGCCACGCACGACGCTGTCTTTGGCCCCGTGAATGTCAACGCCATAGAGGTTGCCCAGCAGCACGTTATCCTCGACCACCGGCGCCTTGGCCGTCTTGGTCAGTTGGATGCCGCTGTCGATCCCGTCATGGCTGGAACCTGAACCGATCACAGTCAGGCCGCGTACGGTCACGCCCGGTCCGGTCACGGTGATGACGCTGCCTTGGCCCTGTCCGTCGATGGTGGCCTGGCCCAGTCCGTCGATGGTGACGGGCCGGTCCAGAACCAATGTTTCGGTATAGATACCGGGGCTCAGGCGGAGGGTGTCCCCATCCGCCGCCTGAGCCAGTACTTCATTGATGGCCCCCGACCGATTGGGCACATCCCAGTCCGCCGCCCAAAGGGGCGAGCCGAGCAGGAGCGGTATGAGCAGAGGCCAACGCATGGGTTATGCTCCCTGCGGTTCGACCAACATCCGGCCGCGCATTTCCATGTGCAGTGCGTGGCAGAACCACTGGCAATAGAACCAGTGTACGCCCGGACGGTCAGCCGTGAAGGTGATCGACGCGGTTGCCATCGGCCCGATTTCGAAGGCGATACCGTAGTTGCCCAAGCAGAAACCATGAGTCACGTCGTCTACGTCATCCAGGTTGGTGACATAGATTGTTACCTCGTCGCCCTGTTTGACGGTGAACTTCTCAAGGCTGAAGGTCGGCGCCTGCGAGGTCATGTAGACCCGCACCTTGTTGCCATCCCGGATCGGTTCTTCCGCGCCTTCTTCCAAATCGATGCCATCAGCCTCGGCCTGTTTGCGGGCGTCATCCCATGTAACATCGGCGCGATCCCAGACATTGACTGGGTTGACGATGTCGCTGCGGACGATGATCGAGTCATGCGGTTCGGCGAAGGTCGGGCCGTCGTGAACCACCTTCATCTCATTGGTCGAGATGTCGATCAGCTGCTCGTTCTCGGGCTTCAGCGGACCCACGTTCAGGAATCGGTCTTTCGAGAACTTGTTCATCGAAATCAGCCACTTGCCATCAGCGTCTTTGGTTTCACCCATGGAGGTCGAGTTGTGGCCCGGCTGATAATGCACGTCGACCTTAGAAATGATCGGGTCCACATCGGCACCGCCGTAAGCTTCGATAGCCTTGTCGATGTTCCACTTCACGATCTGGCTGTCCAGGAACAGCGTGGTGAACGCGTTGCCCTGACCATCATAAGCAGTGTGAAGCGGGCCAAGACCCAACTGCGGCTCACCCACAATGCAGGACCGCGGATCGGCATCACTTTCGAACAGGGCGTCCAGTTTGGTGACGTCCATGATCGACACGGTTGGCGACAGCTTGCCGTTGATGCAGACGTGCTTGCCGTCAGGTGCGGTGTTGATGCCGTGTGGCGAGTTCGGGATCGGGATGTAACGGGTGTATTTCTTGTTCTGACCCTTACGGCCGTCCAGAACCTTGACGCCTTTCAGCTCTTGGTAGTCACCGGCTTCGATGCCTTTTTCGATCTCGGCAAGGTTGAAGACAACGACGTGGTCCAGCTCGTTCTCGGTCATCTCGGCCAGGTTCATACCCATTTCCGAGTTGTATGAGGTCGAATAGGCGTATTTGCCCTGATAGTCGCAGTCGGTGTTGTCGAGGTTACCCGAAACGATCACCTGCCATGCCACTTCCATGGTGTCGCCGTCCAGCGCGGTGAAGATGTTCACGTATTGCGATGGATCGTCCAGCACTGTGCCGTCGTTGACCAGCGGGGTTTCATCCTCACCATTGGCAAAGACATAGCCGGTGCGCGGGAATTTCTGCGGCCGCAGACCGTGGATCGCCTTGGCGTTCGGGATCTCGGTGATCTTGTCGCATTTCATCACGTCACAGCGCACGCGGGCAACGCGAGTGTTGGCCTTGTCGTTCATGAACAAATAGCGGCCATCATAGGTGCCGTCGGTGAATGACATATGCGGGTGGTGCAGGTCGCCGTTGTCATAGGTTTTCATACCACGCTTGGCGAGGAATTCCTTAGTTTCCGGCAGTAGGCCGTCAGTCATGATCTTCAGCGATTCATTAGTCTGACCCCAACCGGTGGCCGAGCAGCGGTTGAATACCGGCACCCGCATCAGCTCACGCATGGACGGGAAGCCCAGGATGCGCAACTCACCCGTCTGACCCGAGGACCAGAAGCCATAGTATTCATCCAGCTCACCGGGCTGCAGATTGGCATTGGCCGCAGCGCTGGCCTGTTTCGCGGTCATCAGGGTCGAGCCCAGACCGGTCCCGGCCAGCACGGCGCCGGTTGCGGTTGCACCCAGCATCCCGCGGCGGGTGATGTTCAGTTTGTTGTCTTGTTCCGACATGATCGTTCCTCCTTTTTTAGGAAACGGTTTGCGGTTTGGCGTTCGGATGGTTCGCCGGTGGTTGTCCGAGTGGGGTCTTCATCTGGACCGACCCTGTCTTGGCCCGCCGTTTCAGTTGGCGGATAACGACGGGACATTTGTCCTCGGACTGGTAGAGCACCTGACAATGCAGGCAGGTGACGCACTCGTTCGGATTGATCTCACCGGTGGGGTGGATCGCCTGAACGGGGCATTCGTTGGCGCAGGTCTGACAGGGGGTGCCGCAATCCTTGTAGCGGCGCAGCCAGTCGAACATGCGGATACGGGCAGGGATCGCCAGCGCTCCGCCCAGCGGGCAGAGATAGCGGCAGTAGAACCGTTCGACGAACAGCCCGATCCCCAGCAGGGCCAGCGCAAAGACCACGAAGGGCCAGTCGCGCATGAACTTCAGGATAATCGCGGTCTTGAACGGCTCGACCTCGGCATATTTCTCGGCCAGCGGGATCGAGACAAAGCTGATCCCGAATAGCACGAGGAAGATCATGTATTTCGCCGGCCAAAGGCGCTCGTTCAGACCCCAGGGCAGGGTCCATTGCGGCACCTTCAGCGCGCGGGCGATCTTGTTGGTCAGTTCCTGCAACGCGCCGAACGGGCACAGCCAGCCGCAATAGGCGCCTCGACCCCAGAACAGCAGGGCAGCGGCCACTGCGAACCACTGGATAAAGACCAGCGGGTCCAGCAGGAAGGCATCCCATGAGAATCCGGTGCGCAAGCTTCCTGCCAGCGCCATTAGGTTCACCACGCTCAGCTGTGCGTTGGCGTACCAGCCGATGAAGAACAGGGTCAGGGTCAGGTATCCAATGCGGAACCAGTAGAAGACACGCGCGTTCATCGTGGCGTGGAATTGGAAGAAGAAGGTCGCCGTGAGTACCAACAGCATGACGCCCAGACCGGCGATCTCGACCGTGCGATCTTTCCAGATACGCTTCCAAAGGGCGGCTTTGGCGGCGGCCTCGCCTGTGGCGTCGTCGACAACTGCCGGAGCGGCCGCCGGCAGCAAGTACTGCTCGGGCAGTTTGTAGCCCAGATCGAAGGTCAGGAAGGTCTTCTCGACCGCGCCCACGGCCCGTTGCACGAGAAGTTGCAGGCGGAACGGCTCGGCCGGGTCAAACTCGGCTTCGGTCGGGATTTTGAAGATGTCCAACTCGGTGAAACTGGGCGCATCAGAGGCGGCCACCTTGCCAAGACGCTCTTGCTGCTTATCAAAGAACCGCACGGAACTATCGCCCTGGATCAGCTGAATCCGGTCGAAGATTCCACCGCGGACATAGCCCGAGCCCTTGAAGCTGTAAGCCCCGCGCCCCAGCACCAGAATGGCCTGTTCTCCCTCGTCTAGCCACTCGGTCAGGTTCTGATATTCAGCCTCTCCCAGCAGAGATTTCCCGATCGAGGGCACTGAAACCAGCGCCATGTGCATGTCGATGAACGTGTCGTCCGGCTCGCCCAGTTCCGGGCGTTTGATGGCGCGTTGATCGCCGGTGGCCTCAAAGGCGGCGTTGACCTGACCGACATCCAGCGTCAGTCGTCGGATCGAGCCGTCGCCGGACAAAGTGGTCCAGTCGTAAACGGCGTCCTGCGCCATGTCGACTTCGCGTTTCGGCCCATCAGCCTGCAATGGCGACAGACCACCCAAACCCAGCGCGCGGGCCACCTTGATACCGCCCCGCACAAGGCTGTCGTCGATCACCATGATCGTGACTGTCGCGCCCGAAATGATGTCGAGGTCATGCCCCTCACCACCCGTTGCGGCCTCATGTTTCAGGTCCAGGCCGGTGTAGCCTTCGGTCAGTTCGACCATGCGGGAATTGGGGATGCCGATCAGAACGATCGGTTCCGAGTGTTTGACCAGTTTCACGCCGGTCAGCACGGCATCGTCGTCGATGGCAGCGACCACATGGATGGGTTTGCCGGAATAGCCGGTGGTGCCTACGAAATCCGAGGTCAAAAAGGCCCAGGCGACGGTTTCGCCACTCTTCAGAACCGGGGCAACGGGCACGTCATCGCGCACCGGGCCAAAGGCGTCGGCACCGGGGGCCAGTTCGGCGGGCTCAATCTCGGGCAGGAAGCTGGCAAGGCTGTCGGCATGGGCGCTGATCGCCATCAAGCAGGACAGGACAAGGGCCAGCAGGATATGGGTTGCGCGACTTACGACCACGGCGCACCTCCGGTTACTTGGATTGACGCCATGGACGCGCGCGGGGCGCGTTCAGATGTTTCTTGGGGCTCGTGCGGGGGCCCTCTGGTTTCAGGCCACAGCCGTTTCACGGCGTAGTCCTTGACCAGATCGCGGTATTCGCAGCGTTCAGCTTGAATAAATCCGTCCTGCGTCAGTTCTGGCAGGTCCGGCAGCGGCGCCGCAGATGTGACGGCGCACAAGGCGCAGTCGGCGCATTTCGGGCAGGGCGCGGTTGGGTCGTCGGTCCCTTCTTCGAGGTCCACCTCAACCCAGACCGCCCCTGCCTCCGAGCAGATCTCAATCCACATGCTTTCCCCGGGACTCGCCAGCGCCGGGCCAAGCAGTTGCAACAGCAACAGGAAGATGCCCGCATATGCACATAGCGCGCGGGACGCGCAAACAGCTGATATGTGCAGAGGGTTGAGGGCGGGCATGGAGTATCCAACTCGGCAGTCTTTCCTGAGTCTTAGAGGATTCTCTCAGACGGATACTTGACTTAGGTCAGGTGTCGGCAATTTTGCGGCCTAACCGTCCGCTTCATCCATCAACCCGCGCACCCAGCGTCCGGCCAGCCAGGATGCAGGAATGCCCAACGGGATCGACCACAGGATTGCGGTCACTGGTTCAATCACGCTGAACCCGATGCCATTGGCAATCAGGCCCGCCAGAAACAGGTTAATGGCCACGGTCAATGCCGTGGCCGGATAGAGCAAAAGGGCCAGTTTCCAAACCGGCCATTTGCCTTTAGTGGCTGGTGCCTTCCGAGAAGGTGATCTTGTTCCAGACATTGTATTTTCCCGAAGGTTTGCGCATTGGCAGGCGACGAACCTCTTCCAGCGTTTGCGCGTCATAAACGATGACTGCGCCGTCATCTTCCCAGATCGACACCAGCGCGTGGCGGCCATCCTTGGTGAATTCCACATGGGCCACGGTTTTGCCTGGCGCAGGGCGCAGGGTTTTGACGATCTCAAGGCTCTGCTTGTCGATCACATGCATCGCATCCTTGTTTGGCCCAAAGAACACGTCGGCCCAGACGTAAGGCGAATTCTCATGGCTGCGCATGAAGAAACCCGGCCCTTCGGTCTTGATCCGCTTGACAGTTTCCCAAGTATCCATGTCGATCACGGACACGGTGCCATCGGTCAGGTGTGGCGTAGCCATGACGGTGGTATCACCATGCCTCCACGTGATGCCCGACCCCAGATGCGGCATGCCCGGTAGGTCCAGATCGGCCACTTTCTGACCGATAACCAGATCAATCACCTGGCCGCCCTTGCCATCGCGGGACGCACCCATGACGTATTCATAGCTCTGGTCGAAAAAGAAATCGTCCAGATAATCCGGCGTGGTGATCTTGCGCACAGGGAAGGGGTTCGGGTTCTTGAACTGGCCTTCGATACGAAAATCATGACCCAGCCCGAATTGGGGCGGGTTGTCTCCGTAAAAGACCTCCCAAATCTCGGGCACATCCTTCAGAGCAAGGACAAAGCTTTCGCGCGGAGGGGCCTGGTAGACGGCCGAAACACGGCTGGGAACGCCCTTTTTGCTTTTGATGTCGATCACCCTGGCGACCGAGAGGTCTTCGGTGGACAGCAGTGTCAGTGAATTCGGCAGGTAATTCGCCACGGCCACCCACTTGCCGTCGCCCGACATGGCGATGTTACGGCTGTTGAGCCCGGCGCGTACACGGCCCACCTGCTTCAGTGCCCAGATGTCATATTTCTGGACCCAGCCATCGCGGGACATGATGAAAACGTATCGCCCGTCGGGGCTGAATTTCGGGCCGCCGTGAACAGCAAACGGCGTCTCGAAACGATCCAGCACTTCGAACGTGTCTCCGTCCAGAACGCTGACATGGTGGTCTCCGGTCTCGACCGCCAGTGTGATGTTCATCGGGTCGCTATCCCAGACAGGGGCGTCGACCGGGGCGTAATCTTCATCCAGCGTGCGGCTGGCCATGACATCGGCCTCACCCCACTCCGGGTTTGTTTCCAACGGAGATTTCAGCCAACCCGCCAGTTCTTCGATCTGCAACGCGTCGAGTTCGTGCGAGAAGGCCGGCATTTGCGTGGCTGTGCGGCCTTCGGCGATGACCGAGGTCACACGCGGGCCACGCATGCGTTTCAGTGTTTCGGGGATCAGGGCCGGGCCTACGCCCCCCAGACGGTTCTCGCCATGGCACGAGGCACAATGTTCGGCATAGTCCGATTGCGCATCAGCCCATGCGGTGCCAGCCAGCAACAGCGAACAGAGCGTGCCAATTTTCAAAGCGTCAAAAGAACTGATGCGCCGGATCATGGCGTTTCCCCCGGAACGGCGTGACCTGCAGGCGCTCGCCCGCGCCCTCGACGCCGATTTCTTGATTTGTCAGATAGCAGGCCGGGTCTTCGGCCCAGGGATCGCCGGTCAGCTGCAAGGCCCGGATACGGGTGTTGCCACCGCAGACGTCCTTCAGCTGGCACGCCCCGCAACGCCCTTTCAACGGACGCGGGCGAGTGCGCAGCATAGACAGCATCTGATCGTCGCTGGTCCATAGCTCGGAAAACGATTGGGTTTTCACATTGCCAACCGTGTAATCAGACCAGTAAGTATCCGGGTGTACGCGGCCCAGATTGTCGATGTTTGCCACACCCAGGCCGCTTGAATTTCCGCCCCAAGCGGCCAAATGTTCGCGCACATGGGCGGCTTTTTCGACATCGAAATGCGTGCGGACCCAGTTCAGGAAATACCCCGCATCGGCGTCGTTGTTTCCGGTCACGATATCCAGTGGACGTCCACCCGAGGCGGCCCCCCACGCGCGGTCCAGCAGCAGGTCCAAACCCTTACGCGTGCGTAGGTGTTCGGCGTCTTCGCCGCGGTTTTTGTCGCCACGCCCGGCATAGACCAGATGGGACAGATAAAACTTGTCGACACCCTCGTCATCGCACAGTTGCAGTAAGTCTGGCAGGTGGTGTTGGGTCCCTTCGGTCAGGCAAAAGCGCAAGCCCACTTTGATGCCACGTTTCTTGCATTCGCGCACGCCGCGCAGGGCATCGGCAAAGGCTCCTTCGACACCACGGAACCAATCATTCGTGGCCCCGATTCCGTCCAGTGAAATGCCGACATAGTTGAATCCCACATCAGCAATCATGTCGGCGGTTTCGTCGTAAATCCGTGTGCCATTTGTCGACAACGCTAGCATCGGCACCAGATCGCGGGCGCGTTTTGCAATGTCGAAGAAATCGAACCGGTCCAGCGGTTCCCCACCCGAGAGGATCAGGGCCGGGACGCTAAACTGGCCCAGATCCTCAAGGGTTACCATGGCTTGCTCGTGACTGAGCTCACCCGGGAACGCAATATCCGCCGAGACGGTATAGCAATGGCGGCATTTAAGATTGCAGCGCCGCGTCAGGTTCCAGATCACCACCGGCTTAACCGGTCCGGGGCGGCGTTTTCGCACCGGAGTTGGGGTGACCAGTTGGTGCATGTATTCGGTCAGGCGGAACATGTCTCAGCCTTTCGCTTTCAGGCGCAACCCGGTCTTTTTCAGGATGCGCGTGGAATAGAGGATATCTTTGGCCCGACAGGCTTCACCCAGAATGGCAGCGATTTCGGCGCGCTTTTCTTCGACCTCGGCCGCGTCTTTACCGTGAACCATGGCGAACAGGTTATAGGGCCAGCCGGACAGGGCGCGGGGGCGCTCATAGCAATGGGTGACAAAGGGCAGTTGCCCGATCCGGGTGCCAAGTTCGGTAATGTGGTCGTCATCCACATCCCAAACGGTCATCCCGTTCGAGGTCATGCCCAGTTTGTAGTGGTTTGGCGCGGCGGCGATCCGGCGGATCACGCCACGCGATTTCAACTCGGCCAGACGGAACAGCAACGCGTCTTCGTCTAGCCCAAGCGCTTCAGCCACTTGCGCATAGGGCGCGGGTACAAGGGGCAAGCCGCTTTGCAGCGCCGCGATAATCTCTCTGTCTCTTGCGTCGATCATGCCGCCACCCGGAAGCCGATAAAGAATTCCTGCAATTTGGGGAAACGGAGAACCTCGATCCCCGTTTCCTGTTCAATCGCATCGGCGGTGGCCTCGATCCCCTCGGGCGTTTCGGTGGCCAGCACGAACCACATGTTCAGCCGGTGCGTGCGTTCATAATTATGGGCGACCTCCGCGTGCGCATTGACTTTGGTCAGGACGGCTTCGAATTCTTCGGCCGGAACGGCCATGGCGCACAAGCAGAACGCGCCGCCCATAGCTGCGGCGTCGAAAAACGGGCCAAAGCGGGTGATGATGCGGTCATCCTTCATGTGGCTGAGGCGGCGCAGCAGCTCGGTTTCCGGGATGCCCAGTTCGGTGGCAATCGCGGCATAGGGATGAGGGCTCAGAGGCAAGTCGTCCTGCATCCGGTTCAGAATTGCGCGGTCGGTAGCATCCAGTGTCATGCGGCGGCCTCTTTCGGTTGGATCAGTGCGCCGGTCTGTTTGAAACAGCGGGTTGAAAACAGCACCTTGTGTCGCGCGCCTGCCAGTTCCGGCAGGGCTGTAGCCCCAGAGAGGATTTCGCGCGCTTCACTGCGCGAACGGGCGTGGATCATGGAATACAGGCGATAGGGCCAGACATCCTCGACCGGGTTGCGTTCGTAGCACAGTGTCACGCCGGGATGTGCGGCCAGCGCCGGGCCGGCGGTGTCGATCTGGTCGGCGGGCATGTCCCAGACCACCATGGCATTGGCAGACCAGCCAAGTGCCCGGTGCCGAACGATGACGCCAAGGCGCGAGATGATACCCGCGCCGTGCAACGCCTCAATCCGTTCCAGAATTTCGGGCGCGGGTCGGTTCAACGAATGGGCCAGCGCGGCATAAGGATCAGCGACCAACTGCAGACCGGAACTAAGCGCCTGCAGCAAGGCGCGGTCGCCGTCCCGCATGGCCGAGCGATCCACTTTGCGCGGGCCGGGCACGTTGCGGGTATCCCCGGACATGCGAAACCCGAGATCGACGTTGAACGGGCGCACCAGTCGCAGGTCCAGTACCCGCAGCCTGATGCGATGGCTGATCCGCGCCAGGGTGTCGTTCACATGCGCGCGGTCGGGACCGGTGGCGACAAACCACAGGTTCCAGTCATCCTCGCGCTGGTAATTGTGGTTCACGCCGGGTTCCGCATCGATTATTGCAGCGACCTCTTCCAAGCGCTCATCGGGTGCGGCGACGGCGGCCAGAGTGCTGGCCGAAACTGCGCCGGGCGCAATCGTCGCGCCAACGCGGGTGATCCGGCCTGTTGCGCGCATCCGGGTCAGGCGGTCGATGACCTCGGCCTCGTCCAGGCCCAGTGCAGTGCCCAGAATCTGAAACGGGCGGTCTGTTACGGGAAAATCGCGCTGGAACTCGTCCAGCAGGCGGCGGTCGAATGGGTCAGTGATGTGATCCATCGTCTCAAAGCCCCGTTCTGTGCGCACGGGCGGTGAAGAAGATGCCCGAGGGGCTATCTGCTTCGATCTCACGCAATTTTTCGAAAGTTTGGGTGTCGTAAACCATGACCTTGTTGGCATCGCGAACGCTGATCCAGACTTCGTGCCCGCGCGGCGTGAACTCCAAATGCAGCACGGCAGGGCCCGGTTTGAACTCGTGGATGATCTCTTTGCTGACGCTGTCGATAACCTGAATTGTGTCGTTCAGCGGGTGGGCGAAATTCACCCAGACCTGCCGTCCGTCGGGCCGGGCCATGGCAAAGACCGGCTGGCCGTGGGTCTGCGTACGTCCGGTTTCGGTTAACGTGTCGGCGTCGATCCACAGGACTTCGTGATGGCCAACGGCGGGCAGGACGAACTCACGCCCGGTTAGCGCCCAGCCTTCAAGGTGGGGCATCTTATAGACCGGCATTTCCACTTGCCCGCGCCCGTAGTCGGGTAAAACTCGGATCGGTTCAGGGAACTCAGCCCAGAGGTCCAGCGCGGTCAATCCATCCTCGCCGAACAGGCCGGTGATATAGGTGCGGCCATTGGCGGTGATTAGCGCGTCATAGGGGTTTTTGCCCATGTCGGTAATTTTGGTGATTTCGGGATCACCCAAGGTGAAGTCGGCTATCCAAGTCTCGCCTGTATCCCACATGGTGAATACAAACCGGCGACCTGGCGCATCGACGAGGCCGATGGTTTTGCTGTCAGTTGGGATATCGGCGACCATCTCAAGCGTTTCGGCGTCAAAGACGCGCACGCCGCCTGGTTCATAGTTCGACACGGCCACCAGCTGCCCATCGTCAGAGATCGCGCCGCCGATGGCGTTGCCAGCCTGCACGACACGGTTCACAATCTGCCGAGTGACGATATCGACCTTAGTCAGCCCGCCATCGCGCCCGAACACATAGGCAAAGCGTTCGTCTGGCGAATAAACCAGTGAGGCATGGGACAGATCGCCCAGCCCCTCAATCCGCGCTAGCGCGGCCCGGTCGGATTGATCCACCAGCAGAACCGAGCCCTTGGCGCGTTCGATCACCAGACCCAGATCACCGGTGGCGGTGGGTTCTGCATGCGCCGTGGTCATCATCAGGGTGGCGGCAAGGCCAAGAATAAGCTGTTTCATTGTGCCTCCTGTTCCAGCAGATAACGGGCGATCCATTCGGCCTCTTCCTCGGTGATCAGGGGTCGCCACGGGGGCATCGCAGTGTCGGGGATGCCGTCGAGAATGACGCCGGTCAGCACATCCGAGTCATAGTGCTGCAGTGTCTGGGACCGCAGATCGGGTCCGAGGCCGCCTTTCAGCGACAATCCGTGGCAAGAGCCACAATCCTGATGGACAAGTCGCTTCAGGGCGGAGGGGTCCAGGGTGTCTGCGGCAAACGCTGAAGTGGCGATCACAACCGCACTAGCCAACAGAAGTGAAGGAAGCGACCGGCCACGTTGGATGTTAGGCTTGCCGGGCGCAACATTTCGGTGACCCAGCCTAGCCATGCGCTTGTTCCTTCAATTCGGCCACCGAGCGTCCAGCATACAACGAAACCACCTGCCCGATGATGAACAGCGTTGGGGCTTCCAGTGCAGCGTCGCGCACGTCGGCGGCCAACTTGTCCAGCCGGGACACCAAGCGGCGTTCATCCAAGGTGGTAGCTTTGCTCACGGCAAGAACGGGTGTCGATCCGGGCAGTTTCTCGGTCATCAAACCCACCGCGATCTGGCCGATATTGGCCACGCCCATATAGACAACCAGCGTCGAGTCTGGATCGGCCAGCCGTTTCCAGTCGAGGTCCAGCACCTTGTCTGCCTGCCGGTGACCGGTGACATATTGAACCGAGGTCGCAAGCCCGCGATGAGTCAGCGGCACACCGGTCGAACAGGATGCCCCCTGCGCCGCAGTGATGCCGGGCGCGTATTCGACCGCTATGCCATGGGCCATAAGATACGCGGCCTCTTCCGAACCACGGCCAAAGATCATCGGATCGCCGCCTTTCAGCCGCGCCACGGTGTGACCGGCACAGGCCTCTTCCAACAGAATTTCGTTGATGCGTTCCTGTGGCACCGTATGGCATTTGGGAGCTTTGCCGACCGGTATCAGCCGCGCCTTTTCATCATGCAGGGCAAGGATGTCGTCCGAGACCAACCGGTCATAGACCACCACGTCGGCCTCTTGCAGCATGCGCAGGGCACGCAGAGTCATGAGTTCGGGGTCGCCGGGGCCAGCGCCAATCAGAAAAACCTTACCGCTCATGTGCAAACTCGCTTGGTTTGAATGTCTTCCGAGCCCGGGTCTGCCTGCGAAAAAGGGACGTTGCTGGGCGAACCGGGCGTGTCATGTCGCAAGGGTCGCGCATTCTCGGCCCAGGTTCCTTGACTAAAGTTAAGGAGCGCGGAATTTGCGTCCGCGCTCCTTAGACTTGCCTGTATTTTTCTGTCTCGGCTCAGGGTTCTACGGTAATCATTCCGATCATGTTCTGAGTTTCCCAATGTGGTCCGCACAGATAGTCCTGCGGCCCAGGGGTAAGGAAGGTCAGGTCAACCGTTTCCTCGGGGAACAGCCGATCGCTTTCAGGTTCGCTGCCGTCTTTCAACAGAACGCTGTGACTGGTGCGTTTGTCTACGTTCACCCAACGCACCGTGGTGCCCGCTTTGACAGTCAGCTCGACCGGGCAAAAAGTGTATTTATACATCAGCACCACTTCGGCATCTTCAACGGCAGATGAAGGCTGACCGAATAGCTCTTCATAGCGCTCTTCTGCCTCAGCGCAGAGCTCGGCGGTCTCATCCGCCCAGGCGGGCGCAACCAGAAGCAGCAGCGCAGGAAGAAGGTGTTGGGGTTTCATTGTCCAAATCTCCTTTCCAAAAAGGGAAAGGGCCGGATTGCCCGGCCCCTTCGGTCACTGTTTCACCACGTTGATCGCCGCGCTGTCGTCATCCAGCGCCAGGCTGGTGTTCAGCGTCACATGGTGGAACCGCGCAGCGGCAAAGTCATCGTGGATGGCAAAGCCCACCGTGTAGGTCTGACCGGGTTCCAACGGCACGTCGCCGGGCGCGTCAGAGTTCAACGGCCGGGTAAAGACCACGGTCCACATACCGCCAGACAGGTTGGCCGAGGCGGCGATCTCGCCGTCATTGACCACGCGCTGTTCCAGCAGATAGCCGTTGGTGGCACTGCCATCAGCATAGACGCGCATCAGGTCAAGATAGGTGCCGTCGGCCAAGTATTGCTCGATCTGCGCTTCGGCCTCAAGCTTGTCCCAGCCACCCAGTGCCTTACCGCGGCGGCCTTTGACCTCGACCTCGGTCCGGCTTTCGCTGATGTATTTGGTGACCGTGTCCTGAGTGTTCAGGCGGCCTGCGACATCACCATTGGCGGCAATCGCATCAGCACCCGGATCAAAGGGCATATAGCTGTTGTCGGCGTGGCATGAGGCCCAGCAGCCCGCCTGATCGCCCAGTTCGATTCCGGTGCCGGTGATCATCATTGCGACCTTGATCTGGTTGTCCGGGTCCATTTTGCCGCCATCGACAAAGGGTGCCGGGTTATGGCCCGCATCCGGCCATTGCAGACGGATATAGAGGTTCTCGTCATCATGTGCCGCCTGCACGGTTGCGTCGATCACACCACGCTTGCCAGGGATCGGGGTCGGTTCCAGATCACCGCCTGCAACGATCTTGTTGCCGATCGCGTCCAGTTCCTTGGCGTGACAAGTCGAGCACTGATCGCCGCCCTTGGTCAGCGGACGGGCCCCGCCGTGGAACTTGCCGTTCTGTACCCACTCAAACGAAGCCTGGCCGGGGTAGAACAGTTTCAGATCTGCGCTTGCAACGGCATTCCAGTCGACATCGCCGCCGACATCGCTGCCACCACCACCGACTGGGGCTGCCGCTTCTTCACCGTTTGCCTTGGCGCGTTCTTCAGCGACGGCTGCGTCGACTGCCGCTGCGATCTGGGCTTGAACAGCCTCTTGCTGGGCAGCTTTGGCGGCCTTTTCGGCCTCGGCCTCAGCTGCTTCCTTGGCTTCGATCTTCGCAAGGCTGGTCAAGTATTCCTGCGGAATTTCACGAATGAAGGCAGGGTTGGGCGCCTCAAGCTTTTCCAGATAGTCCTCATCGGCGCGGTCGCGGGCGTCTGAGTGCGCAATCCCCTTGTGACAGTCGATACAGGTCTGACCAACCTCCATTGCATTCAGGTGCTGCTGCCGCGCGCGGGGTTTCTGGAATTCGGGCATCATCGATTCAAAATCGTGGCAGTTGCGGCATTCGCGCGAGTCGGTGGCCTTCATCCGTTCCCATTCGTTCATCGCCAGATGCACGCGCTTGGCTTCGAATTTTTCGCGGGTGTTGATGGTGCCGACCAACTTGCCGTACAGTTCTTTGGACGCTTTGATCTTGCGGATCATCTTGTGGGTCCAGTCCTTGGGCACGTGGCAGTCGGAACAGACCGCGCCTACGCCAGAGCGGTTCACGTCATGGATCGTGCCGGTGTATTCCTCGTAAACGAAATCGCGCATCTCGTGGCACGAGACACAGAATTCTTTTGTGTTCGTCGCTTCCATGGCGGTGTTGAACCCGCCCCAGAAGATGATGCCGCCGACAAAGGCCGCAGCGATACCGGCCACGGGCATTCCCCACAGGAAATACCGGCGCCAGATCGGTTTCTTATTTTCCGGTTCGGAAGTCATATCCGGGCTCCGTTTTGGCTGTCTTGTCTGGCCTTGCGTGGCAGGCCGGTTGATTTGGCTGTTTGGTCAAACGAGGAAAGGGCGGGCGAGGGGCCCGCCCTTTCCGGTTTTGGTTGCGAACCCGTCAGGTAACGTGGTTCGAACGGTTGTAGACGTTGAATTTGCCGGTCGGAGCAAACAGTCCCTCGATGCGGCCAATCTCTTCCAGCGTCTTGGCGTCGAAGATCACGATCTGACCGTTCGGCTCTTTCGAGTCCGACAGGTTCCACTTGGAAACCCAGACCTCGGTGCCATCTGCGTTGAACTCGAAGTGTACAGCAGCGCTGCCTTCATCTTCGGTGATCTGGATGGTTTTTACGATCTCACCGGTCTCTTTCGAGATGACCTGCACCGATTGCTGAATTTCAGGCTCGGGGTGCTTGGTCTGGTCTGCCCAGATATAGTCCGAGTTCGGGTGGGTCCGAACAAAAAGGCCGGGGCCGTCGGTTTCGGTCTCATAGCAGACTTTCCAAGCCTGATCCGGGTGACCTTCCGGGTCGTTGCCCCAGACTGTCACGGTGCCCACGCCAAGGTGAGTTGTACCGGCCACAGGACCACAATTCGGGTCGATCCAGTTTGCACCCGGACCGGGGTGCGGTAGGGCAGCGGTGTCGATCATCGCTTCGAGCTTATGGGTCTGGGTGTCGACGACGACCATCTTGTTCGAAGCGTTTGCTGCGATCTGGAAGAACCGGCCAGTCGGGTCAAAGAACCCGTCATGCAAGAACTTGGCGCTGTCGATCTTGTCGATCCGCAGGTTGTCGAGGTCGGTATAGTCAACCTGCCACAACTGGCCTAGCTCTTTGACCGCAACGATCCAGGTCGGCTCGTTCGGGGTGGTGTAGATAGCGGCCACGCGGGCTTCTTCCACATAATCCCCGTCAACGTTCACACCACGTGTTGATACGACTTTGACCGGCTCCATGGTCTGGGCGTCAACGATCGCAAAGTGCGGCGGCCAGTAACCACCACCTATGACGTATTTACCATCGCCCGATACGGCCACGTCGCGGGCGTCATAGGCGATCTTGACCTCGGCCACGAGCATGTTCTCGGGGTTCTGCCACAAGTCGATCTTGGTCATCTTGCCGTCGCGGCCCATGGTGTACCAGAAGCGGCCCGGGTTTTCCGGCTCTTCCAGTTTGTGGTGCTCGGAGGCTTTCAATACGTGCACCGCATAACCCGTCGGGATGTGCGCCAGCACTTCTTTGGTGTCACCGTCGATTACAGCCACCTTGCCGACGTCACGTTCGATGACGACAAAGAAGTTTTCCCAATTGCGGCCGTGCAGCGGCTCGGTCGGGTAGTCGGCTTCTTCGACATAGACCTTGCGAGTGGCCCGCATCTGTTCCAGGGACATTTCTGGCGGTTTCGGCGGCTCCATCATGATGTAAGTCGCCATGTCCTTGATTTCCTGCTCGGTCATGATGTCCGAGAAGTTGTTCATACCGCCTTCGGTACCCCAGGCGATGATCTTTTCAAGGCGTTCCTGACCCAGTTTCAGGGTGCCGGATTCAGTCACGGTGCCATCGTCGTTTTTGGTTTCGACAATCGGTTCAAGACTTTTCCCGGTGGCACCTTTACGCAGAACGCCGTGACAGCCTGCGCATTGCTCGAAATAAAGTTGTTTGGAGGATTCAAACGCATCCTCGCTAAGGGTTGGCTCTTCGGCGAAGGTTGGCGCAGCGACGCTGCCCAGCAGCATCGCCAAACCGACCCCAAAGGCGCGGCCAGTTTTGTTGTAGCTGATTCCAAGTGACATGATCACTCTCCATTTGCTGGTGAGGCACGTCCAAGGGTGAAACATCGCTCGTAGGATCTCCTTGACGAAAGTCAACGGCGGGGGCGCAAAACAAGGTCCGGTCCAAAAAAAGCACCCAAAAATCCACCGGAATATCTGTGTTTTAGAGACATGTTTTTCGCGAAGATTGATTTTTGTTAAGTCCCGTGCGCGGGCGGGCTGCTAGGTCTGGGAAAACGGTCAAGGAGAGCAGCCATGCCCACAATTATCACCCGCGTTCTTGGTGAGGGGTTCCGTGTTTTCTTCCTGTCTGCCGGACTATATGGCCTGTTCGTTGGGGTGATCTGGGGACTTTGGCTGGCAGTGCCATACATGGCGCCGGATTACGGCATGACGCCGCCGATGTGGCACGCGCATGAGATGATCTTTGGCTATGCCACCGCCGCGCTGGGCGGGTTCTTTCTGACCGCGGTCCCGAACTGGACTGGTGCGCCCGAGGCGCGGGCACGCTTTATAACTCTGGCCGCCGGGCTGTGGCTGGCCGGTCGGATGGCCATGTGGTTTTCAGGGATGTTGCCGCCGGTATTCGTTGCAATTGTCGATCTGGCCTTTGTTCCAGTGCTGGCGGTTAAGATCGCAACGCAGCTGATCCGCCGACCGAAGCCGCAGAACATGTTCTTCCTGCTGTTGCTGACCCAGATCTGGGTCGCGGATCTGCTGACGCATCTGGAATGGATGGGACTCACAACCACGCTGCAAGCCGGGCTGCGTGCGGGGTTGCTGGCGCTATGTGCGATGATCGCCATTCTAGGCGGGCGGATCACTCCGGCCTTTACCCGCAACGCCATGAAGCGCGCCGGTGTGCCAGAGGCAGAGTGGCCGGTCTCGGTCGCGGTATTCGACAAGGCGGGCATGGTTCTCGCCTTGATCCTGCCGCTGATTGTTCTGGCGTTGGGCGCTGGGCCGGTGGCCGGGATCGTGGCGCTTGCCCTTGGGGTGGTGCAGATTCTGCGCATGGCCCGTTGGCGCAGCCGCTGGGCGACACGGCATCCTATTCTTCTGGCGTTGCATTTGGGGCTTGGCATGTTGGCGGTGGGGTTGATCCTGTGGGGGTTGGCCGTACTGGGTTTGGGCAATGAAATCGCCGCTCTGCATGTATTGGGCATTGGGTGTGTGGGTGGAATGACCCTGGCGGTCATGAGCCGCGCTGCCTTGGGCCACAGCGGTCGGGCGTTGATAGCGCCCACGCCGATGGTCGTGGCCTATGGGCTCATGGCGGTTGCTGCCCTGTCGCGATGGATCGGTGCTGAACTGAACGCGGGCTACATGGTTGCGATGCTGCTGTCGGACGGCCTGTGGGTCTGTGCCTTCGCGCTTTATCTGATTGCCATGTGGCCTGCGCTGACAGGTCCCCGCGCGGGCCGGGCGGGCTGATTTTTATTTACTTCCCCCGGTCTTGACTTTCGTTAAGGAAGCCCCGCGGCCCGCCCGTCATTTTGAACAGACTAGCTAAACTGCGCAAAGGAGAGCGCAATGCGAGAAGTCATGACCAAGAGCATGGCCCGCAACATATTCTATGGCGGGTCACTGTTCTTTATCCTCATCTTTCTGGCTCTGTCGGCCCATTCCCACTGGTATATCGTGAATTCCGAGAACTCGGCGAAGCTCGATGAAAGTGTGGTCCGGGGCAAACATGTCTGGGAAAAACACGCGTGCATCAACTGTCACACGATTCTGGGTGAAGGGGCCTATTTCGCCCCTGAGGTCGGTAACGTGATGACCCGTTGGGGTGTGCTGGACGACCCGGAATCGGCCTTTGAATCCCTCAAGGGCTGGATGGAGGCACAACCGACCGGCATTCCCGGTCGTCGGCAGATGCCCAATTTCAACCTCAGCGACGAAGAAATCCGCGATCTGACCAACTTCCTGATCTGGACGGACAATATCGACGCTCAGGACTGGCCGCCCAACGAGGCGGGCTGAGAAAGGGAACGGAGCAATGAAATACGAATCCCAAAAAATCGCCTACGCCTACTTTGCGGTGGCAATGGCCCTGTTCGTGGTACAGGTTCTTGGCGGCCTGCTGGCCGGTTTGATCTATGTATCGCCAAACTTCCTGAGCGAGCTATTACCGTTCAATATTGTGCGGATGCTGCACACCAATGCGCTGATCGTCTGGCTGATCCTGGGCTTCTTTGGCGCGGCCTATTTCCTGATCCCGGAAGAGACCGAGCGTGAGATCCACTCACCCAAGCTAGCTTATCTGCAACTGATCATTCTTGTGGTCGGAACGTTGGGCGTGGTGCTGACCTATACCTTCAACCTCTTCGAAGGCAATTGGCTGCTGGGTAAAGAGGGGCGCGAGTTCCTTGAGCAACCCAAATGGGTCAAGGCGGGCATCGTCGTGGCGGCATTGATTTTCCTTTACAACGTGTCGATGACCGTACTGAAGGGTAAGAAGACGGCCATTTCCAACATCCTATTGTTGGGTCTGTGGGGGCTGGCGCTGCTGTTCCTGTTTGCTTTCTACAACCCAGGCAACCTGGCCTTGGACAAGCAATACTGGTGGTATGTTGTTCACCTGTGGGTCGAAGGTGTGTGGGAACTGATCATGGCCTCGATCCTGGCCTACCTGATGCTGAAGCTGACTGGTGTGGACCGTGAGATCGTCGAAAAATGGCTTTATGTCATCGTCGCCGCTGCGCTGTTCTCGGGCATCCTTGGGACAGGCCACCACTACTACTGGATCGGTACGCCTGCGTACTGGCAGTGGATCGGTTCGATCTTCTCGAGCCTTGAGGTGATCCCGTTCTTCGCGATGATGGCCTTTGCCTTCGTCATGGTCTGGAAAGGCCGCCGGGACCACCCCAACAAGGCCGCGCTGCTATGGTCGCTGGGTTGTGCCACGCTCGCCTTCTTTGGCGCTGGTGTCTGGGGCTTCCTGCACACGCTGCACGGGGTGAACTATTACACCCACGGTACACAGATCACCGCAGCCCATGGTCACTTGGCCTTCTACGGCGCCTATGTCTGCCTCAACCTGGCGATCTTTAGCTACGCCATGCCGATCCTGAAAAACCGTGATCCGTACAATCAGGTGCTGAACATGGGTTCGTTCTGGCTGATGACCAGCGGTATGGTCTTCATGACCTTCGTGCTGACCTTTGGCGGCACTGTGCAGACACACATGCAACGCGTGATCGGTGACTACTTCATGGACGTGCAGGATCAGATCGCGATCTTCTACTGGATGCGCTTTGGGTCCGGTCTGGTTGTGGTCCTTGGTGCGCTGCTGTTCGTCTACTCGATCTGGGTGCCCCGGAAAGAGGTCATCGAACCCGGCGCTGCTGAAACCCCTGCGGAGTGATGCAAATGGACGGCTCCATACAAATGGGAACGGGGGCGGCAAACGCCCCCTTCTACCTGCCCCAGAGCGATGAATGCGATGTGTTCACCGCCGCCTATAACAAAGATCTGCCGGTTCTGCTGAAAGGGCCGACAGGCTGCGGCAAGACCCGCTTTGTGGCCCATATGGCCGCGAAACTGGGCCGGCCGCTCTATACGGTTGCATGCCATGACGATTTGGCCGCCGCCGACCTGATCGGGCGCTACCTGCTAAAAGGTGGCGAGACCGTCTGGGTCGATGGCCCACTGACTCGCGCGGTACGTGAAGGTGCGATCTGCTATCTGGATGAGGTGGTCGAGGCGCGCAAGGATGTAACTGTCGTGCTGCACCCGCTGACCGACGACCGGCGCATCTTGCCGATCGACCGCACCGGTGAAGAGCTTGAGGCCGCGCCCGGATTCATGCTGGTCGCCTCGTACAACCCTGGCTACCAGAATATCCTGAAAACCCTGAAACCCTCGACTCGGCAGCGTTTTATTTCGCTGGAATTCGACTTTCCGTCGCCCGAGATGGAGGCTGAGGTCGTCGCACAGGAAAGCGGGCTGGCGCTGGAACGCTGCAAGCCGCTGGTGCGCCTCGCAGGAAAACTGCGCGGGCTTAAGGGTCAGGACATTGAAGAAGGCGTTTCCACCCGTCTGGTCGTCTATGCCGCGACGCTGATCGCACAAGGCATGTCGACGGATCGCGCCATCCTTGCCGCAATGATCGAACCTCTGACTGATGATGAGGATATCAAACGCGGGCTCCTCGATCTTGTCACGGCTGTCTTTGGGTGAGGCCGGCCGATGGTCAGGATCGATTTTGAGCCATGGGAACCCGAAGAAACGATCGGGAAACTGTGGCACACCCTTGCCAGCCGCCTCGATGCACCTGAGGTGCATGTTGGAGCCGCGGTCGACCTCTCTGAGGTCGCGGGGCGGCTGGCAGTCCTCTTTCGGGGGCTTGGGGGTAGTCCGGGCGTTGAATTGCGCCCGGTCTCACCCGAGGTATCACACCACCGTCTAAGCTGGCGACGCCGGTTGGGGACCGAGGTTGAGCTGATGCCGCGCGCCTCGTTCGATGGCGAGGTATTGCGTCTGCCAGATCGCCTGGCTGTATTTCCGGCGCGCGAGGCCAATGGCGCACTGTTTGTCTGGCTGGCCGCCGCATCGGCCCATGCCGGAACCCGAATTGACGAAGAAGACCCCTTGCGGGCCGATCTGCAGGCGCTAAATGCAGCGCAGTCGATGGTCGAGGCCACGTTGGAAAACGCGCCCGGTCTACGCCCGCTCTACGCTGAACTTTGCAAGGGTCTGTTGCACCTACGTGACATTCCGAACCTGCCACCGGTCGAGGCCGCGCTGGAAGAGTTGGTCCGGCACATGCTGGGCGATCCGGCGCCGCTGTCTGATAGGGCAGAACAGTTGCAGTCCTTGGAAGACAGCGTGTCTGCCCCGCGCGGGTATCAGCGTTTTCGCCCAGTCCCTTTGTGGCCCGAGCTGCGCGCGGTTGGCTTTTCCGAACATAACGAGGTAGAAAACCCCGATACCGAAGGCCCGCCCGAGGAGACGAGTGAGAAAACCCACCGCGCCCGCCGCCGCAAATCTGACCAGGCCGAACGTAAAGACAGCCTGATCCTGCACAAGTTCGAAGCGATCCTCAGCTGGGCCGAGTTCCTGAACCTGAACCGCCGGGTCGATGATGACGACCCCGACAATGCCAAGAAGGCCGCTGACGATCAGGAAGAGATCGGGCTGGGTCAGATTTCCAAGGCACCGCCGACAAAGCTGAAACTGCATCTCGATCTGGCGCCTGAAGATGTGAATCGCGAGCGACTGTCGGGCCGTATCCTATACCCCGAATGGGACGTGCGGACCGGGCAGTATCTGCCAGATCATGTGAATGTACTGCTGTCGGATGCGGAAATCCGCGAAGATGCGGCTGAGTTCGGCAAAGACCCGGCCACCGCCCGCCGCATCCGTGCCGTCAAACGCCAGTTCGAGGCACTGCGCCCCGGTCGGGTGATGACGCGCGGCCATCTGGACGGCGATCAGTTGGATATCGAAGCCGCCGTGCGCGCCGAGACCGACCGTCATGCCAGCGGCGAAGGCAATGAACGCGTCTGGATGCAGTCCCGTCCCGAGGCCCGCGATCTGGCGGTGTCTATTCTGTTGGATGTCAGCCGCTCCACCGAAAGCGCTGTCACTGGTCGCGCCGTGATTGACATTGAGCGCGAGGCGCTGGCCGCGCTGGCCTGGGGTTTGAACGCATGCGGTGATGATTTCTCTATCCATGCCTTCAGCTCATTGAAACGTCAGCGTGTCTACGTGCAGCGGTGCAAGCGGTTTGATGAGCCGATGGGAGGAATAGTCGAACAGCGTATCGCGTCACTGCGCCCGGGGCATTACACGCGGCTGGGGGCGGCGATCCGGCATTGCTCGACCGATCTGGCGGGCCAGTCCCGCAAGCGGCGCCTGCTGCTGGTGATCACCGATGGCAAGCCCAACGATCTGGACCATTACGAAGGTCGCCACGGCATCGAAGACACCTGCATGGCCGTGCGCGAGGCACGCCGGGCCGGGCAATCCGTCTTTGGCGTCACCATCGACAAAACCGGCAAAAGCTGGTTCCCGCGCATGTTCGGGCAGGGTGGTTTTGCCGTTATTCCCGACCCGCACCGCCTGACGATGGCCCTGCCGCAGATCTACCGCCAACTGGTCGGCGCATGAGCGATACCTCTCTGATCGACGAGCTTCCGGGCGAGTTGTTGATGTGGGTGCTGATCATTTCCGAGCTTCTGGTATTCGGGGCCGGGCTGATCGCCTTCATGGGCGTGCGTCTGACTGACCCGGCAGGTTTTGCCGAGGCGCAGTCGCATCTGCACCGCACAGGGGCGGCGTTCAACACCGCTGTTCTGGTCACGTCTGGGTATCTGGCCGCACAGGCGTTGCGCTGGAGGCAGGCTGCCCGGCGTGCGAGGGCGCGCCTGGCCTTGATCGGCGCGGCTCTGCTGGGCGTGATATTCCTGATCATCAAAGGTATGGAATACGCGGATAAAGCGGCGCAGGGGATCAGTTATGAAACGCACCCCTTTTTCCTGTTCTACTATTTGCTTACAGGCTTTCACGCGGCCCATGTACCGGCCGGGGTTGGTATCCTATTGCTGGTTACCTGGCGGGACGACGCCCGCTATATCGAAGCCGGCGCGCAGTTCTGGCACATGGTTGATCTGGTTTGGATCATGCTGTTCCCGGTGATCTACCTGTTGGGATGAGTGCGATGGTTGGCAATACTCTGACACGAGCTTGGCTTGCCCTTCTGGGTCTAAGCGCTGGCTCAGCGATTCTGACCCTTGTACCTGTGCCGGCCACGATCATGGGTGGGGGCATTCTGTTGCTTGCGCTGTTCAAGGCGCGGGTGATCCTTGCGCAGTATCTGGACCTTGCTAACAGCCCCGGCTGGCTGCGCGGGTTCACTATGGTTCTAACCGGGTTTTCGGTGCTGATCTTCTCCCTCTATCTAATGTGAAAACAGAAAAAGCCGCCCGAATTGGGCGGCAGTTAGTCAAGCAAGGAACGCTTTTGTTATTGGGCTGCCATCGGCATCCGCGCGATCTGGCAGCGTTGCCAAAGAGTCGACAGAGCGCCGACCAGATGGTCGATATCTTCGTCTGTATGCACCGGTGACGGGGTGATCCGCAGACGCTCGGTCCCTTTGGGGACGGTGGGGTAGTTGATCGGCTGGATGTAGATGCCGAATTCTTCAAGCAATGTGTCCGAGATGAATTTGCATTTCACCGGATCACCCACCATCACCGGGATGATGTGGCTGGGGTTGGGCAGATGCGGAATGCCCTCAGCGTCCAGCAGTGCACGCACCTGCGCCACGCGGGCCTTTTGCTGATCGCGTTCGGTATTCGACTGTTTCAGATGCCGGATCGAGGCCGCAGCGCCTGCCGCAATTGACGGGGGCAGGGCGGTAGTAAAGATAAACCCGCTGGCAAAGCTGCGCACAAAGTCACACAGTGTGGCCGAGGCAGCGATATAGCCACCGACCACACCAAAGGCTTTGCCCAGCGTGCCCTCAATTACGGTCAGCCGATCCATCAACCCTTCGCGTTCGGCAATACCTCCACCGCGTGGACCGTAAAGGCCGACGGCGTGCACCTCATCCAGATAGGTCATCGCGCTGTATTGGTCGGCCAGATCGCAAACCTCTTTGATCGGCGCGATATCCCCGTCCATCGAATAGACGGATTCAAAGGCGATCATCTTTGGGGCGTTGGGATCGGCAGCGGCCAGTTTCGCCTCAAGGTCATCAAGATCGTTGTGCTTCCAGATCACCTTTTGCGCACGGGAATGGCGGATGCCTTCGATCATCGAGGCATGGTTCAACGCGTCCGAGAAAACGATTAGGCCAGGGATTTTTGCAGCTAGGGTGCCAAGGGCAGCCCAGTTCGAAACATAGCCAGAGGTGAACAAAAGTGCGGCCTCTTTACCGTGCAGATCGGCCAGCTCGGCCTCAAGCAGAACGTGATCATGCGTGGTGCCCGAGATGTTGCGGGTGCCACCAGCCCCCGCACCGCACCGATCCAGCGCGTCATGCATCGCCCCGGTCACTGTCGGGTGTTGCCCCATGCCCAGATAGTCGTTCGAACACCAGATCCGCACGTCGCGCTGCACCGCCCCGTCGGTCTGACGCGCGTTCGGGAATGATCCGCAGCGGCGTTGCAGGTCGATGAATACACGATAGTTACCTTCGTCCCGCAGATCGTCCAGGCTCTGGGTGAAAAATCGCTCGTAGTCCATTATACTGGCTCCCCGGATTACTGGCTTTGGGCCGAATTTAAGCGCGTGGCGACGCCTGCAACATGACAATAGTCAAGTTGGCGCAGGAAAAGGCTGGCGCGCGGGGTATTGCTTTGGCATAGCCTGAGTAACAAGAATGTACCGGTCAGACGATCGACCAGGGAAAAGGGGATACTTCGTGGCGCACGAAGCACAAAAAGCGATCGCGCGACAGTCGCTTTTGCTCAAGAGTTTACCGAACCAGCATGTCGATACACTGCTGAGCCACGCAATCTGGCGCAGCTATGATCGCGGTGAAACGATCTTCCTGCAGGAAGAAGAAGCCAAAGCCGTCCACGTGGTTCTGGCAGGTTGGGTCAAGCTGTTCCGCATGTCACCGACTGGGGCCGAGGCAGTCGTCAGCGTCTTTACCCGCGGCGAAAGTTTTGGCGAGGCCGTCGCACTGCGAAACGTCCCATACCCCGTCTCTGCCGAGGCTGTTTCACCTTGTGAGGTGATGCATATCCCCAGTCCGCTGCTGTTGTCGTTGATGAAGGAAGATCCCGAGATTGGCGTCTCCATTTTAGCGTCTACGTTCACGCATCTGCATTCGCTGGTGGCGCAACTGGAACAGCTTAAAGCGCAGACGGGTGCGCAGCGGGTGGCAGAATTTTTGCTGAACCTGTGTGACGCCAAAGACGATGGCTGTGATGTGGAGCTACCCTATGACAAGATGCTCATCGCCGGGCGTCTGGGGATGAAGCCTGAAAGCCTCAGCCGGGCGTTTTCACGGTTGAAAACAGTCGGTGTGAAAATCAACCGCAACCACGCCGTAATCTCGGATATCGAGGGCCTGCGGGAGTACGCTGAGGCCGATCCGTCGGAAAAATGACCAGTCAGTCGGTGTGCCAGAATCTTACCCAGAGGTCTGCCACTAACACTCAATATTTGGTGGAAGCCTTAGCCTTTGATGATGCCGAGGGTCGGTTGCGAGCACATCCCTCGTTTTTCAGCTTACTCATCAGTTACAAATAACGCAGTTCGTTGATAGTATTTTGTAGACAGTGGTTTTGGATGGGCAATCGGGGGTGAAAACGTGTACAGAATGAAGTGGTAGACAGCTCATGGCTTTGCGCAAATGTGTCAATCCCGGAGATGTCGACCAGTAGCCGTCCGGGTTTCTTCTTGGGTTTGCGCTCGGGGCCTAGACCGTTTTGACTGCTGCCACCACGACCAGAGTACGACCACACCAAAAAGCGGTTGAAAGTACTTTACCAGTAAACTGATTATTCCGACGCTGGCCGCCGTGGTTTCACCGGTTAAAGACGCCTCAACCGCCACAGTGTCCTGCGACGCCACTACAACTGCTGCAGAGTCTAACTTACCGCTCAGGTTGATCACACCATCCCAAAGCGCGTGGGTCACCACGCCAAACCAGATCGAATTCATCCGAAGAGTGATCCCGACGTAGAGTAGGCCTGACAATCCAGCCTGAATCATTTGGTCTACGGTTGATCCTAAGGCCTCGCCACTTATCCAATTAATGAAGTGCATTAACCCGAATAGAACTGAGGAGATCAGCGCTGCGCCGAGCGGTCCGTAGTTCACCTCAAAACCATGGAAGACCGCCCCTCTGAACAGGCACTCCTCGAAGAGTCCAATAAGCAATAACAAAAGAATGAAAGAACCCCAGGGAATGGCCAGGAAGACGCCACTTACGTCGACTCCTTTGGCCGAATTGATTTTTATGGCAAAACTAAGCAGCACCACCGCAAAGAGAGCGTAGACAATAGGTGCCCAGATACCATTCCAATGTGGTCTGGATGTAAGACGCGCGCTACTGCTCCACCCGATCAACACGAGAACGGCCACGATGCTAACGGTGGGTAAAATTTCTATAGGGAGCTGTCTCAGATTGATCGTCTGAAAAGTATGAGATGCGTTACCGCCAAATGCGCTGCTTGAAAACAAAGGCGGAATTGCGAAAATCGTAAAGTAGGTCGCAAGGAGAAGGAGAGTGAAGAGGACCGGCCGTTCGGCTACCCAATGCCTAAGATGGTTCATTTTGGCACTCCAGATCAGCCTGACAGTCGGTGTCACGGTATGTTGGGTGCGTTACCTGCGTCAACATTCAGGCTTCGGCCGCCGACTTTCTATAAAGGCCTCAAGAATTTGGGAGGTATCCGTTGAGAGTAGGGCGGGATAAGATGCGAAAATATGCGGTAGGCTATTGATGTTATCCCCCAATCGGAAAGGGGTTACCGAAAGTGGAGTTGCGGTGGAACATTCGTCTGCGCAGACAGGAAATCGAAAGCGATCAAGATCGCGAAACCCACTGCCAAGCAATTCGTTTAAACAGATGGTGCTGCTGGAGAGAATTGAACTCTCGACCTCTCCCTTACCAAGGGAGTGCTCTACCTCTGAGCTACAGCAGCGCTGTGGGCGGGTGATTAGACGCAAACGAAACGGGGCGCAAGGGTCTCTGGACGGTTTTTTTCACCTCCTGTAGAGAAAGACCATGGCAGACAGAAATACACCCAAAAAACACGGCAAATCCGGGGATGCGCGCGAAGAGCGGCTGAAGGCGGCGTTGAAAGCGAATATGGCAAGGCGTAAGGCACAGGCCAAGGCGCGCGCAAGCTCGGATGACAAAGCCGAAAAGGACGAGGGATAAGAGCAGATGGATTCGATTCTGGTAACGGGCAACGGGCCGCTGAACGGTCAGATACCGATTGCGGGGGCCAAGAACGCGTGTCTGACGCTGATGCCCGCGACCTTGCTGAGCGAAGAACCGCTGACGCTGACCAATGCGCCACGGCTGAGCGACATCAAGACCATGACGCAGTTGCTGCAATCTTTGGGAGCTGAGGTGTCGTCGTTGCAGGACGGGCAGGTGATCGCGATGTCCAGCCATGATCTGACCAGCCACACGGCGGACTATGAAATCGTGCGCAAGATGCGTGCGTCCAATCTGGTGCTGGGTCCGATGCTGGCGCGGTTGGGGCAGGCGGTTGTATCGCTGCCCGGCGGCTGTGCGATCGGCGCGCGCCCCATGGACCTGCACGTCGAAGGGCTCGAAGCGCTGGGCGCTGAGATCGAGCTAAAAGACGGTTATTTGCACGCTAAAGCGCCGGGTGGATTGAAGGGTTCGGTGCACGAGATGCGCTTTGCCTCTGTCGGTGCGACTGAAAATATTGTCATGGCGGCCACTTTGGCCAAGGGCACTACGGTTCTGAAGAACGCCGCGCGTGAACCCGAGATCGTCGATCTGGTTGAATGCCTGCGCAAGATGGGCGCGCAGATTTCGGGTGAGGGGACCTCGACAATCGAGATTCAGGGCGTGGACCGATTGCATGGCGCGACCCACCAGGTTGTGACCGATCGCATCGAGCTGGGCACCTATATGCTGGCCCCGGCCATCTGCGGTGGCGAGGTGGAATTGCTTGGCGGCCGTATGTCGCTGGTCGATTCCTTTGCTGCCAAGCTGGACGCTGCGGGCGTTAGCGTGACCGAGACCGAAAAGGGTTTGAAAGTGGCGCGCAAGAATGGGCGCGTGGCCTCGGTGGATGTGATAACGGAACCTTTCCCGGGCTTCCCGACCGACCTGCAGGCGCAGATGATGGCGCTGATGTGTACGGCCGAGGGGATCTCGGTTCTGGAAGAGCGCATCTTCGAGAATCGCTTTATGCATGCGCCTGAACTGGTGCGTATGGGCGCGAATATCGAAGTGCACGGCGGCACGGCGACGGTTACGGGCGTGGATCAGTTGAAGGGTGCACCGGTAATGGCGACGGATCTGCGGGCTTCGGTTTCGTTGATTCTGGCGGGATTGGCAGCGGAAGGTGAAACCACGGTCAGTCGGGTCTATCATCTGGACCGCGGATATGAGCATGTGGTGCGCAAGCTGGAAGGCGTGGGTGCAAAAATAGAACGGATTAAGGGCCAATGACAGACGCAAGTTTCCACGACGGGCGCGAGGCCCCTCTTAATCTTGGTGCCGAGGATACAGATGACCTGCAGGTGATCTCGACCCTTACGCAGGACGCGGTGTTTCCGGTGACTGAAATGACGTGGCAGCCCTCGCAACGTCGGTTCGGTCTGCTTCTGAACCGCTTCCGGTGGGAGGATAAAGATGCCGCGACCCGCCGCGATCGTCCGTTTGAACGGGTTCAATCCGTTCTGGTGTTCGATTCGGTGCTGTCGGTGGCCAGCCAGGGCATTGACCGCAGCGACAAAGAAATGGTGATGTCCCTGATGTCTGTTGATTTTGAGGCAGGTGAAGACGGGGCTGGTCAGGTTTTGCTGACGCTGGCCGGTGATGGGGCTATTCGTCTGAAGGTCGAGGCAGTGGACGTCACGCTCAAGGATGTGACGCGGCCGTACAAGGCACCCTCGGGTCAGGCACCGCACCACCCTGAATAGATGCAAAACAAGCGCGGCATCTCTCAGGCGTTCTCGCAGGTGTCGACCGGCGTGTCTCTGCGCCGCGCAACCGTTTTTGACGTGTTTGACCTGAGCCGGGTGTTGATCCGTTCAATCACCCGTCTTTGCGTCGCTGACCATCAAGGCGAGGCACAGGCCATCGCGCATTGGACCGAAAACAAGGGCCCTGCATCAATCCGGAATTGGATCGTGAGTGGGTCTCAAATCTGGCTGGCAGAGCGTG
Organism: Ruegeria sp. BI11; assembly: GCF_056538005.1. Taxonomy (NCBI): domain Bacteria; kingdom Pseudomonadati; phylum Pseudomonadota; class Alphaproteobacteria; order Rhodobacterales; family Roseobacteraceae; genus Ruegeria; species Ruegeria sp. BI11. The sequence continues at coordinate 172,581 of NZ_JBQFSM010000005.1, read as the reverse complement.
CAGGGGATGTTGCCGCCGTGGGCGGATTGCGTGATGACGAAATCACACTGCTTTATGTCGATCCGGATCATGCCGGTCGTGGCATCGGGGCGGTCTTGCTACAACGGCTTGAGGAAGAGCTGATCGCCGCAGGTCACTATGATGCCCGGCTCGAGGCGACGAAAACCGCGCAGGAATTTTACCGTCGGCACGGCTGGCAGGCCACCGGCCAATGTGGTGCGCGTGGCGACGTCTCGTGTTTCGGCATGCGCAAATCGCTGCAGCCCACGGACTAAGGGTTGAGGCCAACCCATCCGGGCGATATGTCCCCATCAAACGCCCCGGAGAGCCTGATCATGCCCGTTTTCCTTGATACCACGTCGCCTGAGTTCGAATCCGCCTTCCAGGCCTTGTTGTCGGCCAAGCGCGAGGACAGCCCGGATGTGGATGCCACCGTGGCGCAGATCATCGACGATGTGCGCAGCCAGGGCGATGTGGCTGTGATCGAACTGACCGCCAAGTTCGACCGGTTAGAGCTGACGCCAGATCAACTGGCCTTTTCGGCCGATGAAATCGACGCGGCGGTCGGGCAAGTGTCAGACGCAGACCGTGCTGCTTTGGAACTGGCCGCCGAACGCATCCGCGCTTATCACGAAAAGCAAATGCCCGAAGACCATCAGTGGACCGATTCAGCTGGAGCCACGTTGGGGTGGCGTTGGTCGGCGGTTTCTGCAGCGGGTCTTTACGTGCCGGGTGGGCTGGCTTCCTATCCGTCTTCAGTTTTGATGAACGCAATCCCAGCCAAAGTGGCAGGGGTCCAGCGGTTGGCCATTGCGGTGCCGACGCCGGACGGGCAGGTGAACCCACTGGTTCTGCTGGCCGCACGGCTTTCCGGTGTAGACGAAATCTATCGCATCGGCGGCGCACAGGCGATTGCGGCACTTGCCTATGGAACCACGTCCATCGCTCCGGTGGACAAGATCACCGGCCCTGGCAATGCCTTTGTCGCGGCAGCCAAGCGCCGGGTGTTCGGCAAGGTCGGCATCGACATGATTGCGGGCCCATCCGAAATTCTGGTTATTGCCGACAAGGACAACGATCCCGATTGGATCGCGCTGGACCTGCTCAGCCAGGCAGAGCACGATGAAAGTGCCCAATCGATCCTGATCACCGATGATGCCGCCTTTGGGCAGGCTGTGGCGCAGGCAGTTGAAAAACGCCTCGAAACCCTGCAGCGGCGCGCTATCGCCGGGGCTAGCTGGCGCGACTATGGTGCGGTGATCACCGTGCGTGATCTGGATGAGGCCGCCGCCCTGTCCAATCGCATAGCGCCAGAACACCTGGAGCTTTGCGTCGCCGATCCGGTTGCGCTGGGTGATAAAACCATCCATGCGGGGGCGATTTTCCTTGGCCAATACACGCCCGAGGCCATTGGTGACTACGTCGGTGGACCCAATCACGTGCTGCCCACCGCACGTTCGGCCCGGTTCTCATCCGGCTTAAGTGTAATGGAGTTCCTCAAACGCACCACGCTCAGTCAGATGACACCTGAAGCGCTGCGCGCTATTGGTCCTGCGGCGGAACAATTGGCCCAGTCCGAAAGCCTTGAGGCGCACGGCTTGTCGGTCACGGCCCGTCTGAACAAGTTGAATGGCTGAATTGACGCAAAGACCTACGGCAGATGGCGTTTCTGTGCGTTGCTCAATGAAATCCATTGTTATAGGTCTGTGCTGAGTTGAACGGACCACATACGACATGACCCGCATTTCGCAAATCGAACTGGATGATCGCAACCTGCCCCCGCCGACCCCCGAGATCGAGCAGGAGCGCAAGGTCGCCATCTATGATCTGCTGGAAGATAACAGCTTTACCCTGCCGCATCGCGACGGGCGCGCTGTACCGGACGGGCCGTATCATGTGCAATTGTCGATCCGTGAAAAACGACTGGTCTTTGATATCGCCACCGAGGCCGAGGAAAAAGCGGCCGAGTTCCATCTGTCGCTGGGTCCGTTCAAACAGGTGGTCAAAGACTATTTCCAGATCTGCGAAAGCTATTTCAACGCGGTCAAGACCCTGCCGCCCAGCCAGATCGAAACCATCGACATGGCCCGGCGCGGCATCCACAACGAAGGCAGCCGCGTGCTGCAGGAGCGGTTGGAAGGAAAAGCGGATATAGACACCGACACCGCCCGCCGCCTGTTCACGCTGATCTGCGTGCTGCACTTCGGGGGCTGACGGGTGACGCCTCTGCCGCAGTCGGTTCTGTTTTGTTGCGACCACAATTCGGTTCGGTCACCGATGGCCGAAGGCATCATGAAGAAGTTCTATGGCACCGGGACATATGTGCAATCTGCCGGCGTGCGCAACGACTTCGAAATTGACGGGTTCTGCATTTCGGTCTGCCAAGAGATCGGGGTCGAGCTTTCCCGCCACAGAACGCGCTCGTTTGATGAAATGCAGGAATGGGGCGATGACCTCAGCTCCTTTGACCTGGTGGTTGCCCTGTCGCCCGCCAGTCAGCGAAAGGCGCTGGAACTGACCCGGATTTTTCACCTGGATGTCGATTATTGGCCAATAATGGACCCTACCGGGCTGGGCGAGAATCGCGAAGAAAAGCTACATCACTACCGACAGACCCGCGATCAGATCATTGGGCATCTGAAAGAACGCTGGGGCGAACCTACGGAGTGACCATGAACCAGACCGTCAAAACATATTTTGAGGCTTTCAACGCAGGCGATGTCGATGGCATGTTGGCCTGCCTGTCCGATGACGTGGCTCATCACGTGAACGAAGGGCAGATCCGCGTTGGCAAAGAGAAATTCGCCGCCTTCTGCGACCACATGAACCGCTGCTACCGCGAGAACCTCACCGATATCGTGGTGTTTGAAGCCGAAGGCGGCACCCGTGCGGCGGCAGAGTTCATCGTGAATGGCACCTATCTGGAAACCGATGAGGGCCTGCCTGAGGCGCATGGTCAGACCTACCGTCTGCCCGCCGGGTCGTTCTTTGATCTGAGGGACGACAAGATCACCCGCGTCACCACCTTCTATAACCTTGCCGACTGGACCAAGCAGGTCTCGAATGGCTGAGGTCACCGCAGTCCGCCCCCTGACCGGAGCGGCGCTAGAGGCCGCTCTGGACGATGTGGCGCGGTTGCGGATCGAAGTGTTTCGGGCGTGGCCGTACTTGTATGACGGTGATTTGGACTATGAGCGCAAGTACCTGCAGTCCTATCGCGACAGCGACCAGGCGATTGTCGTCGGCGCCTTTGATGGCGATCGCCTGATCGGGGCCTCAACCGGGGCCCCTCTGACCGATCACGCCGATGATTTCGCTGCCGCCTTTGAAGGAACCGGTCTGGACCTATCTGAAATCTTCTACTGCGCTGAATCTGTGTTGCTTTCTGACTATCGAGGTCAAGGCGTAGGGCACAAATTCTTTGACCTGCGCGAGGCGCATGCGCGTGCGCAGGGTTTTGCCAAATGTGCCTTCTGCGATGTGCAGCGCCCGACGGATCACCCGATGCGGCCGGAAAACTATCGCCCGCTGGACGCGTTTTGGCGTGCCCGCGGATACGAACCGCTGCGCGGTGTGATCGCGCAATTCTCGTGGAAGGACATTGGTGAGGAAGATGAGACCCAGAAACCGCTGCAGTTTTGGATGCGGGATTTGTCGTCGTAATCCACCGCTGCGCTTCAAGCCTAACGTTTACGGCTGAGTAAACCGTATTTTACGGCCCATCCTCTGAAGCTTCGGTTGTTGCGCTTATCCGATTTCATCGCCTTTTTTGCTTGCGCGCCACCCTGCCGATTGAATTCGAACACGTCGATCACGCGTTCTGCACAGCCGCAGGCTTCGCCCATACCCACCTTAGCATAATAAAACTTCTCGAAGCTTTCCGGTGTTTGCATGGCCGTCCTCCCGCACGTATTGAACCATTTCCGGTGCCCCCTGCCAATTCACTTTCCCGTCGATGAAGGCGGAGACGAACATAGCGTCTGTACAGATTGAGTCACCTTCAATTAGTGTCTCGCAAAATCAGATCTGAGGAACCAGAAATGAAAGTCGCCACCGCCGCCTACAATCTGGACTGGCTCGACAGCTGGGCCCAGTATGAGGACAAACTGGACCGCTGGGTGTCCCAGGCCGCGGGGCAGGGGGCGGAGTTATTGGTCTTCCCCGAGTACGGTGCGATGGAGCTGTCGACGCTCGACGGTCCAGAAGTGGCGGGCGATCTGGAGCGTTCGATCCGGGCGGTGTCAGATCGGATGGGGGACGCGCAGAGCCTTCATCAACGCCTCGCACAAGAATATAATACCTATATTCTGGGCGCGTCGGCGCCAGTTGTGGACGGGCCGGGGCGACCGGTGAACCGCGCTGCGCTTTACGCGCCAGATGGCGGGCAGGATCATCAGGACAAACAGATTATGACCCGGTTCGAACGCGAAGACTGGGATATCGCACCGGGTGGTCCTCTGAAACTGCTCGATACCGCATTGGGCAAGATCGGAGTGTTGATCTGCTATGACAGCGAGTTCCCCCTGCTGGGCCGCGCGCTAAGCGAAGCCGATTTGATCCTGGTACCCTCATGTACCGAGGCACTGGCCGGCTATTGGCGCGTTCGTATCGGGGCAATGTCAAGGGCGCTTGAAAATCAATGTGTTACGGTGATGTCGTCTCTGGTCGGGGACAATGATTGGTCCGAGGCGGTGGACATGAATACCGGCACTGGCGGCATATTCGGCCCGCCTGACAAAGGCTTTCCGCCGACCGGGGTGCTTGCCGAAGGCGCTTTGAACCAGCCTGGCTGGACCTATGCGGATATCGATCTTTCCGCGATTGCCGAGGTCCGCGCCGACGGCCATGTGCTGAACCGAACCCATTGGGGGGAACAGTCCCCCCGAGTCGATTCCGTCACATTATCGCGCCTTTAGGTGATTCTGGCCTTGAAATAAGCCCAAAATGGGCTCATTTAAGCGCACATCCCCGTAGATTCTGCGGGTGCAACGTAATGATGGAGACAACATGGCCAAGGAAGATACGCTCGAATTTCCCGGTGTCGTGAAGGAACTCCTGCCTAATGCGACGTTTCGGGTCGAGCTGGAAAACGGCCATGAGATAATCGCACATACGGCAGGCAAGATGCGCAAGAACCGCATCCGTGTTCTGGCCGGCGACAAGGTTCAGGTCGAGATGACCCCCTATGATCTGACCAAGGGTCGGATCAACTATCGCTTCAAGTAACGCCTGCCGCAATGGCGTTTATCTTAGGATCGGGCAGCCCAAGGCGGCTGGACCTGCTGGCTCAGCTTGGCGTGCAGCCCGATGCCATCCGCGCCCCTGACATTGACGAGACGCCGTTGAAAGGCGAGCTGCCGGTGCCCTACTGCAACCGTATCACGCGGTCAAAAGTGCAGGCTGTTCAAGCTGATAGCGATGATGTCACCCTGTGCGCAGACACCACCGTTGCACTAGGTCGCCGCATTCTGGGCAAACCCGAAGGCGCAGGGCAGGCGGCTGAATTCCTGCATGCCCTGTCGGGTCGGCGGCACCGCGTGATCACCTCGGTCGCTGTGCGGCGTGGGGAGCGCGTGTTGCAGCGCGATGTGGTGTCTCAGGTCAAGGTCAAGCGCCTGTCGGATGTTGAAATCAACGCCTATCTGGCCACCGGAGATTGGCAGGGCAAGGCTGGTGCTTACGCCATTCAAGGCCCGGCTGGGGCCTTCATCCCATGGATTTCAGGCTCGTTCACCGGCATTGTGGGTCTGCCCCTATCTGAGACCGCCGCCCTTTTGCAGGGCATCGGCTATCCCTTATACCGTGAGGCATCATGAAGGGTCGCACCATCGTTCTGGACCATATCGAAAATCGCGAAGCCGCCGCCTTGATGGTGGATGGCAAGCTGGACGATTTTCTGATCGCGGGGGATGCCCCCACACCCGGTACAATCTATCGCGCACGTGCCGACCGCCCAGTCAAAGGGCAGGGCGGCATGTTCCTGACAACCCCCGATGGTCCAGCGTTCCTGCGACAAGTCAAGGGCTTGGCACCGGGTGCCATGATGCTGGTGCAGGTCACAGGTTATGCCGAGCCAGGCAAGGCGCTGCCGGTCACAGATCGTGTTCTGTTCAAAAGCCGATATGCTATTGTCACGCCTAATGCGCCGGGTCTGAATATCTCGAGATCCATCCGCGACGAGGACGAGCGCGACCACCTGCTTGAGATTGCGCATGGTTGCATGGACGGCAGCACCTACGGCCTGATTCTGCGCTCTTGCTGTTTGGGTGAGGACGCGGGCGAGATTGCCGAGGATATCAGCGCCATGCTGGCCCATGCTGATCAGGTTTTGAATGATCCCGGCACCGAACCCGAGTTGTTGTTGGAAGGCGATGGCCCCCATGTCCTGGCCTGGCGCGACTGGACCGATCCGGCCGAGGTGGTGACACAGGACGGAAGCTTCGAGACGCAAGGTGTGCTCGATGCGCTGGATGTGGTACGGGGCATTTCCGAACCGCTTCCGGGCGGCGGGCATCTGTATATTCAGCCCACACGCGCATTGGTCGCGGTGGACGTGAATACCGGATCTGATACGTCTTTGGCCGCTGGAACCAAAGCGAACTTCGCCTGCGCCAAAACGCTGGCCCGTGCGCTACGTGTGCGGGGACTTGGTGGGCAAATCACGTTGGATCTGGCCCCGATGCCCAAAAAAGACCGGCGTGGTTTTGAATCAGTCCTGCGCGCAGCGTTCAAAGCGGATGGAATCGAAACCACTCTGGCGGGCTGGACCCCGTTGGGTCATTACGAGTTGCAACGTAAACGAGGCCGCATTCCGTTGACAGAGGTGCTGAAATGAGCTGTCCAATCTGTGGCGAAAACACGGTGGCCAAGTTCCGGCCTTTCTGCTCGAAACGCTGCGCCGACATCGATCTGGCAAAGTGGTTGAACGGGTCATATGCAGTTCCGTCGCAGCGGGAAGAGGACCTGGATGCGGAAGTTTCCGAAGGTGAAACAAAGCAATCACGTCCACATTGAAAAAATCTTAAAAAGCCTCTGGACACTGCCTTTGGCAAGTCATAGAAGGCCTCCACCCAACGATTGATATCGTTTCCGTGCCCGGGTAGCTCAGGGGTAGAGCAGTGGATTGAAAATCCTCGTGTCGGTGGTTCGATTCCGCCCCCGGGCACCATAAAAATCAATTACTTAGGTGATCAAGTGCCCGATGCACTCAAGTGCACGTGTAATTCGTGTGTAATCAGGCCGAACTTTTTGGCTTTAGCTGGCGGACATTGTCTTCCTGAGTGCCGCTGACCCGCCCTTCCAGCCGATCCATTGCAGCCTCGATGTGCGAGCCACTTTGGTGCGCGTAGCGTGCAACCATCGACAACGTCTTGTGACCGGAAATGCGCTGGACTGTGGGCAGGTCGACGCCTGCCTGAACCAAATGCGTCACTGCCGTATGACGAAGCGTATGGGGAGTGATCTGGTCGGGATCAAGCCCAGCACGTTTAGTGGAGCGGCGAAAGGCTTTGCGGATTGTATGCACGTGGCCGGTGGCGCTCCCCGGAGAGGGGAATAGCCATTCGCAGCCCGAAGGCAACATCTCCATGCGTCTTTCCAGATACTCCGAAAGTTCGCGTGTGATTGGTTGCTCTCGAGACCCTGCCTTTGCTTGCGGAACCCAAATCACTCGTTTCTCAGCGTCGACGTCTTCCCGACGGATCGCGAGAATTTCTGCATGACGCATCCCGGTGTGCAGTCCGACCATGACGAAAGCGTGGACGTTTTCATTGTGATCCGATGCCGCTGCCTCCAGCAATGCTACGCACTGATCGTCGGTCAGATACACTATTCTTTGGTTGTCTTCTTTGAAGCGAACAATCTTGACTGATTTGCTCTTGATCCATTTCCATTCGACTGCTTGGTTCAGCAGGTGGGAAAGCGTAGCCAATTCCCGATTTACGGTCGCCTTTGCTGCGCCCGCAGAGCGGCGGGCCTTCTTGTAGCGTTCAACATCAAAGGACTCGATGGCACTTAAGGGCTTGGTTACAAGAAACGGGACTAGGTGCTGTGTTAGTTGACGCTCTTTGATACGGATGTTCTTTCCGTCGCTGTCCCGAAGCCTTTGTACATAACGGTCTGCCGCCTCTTCAAAACTCAGTGGCGTCTTGCGCCCTTCGGGCAACTCCAGACGCTGACGACGTGCATCGGTGCGGACTTGGGCAATGAAGTCTTCTGCCTGCTGCCTAGTCACGCCTTCGGACTCCCGACCGATAACGCGATGGATGCGCCGGCGGTCGACCATGACGTTGACCGAATAAACTCCGTCGCCGTTGGCATCCCGGCGAAACGTGATCCCATGTTCGGTAATAGCCTCGCCTGTCTTCAAAGAGCGTATTGCAGGACGTGTCAGTTTTGAGAACCTGATAGCCATGATGCCGCCCTCTTAGAATGGAATTTCGGAATCAGCGTCATTCGGCTCTTCTGGCTCCGGCTTCGCAGAGTTTTGTGATAGCGCGGGCAGAATACCTGAACTCTTTTCGCCAGCAGCCACCGCGAGGATATCTTCCCAACATTCATCAACGCGTTCGCGAATGATTTTGTCGAGATTTGTACTGTACTTCCACTTCTCCTTCTCCCAGCGCCCACGCCAAAAAAAACCATTCTCCTCGATCAACGCCCAAACATGTTGCTCTTCAAACGTCATTAGTTCAGGGGCTATGAGGGCCAATGACACCAGGCGCTGGCTGTCCCTCACGTGCCAAAGGATGTCTGCCATAGAGCCAAATGTGTCAGGCTCGCCATAGGGGACTTCTCTCCACTTGTTAATTACAAGCGTTTGAATCTGCTCCGCAAGCATGGACTCGATAAACGAGGATTTGGTTCGGCGCTGCGATCTGGCTGCCAATTCACACAAGTAGTTGAGTCGCGGATCGAGCCGAATCGAGACGGTTTCAGTCCTGCCCAACTTTGATCCAGAGCCTTTGGAAACCTTTATTGCCATGATGTCCTCGTGTCGAAACGTTCTGTTATGATCCATTTTGCACGTTATGTATTGAGTTTCAATACATGTCTTGCTCTTCTTTCTCCGTACTGACCTAAGAAAGCTGTTGAGCAAGGAAGCAAACCATGAAAATCGATGCAGACACCCAGCGTGTATTCATCCATCCGGACGGACGGATGGACCGTAAGAATGCAGCCCGCTATCTTGGCTACTCTCCCAAGACGCTTGCCGATTGGGCAATGAAGGGCCAAGGCCCCCAGTACGTTCTTCTGGGCGGGCGCGCTTTCTACTTCCTTGAAGACTTGCAGTCTTGGGTCTCCGCCGCGCCTCGTCTCGCCGGAACCGGCGGTCGGGAAATCCGGACGGGCGACTAGGGCCAGCAAGATGTCGGGAACCAAGAACCCGGACCGCAGGCGTGTCCGTATCAGGCGTACCTACTCGGTGCCTGAAGTCGCGGCTCTTCTCGAAGTTCATGTGCACACGGTTCGCCGATGGCTCAGAAATGGGTTGGCTTCAATTGATGGCCAGAAGCCAACCTTGGTCCACGGCGCTGAACTTCGCAGATATCTCGATGCCCGCGTCAAACGTGGGAAGCAAAACTGCGACCCTGATCAAATGTACTGCCTTGCGTGTCGAGCGCCCCGCCTTCCAATCCTGGGCTCCGTCTACATTGCCGATCTCAACGCGAAAACGGTTCGGCTGGCCGGGGCTTGCTGCACATGCGGCGGGAAAATCTACCGTGCCGGGAGCGCTTCGCGACTGCGAGAATACACGGTGTCGTTCGGACCACTCCAGAGGCGGACCCCAAGCCTAAAGGGGAGCAGCATTCCCCTCTTGGATAGTGACACAATGGAGCATGATGAAAATGGACGAATTCAACGCAGACAACGAACGGATCAAGCGTGATTATGCTGAATTCCTACGCGAAGCGGATCAAAAGTCCGAAGCGACCGTGCGCGGGGTTGAAAAAGCGATCCTGCGCTTCGAGGAATATACCGGCTATTGCGACTTCGGACGCTTCAATCGCGATCAGGCGAAAGGTTTCAGGGCGGCGCTTTCCGCCCCTGCCGATGAAAGTCAACGCCTCGGAAACTCGACCGTTCTTTCTACGTTGAAAGCGGTGCAACGTTTCTTCCGATGGCTGTCAGTGCAGCCCGGATTCAAGTCGAAGATCGACACCAACGCCATCGCCTACTTCAACCTCTCCGAAAAGGACATACGTGCGGCAACATCTCCGCCTACCAAGCCCTCACCGACTATGGATCAATTGAAACGCGTCTTAGCATCGATGCCTTCGAAAACCATTTTGGAGAAGCGTGATCGTGCCGTATTCGCCCTTCTCATGATGACCGGCATTCGGGACAATGCAGCTGCCTCATTGCGACTTGGCCATGTCGACATCAACCGGCAGATGATCGTTCAAGACCCAAGAACGGTCCGCACCAAGAACAGCAAGCTGATCGAGTCTGTGCTTTTACCGCTTGGGCCCGAGATAGAAGGCGTTCTGTTCTCATGGGTCGCATATCTGCGTGATGAACTCCGATGGCAGCCTGACGATCCCCTTTTTCCCCAATCACGGCAACGGATCGATCCCCAAAAGGGACCGATTGTGGATGGCGTCAAACGCCAAGTGTGGTCCAATTCCCAGCCTATTCGACAAATTTTCAAGCGTGCGTTTGACGAAGCTGGCTTGCCCTACTTCACCCCTCACCGTGTACGAAACACCGTCGTCGAGTACGCGTACCTCACATGCCGGACGCCGGAAGAGTTCAAAGCGTTCAGCCAGAACCTCGGTCATGAAAGCGTCGTCACGACTCTGTCAAGCTATGGACAGATACCATTGGCGAGGCAACGGGAACTGATACGCAATGTGGGAAAAAGTAAGGACTTGGAAGCCAAACTCGAACTCTTGTTGGACAAGTTTGATCAGTCGAAAGCTTGAGCAAAGCAAGTGGCTTTCAGGACTATTAGTCAAGGCGGCGCCGCCTACACGAGGCCGGTGAGGCCGCTTCCATACCGGGTAATTCAGCCCTCCTCGCTCGGCGCGACCGCCCATGAAGCGCCATCGATTGCGAATACATGCTTTCTCGAGATCAAACGAGAGATTGTCGTTTCCCTTGGTTTCAACTAGCTTCAACTCATGCTCCCCAGATAGGACATTTTCGAAATGCCCAACGAAGACATTTTGACCGTGAAAGAGCTCGCTGAGTACCTCAAAATCGCTGAAAAAACAGCATATCGGTTCGCATCTGAGGGCAAGGTTCCCGGGTTCAAGGTGGGAAGCGCATGGCGGTTTCGCAGAAGCGAGATCGATCGCTGGATTACTGAGCAGGAACAAAAACAAGAAGGGAAGCAAAAATGACAGGTCAGCAGCAGGTTGAAGCATTGCACCGCCAAATTTGGCAAATCGCCAACAAAGTGCGAGGCGCAGTGGACGGCTGGGACTTCAAGCAGTTCGTCCTGGGTGCGTTGTTCTATCGCTTCATCAGCGAGAACTTCACCAACTACATCGAAGGTGGCGATGATAGCATCAACTATGCGGGCATGGCCGACGCAGACATCCCCGATGAAGCCAAAGTCGAGGCAGTCAAAACCAAGGGCTACTTCATATATCCCAGCCAACTCTTTCAAAACGTGGTGAAAACCGCGAGCAAGAACGACAGCCTGAACACTGATCTTGCCGAGATCTTTTCAGCGATCGAGGCTTCGGCCAGTGGCTACCCGTCCGAGCAGGACATCAATGGTCTCTTTGCCGATTTCGACACCACCAGCAACCGCCTGGGCAGCACGGTTAAACAGAAGAACGAAAGACTGGCTGAGGTCCTTAAAGGCGTAGCTGGCCTGCCGTTGAAGTTCGACGACAACGAAGGCGACTTGTTCGGCGATGCCTATGAGTTCTTGATATCGAACTACGCCGCCAACGCGGGCAAATCCGGCGGTGAATTCTTCACACCGACCCACGTGTCCAAACTCATCGCCAAACTGGCCATGCACAAGCAGACCAGCGTCAACAAGATCTACGATCCGGCGGCGGGGTCTGGGTCACTGCTTTTGCAGGCCAAGGAGGAATTTGAGAAACACATCATCGAAGACGGCTTCTTCGGGCAGGAAATCAACTACACGACTTACAACCTCGCCCGCATGAACATGTTCCTGCACAACATCAACTATGACAAGTTCAACATTCAGTATGGCAACACGCTCGAGGACCCGCACTTCCAGGATGACAAGCCCTTTGACGCCATCGTGTCGAACCCGCCCTATTCGGTGAAATGGAAGGGCGCGGATGACCCGACTCTGATCAACGATGATCGTTTTGCGCCCGCTGGGGTTTTGGCCCCGAAGTCGAAGGCGGATTTTGCCTTTGTTCTTCATTCACTGCACTACTTGTCGGCCAAGGGGCGGGCTGCGATCGTTTGCTTCCCCGGTATCTTCTATCGCGGTGGCGCAGAGCAAAAGATCCGTAAGTATCTGGTCGACAACAACTTCGTCGAAACGGTGATTGCCCTTGCGCCAAATCTGTTTTTCGGCACGACGATCGCGGTGAACATCCTGGTGCTGGCCAAGAACAAGACAGACACAGCCGTTCAGTTCATCGACGCGACGGGTGAGGAATTCTTCCGCAAAGGTGTGAACATCAACATCATGGAAGACCGGCATATTACCGAGATCATGAGGATGTTTGACAGCAAAGAGAACATGCCTCATGTGGCTGAAACCGTCTCCTACGATACGATTGCCGAGAAAGACTACAACCTATCGGTTAGCACCTATGTAGAGCCCAAGGACACCCGCGAAGTTGTCGAAATTGCCAAGCTGAATGCCGACCTAGAAACCACTGTCGCCAAGATTGTCCAGCTGCGAGCAGATATTGACGCCCTTGTCGCGGAGATCGAGGCATGAGCGCTCAGGACTTTCTGAAAAAACTACTGAATGGGGCTGTAGTGGAATGGAACCGCCTCGATGGGGTAGGCGAATTTCAACGAGGGAAGAGATTTGTAAAGAAAGACATGTTGGATAAAGGGACCCCCTGCATCCACTACGGCGAGATGTATACGCACTATGGCGTTTGGGCTGATGACGCCAAGTCATACGTTGATTCAGAGTTAGCATTGAAACTTAGAGTAGCGCGTCCTGGCGACGTCGTAATCGTCGCCGCTGGCGAAACTATTGAAGACATCGGCAATGGGACAGCCTGGCTAGGAAAGGAAGAGGTTGTCATACACGACGCATGTTTTTCGTACCGTAGCTGGCTTGATGCAAAGTACGTTTCATATTTTTTCAGGACCACTGCTTTTAAGCAGCAAATTAGATCTAGCATTTCCTCCGGAAAGATTTCTTCCATAAACGCAAGAGGACTGGGCCAGGCGACTATCCCAGTCCCGTGCCCCGACGATCCAGATAGATCGCTTGCGATCCAAGCGGAGATTGTTCGGATTTTGGATAGCTTCACCGAGCTGACAGCCGAGTTGACAGCTGAGCTGACAGTCGAGCTCGAAAATAGAAGAAAGCAATACGAATTCTACAGCCGTGAGCTACTGAGCTTCGGTGGAGATGATGCCGAATGGACGACATTGGGCGAAATTGCATCCATTGGAACCGGTAGTAAGAACACTAATGAGGCAGTACCCAACGGGAGGTACCCATTTTTTGTGAGATCGCAAGAACCGCGGGCAATTGATGAATTCGAATTTGATGAAACAGCAATCATTACGGCAGGGGACGGCGTCGGTGTCGGAAAGGTATTCCACTATATGTCGGGAAAGTACGCGCTGCACCAACGCGCGTATCGAATAGTCGTTACGGATAGTCGCGTACTTTCAAAGTACCTGTTCCACTATATCCGAAAAAATTTCGGACACTATCTAAGGCAGACGTCAGTTCATGCTTCTGTGACTTCTTTGCGGATGCCGATGTTTCAGAAGTATCCTGTCCCCATCCCCAAAGAGGAAGGAAAGCAGGCCCGCATCATTGCGACCCTAGACAGATTCGATGCTGTGATCGCTTCGCTGGGAGATGCACTGCCGGGTGAAATCGAGCTTCGTCAGTTGCAATACGAATACTATCGCGACTTGCTCTTTAGCTTCCCTAAAACTGAGGAGGCCGCATAAATGGGCCAGACCCTCGAAGACATTGCAAAGCAGTTGCGGGATGCCAACAAAAAGGTGCAGCTGATCTATGCCTTTAACGGCACCGGCAAAACTCGTCTTTCCCGTGCTATGAAAGACCTGATTGCGCCCAAGCCCGAAGAAGGGGAGGACGTCGAACCGTCTCGCGAAAAAGTGCTGTATTACAACGCTTTTACGGAAGACTTGTTCTTCTGGGATAATGACCTGTTGGGTGATGGTGAACCCAAGTTGATGATCCAGCCGAACACTTTCACTGACTGGATTCTGGGGGAGCAAGGCAAGGGCAATGAGGTCATTGCGAACTTCCAGCACTATACCAACAAAAACCTGACGCCCGTCTTCTTGGAAAAAGACGGGCAGAAGGCCGGTGAGAAGACCTATCCTTTGGTCTCATTCTCCATCACGACCGGAGATGACGAAGCCACGACAGGCATCAAGATTTCAAAAGGTGAGGAAAGCAACTTCATCTGGAGCATCTTCTACACGCTTATCGAAGAGGTGGTTTCGGTCCTAAGTGTTCCTGAGATTGGAGATCGAAGCACCAATCAGTTCGACAAGCTCGAGTATGTTTTCATTGACGACCCTGTCAGCTCGCTTGACGACAACCATCTTATAGAATTGGCACAGACCCTGGCGACGCTGATCAAGGATGCGCCGCAAGACGGCCCCAAATTCATCATCACGACCCACAATCCGCTATTTTTCAACGTCCTTTTCAATGCGCTGAAAAATGGCTTCAAGTATCAGTTGTCGCAGCATGAGGATGGCACGTTTTCTTTGGACCGTTGGAACAACGACAGCCCGTTCTCGTACCATCTGCATTTGATCGAGAAGCTTAAGACTGCTTCTGACGGTGATGGCTTTGAGAAATACCACTACAACCTTCTGCGAAACATTCTGGAGAAGACCTCGACCTTCATGGGGTACGAGGACTGGGCGGACCTGCTGCCTCGAACGGCAGAAGGGACTAGCGACGCCTACTTGAAGCGCATTGTAGATATTTCGAGCCATTCAAAGCACGCTGGAGACGAACAGCCGCAGCTTTCAAAGGACGACAAGCGGGTCCTAGGATACCTCCTCAGTGAGACAGCCAACAAAAAGTACGAGTTCGCTGAGCGATATCGGATGCTCGTCAAGGAAGAGGCGAAAAATGGTTGATCAGACGAAAACCATCGCGGAAACGAAGAATTTCATCGTCCTCGACAAGTACACCAAGGAGTGGGACGCCGCTGATCGCTACCAGAGCGAAGATGATCTGGAACGCGAATTGGTGCAGGATTTGGTCAATCAAGGCTATGAGTTCCTGCCTGCTCTAACGACTCCAGATTCCATGCTTGCCAATGTCCGGGTGCAGCTGGAACAGCTGAACAACGTCACGTTTTCAGATGATGAATGGAAGCGTTTTGTCGAGACCTACCTCGACAAGCCAAGCGACAACATCGTCGACAAAACCCGCAAAATCCACGACGACTACATCCACGATTTCGTCTTTGATGACGGGCGTATCCAGAACATTTACCTCTTCGACAAGAAGAACATGGCTCGCAATAAGCTGCAGGTTATCAAGCAGTTCGAGCAGGTCGGTACGCACGCCAATCGCTATGACGTGACGATCCTGGTCAACGGTTTGCCATTGGTTCAGATCGAGCTGAAAAAGCGCGGCGTGGCGATCCGGGAGGCCTTCAATCAGATTCACCGCTACAGCAAGGAAAGCTTCAATAGCGAGCATTCCCTGTTCAAGTTTCTGCAGCTCTTCGTGATTTCAAACGGCACCGACACCCGGTATTTCGCCAACACGACCAAGCGTAACAAGAACAGCTTCGACTTCACCATGAATTGGGCGAAGTCCGACAATGAGCTGATCAAAGATCTCAAGGATTTCACCGCAACTTTCCTTCAGAAGCGTACGCTGCTGAACGTTCTGTTGCAGTATTCCGTTTTCGATGTCAGCGACACTTTGCTGATCATGCGGCCTTACCAGATTGCAGCGACTGAACGCATCCTTTGGAAGATCAAAAGCTCATATGAAGCCAAAAACTGGAGGAAGCCTGAGGGCGGTGGTTTCATCTGGCACACCACAGGTTCCGGCAAAACGTTGACGAGTTTCAAGGCGGCACGGTTGGCAACCGAGCTGGATTTCATCGATAAAGTCTTCTTCGTTGTGGACCGCAAGGACCTCGATTACCAGACCATGAAGGAATACCAGAGGTTTTCCCCTGACAGTGTCAACGGTTCCGACAGCACGGCTGGATTGAAGCGCAACTTAGGCAAGGACGATAACAAAATCATCGTCACAACGATCCAAAAGCTGAACAACCTGATGAAGTCAGAGGGTGACCTGCCGGTATATGACCAGCAGGTGGTCTTCATTTTCGATGAATGTCATCGCAGCCAGTTTGGCGAGGCACAGAAGAATCTGAAGAAAAAGTTCAAACGATTTTACCAGTTTGGCTTTACCGGAACGCCGATCTTTCCTGAGAATGCGCTAGGGGCTGAAACGACCGCGGGGGTGTTTGGGCGCGAGCTGCATTCTTATGTGATCACCGATGCCATTCGCGACGAAAAGGTTCTGAAGTTCAAGGTCGACTACAATGATGTGCGTCCCCGGTTCAAAGCCATCGAGACTGAGCAAGACGAAAAGAAGCTCAGCGCGGCTGAAAACAAGCAAGCGCTACTTCATCTAGAACGTATTCGGGAAGTCTCTCAGTATATTCTGAACAACTTCCGCCAAAAAACCCACCGGATGCAAGCAGGCAGCAGTGGGTTCAATGCCATGTTTGCTGTCAGCAGTGTGGATGCCGCGAAGCTCTACTATGAAACCTTGAACGCTCTGCAGGCGGGCAGTGAAAAGCCGCTGAAGATCGCCACGATCTTCTCGTTTGCGGCCAACGAACAGCAAGATGCGATCGGTGACATTCAGGACGAGAGCTTCGATGTGTCAGCGATGAATAGCAGCGCTAAGGAGTTCCTGAGTGCCGCAGTCAAAGACTACAATTCTTTTTTTAAAACGAATTTTAGTGTCGATAGCAGTGGTTTTCAAAACTACTACCGCGATCTTGCCAGCCGGGTTCGCTCGAAGGAAATCGACTTACTGATTGTCGTCGGTATGTTCCTTACAGGCTTTGATGCGCCAACGCTTAACACCTTGTTTGTCGACAAAAATCTTCGCTTTCATGGCTTGATGCAAGCGTTCTCCAGAACCAATCGGATCTACGATGCGACCAAAACGTTCGGCAATATCGTGGCGTTCAGGGACCTTGAGCAAGCGACCGTTGATGCGATTACGCTGTTCGGTGACAAGAACACAAAGAACGTCGTGCTTGAGAAGAGCTACGACGAGTACATGAATGGTTTTGTTGATCAGGAAACCGGTGCGGCGCGACGCGGGTTCATTGATGTTGTGAAGGAGCTGACCGAGCGCTTTCCTAAGCCGGACGAGATTGTCAAAGAAGCAGACAAAAAAGAGTTCGCGAAGCTCTTTGGTGAGTATCTGAGAGTTGAGAATGTGCTCAGGAACTACGACGAGTTTTCTGCATTGAAAGCCTATCAGGGGCTGGATTTAACAGATCACGCTGCCGTTGAGGAGTTCAAGCAAAAGCATTACTTGAGCGACGAGGACCTTCGCGACCTGGAGGCGGTAGAACTGCCTTCAGACCGAGCAGTTCAAGACTATAGATCAACATATAACGACATTCGCGATTGGCTGCGCCGGGAACAGTCTTCGGCTGAGCAGGAACAAACCAAAATTGAGTGGGATGATGTCGTTTTCGAAGTGGACCTTCTGAAATCGCAGGAAATCAACCTCGACTACATCCTCGAGCTCATCTTTGAGAAAAACAAAAAAGTGAAGAGCAAAGGGGATCTGATTGATGATGCTCGCCGCGTCATTCGCGGTAGCCTTGGAAATCGAGCCAAAGAGAGCCTGATTGTGGACTTTATAAACCAGACTGATCTTGATCAGATTGATGATAAGGCAGGCGTGATCGATGCATTTTTTTCTTTCGCTCAGGAAGAGCAACGCAAAGAGGTAGAAGAGCTTATAAGGTCGGAAGATCTAAATTCTGATGCGGCAAAGCGCTATATTTCTTTTTCTATAAAACGCGAATTTGCAAGTGAAAACGGTGCTGACCTCAATGCCATACTCCCCAAAATGAGCCCACTAAATCCGCAGTTTCGGACCAAGAAGACAACCGTCTTCGAAAAAATTGTGGCCTTTGTCGACAAGTTTAAAGGTGTTGGCGGGCAGGTTTAGTGCGTCGTTCATCAATACGTATTTGGAATACTCAAGAACGCCTAGGGAACGTTCAGAGAAGCCGTCATTCTACTTGGGGAATGTCGGCTGAAGTTTTTGCGAAATGGCATCCAACCATTGCCTTGACTGCCTCCAATGCAAGTAGATAGAAAATGTTTGCCAAGAGAGCTCCGAACGGCTCGCTTAAGTGGCTGATATGGAACGTTAAATGTGCAGCATGCCCGAGCGTGAAGTCCGGATTGATTGGAATACTATTATACGACCCTTAGAGTTACTCGTTGCTCGGGTGCCTGAGGATTTCAGCGGTGAGCACGTCTTCCGTATGGTTAGCCAAGCCCAAGCAGTTCCCGTAGCCAACAGTATGGCTGCCTGGTTTAGTTCGGGCAAACCCGGCACACCGGATGGTCACTCCAATGCCGCAGTACGAGCTTCCATTTATAACCAATCAATTTATGCCCAACAAATCATCGCCTTCTGCTGCGTTACTCGATTGGCTTGCTTCGAGCATGCCAAAATCGCGCTTCAATCGATTGATGAAGGCTACGGCTTAGTTCCGCTGTCTCTTATCCGTGGTTTGATCGAAAGGGCGGCACTAGCTGAAAGCGTTCGCTCAAAACTCGCAGAGCCATGGCGCGAGGCAGCAAAGGACAAGGGTTTTCACGAAGTTCTTTACGAGACCAAGATCGGAGAAATGATCGGAAAAAGCCTTTTTGGCACTCGCGTGGATTGGCATAAGCTCGCCCAATCTGATTTTTCGAAATCCAAAAATCGAGAGCTGGCATATAAGCCCAAGGAAAACTATCTCGATGTTTCTGCTGGACAAATACTGAATCATATCGACAAGTTGAATAAACGAGCTCCCGGTTGTCGGGTCGCATATGACGTCTTATGTGAATTCCTTCATCCTAATGTTGGTGACCTCTTTGCTACCACGACAAAGGCTACTTCGACTTATGACGCTTGGGGAACACGCCATCTAAAGAGGGAGTTTTCTGTCGGTCGACATGATTTTTATGGTACTCCAGACTTGGTTGAATGCCTGCACAAGACGCTGGATGTTTCGCGAACCGTAGTTGAGCTTTTGCCGGACATATTCTCAGAACTCGATACGCATGCGAAAGATATTGGCACATTGAACCGCAAGTCGATGCATCGTGTCAGGAAAAAGCAGAAGCACCTTTTTCGCAGCAAGGATTTGTGTCCTTGCCTGTCAGGTCGCTCGGTGAAAACTTGTAGAGACTGAAGCATTGGTCCGCTTGCGGTTGTCTAGCACAGTTTTACGTTCTCCCTGGAATGCCTTGGGGACATTATGAGAAGATTTGCCAACATTATGTGTAAATTGTGTGTAAACATTTTCGGAATGTTCTGGAATTGTCCGGCCTTGTTCGGAAGCGCAGAAGACCCTCCACGCAAATTAAAATCAGCAAAATTAACACTTTGTGGCTGCTATCGATTGATTGGCTCTTTCTGAGCCGATAATTGAAAATCCTCGTGTCGGTGGTTCGATTCCGCCCCCGGGCACCACAACAAAAATTACCAATAAAAATCAATGACTTATGAGTGTGTAAGAGTCGAAAAAAGACGTAAGAATGACGTAAAGCACAACTGGAATTAATTATTAAAATCAGGGCGTTACAAGGCGTCCTGTAATCTTCGAAAGAAAAAAGACGTAACACGGGAATTTAGTATATTTAAATCAATGCCTTAAGGGCATTTGAGTTTTTGGCCCCTTACGCTGAACTAGTGATCTAGTTCAAACTAAAAAAAACCGGAAATTGCTTTCTGTTTTTGATGAAACGCAATTTCGCCAAGTAAATGCTGGCAGGCCAGATTGTCGTAGCGGAAAAACTGAAAGCGAACAGCTTCGATCCCCAGGTTAGGTGCGGTAACCGCCCAGGCAATCCCTGGGCGCTACCAGCTATACGAAAGTGGGATGCTTTAGGCACACCGTGTTCTAGAGGTTTAGTTCCTTAGAAAAAGCATTAGCAACACTTTCGGATCGAATGTAGTCCCGAACTTTTTCCCGAGTATCAAGCTTAGCCTCGGCCACTAACTTATCCAGGACAACCGCCGCATTGGTAAATTTGCTGACCAAGGATTCCTCATCAGCGGCGATATCGATGATACTCTGTGCCACTTGGTCTTGCCTTTTTCTCGCAGATGAGAAGACTTTGTCAGTTTTTGCGTTCTCTTTTCCAAGCATGAACAGAACGTAGTATTTATAAATTCCCCACGATCGATCTACGCGGCGGTTACGAATCGCAAAATCGAGTTTAAAGCTCGCAAAGGCCGCTGCGTGATATAGGCGGACGCTGTGATCTGGTTGGAACAACATGCTTGAGTATTCTTTTCTTATGCCACGGTAGTCACGTGCCGCTCGATGTGGCTGGAACATGAACATTGCCGCAACTGACTTGATCAGTTCGTTGGGCTTGAATACTCGCGTCCTCTCAACAGTCTCTGTTCTGTATTGGTTTTCTCGGCGCTCAATAAAAACTCGCTGATCATCCGGTTGTTCTCTGCAGAACTCCTCCAAGTCCTTCATGAACGGAGTCAAAGCCCAAAACTGATCTTCTTTGACTTCATTTTGGCGATTGGTACCGACGATCACAGTTGAAACGAATTCCGGGTCGTCACTCACTATCAGCCTAAAAGGTACGTGTACTCCGTCAGCATGGTTTCCAGCTTGGAACAAGATATTGCTGGTCTGGCAGCCATTTACAATTTGGTAGTCCTCAAGGTCAAAGCTGTCGCCTTGTCGACCCACGTTTTTTGCCACGACGGTGACACCATTATTCTTGAAGACGAACGAGTGCTTCTCTCCGTTCTGCAATTCTTCTAGGATGCCCTGGTTGATTTCTGACTTGTCATTGAAGTCTCGAACGTTGTCGAAGAAAACCGCCCTATTTATTCTTGGCTGCGAATCCTCGGAATGTTTCACAGTCGCTAACTTTACTAATTGATCCGCCGCGACGTATCCCAAAAAGGCCTGCTGAACGCTTGGGTGAGCTGGCAATGTAATAGGTTTGGTTATTTCTACTCGTTCAGAGTTTGAATTTGTAGCAGAGCGATAACCAGCTTGAAGATCTTTCGCGCCTACCAACTTGAACTCGACAGCATCAAAAATATTTAAGTCTCTAAATCGAGCCAAATTTGCGTCTACTAACTTTTGTATTTGGTCGCTGACCAATCCCGTCCCGGTTGTGACGTAAAAGAGATTCAAAGTTGGGTTTCTCTTCAAAGCGGCTTCATAGATGACGTCCTTTGCTGCAATGAGATCCGACAATTGGTCCGAAGGTTCGAGAAAGCTTCCATCAAAAAATGAAAACACCCCATCGAAAAACTTGGACATATCTCCGTAATCTGCTTTTTCGCTTGTCTTTGCTTGAAAAAAACCAAACTCGACCGAGTGGTTCTTGCCGGAAGATAGTGCTTCAACCGCCTCATCCGAGTTAGTGCAGAGTTCACCCTGAACTAAGATTGTGACACCATCTAGACCAAACTCGTCGCCTTGTAGGTGTGCTTTGAACGGATCAACGTTGTCGGTTAAAAGCCCATTGGAAACTGAATAGATCGAAAAGACTTCAAATAACTCTGATTCAGGAAGGTTCACGCTAGTGTTGGATTGTGAGAAAGCTTTTAGTTGAGCTTGAACAACTGGGTTCATAGTGTGTGTCTCTGCAATTATGTGTAGAAAAACACTGATAGCGATCGCCTTGAGATGCAAGTGGTGAGGCGAGCAGAGTCATGCGACAAAAATGTGGGAAAGGGAAACGTAGAATAGTGACTGTTATTGGCTTTACGTCACCCAAAAGGTTGAGGATCACTGTTTGGCTAAAAAGACGTAAGATCGACGTAAAGCTTGAAAACTCGCCCTGTAAGTGGTTGAAATTTAGAGAGCTAGAATCCGCCCCCGGGCACCATTCAAGCGATTGATTTTTCTCAATATTCAATTTTGAGCCTTTCATGGTTTGACAGTTTTCTTGAAGGGTTTGACAACTCTCGATCTGCGTTCGTTCTCCTTTTCTAGTGCTTCCATCGTGATCCGGTTGCGGTCCGCGAGGTTGGCGGACCGGGAATAGTGACGGGCCATAGATGGGGTCTTTTGCCCCAGCAGGTCCGCAATCTGGCGTTCCTCAAGCCCTGCCTCGCGCAGTGTCGTGGCCACGGTATGCCGCAGCCCCTTGAGTGTCAGGCCAGGTTGCACAACGCCCTCAGCTTCCAGCTTTTTCTTGAAGCGGTACCAGACCGTCGAAAAGCCGTTGTAAGTCCAAGGTTTTCTGTTTGATGAGGCAAGGATGGTCACGGCGTCGTGCTTGGGCGCAGCATCCAGAGCCGCCTGCAGCGTCGGACCGATTGGAACGGCAACTTCCTGGCCCGTCTTGCCCCTGACGCCCCAAATCGTGTCGCCGTCTATCAGGCGACGGGTCAGCGTGAGCGCATCGGACGGATCAAGGCCGGTATTCATAATCAGCGCCACCGCCACTCGAACGTGCGGGGCGGCTCGATCCAGCACAACTGCGCGTTCCTCCACCGTCCAAGGCCGGTTGGCATAGGGCCGATTTTTTGGGCGCGGCTTGGGAATGACACCTGCCGCATAATCCCGGTCGATCAGACCGCGCGGAATGGCGTAGCGAAAAACTTGACTCAGGAAGGTGCGGACCATGTTTGCTCGCCGCCAGCCAATCTTGTCCGCCGCTTTGTCATGGATGCCCGAAACGAGGGGCGTCGTGATTGCGGAAACAGGCGTGTCCCGGATTGGGTACAGAAAGTCAGCGCACTTGCGATAGTCGCGCTTGGTGGCGTCCGACAGATTGCCATAGTGTTCAGTCTGGAAATAGGCATTGACCAGCCCGCCAAGGGTTCCTGGCTTAGGAGCTTGCGCCTTCCTCGCCTCGGCAATGGCAGCAATGCGGGCGCATTCCGCAAAAAACTCAGCCGATCCTAATGGAGTCTTTTCCAGGTCGATCTTGTGACCCGTGGCGCGATGATAGCAGCGCGGTTTCCCGTGCCGATCATCGAATATCTTGAAACCTCTAACCCTGACACGTGTCATTACAACTTGCCAAGAATGACGTCCTGCGTTGCCATCTCGGCTCCTTCCTTCATTGCATCAATCCAATTGTCCAGATCGCGCTTGTCCCAAAGAACTGTGCCGGGCCGCATTTCAATTGGCTGGACGGGGCACGTTGTTTTGAAGAGCTTTGGAGGTAGCCCAGTATAAACCGCCGCCTCAGACTGTTTCAGCATGCGTTTTTCATTAACGTTGATAGTGAGACTAGCGTTAGCCACTGCTAGTGCCTCCCAAGACGCTCGTTGGTCCATGACGTTGACCAGGAGGTCCGTTTGGGGTCAATTTACCCCGAGGATCAATTGACGCTGTTATTTCCGGTTGGTTTTTTTTTGATTGCGTGAGGCATCACTCAGTCCCAAACTCTGATGCAATAGCCTCTATCTCTCCAAGCGAGATCTGGCGCATGACATGCATGCCTTCCATTTCAAACAATCCGGCAGGCCCTGAATTTGACCACACGGTCGGGTCGTCTTCGAATTCGTTTATTTTCATTTCGGAAAGATGAACCGCTGTAAAATATATTTCTAATCCGGCGTTTTTGAAAATCACATAAGCTGGTTTCTCATGGACGTTAAATTCTAATCCATTGAGTAATATGTCAGATTCAGAATTTGACCGATGCGACGACACGAAATCAAATAAGTAGACAAGGAAGTCTTCCGCAGTGTTTTCTCGCTTGAAATCGAGACGCTGAATGACCTTTGCAGATTCTATATGCTCGAACTCATCATTCCGGAATTGTCGGTAAATCTCAAAAGTATCGACTATACGGTTTGGCGGAGCGCCTGTCATTAGCGCAAGCGTAAGCCTCGCTGCATCACGCGTTGTCATATCCGGTGCGTTCACGCCACGAGCTCCTGTCGTCAGAAAGCCTGCTTCACGGAGCTTCCTTGCAACAAAGTGAACTGTCGCTTGATCGATACCAAGCGCATTCGATATGACTTTTATCAGATGACCAGACTTCATAGTCTAAATGTGCGTTGCGCACTTAGGCTATGTCAATACACCTTTTGCCCGTCGTCAGAGTATTTTGGAGAACACAGGCTGTATCGTAAGGGAGGCTCTAGTTCGGTTTTTGTTGAAGTTTAGGTGGCAGCGGCTTGGCTCTGCAACTGCCGTTATCGGATTGTCTGCGTCTTGATCTCCTCTCTTACCTTCAGGATTTTCGCACCGCGGCCATGATAGACGTCCACTGGTGTCAGAATCACGAGGCTCTCGTGGTAGCGATGGTTGTTGAGTGAGCGACGAAGGCGCCGATCTGTCATTCGGGGCCGCCGGGTTTGTAATAGTTTTCCAATAGCACTGGGTTTTCATGGTCTTGTATACGACTGCTTTGGGGTCGGTGCGGTCGTTCGCTGCGATCTGTCTGAGTGACCGCTATGCGGTACATAGCGTGAATTCACGTCGTGGACCCCAACTTCTGCAATCTGCGCATCGCGACCTCAATCTCCTGCACCAAAGGCGGGAAGCTGACGTTCTCCGCAGGCGCATATTTGAGGGTCTCTTTATCGCAGAGCAGTCATTTAACCTCCCAGCAGTTCACAAAGCGAACCGCCGCTCAACAAATTGCTACGGATCATACCCATCATTGGCAAAAGGGGGTGGGTCGACCTAAGTCGGCCAATTACTCATTGCGTGGTATGTAATTGATGAAAGAATGCACCGACCAGCAGGTTTGCACGATCCGGTGGCAGAGCACGGCCTTCGAGCATAAGTTTCGAAGCTTCTTGAGCCAATTGGTGTTCATAATGCGTGGAGGCGCAAGGGGGGGGTTTGACGAAAGTTCTGTTGGTGGAAGACAATGAAATGAACAGCGATATGCTGTCGCGCCGGTTGGAACGCAAAGGGTTTCATGTTGTCGTCGCGAAGGACGGGCTGGAAGGCGTGTCCATGGCTGGCGATGAAAGTCCCGACATCATTTTGATGGATATGAGCCTGCCCGAAATTGACGGGTGGGAAGCGACACGGCGTATCAAGGCAGCGCCCGGGACGGCGTCGATCCCGGTGGTGGCCCTGACCGCGCACGCGATGGCCAGTGATCGGGAAAAGGCGCTGGAAGCAGGTTGCGACGACTTCGATACAAAACCCGTTGACCTTAGCCGTTTGCTGGAAAAGATGGGGAAACTTCTGCGTGCGACCTGAGGAAGAACCGCTCAATCCGTGGCCGTTTTGCGTCGGGTGACATAGTAGGTTCTGACCTGCCCCTTGCCTTTCACCCTTGTTTCGACAGGTTCAGAGATGTCAAAGCGATGTTCGACCTGTCTGGCGGTGGCTTCGGAAACCTGCACCCGGCCCGACGCACCGGTTGATTCAAGACGGCTGGCGAAATTAACGGTGTCCCCCCAGACATCGTAAAGGAAACGGTGCGATCCGATGATACCAGCAACCACCGGCCCGGTATGCACACCGACCCTGATATGCATCGGGTGGTCCGTTTCAAGGTTCAGCGCCTCGACCTGATCGAGCATCCGAAGCGCCATCTCGACGATCACTTCGGCATGATCTGCGCGACCATCCGGCACCCCGGCGGCAACCATATACGCATCGCCAATCGTCTTTATCTTTTCAACGCCAAGTTCCGTCGCCGTTTTGTCGAACCCCGAGAAAATCCGGTTCAGATAGGAAACCACCTGTGCCGGGGCCAGCCTGGCCGACATCTCGGTGAAGCCGACGATATCGGAAAAGAGCACGGTGACGTCGTTGTGGCGGTCGGCGATTGTAGCCTCGCCGTCATTAAGGCGCGCCACGATTTGTTGCGGCAGAATACTGAGCAGAAGGTCTTTGTACTTTTGCTTTTCCGCTTCCATCATCTCAAGGTACTGGCGTTCGCGCTTTCGCCAGCGGTTTTTGTCCAGCGCGGCGCTGATCCGGGCTTGTAACAGGATCGGGTTGAAGGGTTTGGGCAGGTAATCCTCGGCACCAGCCTCGATGCAACGCGCAACGCTTTCGACCTCATCCAGGGCTGAAATCATAATGACGGGGATATCATGAAGGGCGTCATCCTGTTTCAACCGGGCCAGAACGTCGAAGCCGTTGATATCCGGCATCATCAGATCGAGCAGAACCAGATCGAAAGGCTGTCGGGACATTTTCTCCAGAGCGGAATAGCCGCCGTCGGCAGTCCAGACGCGATGCCCGTCCCGCTTTAACCGGCGGGCCAGCAAGTCCCGGTTGGCCGCTGCATCATCGACGACAAGGATGTCGCCGGTTGATCCAGATGCATCGGCGATTGAAGGCAGGGGCTGCATGCTCTGGACCAGATTGGCAAACATCGCGACCGTTTCGCGCGGTGTGTCAGAGATTTTGAGGCCATTACCGGCCAAACCCGCGAGCGTGTCGATACGTTGTAGCAAGGTGTCGGTGTGGTCCAAAAGCCCCAGCAGGTCCGGCTCCAGATGTTCTGCGTTTAGGTCCTCCAGATCCTCCAGCATCATCTCGCTGTAGCCTTTGATCGCATTCATCGGAGTGCGCAGGTCGTGACGCAGCCGCTTCACGCCCTCATCGCCGCTGACCGTCAGCTTCATCGCCATCTCAGGGTGCAGAAGCTGATCCACCAAGGCGCTCAGTTCCGTCGTCGCCTGGAAAATCCGGTCCAGATCCGAAGTTACTTCATCCAGATTCAGCCGCCCGGATTCGCTTTGAAGCATCTCGCAAAACCCGACAATGGCGCTAACTGGAGAGATGAGGTTTTGACGCAAATTGGCCAGCCACACGGCCTGTGCGTTTTGTGCTTCGTTTTCGGGGCTGTCACTCACAACTTATGTGTCCCCTGAAGAGGCAGGCCGGTGCTTGACCAGAATGTCGTTCAACTGGGCGAGGATGGTTTCAATTTCGTCACCGTCCTTGCTGATCAGCGTCTCGACCGAGCCACTAAGCCGCGCGCGGTCATCATTGGACAGGGTCTTCGCGGTGACAACAATGACGGGTATGTCCTTCCAGTCCGGGTTCTTCCTCATCCCCGCCAGAAATTCAAACCCGTCCATCTCGGGCATCATCAGATCCAGCAAAATGACGTCCGGAACGGATGCAGAAAGATGTTGAAGGGCGTCTAGCCCGTTGACGGTCTGCTCGATCTGCCAGCCTTCCTTGCCCAGAACCCGACAGATCATTTCGCGGGTTGCAGCCTCGTCTTCCACAACAAGGGCGCGGGGCGCCGGTCGGGGCGGACAATGCTCTTTCAGCGCGTTCAGCAGTGTGACCGTGTCGATGGGTTTTCCCAGATATTCGCTGGCACCCAGCGACAACCCGCGCGTGCGGTCTTGTGCGAATGTCAGCATGATCACCGGGATATCTGCCAGATCAGGGTCGTCTTTCAACTTGGACAACACCGCCCAGCCGTCGATCTCGGGCATGAACACGTCCAGCGTGATGGCGTCAGGCCTGAATTTGCGCGCCAGTTCCAATGCTTCGTCACCCTTGGTTGAGGCAAGAACACGGTATCCTTCCTTGCGCAGCCGCCGTCCCAAAAGATCATGCACCGTCGGGTCGTCATCGACCAGCAGAACCAATGGGGCGTCTGAATCGCTGTCCGGATCGTCCCCAGAATCCCCTTTTTCTCGCAGCAGGTCTGTAGACGGATCTCTACATATACTCGGAAGGTGAATGGTGAAGGTTGACCCTTCGCCAAGAGTGCTGGCGCAGTGAATGTTGCCGCCCAGCTGTTCGCAGAAGACCTTGGTGATCGACAGCCCCAGACCGGTGCCGCCAAAGTTGCGGGTGGTAGAGGAATCCGCCTGAGTGAACGCGTCGAACACCTTGTCGACTTGCTCGGGCGACATGCCAATGCCCTGATCGGCGACTGAAATTTCCAGCTGATCTTGTTGCTTGGTTCGTAGAACGGACAGTGTGATTGTCGCGTTTTCGGTGAACTTGCAGGCGTTGGATAACAGGTTGAGCAATGCCTGCCTCACCTTGGTTAGATCGCAGACCATATTCCCGATGTTCTCGGCGCACACAATCTCCAGAGTGTTGTTGTTCTTTTCGGCCAGCGGTCGCACGGTTGTTCCGACGTCGTTGATCATCTGAAATACGTCGAACGATTCCAGATTGAATTCCATCTTGCCGGCTTCGATCTTGGACAGGTCCAGAATGTCATTGATCAACGCAAGCAGGTGTTTCCCGGCAGATTGAATTTTCCGGAGATCGCTCAGGTTTGCCTCGTCATTCTGGTCGATGGAATCCTCGAGCATCAGTTCGCTGTATCCAATGATCGCGTTCAGCGGCGTGCGCAGCTCGTGACTCATATTGGCGAGGAACGTGCTTTTGGTTTTGTTGGCCGTTTCTGCGATATCCTTCGCTACGCGCAGTTCGCTTTCAACTTGCTTCTGGGTGGTAATATCGCGGCCGTAAATATTCGCATAGCCGCCTTCCGGTACCGGCCAGAGCAACAGGGCATAGATCAGACCACCGGCCTCATACTCGAAATCCTGCCGTTGATCTTCGTGCAAACCCTTGGCGACACGTTTGCGCCAACCTGTTCCCACACGGTCGCCAACTTTCAGCTGCAGTGCTTTGATCAAAGGCTTGCTTGCCCTGTTGGCATAGACAAGCTTGCCCTGATCGGTGATGCGCAAAACCGGGTTGGGGTTCTCTTCGGGAATACGCGCCAATTCGCGCATCCGCTTTTCCGCCTCCTTAAGCTGCGTAACGTCCCGCCCGTAGAGGTTTACGTGCCGGGCGTCCGGCACCGGCCAGAGCAGTAGTGCGTAGACCATGCCATCGGCGTGACATTCAAAGTCCTGCCGCTTTTCTTCCTTCAGTCCTTTCCTGACAAGGGCCAACCAGTCCTCGGTGACATCCGCCCCGACTTTCAGGCCCAACGCATCCAGCATGGGATTGCTGGCCTTGTTCGCAAAAAGCAGCTTTCCGTCACTGCTGATACACATCACCGGATTGGGGTTTTCCTCGGGGATCTGGGCAAGCTCGGCATTACGTGCTTCGACCTTCTTAAGCTCGGTGACATCGCTGTAGATCGCGACTGTTCCGTTATCACAGGTCTTGCGCTCGCTGATCTTGATCCACCCCCCGGACGTCCGGCTTTGCATCTGGGTGCCGTGGGGGTTGTCGTGGCGTTTCAGCCGTTGCGCCAACCATTCATCTTCACGTCCCACCGCATCTGCAATCACGTTGAGCGACAGTGCTTTGCGAACGACCTGTTCGAAGGTCATCCCCGGTTTGACCAAGTCTTCATGTCCCGGATATAGCATCTTGCGATATGTCTCGTTCGCCAGAACCAAACGATCATCGGAATCGTAGAGGGCAAAACCTTCCGGAATTGTGTTTATGGCATCGACGATTCGGTCCAGCGCCCGGTTCGTTTCAACTGATTTTGACACACGGTGA
Organism: Ruegeria sp. BI11; assembly: GCF_056538005.1. Lineage (NCBI taxonomy): Bacteria > Pseudomonadati > Pseudomonadota > Alphaproteobacteria > Rhodobacterales > Roseobacteraceae > Ruegeria > Ruegeria sp. BI11. Next base: position 142,801 of record NZ_JBQFSM010000005.1, on the reverse strand, counting down.
TCGTCGGATTGGTTCATTTCGCGCTCTCCATCTGGCGAGACCAGCACATCGGTGAAACTCTGTTTTCAGGTTTCCCGACGTCTTTGCAGTTGAATAGAAATGCAGAAGCAAAACAAGGCTGTTTCGGCCCGTCTGTGTGTGCCTTTGGATTGATGTTGACAGAGCCGCCATTCTGCCGGGTCCCGTGAGGCCAATGTAAAACGCGGGACGGCGGGCTGGGTCGTTCCATCTTTTGCGCCCGGCAGCGCAGCCAAAACCATGAGATTGGCAGGATCGGCCCGCGTTCACCGGTTCAACCCGGCTGAGCGCAAACCCTGTTGATAGCGTTCGCGATCTTCCAATCGTGCGAAGGGATGTGTGCGCTCTGCCAACTGAAGAGAGGCCCCGGGGTCAAGACGCTTTAGATCGAGAACAGCTTGCCTCGCCTCATCCAGCTTGCCGCAAATGGCATTGTTCACGGCAAGATCAAGATAAGAGCTGCCGCGGTTTGGCTGGACCCGGATGGACGCCTCGGCCCACGCGATGGCTTCTTCATGCCGCCCTGCCACAAACCCGCAGAGTGAGCGAATGGAATACCACAAAGCCATCAAAGGATCGCGCGGGCTGAGCCTGATCGCGGCCATGATGTTAACGAGGGCTTCCTTGCCGTCGCCCAGGTAAACCTGAGATCTGGCAAGCAATGCATAGGCATGGGGGTCGTTGGGGTTTAGGGCGATAGCGTCCCGCAACTTCTTTATGGCGTCCTGATGATGGCCTGAAAACAAATCCGCCGCACCAAGTAAGGCCATCGCATACGCATCGCGGCCGTTCATCGAAACCGCCTGCTGCGCCAGACTTACCGCCTCGGTCTTGGAAGCGTCAGGATCATCACTCCAGCCGTTCACGCATTGCATCAGATGCGTAAATGACAAATCTGCCAGCCCGAACGAGCTTTGCGAGTCCAACTCGACCGCTTTCATGAGCAGGTTCTGGGCTTCGGCTACGTCTGCTTTTGTGAACTGCGAGATATGCCAATGGGCGCGCGCAGACAATTCCCAGGCATCCATCCGCGGGCCCACCTTGCGCCTTGCGCGTTGCATTTCTGCAGTCAGGTATTCAGGTGCGACTGCGCCTACAATTTTCTGCGTTATCTCGTCCTGCAGATCGAAGATGTCTTCAATCACGCCGTCAAATCGATCGGTCCAGACGTAATGGTTTGCAATGGCGTCGATCAGTTTTACCGAGACGCGAACTCTGTTGCCGCCCCTTCGAACGCTGCCCTCAAGAACGTATTGCACGCCCAGATCGCGAGCGATTTGCTCTGTCCCGACGGCGCGGCCTTGGTAGGAAAAGCTCGTATTTCGAGAGATCACGAAGAACCAGTGAAACCGGGACAGCGCGGAAATCACATCTTCGGCGATACCTTCGGCAAAAAAGGTTTGATCCGCGTCGTCGGATAAATTGTCAAAGGCCAGAACCGCAATCGAAGGTCGTTCCGGCACCGCAAAAAGGTACCTCTGGATGGCTGATGCAGATATTCCCCAACCGTAGACGACCAAAGGCTCTGCAATGTTTTTGAGTTTCTGGGAACCCAGACAAGTGAAGTGATCCGAAAGCCTGGCATCAATGCTGCGCCGCGCAGTTTCGGAGATCACCAGCGATCCGGGTTCGGCAAGATCTTGAAGACGTGCGGCAACGTTGACGCCGTCGCCATAAACATCTTCATCAGCAAAACTGACATCTCCGCTGTGCAATCCCATCCTCAACTTGAACTGAGGACTATCGGTCAGATCGTTTTGGATAGCGATCGCGCACTTGATCCCACTGACCACGCTGGGGAATTCAACCAACCAGCCGTCCCCCATGCTTTTTACCACTCTGCCTTCATACTTACGAACGGCTGGAGTAAGAATGTCGTTTCGAAAAAGGCGCAAGGTGGTCAATGTGGCAGCTTCATCCTCCCCCATAAGTTTGGAATAGTTTGCCACATCCGCAGCCAGAATTGCGGCCAGCCGTCGTTCAGAGGTCTTTGACATAGATGAAGCATAGCTGACGGCAAGCGTAGAAGAAACTTCAGTAGTTTTGGATAAAACGTTAATGCCTCCGCTCCAATTTCGGCTGCGAACGCCAAGGGTTCGATGACAGCGGCTGAAGATCGGGACCACTTCGCCCAACCGACCAAGTTTGTTGTTTAAGTATGTTTTCATCTATGGTGAGCGTATGCGATCTTTGGACCGGGGGGGCTGCCAAATGACAACGCACACAGGTTACCTGCTGATTGCCGACATTACCGGCTACACTCAGTTTCTGACATCTTCGGAAATGGATCATGCCAATCCCATTCTGCAATCCCTTCTTAGCGTTCTGCTTGAGCAGGTCGGAGACCCGCTGCACTTCTGGAAAACCGATGGCGATGCCGTTCTGGCCTATTCGACACGAAAGGATTTCCCGTCAGGAGAGACATTTCTGACCATTTGCGAAAATCTCTACAACGCGTTCACCCTCAGACGGCAGGATATAATCGCCAACACGACATGTCCGTGTCGGGCATGCGCCAATGTCGGCGGTCTGGATCTCAAGATCATCGCCCATCACGGTCAGTTCGATGAAATGCAACTGGGGCCAGCCAAAGACATCTCCGGCGCCGATGTCATTCTTGTTCACAGATTGACCAAGACGGATGTTGCCGAGCGCACGGGCATTCGCAGCTATGCCCTGTTTAGCGCAGCGGCCGCAAAAGCCATGGATATTAGCGATATAATGGAGCCGTTTTCCCAGGAAATAGAACATTTTGGTGAAGTCGGAATGAAGGTCTACGATCTGGCTAAATCATGGGAAAAGATGCGCGCTGATCGCCCGCGCGATTTTCTCGAAGAAGAAGATGGCGTGTGGACCCTGCGCTACCATTTCGATGCGCCAATGGGCCTGGTGTGGGAGGCCCTCGTCGCTCCTGAACACAAGCTGAAATGGATGAACAGCGTCAGCGACATCAAGATGGAGAACCCTTTGGGACGTCTTGGCCCGGGGTCAGGCTATCATTGCGCGCATGCAATGGCCCAGTTCTTTTATCGGGTCACGGATTGGGAGCCCTTTGAGTATTTCTCCACCCGCATTCTGGACCCTGCGCGCCCCGATATCAGCTTTCCCGAGACTTATCATCTGACAGAAACAGATACAGGCACCGATCTGCGCTACACAATGGGTATGGCAACGGATGCCGATGGCACGCGTTCGGAGATTTCCGAACAGGAATGTTCCGCGTTTTTGGCGGAATTCTGGGCGGTGTCTTTTGCAGACATGAATGACCAACTCAGCCAATCCAAATAGCACCGTGCGGCCTGAAGTCGGGCGACAGGTCTGTCTGGCCCACGAAGTGGATTACGGCACGAAACAGCGGATTTGACCGTTGGACCACTCCGCAAACTTTAGGCGTCGAAGTTCCAGATGTCGCGCTGAACCTTCCAGCCGTCTTCGCCTTTGCGGAAGTAGAGAACGTACTTCCCAGTAAGTTTTTGCCCTCCCATTGAGCCCGTCAGGGTTCCGGTGGTAATGGCACAATCTCCGCCGATATGGGCGTCGGTCAGATTGGCTACAACATCGCTCAGGCCACCGTCAATGGCTGCCTGCCAATAATCCCGAATGGCTGCGTGACCCGTCATGATCGGCGCTCCCGGCGGCATGGCCGCGCCGTCTTCAGCATAGGGTGCCGTCGCCTGACTTGCGTCCTTTGCATTGATCCCCTGGATGATAGCCGCGTCGAGTGCTTTTACAGTACCAATATCCGACATTGTTTACTCCCGAGTTTTGGCTGGTGCCCTCAGGTTATCACAGGAGCTCGGGTTGATGTTCATCTTTGGGGTTCAACCTTGGGCGCCGCATCGCCGCAAGTCCGGACCGAGGCCTTAGTGGCTATCTGTTGTCCTCAGTTGGGAGAGCATTGGGCAGGATATGTTTCCGACATCGCAGTTAGCAGTAAGTTCATTCAACGCCGCTTCCAGAACTGTCAACTCCTTGATCTTACGGCGTACATTGGAGACATGACGCTCTGCCATCTCCTTCACGGTTAGGCAGTCTGCACTGCTGCCTTCTGACAGGTCAAGCAGCGTCTTCGCGTCTGCAAGTGGGAACCCTAAATCCCGGCACTTTCTCAAAAAACGCAACCTTCCAACATCGCGTTGTGAGTAGAGACGGCGATTGTTGGAGGCACGCTCGGGTTTTGGCACAACTCTTTCGCGTTCATAATAGCGGATGGTTTCAATACCGACTCCACTTTGCCGGGAAGCCTCTCCAATCGCAATCATATGAAATTGTCCTGCTTGATCCTGTAGTAGCTACAGGATTTATACACCGTTTGGGTCATCACTGCAAAGCCGTGCCGTGAAGACCAGTGGAGAAGAAGGATGCAGAAATACCTTGGCCTCAGTTATTTAGGATCGGTTTCAGCGCTTGGCGTGGCGACCTGCTGTGTTCTACCCATGGCCATGATGTTGCTCGGGTTGGGCGGCAGTTGGCTGGCAATATTCGGGAAAATTGCGACAGTAAGTTTTTATGTGCTGACAATATCGACTGCGCTGGTCGCGTTGTCTTGGTCGGTATCGCACCGACGCGGATCAATTGGGCGGTTGAAATGGTGGCTTGCCGGAAGCACAGCAATGACCGGACTGGCATGGGTCATTGTGTTCAATGAGGCTCGGATCAACGATTATCTGATTATGCAGATGTGAGACAATGACGGAACAAAACGTGGTGCTTGAAAGCACATTGACGTGTCCCAAATGCGGACATGCCGAGACAGAGGAAATGCCGACAAACGCCTGCCAGTGGTTCTATAAGTGCAAGGCGTGCGAGACAGTATTGAAGCCACTCGAGGGCGACTGCTGCGTATACTGCTCCTATGCCACCGTTCCGTGCCCGCCAATTCAAATGGGAGATAGTTGTTGCGGTTGAGTTAAATGGCAGGTTTGTTGCGCGATGAGTGAGTTCATCCGCTTCAAAATATCGCACCGGCGGCGAATGTCCGAATAGAGGGCTGCACTTGCAAAAATCTATTGGCACGTTCAGTGACAAATATGGGCCACCATTGATTACCCATTCTTCAGCGATAACCCAGATGCTGCGCCGTCTCGGACGGCAGATGCGAGCCCGAAGAAGATGATAAAATACCAATAACTAATGCCGATCTGGCGCCATTTCCGGGCATTCAGTTTCTGTTCCTGAACTACGTTGCCCGGAACAAATTCGTTGTCTACCATATCTATTGACACACGAAATTGGGGTCTTTGTGACAATGTCTATTCAGTCAGGCTATCTGCTCATCGCCGATATCACCGGTTACACTGGATACTTGACCCGGTCAGAGTTGGAACACGCCAACCCGATCATCCATTCTTTGCTGGAGGCAATTGTGATGGAATTGAAGGACCCAATGAAGTTGCGGGGCCTCGAGGGTGACGCCGTTCTCGCTTATTCGAGTGGGCCATTCCCTTCTGGCGAAACCTTCCTCAATATATGTGAAAGCCTTTATCGGGCGTTCGCCGAACGCCGTCGGAACATTGTGCAAAACACGACTTGCCCCTGCAACGCGTGTCGCAACGTAGCCGATCTCGATCTAAAGATCCTTTCGCATCACGGAAAATTCGAAGAACTGTCGATCGGACCGATGAAGGATATTTCCGGTGCTGACGTCATACTCGTGCATCGTATGGCGAAGACCGATGTGAAGGAGGATACTGGTATCCTCAGCTACGCCCTGTTCTCGGAAGACGCGTTCCGGGCAATGGGCATCGAGTCTGACCTCATGCAATACAGCGCTCAGTTCGAGCACTTTGGCGACGTGCCGATGCGGGTCTACGACCTTGCTGCGGCCTGGCAACGATACCGGGAAGTCGCCGGACCCGTCCGCGTTACCGACGAGGATGCCGTGTTCACAACCCGGCACACACTAAACGCGCCACCGGTAGTGGTTTGGGAAATGCTCACAGATCCGCGGCTCAAGATGCGCTGGATGATGTTGAAAGATGCCTATCGGGAAGGGGATGCATCGCGCACTTCGGCCGGCGTTCGTTTGCACTGCATTCATGAAGCCGCTCACTTTCAGATGCTGATCGTCGACTGGCATCCATTCGATTATGTGACTGATATTCTGCACAATTCGTCTATTGAGGGTCTTACTAATTTGGAGACCTATGAGTTAGTCCCTGTAGATGAAGGCACCGAGATCGTGTTTCGAATGGGGCGGCTTACTGATGCCGAGGGAATACATCATCCCGAGGAGGAAACAGCGGTGATCGAATTATTCGAGAATTTTTATCCAGTGGCTTTCGGTATTCTCGACGAGATGGCATTGGAGGCTCGTCAAAAGAGTCAGGAACAGTAAAGATGGGTATTTAAGGGCGACTCCGCCGCTAAATGAGCTGAGGGCATCATACGATGCATCGAAGAAGGTGGGACCTTTACGTTCGGGGTTGTTCGCCTCAAGCCAGAATGGGCTTGGAGCCTTTTAGATGGCCGCAATGGCTTTCACGCGAACCTCGCGGCAATGCGCGCTTCGGTCGCAGCATTGCGACCTGCCGGCAATGGGCCGTGCTAACCATAACCAATGGCGGCAATACGTGGTTCGCGCCCGTACGTGCGTCGCGCAGCATCAGTCAAAATGAGCTCGAGACAGTCATTTGCTGCACCAGGCCTGAATGACGGCTCTGCGGGACAAACCGGACTTGTGCGATTGCGGCAATTGCTGACGCAGCATTGATTTGCTGTAGCAGCACATTCATCGCTGCGTTGCAGCTGTTGTCGCCAGACCGGTCATTCAAAGCTATGATGATGCGATACTATCAAACTGTAGTTTCGCTGCACATAGGATCAGCAACTTAGACGCCGAACAAAGCCAACGTTTGCGTTGTCGCAGGCAGTGCAGCAGGACAGGCCATGCGGGCCTTCAGCCAGTAAGCAAATTCTCGTTGTGGCTCATGCAGGTCGGCGGGGAAGAGGGAGTAAGTCGCGGTCGTGGAATTTTTCATTAAGTCGAGATATTGCAGAGATTGGAACTTCGGTTCTTGCTTCGTGTTTGAATTGATCGGGAACGAGGCACCAATAGTACTTCTATTTGTTGTTATGCTTTTTTGACGAGTGTAATCTTGTTTTTCTGACACAGAAATTAACGTTACTGCCGAACGCGATAGCCGGAAGCAATGATCTGGTTTATCAGAACAGCGGCGGCCTGGTGCATATCCTTTTCTTCCTTGTTGCCAACCGCTGCTTCGTGGGCAGCGGCTGCGTCACGCAGAACTCCCACAATCTCATGTTCGGGGAGGAGCTCACGATCTTTAATTGCAAGCAAAAGCGCTTCACAGATTGAGAGTGCGGCTATTCCTGAGTAGTCTTGCCGGTCGGCCATGGTAGACGTCCTTTTTTGACAGGCGTCCAAGCAAGGAAGCGCCACGATGAATTGCACCATTCTGGCATGGATTGCAGTATACTTAACTGATCGAAAGCAGTCTTTGCGTGGTATAGTTTTGCGGACGGCTCATTGATGAAGGAAGAATATTTGCCCACTATCAATAACAGCCCCCTCACCCGAAAGCTCTCAAACTTCGTCTCTCTGACTGAGGTTGAACTTGCGGTATTAGCGCGCCTGCACAAGCGTCGCAGGACCTTTGAAGCGGGACGTGACCTTGTGCATCAAGGGCAATCAGAGCAGGCTGCCTACGTTCTGTCCTCGGGCTGGGTTTGTTCCTACAAAACCCAGACAGACGGTTCGCGTCAGATCGTCGACTTCCAAGTACCGGGTGACTTTCTGGGCTTGCGGAGCGTTCTGCTGCACACCTCGGATCACAGCATAGAACCAATCATGGAAATCCAAGCCATTGAGGTAGTAGTGGATGATCTCCTGGAAGCATTTGCGCAAACGCCCCGGCTGGCGACAGCAATCCTTTGGGCGGTCTCTAGAGATGAAGCGATGGTGGTTGAGCACCTGGTCAACATAGGACGGCGAGATGCGAGTGAGCGCATGGCGCATTTTCTTTTGGAACTTGGTGTGAGGCTGACTCAGGTCGGGATGGCAACCAAGATGGGATATACCTGCCCACTGACACAATACCATCTTGCCGATGCGCTGGGACTGAGTGCTGTACATGTTAATCGTGTCCTACGGCAACTGCGGGAGAAGGGGCTGGTTACTTTTCAATCCGGGCAAGTGGCATTTGATGATTATGACGGACTGGTGACGTTGGCCGGTTTTGACCCCACTTATCTGGATCAGGTCGGGCCACTGTTGAAACAATAGGTTCACCCCTTCGGCGATGCCGGGATTTTGACGATAGTTGCCTGGTTAGAGACGGAAGTCGCTTCGGCAGATTTGGGATTTCACTGAAAAAGAAGCGCAAGATAAATACAGTCCGATTGCGGTACTGGATTTCCTGCGCTTCTCAAATACTCGTTAAGAACACGCCAGCAAATATCCCGCCAACACACATCACGTTGCCGGAATCCAAACATCGTTGCACTGACGCAGGTTAGTCAATTTTTGGCAGTACCTGATCCTCGGGCACCAAATGCATTTGAGATTCCAATAAAATCTCAGGTCATTGGCCGCAGACTAACATCGATCAGCGCGCGTCTGCCATTTGCACATTATTCTAAATTACAACGCCAGTACTACCGCGGCGCTTACGAGCGTGTACCGCGGCAGACTGCGCGGGGAAGATCCAACAAACTATATGGAGGACCAAGGTGAGCACGAGATCGTCCAGTTCTTTGGTGACGTTTTCAAATCCGTTCTCTTTGTCCGGCTACCCGGATGAACTTCCTGCAGGCAAGTATGAAGTAGTTGTTGAAGAAGAACTACTACAGGGCCTGAGTTTCGAAGCATATCGAAGAACCGGAACCTACCTGACCGTTCAGGGCAAGGACAGCAAGCCAGGCCGCACAGAAATGCGCCCAATTGACCCAGAAGATTTTGAACTGGCGCTCAAGCACGACCAGACCTTGGCTACATCTAACAATGACAGCGATGCGGCGCTTTCCCCGCAGGAGGAATAGATTATGAACACGCCCGAATGGCTTAAACCCGGAATCTACGGCGCCCTGATCGGAGGGGTTTTCGTAGGCGTAGTTGGATTTTCTTGGGGTGGATGGATGACCGGCAGTAACGCGGACAAGATGGCCAACGCCGTGTCCCGCGACAATGTAATCGCTGCGTTGGTTCCGATCTGCGTCGACATGGCGAGAACTGACACCCAACGCGCCGAAAAAATAACAACGATCAAAGAAGCTTCTTCTTTCAAGCGAAAGGATGCCGTTATGGCAGCCGGCTGGGCAACGGTACCGGGATCCCAAACCCCCAACAAAGATCTGGCACAGGCCTGCATTGAGGGGCTGAACCTGGATGGATCGTAACTCAATCACTCAACATTCGGACAACGCCGTTTGCACCAGGACAAATCGAAAAAATCAGCACTGGTTTTACTCTCACTTTATGACGGCGCTGTTTGTTGGCGTTTTCAGCTGCTTGGCGGGCTCCTTTATCTCATCAAATCCCGCATCGGCCGAAACAAATTCGATCCCGGATAATGCGCATCCCAAAAAATATGGCGACGGTTGGGAATGCGATTTGTCCTATCGGTTGGAAGGCGAAGAATGCGTTGCCATTGTCGTGCCGGGAAATGCCTACCCCACAAACAGAACCTACGGCTCAGGGTGGGCATGTATGCACGGCTTTGTTGAAGTTGGCGGCACCTCATGCACTGAAGTGATTGTGCCTGAAGGTGGATATCTCGATCCATCAGGTGAGAGGTGGCGGTGCCTGCGTGGATACACAAGAGTAGACGATAGCTGCCAGAAAATCGTGGTGCCGGATAATGCTTACCTGACGAATAGCACTTATGGATCTGCATGGCGTTGCAACCGTGGCTACGAAAAAGACGGAGAAGCATGCGTGGCAGTAGCGGTGCCGGAAAACGGTTTTCTGAACGCATCAACCAGCGGGCGTCCCTGGACGTGCGAGCGTGGGTATTTTGAGCGCGACGGACGGTGCGATGCCGTGTTTGTGCCTGAAAATGCTTTCTACGATGACGCGATCCATGGAGTTGGATGGAAATGCGAACGTGGCTACGAGGCGTCCGGTGATCGCTGCAATGCAATCGAGCTACCGGCAAATGCCCATATCGACCGATCCGGCAATGGGTGGCAATGCCACAAAAACTATCATCGATCAGAAGGGCTGTGTGTTCTGAACCAGTGAGAATTCAGACAGAAAGCCCACTTTCCCAAACTTCACAATTTTTGCCCGTCCTTACCAAGGACGCGCGTTTCACACTCTAAAAAGGAACAAATATGAAACCCGTACCCATTGCGTCGGATGCCAAGCAGTTCATTGCCAGCGATGCGCAAAAGCTGGCGCCTGAACAAGCAGTTTTTCCAGAGCTTCACCGCAAGACACTCGTGACAGATACACCGACTGCAATTGTGTATTGCGAAGGAAACTTCGCAAAGATCGATGGCAAGACGGCTAATGGTCTGGTTCGACATTCACAGGCCTATCGCGTTCTTTCGGTGATCGACAGCACGTATGGCGGTTGTGACAGTGGCAAAGTGCTTGATAATTTCGCAAATCAGGTTCCCATCTTCGATGATCTTGATGCCGCCGTCGCTAATGAAGCTACGATCCCCGACACTTTTATTTACGGAATGGCGCCGGCCAGCGGCAGAATGTCCCTTGAGGATCGCGAAGTTGTTGTGGATGCGATAACGCTCGGAATGAACATCGTGAGTGGACTGCATGAATTTCTTAGTGATGATAAAGAGCTCGCCGGATTTGCCAAAATTCACGATGTCACGATACGCGACATTCGCAAGCCGCGGCCCAATCCCGACCTGCGCCTGTTAGATGGCAGTATTGGAGACGTCCAGGCGATCCGCATCGCGGTGTTCGGCACCGATTGTGCAATTGGAAAGCGTACAACCGCGACAATCCTGACATGTGCCCTTAACGCGCATGGGATCAAAACAGTTTTGGTCGGTACCGGCCAGACAGGATTGATGCAGGGCGCCAAGTATGGTGTCGCGATGGATTCGGTGCCGCCGCAATTTTGCTGTGGCGAGCTTGAGCGCGCTGTTGTTGCAGCATCTGAAGATGAACACCCGGATGTCATAGTGATCGAGGGCCAGGGCGCGCTAAGCCATCCGGCCTTTTGCACATCAGCATTCATTCTGCGAGGCAGTCAGCCACATGCAGTTATTCTTCAACACGCGCCTAAACGAAAACGTCGATGTGATTTCCCCAACATGACTATGCCCGACCCTTGCGATGAAATCACCCTGATCGAGGCTTTTGCGAACACAGAGGTAATTGGCATGACGATCAACCATGAAGGAATGAATGATGTTGAGATTTCAAAGGCCATCACAGATTATAACTGCAAATTGTACCTCCCGGTCACTGACGCTCTGAACCGTCCTTCATCAAACTTGGTGAACATGGTTCTTTCTGCCTTTCCGCGTTTGCAGCACGTACCTGTAACGACGATTGAATGAGCAAGCTGCGTATCGACATTGATCTGAGCAAAATTCTTTACAACACACGGTTCCTTGTCGATCGCCTTAGACCCCGTGGAATTACGGTTACAGGCGTGACAAAAGCCGTGTGCGGTCACCCTAAGATTGCGAATGCTATGCTTGAAGGCGGCGCGACAGGGCTGGCGGACGCGCGGATCAGCAATATCATGCGTATGCGCGATGCTGGAATCTCGTGCTCCATATCCTTGATCCGAACACCCATGCTGAGCCAGGTCGCGCAAGTTGTTGATTACTGCGATGTAAGCTTCAACACAGAGATGGACATTATCGCAAGCCTGGCCATGAGTGCGCTGGGAAAGAACATTACTCACAACATTATCCTGATGGTGGAAATGGGGGATATGCGGGAAGGAATCCCGCCTGAACACCTTGAAAGCACTGTGTTTCAAATTCTTAGAATGGAAGGTATTTCTCTGAAGGGGATTGGCGCAAATTTTGCCTGTCTGGGTCATGTGGCACCCTCTGCAGAAGCAATGGCATTGCTTTCGTCGCTTGCCATCGACACCGAGCGCGCGTTTGGACCCGCTCTTGAAACAGTGTCAGGCGGCGGCTCCGCCAGTTTGCCATGGGCGCTTGGCAAGGGTGCGACCGGAAAGATCAACAACCTGCGTCTGGGTGAGGCTATCCTGTTGGGTACCGATCCCGTATCGGGGCACGCGATCGGCGGGCTTTACACAGATGCTTTTACGCTTTGGGCGGAAGTGGTCGAAACGAAAGCCAAATCAAATCCAAATCCCTTGCAAATGAATTATCCTATACCTTCAATGCAGTGTGTGACTTTAGACAGTCCTTCGAATACTCGGTCGATCCTTGCGATTGGACTCCAGGACACCGATGCGGCGGGTCTAATATTCCCTGCTGGCGTCACGTTCGTCGGAGCCACCAGTGATCATATCGTTGTTGAAAACACCAGTTGTCTGCTTCGCCCTGGTGGCGAGGTGAAGCTGAAATTGAACTATAGCGCGCTCTCGCGCGGCATGGCTGCACCCGATGTAGCAAAAGTCTTCCATGGTGATGGCGCATTGGTTGACTGCACCGCAGCGAACACTGATCGCCCATATTCGAAGCGAAAGTAGCGCGCCAGGGTTGCCGCCGCCTCGGTTCTGCTTCAGCCACCCGTCTTATTCTACGGCTTTACGTAGTAAATTGGGCCACCAATACCTATATTGGTGGTATCCGCATTCACTTTTCACACCCCATCTGGGCTCGTGGGTGGTGCGGACAATCAAAGGATCAAAATGATGTCTTTCAAGGACTTGACGACCAGAGCGGCTGCCGCACTGAAGGAAAACGATGCGGACGCGCCGAAAAAAGAAGTTACGTCTGAAGCGCCTGACACCGTCCCCGAAAAACCAAAGCCGAAACCTCAAAGTTCATAATACCCTGCCGGGAGAGGGTGGCTTGTTTTTGTCTGCATCTCCGAGCGCTATCAGCAAAGGAGAACTACCCAATTGAACCAGATAACCAGCAAGACAATCGCAGTCTTTTCCAGGCCGTTTACTTTCCCTGGCTTTGACGAATTACTCCCGGCGGGCGAATACGACATAGAAACTGAGCTTTCCGCACCACCAGATTATTTGGATCCAGAAGCCTGGAAAGCATCAGTGCTAATCTCTCTGCATCCACGGAAATCTCACCCCGGTCTGGCGCGAACCTTGACCGTTTCTCTTGCTGATTTGGACAGAGCACGCGCAATAGATAAATTGTCTGCGAAAGAGTTGTCACAATTCTTGCTCGACCAACTTTTGGCCGATCCGATGGTGCAACTGATCATGGAAGCGGATGGTGTGTCTGAGACTCAACTTCGGCACCTCTACTCGGAGTCGCTCATTTCTGAGGCAGACGACGGATCATCAGATCAACGAGCCATACCACGAGGATGCGCAAGCGGTTCTCGGTATGCTTTCGCTGTCCAAGCTGCTGAGAACGAAGGAATGCCAGTTCGTCCTATTAAAACCCCTCGGATTACAGGCCGTCCCATCGGACAGTCTGAACCAGGCAGCTCCTTCAATCTCAAGGCTTAGGGCTCGGAACTTTCTTTTCCAGTCGCTGTATAAACCAAAACAGAAATCGAGGCTAAGAACTGATGGAAGACTCCGACAACGAAGCAGATACGATCATGGCTCGCGCCCACAATGACGTGCCGCAAGAACGCCCGTGTCTTCGTTGCAGAACGCCATTCTGGAGCGAAGGGTTCGGAGAGCGGATTTGTCGACGCTGCAAGGGGTTGAGCGCGTGGCGAAATGGCGTATCAGTAAGCCCTGGGTTAGCTCGGCGTCGCTGATAACCTGACGCCGGTCTTACCAGCTTTTCTGATCATATCTCATTTTATCTTATTGGTGCTGACCCGGGCCTTTTAACGTGGAACCCGATCGGTAATCGGTGCTGAAGACGAAGCGTACGCGCGGTTTGGACTCGAACCGTTCTTATGCGTAGTGATATGGGCTCAAGCCGCCTAATGCACACACTTAAACCATGCCAGTATTCATAATCGGACAGCAGGCATTCACGCCGCTTGTACTATTCGGTGGTCAGCGCGGTGCTGTTGCTTGGGTGCGGAGGGTGGATCGGAGTGCAAAATATGCCAAGAGTCCAACTACCTGCAGTCACCCCAAAACCCAGAGCTTGGAACAAGGGGCGGATCATCGGTCAGAAACGACCGCTACTCCCAAAACAGGTCTGGGCGATCCGTGCCCGGCTCGAACTTTCTGGAAATCTGCGTGATCTCACAATGTTCAACGTCGCGATTGATAGCAAGCTACGCGGCTGCGATCTGGTCAAACTCGCTGTGACCGATCTTGTCAAAGACGATCGCGTCCGTGAGCGTGTTTCGGTGATCCAGAGCAAAACCAAGCAATCTGTTCAATTCGAACTGACGGAAAACACGCGAGAAACTGTATTGGTATGGGTAAAATCACCGGAAATGTTTGCTAGCCGGTTCATGTTTCCAAGCCGATTCCATGATCGACCACACATCTCGACGCGCCAGTATGGCAGGCTGGTTCGAGACTGGGTGACCGCAATCGGATTGGAACCGAGCGGATATGGCACGCATTCGCTTCGCCGAACCAAAGTAGCTGAGATCTACCGCAAGACAGGAAATCTCCGCGCGGTCCAACTTCTGCTTGGGCACACAAAGGTCGATAGCACCGTGCGATACCTGGGCGTTGAATTGGAAGACGCGCTAAGCATTGCAGAGCGCATAGACATCTGAGACAGTTTGGCGAGCGGCGCTGTCGGTCGCCAATCCATAGTGGTTCTAGTTCTTTTACGCAGGAGTGGGACGTAGCGTGCCCTGAGCGGAAGTGTCAAAATCTTGTTGCGTACGCTCGCAGCACAGTTTTCTCGGCTCAGGCGCAATTTACAGGGTGCGGGACCGAGCGGCCATTTGATCACGCTGCGAGTACTTGTGCAGAAGCGGCGCGAAAATCGCTGCGTTGCAGCCAATGTTATCAGGCCAGTCATTCATAGTCACGGGGAAGCCTTGATCACATACTCCTCTTTCGCCGCACTCAGGCCAGACAATTTCTTTCGGTAGTTCACCAAGGATCTTGGTCACCGGCAGTTTCAAAAACTACCTGCCCTGGCGGTACTTGCATTGCGACAAGGGAAACTTCCTTGACTCTATTCTGGCTAAGGACCACAAAAGTGCATTGGTGAAAGTTACTCGTCGCCGCGATGCTGCCGGCTTCGATGATCCAATGGCCTTCAGAATAACTGTAGCATGTGCCCCAGCATAGGAACGGGTTTCGCTGGGGTCTTCGCTATGAGCTCGTTCCTCGCAAGCATTCGCAACTGTCACCTGACAAGCCCCAGTCATCGGGTGACCAATTAAAGAAGGCGCCGTATGAACAGCACATGGCTCATAAATTGCGTGCTTGATGCCCGATAGATCAGGTCTCAGGCTCCGCTTCATTCAGTCATTCATCGTGTTTTTGCGCCGCGTTCTTTGCCTGATCCCGACACTCTTGGTGTTGCTCTCAGGAACGCAGCTTCCTGCCCAAGTCGCAGGCAATGCCGACGGATCGGTTTGTGACGAAGGTTTCGAAAACAAGAACGGATCGTGTCAAAGAGCAAACGCACCTCAAAATGCGCATTTGACCGGCAGTTCCTATGGTCCAGTTTGGGAATGCAACCATGGATTCCAGCGTGTTGGAGATCTTTGTGAGGAAATAGCAGTTCCTAAAAACGCATATCTTGCATCGACTGGAGATCGATGGGAGTGCAATCGGCTCTTCCGACGAGTCGGAGAAAAATGCGAAGAATTGATTGCGCCTCAAAATGGGTACGTCGAAACCCGGTTTGGCGCACAGGAAGTACACTGTGACTGGGGATTTCGTAAGGAAGACCAGGATTGTGTTGCGATTAGTGTCCCGAGCAACGGCCGCCTGACTGACAAAAACAGCGCGGATGGTTGGGTGTGCCTCAGAGGTTTCAGAGAAACGGAGAGCGGTTGCGAACCGGTGGCAATTCCACAGCATGCATACCTTGCACCTGAAACCTACTCTGGATGGAAATGTGAACGTGGCTTTCGCTCAAACCAGGACAGGTGCGTTGCGATCCTTATCCCTTCCAACGCTCATTTGAATCGAAGAGGTGATGGTTGGGAATGCAATCGGCCGTTCACACGACAGAACGATAAGTGCGCCGAAAATTTGCCGTGAAAATAGGTTGCTGGAAATCAATATCGCCTGACAAATCCGGAAGGACCAAGCCGTGAACCATAACTCGATTGACGAAAACCTGGGCAAAATGCTCAAGGCCGAAAGGGCGCATCGCTGGTCCTACAGAGCGAAGATGTTTATCGCGTTATTGGTGTTTGTTGCGGCCATAATTGTGGTGGTGTTTCTCTGATGCGCAAAAATGCCCCTCAAGTAACCCTTCCCGGTTCAAAGATGTCAGCTCGTGGTCTGGAACAAAGAGCATTTCAGGACCGCAGTGTTCGTGAGCCGCGGAACGCTGACGTAGCAGGAGTGATTGAAGAAGAATTTGGAAAGTACTTGATTAAGGCTGGCATCCTGAGCGGTAACAGCGTTGCGCGCGCATTCCCTAAGCCACCGGCTAAAACGCAGACAATGATTGCTGATGCAGTCGGTGAAACACCAGCATTGGCCATCGAAGCATTAAAAGAAATTCTCGGTGAACGAGACAGGAAACGTAGCGGTCAACGCCGTTTGGAGGGAAATTCCGGCACCCTCGTTCCCAGCGAAAGAGAATATGCCGAGGCACTGCGACAAATCAGGCTGACCCCTGCGCAGGTCACAATGCTCAAAGCACTTACAATCGCAGGCAAGGACGGTCTGACCATTGGTCACTTGTCTCAGGCAGCCGGTTACAAATCGCGCGAGGCCTCCATCAAAGTTTTCAAGAAAATCGGACTATTGATCGCAGAATACCTGGAACTAGACCTACCCGAAGCCGGATCGGTACAGAATGATGGCGCCGCTCAGGTCCTGGCATTTTCTCACATCGAAAGTGTCGATGAGCCAGCAACTTGGATTATGCATCAGGAACTGCGCGATGCTGTTCGTTCGGTTCTATGACGTACGTTCCAGCCCCCGCTTTTGTAGCGAACTCTGAACCGGAACAAATGCACGAAAGGTTACCTACGTAGCTTATGTTGGAGAAAAGACCATATCCGCTCGACCTGATCTATGTCCCTGTAAAACGGGCGAAAACGCTTGATCAACAAAAAGTCCTGACACTGGCCGAAGATATCCTGGAAAACGGCCAGAAGACCCCGATCCAGATACGCGCGGACAACAAGCGGTTCGTGCTGATTGAAGGCCTTCACCGACTAGAGGCCATTCGCGCCCTCGGCGGTGATACTGTCGACGCCTTTTTGGTGCGCGCCAGATTACACTAAACTCTTGTTGGGATTGGCGTTCGACAAAGCCTGAGAAAACGTCAGCAGGCGCTGACTTTCTTCATCCCAAAGATGCAATCGTGCGCAATGAAGGCTCTCATATAGAGTAATACGCTGGCAATTTTCCAACTCGGAATGGTCACGCAAAACCTCGTTTAGCCGATAAAACGGTATGCGGCTGGCAAGGTGGTGAACATGGTGCACACCGATATTGGCAGAGAACCACCGCAGGATGCCTGGCAGGGCGTAGTGAGAACTTCCATAGAATGCGGCGTTCTGAAGATTCCACACTTCTTCCCGCTCCCAAGTCGTGTGTTCAAACTGGTGTTGAATATAGAATAGCCAAATACCAATCGATGCGGCGACGATCATGGTTGGAAGGAATACAAAAACCAGTACATCCAGGCCTCCGGTCCAAAAAATCAGAGCCAGGACCACCGCAATCGCGGCGTTTGTTCCCATTGCACTTGCCCAATTCAGCCAGCCTGACCGCATGAAACCAAAGGGCAAGCGATTTTGAAAAAAGAACGTGTAGACCGGTACTATACAGAACAGGAAGAAGGGGTTCCGGATTAACCTGTAAGCGGCACGCCCGAACCAATTCCGTTTCAGGTATTCCTCAATGGTCAATGTAGGAATGTCACCCATACCACGCCGATCAAGGTTACCGGTTGAGGCATGGTGAATCGCATGGCTTTGCCGCCAGACGTCATAGGGTGTCAGGGCGAGAACACCCAGAACCCGGCCGGTCCAATTGCAAACGGTGCGGCTTCTAAAGAAAGATCCGTGACCACAATCATGCATGATGATGAAGATACGCACCAGAAATGCGGCGTTCAGGATGGCCAATAGAACAGTGACCCAGATACTAAGGGATAGCGCAAACCACGCTGCGCCCCATAGCGCGAAAAAGGGGATGACAGTGATTGTCAGTTCAATAACGCTACGCTTCGTATCGGGCACACGGTATTGCGCGAGCGCCCGGGTCAATTCCTGCTGTTGCAACTGACTTGTTCTCCAAGGGCTTTTAGCAGCCCATTGTGCAAACGTGCACCCCATAAGGGTGCCCGTAAAAGGTCAGGCCAGTGCCAGATTGGCGGCGCTGTCGCGCCCGTCACGGCCAGCTTCGACGTCAAAAGTGACCTTCTGGCCGTCCTTCAATTCGCTGATGCCGGAACGCTCAAGTGCTGAGATATGCACGAACACATCGCGCTTGCCATCTTCAGGTTCGATAAAGCCAAAACCTTTGGTCGAGTTGAACCATTTTACTGTGCCATTTGCCATGGTGGAAGTCTCCTAATACTTGCCGCCCGCATTATTGCGGCGACTCGGCGTGGTCGGTCTGAATCGAAAGACTGAACGCCGAGTTTGGGAGACAGCAGGTCGAAAAAGAAAAACGTAAGCCCTGTGTATATGGACTTCGAGTACACACGATACAAGCCTTGATACAACGGAAAGCAACAGAAGATCTAAGTCTGCCCAGCCCAATTTGGGACAAAGATAAGCAGAACCATTGCTCTGTGGTTCGGAAATCAGAGGTCGGCTTCCGATAAAACCTGCCGAATGCGTATGCAGCAAATTGATTGCTCAGGCACGGCAGGTAGGGCTCACTGTCCGAAATCGCCGCGTGCTTCAAGAACACCGCGGCAAGGCACAAATGTTCATTGAGTGATTGAAACATTGCTAAATCAACGAGTTGACCTCTCTAACGAACGGTAGATTCTGCGCGGCCCGAATCTTGGGTCATGCTGCGTTGGCATAGGGCGACTGCGAGCCTCAAAGTGCCATTAGTAGGTCCGTATCTGCGCAAGCATCGGGCAAGAAACGTTCCCGATGTTACAGTTGGCCGTAAGTTCATTCAGGGCGGCCTCCAATCGCTTAAGTTCGATTATCTTCATACGCACATTGGAGATATGAAGCTCGGCCAGTTCCTTAACGGATTGGCAATCCTCGCTATCACCTTCGGATAGGTTGAGAAGCACCTTTGCATCGGCAAGCGAAAAACCCATGTCTCGGCACTTCCTTAGAAAACGAAGCCGTCCAACATCGTGCGCGGAGTACATGCGTCGATTATTCGATGCCCTTTCTGGTTTCGGCACGATCCCTTCGCGTTCGTAGTAGCGGATAGTATCAATTCCGACACCGCTTTGCCGGGATGCCTCCCCAATCGCAAACATGTGCGATTTCCTGTCTTGATCCTGTAGTGGCTACAGAAGTTAAACGAGAGGTTGTTGTCTCTACAACTCCGCGCGACGTAGTCCATCAGGGAAACAGAATGCAGAAGTACCTTAGCCTCAGCTATTTGGGATCGCTATCAGCGCTTGGCGTCGCGACTTGCTGCGTTTTGCCCATGACGATGATGTTACTGGGGCTGGGTGGCGGTTGGTTGGCAATCTTTGGGAAGGTTGCCGCAGCGAGTTACTATGTGCTGACGATGTCAACGGCGCTCGTCGTGATATCATGGATGGTATCTTATCGGCGCGGTTCCTTGCCGACGTTGAAATGGTGGCTTGCAGGAACGACTCTAATCACCGGCGTGGGTTGGGTCGTTGTGTTTAACGAGGCATGGATTAACGATTACCTGATCATGCAGATGTGAGACTATGACAAAACAAACTGTAGTCCTAGAAAGCACCCTGATTTGCCCGAAGTGCGGCCACAGTGAAACCGAGCAAATGCCAACGGATGCTTGCCAGTGGTTCTATGAATGCAAGTCGTGCAAAACAGTTTTGAAGCCGTTGGAAGGCGACTGTTGTGTTTACTGTTCATATGCCACGGTCCCGTGTCCACCAATTCAGCTAGGCGATAGCTGTTGCGGATGAAGTGAAGGACGGTTTTGTTGAGCGAACTGTGAGCCGCCCCCGCGAGCATCGCTGCTATTTGCATGAATGACAGTTTTTTCCGCTGCTTGGCCGCACAAGGTATTCGGCAGTTGCAGTGTCGTTACTGCTGCAAGCGCATGCAGCAATAAAATCCAGGGTACAGGTTGGGCTCAGTGCGGTCATTCGGCCAAATTCAATGAACGACTGCTACGCGGACTGTGCTGACATTCCCTCTGTGCCGACGAGTGTCCGCTTTGGCGATCATTGCCTTGAATGTAAAGCTGCCAAAAGGGTCGATTTTCGGAGGAAATGGCGAATTGGACGGTTTCGGACCGGATTATGGGCAATATTCAGCGGCTTTTTCATCCGCAAGCGGCCTACTGTTCAACAGGCGGTTCATTTCGTTCCCATAGAGGCACGCATTCCGCGTGAAAAGGGATGGTTGCTCGTTGCCAAGGCGCATTACGATTTTCGGCTTCTGCAGCCATTCCTGGGCTTGCAAAAAGCCTGATGTGAACACCGTCACCATCGTCAAAGAAGTACCAATATGAAGAGATTTCTCCATCAAGGTTTCGGATGCGTTGGTATGACCCTTCCCCGATACGCTCGAAACGTACCGGCTTACCTTCACCTGCTACGTACTCGCGAATGGCTACATCGCCGTAGAAATCCCACGTGACGGGTCCAAGTGCTCGCTGCTGTAAGCAGGTAAGTCCTGTCAAATCAACGGGTTCTGCAACTGCTACAGAAAGCGTCAGTGATGTTCCAACAGTGAGGCACGCAGCGAAGAGTTGTTTCATTCGCATACCTAAACAAAACATCAAAAAACGCGCAATGGGAAAACAAGAGGCTCTCTGCCTTCGATTGGACAACCTAATTGTTCATCAGTATTGCTAATGGTTTAAGCGGTCGTTCCGACAACTCGCAGCAATTTCAACTAAGGGCTCATAGCAGCCATTCCTCCAACGCAGAAACCTGCCCATTCAAGGGGCGGCCTCTCGGGTGTCTGTACCTAGTGTCGTTTAAGACGTTCACGTAGCCCAGTAGTCTTACTGCGTCCTCTCGGATCGGCCTGTCGAACTAATCGCCGATAACGCAGTCCTGCCGCACAGAGATATAGGGTGCCAAGAACTAATTTGGGAAGTGTGGTACAATGAAACCACGCCCACAGAGGCCTCATGGGCGTATCCCGCCGTTTCACAAATGACAGAGAGTGAGGGCGGGCGAGGGGCTGGACTAGGGGGGTCTTGGCCAGCCCCTCTCTCTAGGGGGTGAGTGGCATTCTTTTAACGCAAGAAGCTCACACGGCGTGAAATCAAGGGAACAAGAAGCAAAGTACATTGTTTCCACTTTAGAAACAAATTGTTTTTCATATATTATAATGCATTAGGTCAAAACTAGGATTCAGTGGCTAAACAAATACGGTATCGAGCCGCCAAAACGTGGTTGTGACCACAACCGAAACCGCCAGGTCAGGCGAATAAACGCTGAGATGAATCCTGCGCTGCTAGCAGGGAACACAATTCAGTAGCGCGGGCTATGTAACCTTATGAAACAAAGAGTCATCTGCGAATTGGGACGTATTCTTTCTGTTATTGCTTAAAGCCTGATTACCCATGCTCTACCACCAAAGGTGGCTCCTTCGGAAATGACCGAATATCAAACCACTTGAAGCACGTCCCGTCAGCGTTGCGCGCGACTCCCATGTGTAGCTGTGACCCAGTTGTTCGGTGCCGGATCAGCGCTGCTCTGAACGCCCGTAGGTCAATTAGCCACCAATTCACAATCCATAGCAGCCCATAAGAACGCTTGCGGTGTGCAGTGCTTCGTGTGCGGAAAAGTCGCTCATATCGGGTCTCCTCAAAAAAAGAGGCCCGGATATCACGCAAGCCAGTTTAAAGCCAAGTGCAATCCATGATTGTGACGCACTTCACTGACGACTTCACCTGATCCGGCAATACTGAAGACATAGATGAGTTCGCGCTCAAGCGTATTTCAGAGCGCAGTTTTTTCATTATTCTCCCCGTGGTCTGGGCGCGCTTGAAGTTGGCGCGCCCAATTTTGAGACCTGACTTTAACTTGCCGCATCTATTAAGGCGGCTGTGTCGTAATACTCGAAGAACTCAACCATTTTTCCGTCGCGAAATCTGGTGACGTCAACTTTGCGAGTGTCTGCAATCTTGCCAGTAGCTTTGTTGGTCCAAGCAGTACTGCCCACAGCAATGACAAAGTCCCCCTCCGCAATATAGTGATCGACCGTATAGTGTATCATTTCCCACTCATTGGTTAGATCCCTGAGATAACCAAGCATCTCCTTTTTGTTGTTGCGCGGAGCGGTGAAACGAACCGGAGCAACGCCTTGGGCGAGCGATCCGAAAGATATGTTTTCTGAAGAGATGTCCAACCAGTGTTGAACGCTGCCACCTTTGGTTTCATGCCATAGCTGATATGCTTCGCTAAGAATTGCTTTGTTGTTTTGTTCGGTTGCCATATTAATCTCTCCTATTCAAATCCAGTTGACTTGGCTGGGCGTAAAGCCACGGTGCGCACCTGTATTTCCCAAACTCTTTGCAGTAATTCTTGCAGTGGAACGCACCCATTATACACGGGCGTCAACTGGCTTTGATCCGACCGCACCAGAATGCACTTTGTGGTTTTGGTATCCAATTGTACAAAAGTGACGAGTTTAGCTTGGGTGGGGGCCATTATTTCCCGCTAGAAAATGGTGGTACAAGAAAGGTCTTAGACCGAGCTGACAGAAGCTGCCTGTACTTCAAGCACCTCCTAACCGTGCACCTGCCAGAATCGCGCAAACTCCGGTATGGAGTCCCGTATTGATTTCTTCTTTGAGGTATTGCCATGACCATTGTTCGCACCCAGTCCGAGTACCATTTCGCACTCCGGGAGATTGAATACTTGTGAGAATCTCAACCGGATACGAATGAGGGCAAGATACTTGACGAATATCTGTCGGCAGTCGATCAATACGAACAGCTTTCTAACGCGGCACCTGAAATGCAGAGTACTGCTTGAAATCATAGACGACAGTCGCTGTTCGTTCTGCCCGCCGCTTTGGGAGAAAAGATATGAACCGGAACTACATGATAATTGCTGCCGCGATTGTTGTTGTCTTGGCTATCTTCATGATGAGGTCAGGCGGCGAGGATGGGGCTAGCGAAGAAACCGCACCGGTTGCTGATACGGAAACCGAGCCCGCTGCAACAGAGTAAGCGCTTTTAGCTCACTTCTACCAAGGTGCGTGAAAGGTCCGGCTATCCCGCATTGAGGAAAGGATTGTCTCTTTCGCCCTACTTTAGTCGTCGTCAACGATACTTATCCTTCGATGACCTCACCTTCGGGAAAGCAGGAATTGTCGATGACCTGAAAACGTTGCACTTTGTAGCGCCCGACCCAAGCTATACCTGAGACAAGACCTTTAACGACGCGAACGTTAATCGTTCTTGTTTCATTAAGCATTTTTCGCACTTTATCAAAAGACTCCTTGAAAAGCGCATCGCAAGCAAGTTTGAAATCAAACTGTTCAAAGGGAACTTTGGTTTCACCTCGTCGACCAAAGGTAAAAGTTACCTCGTCTCCAGATTTCCCATACTGAATGGGCGACCAGCCAGTCAGCGGTCCTGGGTAACTCCAGTCGAAAATCTTTTGTTTATCAAAGGCGCGACATGAACCATTTTGGACTTGCACTGGAAATATATCGGTTGATGCACCGTCTTCTACGTCAAAGAACCTAAATCCCAGGCGGTAAATGTCGCCGCGAGTGACCCCAATAGGCGGGTCTGGCAACTTTGTCAGAACAGAGCCACAAAGTGAACGAAGCAACTCTCCAGTAACAGTGAAGGCAACTTTATCTGACCCTCTGATCCGTTCGGGGTTAACTTTCATGTCCAGCGCATACTCGTCGAACATGATTGACCACGTCGGATCTATGCTCTGCCATGTTAGGTCGCCGCTGGTGTACTTTGGTCCTGCTTTCCCATGTGTCTGGTTGGCCATTAAGTAAGGTTTGCCAAATATCACTAACAGAACTAGTGCTCCCCAGATCAAAAGTAACCCAACGGGGAATTTCCTTTTAGGTGGCGGTCTCCGTGGAATAAGCGTGGACTGCACTCCGATTCCAGTGCGGTCGGGGCCAAATGAACTATTGTCTGATGACACGTGTCAAATTGCTCCGTATGCCCGTTAAACGCGGCAGGGCATCTTCTATATTCTTAGTTTACTCAACTAATCTAAGAAACTCACAATGCCGACACAATCGAGAACCGCAGAAAGTGTTCGTTTTATCATCGTTTACGCGCAGCCACCTTGCGGCAGCCTTCTTTGCAAAACTTGGCGTCGATCCGCTTCCACTCAGGCATGAGGTTCCCACAGTATTCACAGTGCCAGCCCTTCGAATAGTTTTGTGCCAGTTTGCCTGCCCGCTGCGCGATCCGGTGGGCATTTTGCCAAGGGTAGGACGTGAAGTTCACCCGCACGTAAGGCGGGTTGAGTTCTTCAATTCAGATTTTCGCATTCTCTCGGCCCGTTATTGCTGCCGCAGTGGTACCCGCTCCTCCCGCACCACCCGCAATCCAGAATTATCCTTAGATTCTCTGCTGTATCAAAGGCGTTGACGTAGCAGACTTTGCTGATTTGCCACCTACTCCGTCAGGGTTAGGCGCTTCCACCCGAGCCAAGCCTTTGAGCAACTCCCCTGCAACTGCCGCTTACCATCCGTTAACCAACCCAGCGCCATTGTCTGCTAATCAAGGCATGAGACAGGCCCGGCTAAACGCTGAGCGGTTGTTTGTCTAACGTGATCTTCGAAAGGACGTTGGACACCTTGTGCCTTATGTGGCGGACGGGGAAGCAATCGGCAGAGGTCCTACACGCACTCTTGAACACCAAGGCTGATTAGATATGCGCCGGATATGTACAGATATTCATCCGGACCGGCATATCGTGCCTCGGACATGAACCAGTTTCTGATCTGGTGCGGGTAATAATTGGAAAGAGAGGCACTTTGTTTGTCGAATTCCTCGGCGGTCATCTTGGTCCGGTTCACCCGGTAAGGGCCATGGAACCCGAATAGCGTTTGAGATGACACGCATACATCATCTGCGCCCAAAAGCATGGTGCAGCTGGAGTTACAGTAGTCCCCGACGATCTGAATACGCGCATTGGTCCTGTTGGCGATTTCAATTTGGACCTTACGATCCAGAATCCGCCCGCCCGGATCATTGACAACCTGTATTTCTTTCGACGCCAATGGCGCGCTCATCGAAATGAGCGCTGCCAACGCTGCGATTAAGCCTCTCATCTGCTCGTCTGCTCAAAGGTAGTCTTTTGATTTTTTTCACCTGTAGCAGGAAAATCGGAAGGTCGGTAGACAGCGTTGATGCACAGGCGCGCGGGGCGGCAACGAGGACACACTCGTAGCCGAGTTAAAGGGGGGGTATAGCGTAGGCTAAGCGACCTCTTTGCGACATTGGAACTAGGCAAGTACAGTATCGCCGGGGTTTTCGCTGATCGGGACATGGTGACAAATGGCCGATCCCGGTTTCCTATGGCGGCGGAATAACATAATGTCCGGCCTACCAAGGACACGCATAAGAGGACCCATGTCGCGTTTTGATGGATATTTCCTGCGGCAATTGCTGATTCTGTTCGGCTTTTTCACCCTGGTTCTGGTCGGTGTGTTCTGGATCACCCGATCCGTTAGCCTGTTTGACCGGGTCATCAGTGGCGGACAGTCCGCCATGGTGTTTCTGGAATTCTCGGCATTGACCCTGCCGACGCTGATCCGCACGGTAATGCCGATGGCGGTGTTCGCCGCCGCTGTCTATGCCACCAACCGCCTGAGCCGCGAAAGCGAGATGACAGTGATGTTGGCCACCGGGTCCAGTCCGTGGCGGCTGGCACGCGCTGTATTCCTGTTCGGGTTGATATCCGGGTTGATGATGGCTGTGATAAGTGTCTTTTTGCGCCCTGCCTCCGTTGAACAACTGGAGCAACGCCAAGCCGAAGTGGCGGGGGACGTCACGGCCCAATTGCTGAATGAGGGCGAATTTCTGCACCCGGCCCGAGGTGTTACGGTTTATATCGGCGAGATTGATCTGGACGGTACGCTGTCCGAGGTATTCGTGTCGGACGGGAGGGATCAGCAGAATCCGGTCAGCTATTCATCGAAAACGGCTTATCTGGTCAGTAATGAAACCGGCATTCACCTGGTGATGTTGGACGGAATTGCATTGCGACTGAACAAGCAAGATAGAACCTTATCTTCGACGCTGTTCGAAGACGCCTCATACGACATTTCTGCGTTGACGAATTCGGATGTCACTGCTGAACGGAGCCTCGAAGCTATTCCGACAATCGAGCTTTTGCGGGATCGTGACGCCATTAGCGCCACAGAAGGCTTTACCGCAGGAGAGTTGGTCGACGAGTTGCATCAGCGCTTTTCTTGGGTTGCTATTTGCGTCGCGGTGGCTCTGGCCGGGTATGCCACGCTTATGCTGGGCAGTTTTTCGCGATTTGGTCTGTGGCCGCAGATCCTGGGAGCGTTTTCAATTCTGGTTGTGCTTGAAGGGGTGCGGGGCTTTGTGTCGCCTGTCGTAATCGCTGAGCCGAAGCTGTGGTTTTTGTTGTATCTACCAGCGGCTATCGGCATCGCAGTTGCAGGACTGTTCTTGTTGTTCGCCGGGCGGCCGCTAATGCGCAAGCGCGACAAAGGTGCGACGGGCGCGATGTCATCGGCCTAGGGCGCGCGCAAGTCGGTCAGGCAGGTTAGGATGTCGTCACTGATTGTGCCGTCGCTGCGCGTTACCAAATACAACGGCAGCAGCAGATCCATGGCCCCGGCTACAGGGGTCAACTGACCGCGGAACAGGTGATCTCTGATGACGTATTCCGGGAAATACCCTGTCCCGCCGCGCCGAAGGACATAGCGCAGAGCCATCAGGCAATTGCCCAGAAATACTGTTTGTCCCGCTGCTTGCCGCGCAGCCGAGCGTACGTGGTCCTGATAGACCTCGCCCAATTCCAGATTGACGAAAACCGCATCGCCCGTGTTCGGGGTTTCGACCAGCAATAATCGCTCGGGGTTCAACTCGTGTGACTGTACGCGGGGGTCGTTGGGCGCTTCGTGGGTCAGCGCGGCGTCTAGAACATGGGTGGCAACTGCATCGACCATGTTCAGATCGTGATCATAGTTCAACGTAAGCAGAAGTTGCCCAAGGCGTTGTTCAAACTGAACTGCCAGATCGACCAGCAGCGGGTCCCAGATGCTCAGCTGTGCGCCAAGGCGCAGGGCTACTCGGTTCTGAGTTTGCGCGGGCAGATCGCGCGCGGCAAAGGACCAAAGCGAAAGCATCTGCTCGGCATAAGGCCGGAATTGTCGCCCAAACTCGGTCAAGCTGGTTCCCCCCGCGCCACGGGTGAACAGCGCTTTTCCGGTTTCCTCTTCGATCAACCGAACGCGGGCGCTGACGGCGGTCTGGGTCACGTTCAGCTTGCGGGCGGCGGCATGAAAGCCTCCGGTCTCGGCCACGCATAGAAAGGTCTCGATTGCTTTGAGTTGCATGATGAAAGTATTTTTTCATCGGATTGATAAAATCAATTCATTTTTTTGAGCGCCTGAGTTGCGCTAATCTGCCCCCTGCAGATCAGCCAAAGGACCGCGCCATGCTGGACAAAAGCCACAAACCCACCTGGACCAGTTTCGAAGAGGCCACCAAGGCCGATTGGGACGCCGTTATGGAATATGAAGAAGCATATAACGCCGCCTTGCCCGACCGTATTCTCGACGCAATCCGGTCGCTGGACGAGGACTGGACGCCTTACCCGGTAAACCGCTACCAGCATAGCCTGCAAGCTGCGACGCGCGCTTACGAGGACGGCGCGGACGAGGAAATCGTGGTCGCCGCGCTGATCCACGACACTGGCGATATCCTTTCGCCCTATAACCATGGTGAGCTGTCAGCGGCGATGATGAAGCCCTATGTCAGTGAAAAGACCTATTGGATTTTGAAACATCATTGCGTGTTTCAGGGCTATTACTACAACCACCACCTTGGCGGGGACCGCAACGCCCGCGACAAGTATCGCGACAGCCCCTATTGGGAGGACTGCCGCTATTTCTGCCATGAATACGATCAAAAAGCGTTCGACCCGGGTTACCCGACCAAACCGCTGGAGTTCTTCGAGCCCATGTTGCGCCGTGTTTTGAACAAGGGCGAGGGGCATATGGAACTGAATGAAACCTCTGAGGGTTAACAGGCGGCCATCAAGCGATAGACGATCTGTGCTGCGGTAAAGTCCCAGGCGGCATTGCCGTCGGGGGCCAGTTCGACCACGTCGAAGCCCACACATTTGCGACCCTTCAGAGTGTGCTCGACCAGGCGCAATGCTTGATAATAGCCCAACCCACCGGGAACCGGAGTGCCGGTGGCGGGCATTTGTGACGGGTCCAGTCCGTCTACGTCAAAACTGACATAGACCAGTTCGGGGAAATCCTCGGGCAGGTCGACGGCGTGGATATTGCCGGTGACCAATTCCTCGGCATCCACGTGGAAGATGCGGTTTTTCAGACGGCTTTGCGACTCTTCGGTCGAAAAGGCACGGACGCCGAACTGTGCCAGTCGAATGCCTTCTTCGGCCAGCAGATGCATAACCGAAGCGTGGGAGTGTTTTTCCCCCTGATAGGCGTTGCGCAGATCGGCATGTGCGTCGATCTGCACAATGCCAATCGGTTGACCCAAAGCACGGGCTACACCCATTACGGCACCGTAGCTGAGCGAGTGCTCGCCACCTAAAGTCACCGGCACTTTGCCCGCGCGGATGGCGGCCTCGGTGCGCTGGGCAAGACGTTCCATTATCTCGGACAACGATGCATCGCAGTCAACGGGTTCTTCGGTGAAAATCCCTTCGACACAGGGTTCGGCGTGACCGGTGATGCGTTCCAGCTCATTGCTGGCCTCAATGATAGCCTCGGGGCCCTTGGCGGTGCCGGACCCGTAAGAAACGGTGCGTTCCAGCGGTACGGGGATCACGCGGAATCGAGCGTCCTCGGTGCGCTCAGATGCGGTTAATTCACTGTCGAGGAAAATGCTCATGAGAGTCGGTCCTTAAAGTCGTCATAGCCGAACTGTTTGATGATCTTCAGTTCGTCCGTTTCGCTGTTCCACAGGGCGATGGTGGGCAGGGGCACGCCGTTGAACGTGTTGGTCTTGACCATCGAGTAATGCGCTTGATCAAGGAAGGCAAAGCGTTGGCCGATTTCCAGCGGCCTGTCCCACATGTAGTCGCCGATCACATCACCCGCCAGACAGGACGGCCCGCCCAGACGGTAGGTATGACCCGCGTCGGCCTCGTCCATCAGGGCGGGGCGATAGGGAGCTTCAATCACGTCGGGCATGTGGCATGTGGCCGAGATATCGGTGATGGCCAGGTCCATGCCATTGGTCGGCAGGTCGAGAATTTCTCCGACCAAAATGCCCGCATCCAGCGCGATCGCCTCGCCGGGTTCGAGGTAGACGTCGATGCCGTAGGTTTCACTGATGTACTTGATAAAAGCCACCAGCCCCTCGCGGTCATAATCGTCGCGGGTAATGTGATGGCCACCGCCGAAGTTCAGCCATTTGACCTGCTCGATATAAGGCGCAATTTTAGGCTCCACCGCGGCCCATGTGCGTTGCAAGGGCTCGAACCCCTGTTCGCAGAGCGTGTGCATGTGCAAACCATCGACACCGCTCAGGGCCTCGGCGCTCAATTGGCTGACCGGGGTGCCCAAACGTGAACAGGGCGCACAGGGGTCGTATTTTGGAACCTCACCTTCGGAATGTTCGGGATTGATGCGCAGCCCGACCTGCACCATTGCGGCCCGTGCTTTGGACAAGAACCGATCCTTTTGCGCTGGGCTATTAAAGATGATGTGGTCGGACAGCGAAAGGATTTCGTCGATATCCGTATCTTTGTATCCGGCACAGAAGGTCGCGACCTCGCCGCCATATTCTTCGCGGCCCAGACGGGCCTCGTAAATGCCGCTGGCGCAGGTACCGCCGAGGTGCTGGCGGACCAGCGGGGCCAGCGAAAACATAGAAAACGCCTTGAGCGCGCTAAGCACATGCGCGCCGGATTGGGTGCCGATATCGGAGAGGATGGTCAGGTTTCGCTCGACCGCTTTTTCATCGACCACGAAGCAGGGGGTCGGTACGCGGCTGAGGTCAAAATTGCGGAAGGTTCCGGCGTCTCCGGCTTGGGTCGTCATCATTTCGGACATGTCCGGCGTCTCCGTTGAGTGTAGAGATCGGGGGCTTTGCCCCCGGACCCCCAAGGTATTTGTAGCCAGATGAAGCTATGCGGGTCAGAACTCGACCGGGCCGTCCAGTTCATGGACTTGCCACGGCAGGCCGTGCTCGTTCAACATGTCCATGAAGTTATCCGGGTCGAGCTGTTCCATGTTCCATACTCCTGGTTCGACCCAGTTGCCTTTGATCACCTGCGCCGCGCCGATCATGGCAGGGACGCCGGTGGTGTAGCTGACGGCCTGGCTGCCTACCTCGGCATAACATTCTTCGTGGTCGCAGATGTTGTAGATGTAATAGGTCTTCTCGCCCGAGCCGTCCTTGGCCTGACCCGTGGCGATGTCGCCGATGCAGGCCTTGCCCTTGGTTTCTGCACCCAGATCGCCGGGATCGGGCAGCAGGGTTTTCAGGAACTGGATCGGAATGATTTCCTTGCCGTCATGCATCACCGGGTCGATGCGGGTCATGCCCACGTTCTGCAGTACGGTCGCGTGCTTGATGTAAGCATCGCCGAAGGTCATCCAGAAGCGGGCGCGTTCGATCTCGGGGAAGTGGGTCGAGAGCGATTCCAGTTCCTCGTGATACATCTGGTACATGTTTTTCCGCCCGATGGCGGGGAAATCGTATTCGACCTTGTTGGTCAGCGCCGGGCTATGGTGCCACTCGCCGTTTTCCCAATGGCGCACTTCGGCCAGCACTTCGCGCAGGTTGATTTCGGGGTTGAAGTTGGTGGCGAACTCCTGCTCGTTCGAGCCGCCATTGGCGTCCAACACGTCGATCTGGCGGATGGTGTCCAACTTGTGTTTCTTCAACCATTTAGCGAAGACGCTGGTCACACCCGGATCGAAGCCCGAGCCGAGGATGGCGGTCAGGCCGGCCTCTTTGAACCGTTCTTGATAGGCCCACTGCCAGTGGTATTCGAACTTGGCTTCATCCTCGGGTTCATAGTTCGCAGTGTCGAGGTAGTGGATGCCAGCTTCAAGGCAGGCGTCCATCAGTACCAGATCCTGATAGGGCAGGGCGAGGTTCACGAGGATCTCGGCGCCAGTTTCCTTGATCAGCTTGACCGTATCTTCAACCTTATAGGCGTCCAGTTCGGCTGTCGCGATATCAACACCCACGCGCTCTTTCACCGCTTTAGCGATGGCGTCGCATTTCGATTTGGTCCGGCTGGCCAGAGTGATTTCGGTGAAGATATCCGAATTCATCGCCATCTTGTGCACGGCGGCGTGGGATACGCCGCCCGCGCCGACAACCAGTGTTTTGCCACTCAAAGTTCCCATGGGGGTAATCTCCTCTCTGGGGTTATTCGTAATAGGTAAAGCTACAAGCTAACGAATTAATTCCGAACGCAATTTCCAGTCCACCACAAGCTAGGGGCGAGGAAGGGGCGACCAGCGGAGCAGGGGCTAGTGCTGTGTCGGACGGTTGTCTTGCTCTGGTCGTTTGCCACCCAGCCAGTTGAGGTCTTTGTCCAATATAGGCACACCTCTTTCCACGCAAGACTTGATCATCTCGCCGACCTTGGTGGAGCTAATTCCACGGCCACGCTTCTTAAGCTCTTGCGCCATTTGCTCGTGGGTGCACGGCACAGAGAGCTCCAGCCGTATTTCGTACACGAGTTGCGAGAACTCCTTAAGAGCAGCCAACGGGTATTCGCCGTGTACAGCCCGCCAAACAGACGACCTTGGCGCCGACACTCTTTGTCTACCCACTGGTAAGGGCTGGGGCTGGGGTTGAGGTTTCGGTTCTTCCTGCTTCGGCTTGTCGCGTTCGTGCCAATAGCTCAAATACCGGAGTGCTTCCTTGGCTCTGCGCAGCGCCTCTTTCTGAAGGTCTTCCGAACCTTCGACACCAATCGTCTTTTCCAGCACCTCCAGTTGGTAGAACACCTCCAGCGCCGGACCTTCGAAACAGTTCTTGTTGTAAAGTACCACAGTGCTTCCTCCCTTTCGACCCGTCCAGGATACCCCGGAAGTAAAACCCCAAATAGCCCAGTCCCGAAAAAGATATACGGAACAGTAAGTTACGAAACTGGACGTAAGGTTACGAAACTGGACGAAAGATACCGAAGGCGTGTTTACTTAGTCTCCGAACTCCACGTCCTTCGGCAGCGCCAGCACGAACTTGTGTTCGGCCTTCCCTGCGGCGTTGTACATCTCTAGGTCGTAGACCCATTGCGGCATCTCGGGGTCTAACATGCACTGGTCGTAGACCGACCGCTTCGAGACCTTAAACTCGACGTTGCCCATCTTAACGAACACGTCGCCTCGTCTGCTGTAAAGGTAGTCGGCGAACGCCTTGTTGGTTGTGGCGTACTGTAGTGCGTGTCCGGCTCGTTCTTCGTCTTCCGAGGCCCAGGTCTCTATGTATCTTATAGTCGGCATCTTCGTCTCCTTATTCGCAAGCCAGCGGCGACAGTTCGTCGGAAAGGTCGCCACCAACAACAGTTACAGCCCCAACCAGCATCCGGCGTTCGGCATCGAATACTTCCAAAACCACTCCGGTGTACTCCGAGGTGTCCAACACTTCCTTGTCTAGGATAGTCGAGCGCAAATACATCCGGCGGGTCTCGCCCGGTTCGATGCCGCCACTAACAGAGTTGTAGGCATCGTCTTCTTCCCAAGGCACCGAACGGTTGGGGTCTTGAATAGTGTACTCCACTCCGGCACCCGAAATGGCCCACGGCAGGTTGTTGGTTACATCTGCGTACACAGTGTGGTCCCAACCAATGTGGAAGTTCCGGCTCCCAACAATCTCCTTGCTCTCGACGTAGACGGTCGCTGTAACCTTCTCGGCCAAGCAGGCACGCAGTTCTGCTCGCTTCTCTTCCGAATGTTCTTCGGCTTGCACCGAGGTGGCCAGAACCAGTGCGGCCAGTGTCGTTGCTACGGTCTTGTACATCTGTTACTCCTGTATCTCTGTATGCTGTACCTTGTATATACATCGAGATAGGGGTGCAGACTTAGGAAGTAAACCCCCATCCTAAAAAAGATATAATGTTTCCAGAGGCTTGCGAGTTAAGTAAAGCCCCAGTTACCCCGGCTCGGAGCTACCGCAACGGCGAGAGAGCCTTTCCCCAGTTTTATTGGACTAGGGGAGGCCTGGAACTCCACGAATAGTGGAACTTTTACAACTGGAGGGTTAAGTTACCCGACGCCGTGAAGTGTAGCCTTGCTCCATGCTGCGGGCGAACTCGCCAGACCCGGTTTGCATCTGCCGCGAGAATTCGTTGCGGGTCGCGTTTACGGCCATCCGCACAATAAGCTCGGTCTCTTGTTCGGAAACCGTGCGCTGGTCTATTTGGACAGCGGGTCCAGCTTGGTTAATAACATTCACAGTCGTAAGCGAATTGCCCGTCGAAACCGGACCAGCCGCACCACCGCCACCAGCTACAGCATTCGCACCGACGCCCAAGGCTCCAGCACCCACGCCAGCCGCAGTCGCGCCGGGTAGAGAAGCACCAGCAGCCCCAAGGCCACCAAGTAGACTTCCGCCGAAAGAGAACCCTCCGAAGGCAGACTGGAAGGCGCGCAAAATCGCCATCTTGGCAATGATTTTGGCAATGTCGCGCACGATGTTCTTTGCGAATTCCTCGAAGTCTTTCTCGCCCTTGGCAACCATGTCGAGGAACCCATCGATCGAACCAATCAAGGTCTGGTCGATATCCGTCGCAGCAGTGTCGGTTAGAGACTTAATTGCGTCCTCGGTCTTCGCAAGGCTTTCGGCTGCACCACCGCCACCCGCAAGGCTTTCGCTAAAGTCGTCCACCGTGTCGGACCCGGTCGAGAAGCTGTCCCATAGTTCCCGTGCCACACTGGCGACGTTTTGCATCGAAGAGTTTACCAGCGCAGTTGCGTTGGCCTGTCGCGCCGCACTTTCCGCAGCCCGGTCGTGGGCCGCAGTCGCCGCATCGCCCATCACCGTCACCGCTTCGATAGGTTCGACCGTCAGCAACGGAATTTGGTTAAGCCCAGAAATGATCTGGTTAACAAGGTCCACCGCAATATTGGCAACAGTAGACAAGGCGTCGGACGTAGACTGCACAATAGATGCCATCAGCCCGTCCCACCAAGCTTCGATGCTTGTGGTAACGTACAAGAAACTGTCGCTAACCAACTCGAGCCCAGCATTGATTAGTCTAGTGACAATTTCCCACTTGTCGGCCAGAGCACCCACGGCAATTATCATCCCGGTCACCGCCGCAATTACCGGGTGTCGGGCGATCATCTGGAATAGCAGCAGGATCTGTTTTCGCAAGGCAACGAGTGTAACAGTCGCCAGAATTATCATCGCGTTGTCGAGGCCAATTACAGCGTCGGTCCAGTCTAGCACCGCTCGGGCTGTGTTAACGATGTTGGGAATAAACGTACCAGACAGGAAGTTGGTAACAGCGTTTACCGTCGCAAGAATTTCCTCCTGGACTTGGTTTAAGGTCTCGCCTTCTTCGGCCAGACGTTGCCAAGACGAAACCAACAAACCACCGACCGTGATCGCCGTACCTGCGACTGCGCCCCAAACCCCTAGCATCGAAATTGCTTGTCCGCCCTGAATGGCGAAGGCTTGAATCTTGTCGCCACCGAAACTGACCATCGTGGCAAAGTCGGCGATCTGGAAACCTGCGTTTCGGAGGCCAGAGGTAAAGGCCCCAGTAGATCGAGCTGCCTTGGTCGAAGCTCCTGTAAGTTTCGTATATTCGCGCACCGCTTGGGCCGCATCTACCGTGATCTGAATCAGACGGGAGAAATCTGCCATAGTCTTCCCTCACTTACCAGCGAACTGCACACGGACGTAGAAGCCACGCGAAGCTCGGTTGTTGCGAATAGAGTTAACTGCCTTCGACACGAAACCCTTGGTGCGGGACCGACGAGATCGGTTCTGCCCAATAGACAACCGCACGGTGATCTGCGGCACATATCTGGGTTTCTTAATTCCGCCTTCGCTTGTCGAAAGGTCTTCCACTCTTGCCTTCTTGCCGTTGTTCTTGGCCACGAGGGAATTGACCACGGCTGCGTATTGTCGGTTCTTACCAATAGGCGAATAGACCAACACGTCGCCCAACTGCATCACACCGGACGAAGCGATGTTGTTGCCGGACGGACCGTAAGACGTCCACTTCCAGTCGTCCATCAGAGAACCAGAACGCTTGTTGGTGGTTGTTTTAATTGCACGGCGCAGGGCAACTTCCACCGCTCGCATAACCTGCCGCACTCCGCCTTCTTGGCCACCATAGCGCATGTCTATAACGCGCTGGGCGTCGTTAAACAGCTTACCAGCAGAACGGTCCACAATTACTTCGGACAGTTCCCGACCAGCTGCCTCCACCTTGGCGTTTTCGGTGGCCGCTGTGTACTGTAGTGCGTATTCGATTTGGTCTAAGGTCCAGTCTTCCAGCGGACCCAACCACACCTCTTCGGTTACGACCTTGCCAAGACCAACTTGGTTACGGACGCGGACTGGTTGGGGTCTGGGAGGGATGCGGGGTTTAGAACGTGGGGCCATTTATTGCACTCCCCCGTACCTGCGGGTGATGGCTTGCATCGCTACGGGCAGAGGGACGTGCAGTGTCTGGGCGAAGTGTCCAGCGTTAGCCAACAAAGCATCCAGAGCTTGCTCCTGGGTCCAGTCGTGTTCTTGCTGGAATTCCTCGAGCGCAAACGTAACTGCCCTGTCCAAGAGCCGTTCGACGTACCAGTCTTGGTCGTCGCTTTCCAGAATAACTTGTGGCCAGTCTTCGAGTTCCATGCGGGCAAGTATACCCCCACAGCAATACAAAATATATACTTTGTATATACAAACCAGTATCGTTTGCATGCACAAGTGTCGGCCAAGAGTGCCAATTCGTCTAACGGAGCACTAACATGCAAAATCCCTTCGCAGCACAGACTGCACCTCCCGCAACAAGTCCACGCGGACCTTCGTTCGCAATCAAGTCCGGAGACACCGTCCACGAAGGTCGGGCTGTTAACGGTTCTTGGGTTAAAGCGACAATCCACGCCTTCGTCGGCGAGTTCGCCAAAGCCAGTTCTGAAATATTCCACAAAGAGTTCGACAAGATCGAAGCCCGGCAAGACGACTTCGACCGCAGACTAGACCATCTGGAAACAGAATTGGGGGTGGCGTCGGTTAAAGACGTCGGCAGCTTTCGCTCTACCAGAACTGGTACACAAGATGCCCTTAGATAGTTCTGGCGGCAAAGACCCCTTCGAACCCGACCCCGACAAACTGGAAGTCGAACAGATCGCTCGGCTGCGCAAAGTCGCCCAAGCCGAACTGGAACGCTTGCGGAAGGAGCAAGATGATGAATAAGCCACTGGCAAACGCACTGGTACAAGATGCCAAGCTGCACAACCCGAAGCTGGAAAAGGTTGCCAGCACTGCACTCCAGCAGAAAGCCTACGAAGTCGCCTATGCCAAGGCCGAGGCCGAGTTGGAAAACTCGCTGGAAGTCGAACGCGCACTGCCAACCATCGAAGCTAGACTGGACGCACTTGAACGCAAAGGCACCGATGTAAACGTCAAAGCCACACTGGCACCGCCAGCCCAACCCAAAAAGCAGCCCAACAAGGTCGCACCCAGTCGGGTACTGGCGCTGGCAACCGTGGCCGAGGCTCGCAGGTACAGCAAGCAGGTAGAACACAAAACCACACTGCACGAATACTTCCCCGGAGACGACAACCGGAATATTCGCAAGTCCGCGGAGAAACTGCTGAAGTCCGCCACCACAGTCGGCGCTACCGTCGCAGCTGGTTGGGCCGCAGAACTGGTTGAGTCAGACATTGGCGAGTGGATAGCTCCGCTTTCCGAACGCAGCATTTGGGGCCAGCTTATGGACCGTGGGGTCGCTATCCCAATGGGGCCGAACCAGTCGCTTACAATGCCTATGCGCGGGGCAACTGGCAAAGGGTCGCTGCGTCCGGCATTCGTCGGCGAAGGCGCAACCATTCCGGTGAAGGAAGACATTCTTGGGTCGCTTATGCTGTCCCGCCACAAAATGGCTGTTATCTCGGTCGTTTCCAACGAGCTTATCCAGGTATCCAATCCGTCGGTGCTGGACGTTATCGAAAACGACATACTGGACGATATGGGCGAAGGCGTAGACGAACGCCTGCTAAACCCGGCCAACGCAGCAGTCACAGGTATCGCTCCGGCCAGCCCGTGGAATGGTGCACCGAACCAAGCCAGCGCAGGAACCGACATTGCCAACATTGTCGCAGACCTTACATATCTGGTCGCTACCGCAGCAACAATCCGTCCGCGTCGTCCGGTCCTCGTTATGGACAACGCAAGGGTTCAGCGTCTGCGTATGCTCTACGACCCGGCCAATGGTGCGTTTCCGTTCCGCGACGAGGTGGAAGCCGGAAGCATTATGGGACTGCCAATCCTGTCGGCCAGCCACGTGCCAACCGATACGATTTACATTATCGACCTCGCGGACTTCGCATATTGGGCAGAAGGTCCGATTATCGACGTCTCGCAGTCGGCAACAATCGTTATGGCGGACGACGACGGAGTGGCCCCCACAATGGCCGACACCGGGGCAATTAACGACACTGGCGGGTCCGTCCACGTTTCCGACGCAGCACGCGAAGGGGCAGCAGTCCGGTCAATGCTGCAAACCTACAGCACTGCGCTTCGTATGGTCCACCCGGTGACTTGGGGAACCATGAGAACCGGGACCGCAGCATACGTGACCGGGGTCGCGTGGTAACAGGAGGAACCGATGCAGATATCCGTTACAGAACACGCAACCCAAATCTCCGTCTACATCAACGGTGCTATAGACCACGTAGAAAACTACGAACAGGTCGGCAAGACGCTGCAAAAGGCCGGAGTGAAACCCGACAATCCGGTTAACTGGATGAACCAGCGAGGCGTCACCGACAGGTTGATGGCCTCGCAGTTCTTGCCAACGACACCCGTAAAGAAAGGGAAAGCCAATGGTTCCGCTACGAAATAAATTCGGCGTTCTACAAGGCCCGACCATCGACGAAACCCGGTTTGATATCACCCGGACAATTTCGTCGGACTTCGTACAAGGTGGACGGTCGCAGTCTGCCCACGGTAAAGCGTCAGACGCTGACTGGTTCCCCGAATACTGGAAACCGAGCGAGGTGACACCATGAGCGACGACAACTCCAACTGGGGCATCCAGACCACGACCGGAGGCCACAAAGGGCTGGCCTGTCGGTACGATGCAGGCGTCCTGGCCACAGACTTTTCGAAGCATTCTACACCCAAGGTGCCGGAAGACGTCTGGGCCAAGGCCGAAGAACGCAGGAAACGGAAAGCCAAGCTGGCGGGAGGCACAAATGTCTAACGGTATTCTAGCTCGCAACGCACTGTTTAAGGCCGTGTCGAAGAGCGAATTTGACGGACTGCCAAGGTCGGCGAAACGCAAACTGTGGAACGCAGCCTGTAAGACTGTCGGGTTTAAGGTGGTGTACACCGACAAGCGCAAATCTGCGCCCAAGCCGAAACCCAAAGTACAACCGAAAAGACGCAGCAAACAGAGCCTTGTCCGTTGGGCCAACCAAGTCGCTGCGGAGGTGCGGGAAAAGGAACAGCACGAAGCCGAACAACGGCACTTCGACCGTTTCCCCCACGCCTACACCGGGTCGCGTTGGTAACGAGTTCTCCGGTTTGGAAATCGAATTACGTGATTGGTTCGGTTTCCTCCCGCTCGGTCTGATTCAGCATCTTCCGAGCATCCCGGCCGACTGATTGGGTCATATCAGCCCTCCTCCAGTCGGTCTCTCCGCTGCCAGTGGGGGTCGGGTCCTTATAAGTAAGACCCTTGCTGGCAGCACTCAACACAGGAGGCCAGGATGAACTCTGACGCACAAAACCGCACCAAGAAATTAGTCGAGGCCACCGACAATAGAGAAACCAACTCTCTGTACAGGTCGCTAGACACCGCGACACTAAAACTCCGGTTGCAGGACGCCGAAGAAGACGGTTTCCAAGCAGTGGCAGGCAAACTGCGCCACGAACTTCTAAAGCGAGAACACGCCGCCCAAACAGAATAACCACAAGGATGTCCCTCATGCCACAACTCTCGCCACAACACCAAGAACTACAGGACCGTCTGGTCTGCGCTGCCAAGAACCACTGGGGGTGTAAAGTGCCTCTGGGCCTTCTGGCGACCGCACAGCTACAAGTAAAATCGCTTAACTTGAACGTGCGCATCGTCCCTGTGGCAGAGGAAGTGCCGGAAGTCTAAGCTGCCCTGGAATGTCCGCCACGATGCTTTACCAGAGACCGGGCCAAGTCTCGGTCTTCGGCCATCTCACGCAACTTCCGCTTGATATCTTCGGCGTCTGGAAGGCACTCCGCCCACACATCTAGATATCCGTTACGAACTGCGACCACAGCGTCCCTGCGGGCATCTCCGTCGCCCATCATATCGACGCCAGCCAAGTCCTTGGCCACACGGTACAACACGGCTGCAGCGAGGTTCTGGACGGCGAAGAAGGGCAGGTCTTCCTTGTCTACGGGTGCGAGCGGAGCTTTCTGTTCGGCCTTAGTCAGCATCCTGATCGGCCTCCTTGTCTGCGGGTTTGCGGATGCGTTTAGGAGGACGGGATCGGACTTCGCAGGACATATGGCACCTCATTTGTGTTAGAGATGCGTCGAAACGATAGCTCGGAGCAGTCCCAAACAAAATACGCAAGA
This sequence comes from Ruegeria sp. BI11, assembly GCF_056538005.1. NCBI lineage: Bacteria > Pseudomonadati > Pseudomonadota > Alphaproteobacteria > Rhodobacterales > Roseobacteraceae > Ruegeria > Ruegeria sp. BI11. The sequence continues at coordinate 102,584 of NZ_JBQFSM010000005.1, read as the reverse complement.
ATTCTTGTGTTAAATGTTGCGATCCATACATCTGGACACGAAAATGGACCGGGAATTAAGAGCGTTGGCTTAGGGGCACGCCAGGTCCCACGGTAGATAAGCAGTTGCACACCCCCCCGAAGGCGACCTCCCAGTGGAAAATGTTGTGCAAGGGGTGTAGGGGTATAGTGTACGTATATACGTCGTATATTATTTTACTATTGCCAATGGACCACACCACCATACCCCACTGGGTACCAGTACCAGAACAACGCAGCAGTACAGGACTGGGGTGGGTGGACCCACTCCCTGTATTGTCCAGTTTCTTAGGAGGAAATCGAAGCCCCACTCCCCCCTGTCCAGGCTTCCAGTACTACCGGCAAAGTTTCGGGCAGCGCGTAAAGGGATAGGGATAGTAAACGCCCATATCCACTGTTTTCGTGGAAAGTAACGTCCCTTTCCCTCTCTCTCTTTTCCTTTCCTCTAAGTCTCTTGGAGAGTACTGGAATACTGGAAAGAAGAGAGAAGAAGAGAAAGCCTCGTGTTATTAGATAGTTAGCACTCCAGTAACTCTACACTGGTGCCAGTACTCCAGCACTCCAGTACACAGTCCAATGGTTCGTCGTCCAGTATTCGGTTACTGGCACTCGGTTACTGGAGAATTCTACTTCTCCCGACCACCTTGCAGCGACAGTGGTTCGCCGGGTTTCCACACCTTACCGCCAATCCTCGCATGGGCGTCGGTCGTAAGTCGAATTACACGACTTGCTACATCGGTGCCGGATAATTCTTCGAACTTCGACTGGTCCATCTTGCCCCAGAGCTTAAACGAGACGGTCTTTGTCTCGCCATCCACCTTTACATCTACCGCAAACCGCCCCTTGGCGTGGTCTTTGTGTAGGTTCGAATAGCCACTGGCCGACAGCCAGTCTAACACTCGCATAAGTGGGTTGCCCTTAAACTGTAGATGTTCTTCTTTTCGCTTCTGCCGGACCCATTTAACGAGGTCGGCTTGGTCGAACAGGAATTCGTCGTTTACGTCCGACAGAGCGTCTTCCATAAGGTCGTCGAACTCGTCCTGCATGCGCCCTTTAATTTCTTCCCGCAGGTTGGAATACGGCGCGACCCGAATAATATCCTGCTCCGCACCTTCGTCCGTACCGAGCAGGTCCAGCATCTCTGCCGCTCGACGTTCGGCCAGACCCAGCAGAGCTTCGCGGCCACCCAGCTTGTAGAACCAAGACCAAAGGTCCAGGAACAGTTTGTCGTCGGGAACAGTCTCGGTAACGGTTGGCACGAAGTAACGTCGATCTGCCGTTTCGATGTAGATGCCGGACTTGTGGTTGGACGAGAAACCCCAGAACGCATGGTTGTCGGCCACAGTGTTGTTCTTGTTCTTTTCCGAGATAGGAATGCGGGGTTGTGTAATGTGCGTCTTTAGCTTGTTACCCAGCAAGAAAGCCTGTTGGCCTCCCTCGCTCGCTTCTTCGATGTAGATAAATCGTTTGCCCCGTGCCCAGTCGGTCCATTTGTCTGTAACTTCGTGGGCCTTAATTTCGGTCGAAGCATCGGGGTGCAGCAGACCTTCGATAAGCAGGAACAGCGTGGACTTGCCCACACCCTGCTTGGTCGAAATAAGCAGAGGCGACCACAGGAACCCTCGGTCGTCGGTTCGGTTGCCCACGACCATACAGAACCAGTTAAAGAGAATTTGCCTCTCCCGTTCGTCTGGCACGAGGTGGCTTAGGTATTGCCGGAACGGTTTAAAGAACTCCTCCGGCTGCTCCGACGCCTCGAATGGCGGTTGCTTGTAGATGTTAACCAGCGGCACACCGTTCTTGTCGAACAGTTCGCCAAACGCCTTGGCTGGGCTTACCCCGTAGTCGAACGCACGCAGACAGTGCAGCGAGTTGGCAACCTCGTTAAACGAATTCTTGCCGGGGAAACCGGGTTGGGCGTGGTTGGCTTGCATCTGCTTGGACGACAGTTCGGCATCTGGCGTCGATAGTCGTCTTTCCACGATGGTGTCGCGGTTCTTGAGGTAGACCATCTTGGCTGCGAACTGTGGGCGCATGTGGAAGTGGTTTGTAATTCCGCCGCGCGGTCCAACTTCCTGCGTAACGCGATAGGGTGGCGAAACGAACCGGAACGCACGTTCGAAGTCCTGCCACCGAATACCGCGTACACCGTCGGCAATGTCCCACTTGTCTGGGAGCTGCTTAAACAGTTCCGGGCGCGAAACGTACAGGCCACTGGCCACTGTACCAAGCCTCGCAATAAGGTCTGCGGCATAGTCTAACCCGGCTTTGTCGTTGTCGCGGGAAATCCAGACCTCTTTACCACGAACCGCCGACAGGTCTGCTTCGTACACAGCCTTGGCCCCGCCCATCGTAGAGACGTGCACGAATTGTCGGTACCAGAGGTGCCACGGGTGTTGCAGGTCTTGCAGGATATCGTGGGCTGCTTCGACTGCTTTCTCGCCTTCGTGGAACATAACTTTGGCCAGTGGGCGAGTGCGCAACTGCTCCTGGTTATAGAGTGGGCGTCGTTTGTCGCCTTGTGCGTCGGGACGCCAGCCAGCTTTCCACTGCGGTCTGCCTCCCCCTTCGAGGTGGCCCCAGAAATACGGAATTACAGACTTCTTTAGTTCGCCATCTTGGCCGAGACGTTCGAAGCGCAACACGACAGCAACCAATTCGCCACGAAGGTCTTTGTAACGGTAGACGTGTTTGCAAGCCTTTACTTGGGCCGCATCGGGCAACCCAGCTTTGGCCGGGACCACAGGCAGACGAACGAAGGTGTTGGGGTCTTTGGCAGCTTTGGTCGCCCAGCTATAGACAATTTCCTCGGCCTCTAACTCTCGACAAATGTCTTCGGTCTTACACCCGGCGGACGAGTTACAATAGACGTGTACAGACTGGGGTTCGTCGCCCCGGCGCACCACAAGGTTCGGGTTGTTCTGGTCGTCGTGTGCGGGACAGTAGGTGAGGGTCTGGTATTTGGAACCAGAGGCGACTTCGGCTATTGCCGCCGCGCGATGTTCTTCTGGGGACATCTACTTGCCCCCCAGCTTTTCGGTTAGCGCCTTTACAGAGGTGTTAAGCAAGTCGACCATCTCGGCGACGTTCTGGGTGTTCTCTGCGAGGGTGCTAAGGTGGCAGGAGATGTCGTCTAGTTTCTGTACAACATCGTCTAGGTCGGCAGTTCGGTATTGGTGCGGGATATGCTCGGACATTTACACATGCTCCGGCTTGGCGATCTTCTTCGCGAGGGAAATAAGTAGATTGGCGGCACGGTTACGGAGCGACGGACGACTAGAACTGGGCTTTGCTTTGCCCAGCTTCGGTCCCCCTTTCGGTCGGTCCAGCAATTCTTGTGCGGCTGGGTAATAGGTGGCCTCGTGGTGGAGTTCCGGAATACCGCACCCAATGTGCCACTCGTCGCGGCCAGCGTTCTTGTGGAAATCCAGCACGTCGCCATCCGGATACAGGTCGGCTTGTACAGTGCCTTCCGGGTAGTGGTAGCGGCATTCGCCGTACACAGTGCCGTTGGGCAGCGTCTTGTGCCAGAGGACTTCGTAGTCGTTGCTAAGCATCTTTCTCTCCCTCGTAAGCCGAAAAGTCTATTTCTTTTCGGGGGTTTACTTCGTTTAAGTGGAGGGGTAGAAAGAGAGTGTTAGCTTTACTTTCGTCCCTCGACGACAAAAGCCCCGGTCCTTGTGGCCGGGGTTCTTCTTAGGCGACGTGCTTGCGGGCTTCCGCTACACAGTCTCCGTATTCTTCGGGCAGTTCGTTCGTAAGGTTGGCTTCCTTCGCATCGAAGTGGGCCAAGACTTCCTCGACCAAGAACAGTCGAGTGCGGCCCCGATATCGAACGGTTCCGGGCCACTTGTAGAAGGCATCTTTGTTTACACGCCAGTAGTGGAGACAGACGTACTCGATACAGTCCGCGAGGGTTGCCCACTTCGGGTGGCGGTCGCGGGTCCAGTCTTTCGGGTACATCGGGAAACTCCAGCTATTACGGTGGCCTGTAATTCGCTGTAGTAACTCCCACCATAGGCCGACGAACCGTGGTCCGTAAAGCTCTAATTTTGCACAACTTTTAGGGGGTTTACTTTCCGGTAGAGTAAAAGAGCTAGTTGGGGACGCCGGACCCAGTTATACTCGGTGCACCACGAATACCTGCCCCGCCTACAGACTTCGGTTTGTGGCGGGGTTTTCCGTTTCCAACACCAATCGCTCCCCAATAGACGTCAAAAAACGGGCGCGCCCTTTATTTGATCGGTCGTTCCCCAATAGACTGCAAATATTACGCGCGGGTTATAATTTATAACCCTCCCAAAGAGCGTTATAAAAACTAACGCTCCAGCACCAATCGCTCCCAGTCTTCCACCATCTTCCTGCGAACAGGCAACAGGTCGGACTTGTTGTAAATCCTGGCCACACGGGAAGAAGTCGAGGCAGCGACGTGGTTTAGCAGACGGTCCACCGAAGACGGATCGTAGCCAAGGTCCGCCAGATGTGTAACCACAGTCCTGCGCAGATCATGCAACCGAAAGTCGGGCAGCTCTGCTTCCCTCCGAACCCGTGCGAGAGCCTTGTCGATGCCTTTGCTCGGAGCTTTGCCTGTAGTGCTAAAGACCCACGGTCCTTCGGGTGCCAATTCCAGTGCGTCCTGTAAGACTTCCACGGCTCGGTCGCCCAGAGGAATTCGCCACGGCAATCCGTTCTTGTTGCGGTCGCCTGGAATTTCCCACAGAGCATTTTCGAGGTCCAATTCTTGTTTACGCATCGACAAAACCTCATTGCGCCGACCAGCAGTAAGCAACAACACGGTGAATGCGGGTCCGTAGGGATAGGGCATCTCCTGTAGCACAGCGTAGACTTTGCGGGTCTGTTCCAGCGACAGGTAGTCGTCGCGGATGCGAGTTTGGGCAACCCGAACCCCAGCCAAGACGTCTTCGCACAGGTCCCTTTCAGACATCCATCGCCAAACTGGCTTCGCAACACGCAGCAACACGTCCGCGGTCGCAGCTTTCTTGGGTCGCAGTTCATCGGCCGCAGACAACAGTTCGGCTTTCGTAATAGACCGAACATCCCGAGCCAGGAGGTGGGACAGGTGCAGCCGCATGGTGCCAAAGTAGTGCTTGGGGTTCTTGAGGTGGGCGAACCCTTGGGCTTCGGCTTTGGCCAAGGCGTCGGCAAGCGAGAGTTGGTTTGCAGCGCGGGTCGGTGCGTGGCCCAAGGCCAACTCGCCGAATACCCTCTGGGCGGCTCTCCGAGCGTCGGCCAAGGTAACGGCTGGCCACTTACCCAATGTGTGGCGCTGGCGGATGCCTTCGTGTGTAAACCGAAGGGTCCACGAAGCTGCGTTCTTGTTCCCCCGCAACAGCAACCCCGGCACAAGGTCGTCTACCAATTCCTTCTGGCCTTTGGGTGGCAGGTTCTTGGGGATGTTCGTCTCTGTTAACCGCAAAGCTGTACTCCTGTAATTGGAAGAGTTTATATTTTATAAACTCATAGGGGCGAACTAGGGGCGACAGACCGCCCAAAGTGTAACCCGTGGAAGTTCCAGCTCGAAGAAATTACGCGCACGACAAACGAAAGTAAAGCCCTGTAAAATATAGCGCAAAAGGGGTTTACTTCCGCTGTCGCCAGTCGTCGGTCGTCTAAAGCGTTTCTTATTCGTAATAGGTGTAGCCGTTGATCGAGTCGCGATAGGCGCTCATCAGGGTTTTGCGGTCTTTAGCCATCAGAGTACCGGTCGAGATCGCCTCGTCCACCATTTTGCGGAACGCGGCGACGCAATCCTGCGGGTCGAACTCGACATAGGACAGGACCTGACTGATCGTGTCGCCCTCTTGTTCGTGCAGCAGATCGAACCCACCATCTGCGCGCAGGTCGATGGTGACGACGTTGGTATCGCCGAACAGGTTGTGCAGATCGCCCAGCGTTTCCTGATAGGCGCCCACGAAGAACACGCCCATCAGGTATTCCTGATCTTGGGGCAGGGAATGCACCGGCAGGCTGGGCGAGACGCCATCGGCCAGAATGAACCGGTCGATCTTGCCATCGCTGTCGCAAGTGATGTCAGACAGAACCGCGCGGCGGTCCGGGGCCTGGTTCAGGCCTTGCAGCGGTACGATCGGGTGCAGTTGATCAATGGCCCAGACATCGGGCAGGGACTGGAACAGCGAGAAGTTGCAGTGGTAGATATCGGCGACTTTCTCAAGCTGATCGTCCACGTCTGTGTCCAGCCCATCACTGGCGGCAAGGGCTTTGACCCTGGCCATCAGCGACAGATAGATTCGCTCTGCCCGTGCCATCTGGCGCAGATCGACATAGCCGCGCCGGAACAGCGCGCGCAGTTCGTTGCGGTAAAAGTTTGCGTCGTTCCAGCATTCTTGCAAACGTTCGGTGCTGAGATACCCGTTGATTGCGGCAAGGTCCGAGACCAGATGGTGATCGTCGGCTTCGACCTCAGGACCGTTGGGCGCATCATACAAAGTGCTTTCCAGCACGTTGAACACCAACATCGACGATGTTGCCACGACAGCACGTCCGCTTTCCGTGACTAGCGTAGGGTGATCCACCTCAGCCTCGTCCATCGCATAAGCCACGGTTTCGACGACATTGGCGCAGTATTCCTCGACTGTGTAGTTGATCGAGTTCTCGGCGGCCTTCTTCTCACCCGTGTAATCCACGCCCATACCGCCGCCGAGGTCCAGATGGGACAGCGGCACGCCTTCGCGCGTCAGTTCGGTGTAATAGCGGCAGGCCTCACCCACGGCACGGCGCACGTCGTTGACGTCCTGCACCTGAGAGCCCAGATGCGAATGCTGCAGCTTCAGACAATGCAGCAGACCCGCGACTTTCAACTTGTCTACCGTGGCGACCAGTTGGTCAGTGTTCATGCCAAAGGCAGAACGGTCACCCGAGCTTTCTTCCCACTTGCCACTGATCTGATTGGTCAGTTTCACCCGCACGCCGATAAGGGGTTCGATGCCCAGCTCTTTATAGACCTCGATCACCGTGTCGGCCTCTTTCGGGCTTTCCAGCACGATGACCGTGTTGAAGCCGATTTTGCGGCTGAGGATGGCCAGTTGGATGAACTCGGCATCCTTAACGCCGTTGCAGACGATCAGCGCCTCGCTGGCCAGACGGTGCGCCAGTGCGACCACCAGTTCGGGTTTGGACCCGGCTTCGAGCCCATAGTTGTATTTCTTGCCGAACTCGACGATCCGGTCGACCACCTGCGCCTGCTGGTTCACCTTGATCGGGAAGACACCACGATAGTGGCCCTTGTAACCAACGCGTGTGATCGCGTCGCGGAAGCTTTCGTTGATATGCGCAATCTCGTTTTCCAGATACGAGCTGATGCGCAGCAACATCGGGGCCTTGATGCCGCGTTCGTCCAGATCCTGCAGAATACCAGGCAGGCTAATTGCTGCGGCCTCGGGCACCAGCGGATTGCGCAGACCGATCTCGCCCCGCTCCGTCACCTCGATGAGGCCTTTGCCCCATTTCTCAACCCCGTAGATGGAATGCGGTGCGTCGGGCGTCTGTTTCAATCAGGTCAGTCCTTGCGATTAGTGTGCCGGTTTCGCGCCCGCCAATACGGCAGCTCTTTGATTCTTCCAAGTGTAATCTATGTGACGGGATTTGCCGAGTTTAGGCCGAGGCATGAATGGGGATCAGGTGATTGTCCCATTGACAGTCTGGTCGGGCCGAGATGTGGGCCTTGGATGTCAGCTCACCGACAATCCCGGTGCCGGTGGTAAAGACGAATCCCTTGGGGCCAGGGCCAAGGCCGCAGACGTCCGCTAATGGGAAATTTCCATTCATTTGGCCATCCGCGACGTTGAATTGGTGCAAGGCGTTGCCGCGCGGGCAGGTGATGGCGACCGAGGTTCCATCCCCGGCAAAGGCAACACTGCCCGCATAGCCTTGCAGTGTGCTTTGCGCGGTATCAGGAGCCGAAAGCAAACGCGGCGCTTCCCCCCGACGGTGCAGGCCCAGCAAAGGGGGGTGTTGCGTCTTGCCCCCCTGCCATTGCATCGCAAAGGCCACCAACCCGTCGTGCCGCACCGCCAGATGGCGGATCGAGTTCTTATGCATCGCGCGTGGCAGTTCAACCTGCTCCAAAACCGTGCCGGACAAATCCAGATAGGTCAGCCGTGGCTGCATTGTTGGCAGGTTCAGCTTGGTGCGGCCCGTCTCGGGGTGAGTTTCAATGCCACCATTGGCGACGGCCAGCGTCTGACCGTCTGGCATCAGTCGCATGTCATGCGGGCCGATCCCGCCCGAGGGGAACTCACCCATTCGGGTGTAGCCGTCGGTGTTCCAGACGCTAATAATGCCGTCACCGGCCTGATAATCGTTTTCTGTGGCGAAGAGACGGGTACCGTCGGGGGAAAAGACGCCATGGCCATAGAAATGGCGAGCTTCGGGGGCGTTCAGCCGGGTGATTTCGGTGCCTGTGGCACAGTCAATGACCACCGCAAAAGTGCCGGGGCGGCGGGCAAAGGCCACGGCCTGCGCGCGATGTGGATGGGCCGCCGCCGCATGGCCGCGCGCGGGCAGGGGCAGGGAAAACAGAATATCTCCGCCCGTATCCAGACCGGCCAGCCGATAGCTTCCATCCGGAAACAAGGCCGCGGCTAGGTAATCCGGCGAACCAACTGATGCCCACCCACGTATCGGCGTAAGGCTGGTGGCCGCCAGACCGGCCAGGAAATGGCGTCGGCTGGGCAAGGTTCAGTCCCCGTCCAGTGAGTTGAACCCGGCGCTGATTCCCAGTGTCGGACCCAACTCAGTTGAGGCAATTGTGCGGATATCATTGATCGCCTGCTGCAACGCCTCGATTCTAAAGCGACTCTGGGGCGTGGCGACTCCGGCCAACGCCGGATCGTCCAGAGATTGCGCGCGGGTGACGGCCTGGTCGAAGGCGCTGTCCAGATTGGCGGCAATCTCGGGGTGGTCAACCGATAGGCGCGCGGCCATATCACGCAGGGCAATCAGCGACAGTTCCACATGGCGCAGCGAGCGTTCCGACCGGCGCGCCTCGGCCCGGTTAGGGCGGGGTCGGTCGAAGGTGCCCATAGGGCGGCCAAGGCGGGTGTCGCCGGTGAATTCAAGACCGGTCATCAAAGCCTTGTAGAGTTCCTGCAAGGCCTCGTCATCCGATCGGTAAGGGCTGTTGTCGCCCGGCTTGGTCAGGGCTGTTGAATAGCTACCCCAGTCCGCGTTCATCGCGCGGGCATTTCGGTCGATATCGGTGGTGATTGCCTGTATCAACGCGCAGCGATAGGGCGCGCTGCCCTGATCTGCAAATTTGGGCTCAAAAAGCATCTGCTCTAACGCAAAGAAGCCACGCCCGGCGACGGAGGTCTCGGCAAATTCTTCGGGGCTTTCGACAGCCGCATCCTCGGTTGCAATCAGCCCAGACAGTGCTTTGGGAGTGAACCCTTTGGTGTCCGGCCAGAAAGCCAACGCAAAGGCACGGTCGGCCACCTCGGACGGACCAAAGCGCAGATGACTGACCGAGATCCAGTCGTCAAAGGCCTTGTGATACGCGGCCCGCAAGTCGTGCGAGCTAGGGGTGCAATCGGTTTGTGCTGTCTGCGTCAGCGCCCCAGTCGCTTCGGCTAGTGAAACAAAACCGGGCAGGATGTGACCTTCGACCGTGCCCATCAGGATCGGTCCTCGGTCCTGCGCCAGCGCAGTAAAGGGCACCGTCAAAGCAGCAGCAGCAACAAGGATACGCATAGGTCAGAGGCTTTCCAGAAAACGGATCAAGGCATCGCGATCAGGTTTGGGCATGGCGACGACGTCGTCCCGGGCTGCCTGTGCCTCACCCCCATGCCACAGCACGGCTTCCAGCAAGGATTGCGCCCGACCGTCATGTAGGAACTGGGTGTGGCCCGAAACCTGCTCGGTCAATCCAATCCCCCAAAGCGGTGGTGTCTTCCATTCGCGGCCCGTGGCGCGGCCTTCGGGGCGGTTGTCGGCCAGACCTTCGCCCATGTCGTGCAGCAGTAGGTCGGAATAGGGCCAGATCAACTGAAAACTCTGTTCGGGCCGATCTGACATGCGATGGGTGACGAAGGTCGGAGTATGGCAGGACGCGCATCCGATTTCGTGAAACACTTGCTTGCCGCGCAGCACCTCAGGGTCTTCCAAGTTTCGCCGGGCTGGAACACCCAGGTTGCGGCTGTAGAATGCGACCAAATCCATGCCGATCTGGTCGATCTCGAACTCGCGCACGTCGCCGTCGCCATGCGGAGCGTTCACACAATCAACCTGAGCGTTGGTGCAATCGCCGTGGCTGGCGGGGTAGAGGGGGCTTGAGATGCCGATATCACCGGCAAAGGCCGCCGCTGATTGTTCCATGATCGTGGGCATCCCGGCCTTGTGCCCGAACCGGCCCATCATCGGAGCACCGTATTCCATCGCCCAGACGATATTAGGCCGCCCGGAAATACCATCCCCATCCGCATCATCGGGATCGGCATTGGCCAGCAGGTCTTCGATCGGGATCGCTTCGAGCAACCCGAGGCCGATCATCTGCGGTGCAACGCGCGGGCTGAGCATGGCGTCCGGATGCAGCGGACCATAGCCAAGTTCAGCTGCAGTGTAGGTCGGTTTGCGCAGGGTTACGATTGCGCCATCCGACAGAGTGACGGGAACGTCTTCGTAAGTGATGTCCAGACGATATTCCGCTGGATGGCCAAGTAAGGCCAGATCCTGCATCTGGCCGCCATAATTCGGTTCGGGCTGGGTGGCGATATAGTCTTCTATCTCGTCATAATTCACGCCACCGGGGATCGATACCCGCAGGAACATCGAAATCGCATTGTCATCCGGACCGTTAGGCGTGTGCCCACGTCCGTCCTTGATGTGGCAACGCTGGCACGAACGGGCATTGTACAGCGGGCCCAGCCCGTCCGAGGCCAACGTAGAGGCCGGAGAAGATACCCAGATTTTCCGGAACAGGCCGTTGCCGACCCTGAAGTCCAACTCTTGCTCAAAGCTCAGATTGCCTGAGGGCTGAGAAAATGCGTCGGCATCGGAACGGGCGCGGACGGTGGCGGCGCCGGCAGGCAGGTCTTCGAAACTTTGGGGGATACTGAAATCTGCTGGAGGGGCGGTCACATTCGCGATGCGCGCGCGCTCATCCTCGGTCCTGGGTTCGAAATTCAGGTGGAGATCCCGCAGCTCGGCTGCTGGGGCTTGGGTGACCGCAAGGGCGGCCACCGACAGGATGATGAGGCTATTCGTCCTCGTCCATTTTCGATGCGTTGAGTTGCGCATAATTGGCTTCGCCAATCCTTTCGTACAGGTCGAGCTGCGTTTCCAAAAAGTCGATATGACTTTCTTCATCGCTCATCAAATCTTCGAACAGCGACATAGAGACGTAGTCACCCGCCTCGCGGCAATAATCACGGGCCTCGGCGTAAAGCGCGCGGGCTTCCAGTTCCGCTGCCAAATCGCATTCCAGTGTTTCCTTAGGATTCTGCCCAATCCTTAGGGAGTTAAGTTTTTGCAGGTTAGGATGGCCTTCCAGAAAAATGATCCGCTCAATCAGCTTGTCCGCGTGTTCCATTTCTTCGATGGATTCTTCTCGGCTTTTCTTGGCCATATGGCCAAGCCCCCAATCGTCCTGCAGGCGGTAATGCAGCCAATACTGACTAACGGCCGTCAGCTCATGCCGCAGAGATTTGTTTAGATACTCTATGACCTTGGGATCGCCCTTCATCTGCGTTCTCCTGTGTGGCTCCGGCGCGTAGGGCGCGGAGTTGGATGGGTACTTCCAGATTATCGTTCGATCGCATCGTGTCTAGGAAAAGCGGCATGCAGCCGCCACAATCCGCCGATTTCCCAAGGGCGTGATAGATCTTTCCCGGAGTAATGATCGCTTGTGCATCCGACGCCCGCATCCAGTCGATAGCGGCGAGAATATCCTGGTCAGATATGTTTGTGCAGTGACATACGATCATGGCGAATCGGCTCTTACTTCTTTTCTTACTTAATTAGTAAGTTATTAACTTCGGGTCCAGCGGTTAATTAACGCGCTGCATATCCGCATTGCGTGAATGAAACAAAAAGCCTCCCTCAATGAATGAGAGAGGCTTCTTCCCCAAAAACCGTCTGGTTTCGCGATTTGGGGATGAACGCGTTACTCTTGTCGCATTGGCTGAGTAATCTGAAACCAGTTCCCAGCAGCCGCTCTTTCACGTGTAATTGATAGTTCGCTATACTTGGTATCCTGGCCGGTTTTCCCTTTGTGAAACAAAGAGTAGCAGTCGATGAACCAGTTTTCGTCGCCCCAGTCGACAAACTCCTGCAACACTAGCTCAAGGGTTTCCGAACTGTCGGCCCATTCCTTTGCCCAAGCGCCTGAAACTTCAGGGTCACGCGCGTGCACAGTCACTTTTTCGCCGCCCTTTTTTTGGGGCCTTTTCGCGAGTTTAAGGTTGCTGTGATGAATGAATGCGTAGCCGCCCGGGCGTAGGGTTCGCTCAATCTCCGCGAAGTAAGAATTCAGGACGCCTCGGTCACAGTGAACCAGAGAATCGTAAGAGAAAATGAAATCCACGGACTGGTCCGGTACACCCGGGAGCGTCATGCCGTCGTTGACAATGTAATCAACGTGGTCGCAGCTAAGATCGAGGGTTTTTACGTGCTCGATACAGTTTTCATTTAGATCCACAGCCGTCATGTGATCTGCGAACGCGGCAAGGTATTTGGTCCACCGGCCATAGCCGGGTGCGATTTCCAGAACGGAACTGGATTTTTCTAAGAAAGGAGATAGGCGCGGCCGGAGGTGAAAATCCCAGTGAACCTCGCTGGAACCCCAACCTTTTGACCAGGACTCGCCGTGGCTAACCTTGTCTTCCCAGTGGTCGTGGTTGCCCCAAATCTTTTTGTTCCAATCGAGTGTAGGCATGGCTGCTCCAGTTACAGTGTTGGTTATTGAGTAGGGGCGAGGTGATAGCTAACGCTGAATTTACCCTCTGATCTCCCTAGTCCAGAAACAAAGGCATCTAGGCAGAAAAAAAGCGCCGTTGCAAACGGCACTTTTCGTTTTTTGGGGTGCACCTGTAAGTCCCTAATCTGCAATCCACTTTGGTGCTGACAAGTTCAGGGACAAGCGGATTAGAGGCTTGCCAGTGCAGCCAGACAGATCAATTGATCACTGAAAGACCGCGTTCGGGTTATCCAAGCTGTCGGAGCCTTCGAACTCGATCTGATCCAATTTCAGTGCGTCTACGATGCGTTCGATGGTTTTTGTCTGATCAATCAGACCGTTGACGCCGCCCATGATCAGCACTTCGCCGCCTTCGTTGCCGCGTTCAAGCATCTGGTCATAGGCGAAACCGGCTTCGGCGGTCGATTTCAGACGGCCCAGAGCCTGCATGGTGTTGGCCAGCTTGACCTTCATTTCGGCGTCCAGTGAAGGATCGGACGAGACCACCAGATCCGACAGCGAAGCACCAGTAACAGGAGTGCCGTCGATGCGGGTGTAGCTGCCCAGATAGACGTTCTGAACACCCAGGCCATCGTAGTAGTGGCTGTTGTGGGTGTTGTCCGAGAAGCAATCATGCTCTTCCTCGGGATCGTTCAACATCAAGCCAAGGCGCATACGCTCACCCGCTTGTTCGCCATAGGACAGTGAGCCCATGCCCGTCAGAATGGCGCTGACACCGGCGGTTTCATCCACGGTCAGGGCGGCGCGAGCTTCACCACCTTCGGCCCACTGAGCAGCCATCCATTCCAGATCGCTGACCAGAAGGGCGGTTGCAGCGCTCAGGTATTGGGCACGGCGATCGCAATTGCCGCCGGTGCAGGCGTCACCCTGAACGTAGTCAGTATAAGGGCGGTTGCCAGCGCCCGAGCCGTGACCGTTTAGGTCCTGGCCCCACAGCAGGAATTCGATGGCGTGATAACCGGTGGCAACATTCGCCTCGATCCCGTCAGCTTCGTGCAGGGTTTCGCCCAGCAGTTCCGGAGTGATTTCGCTGGCGTCGATGGTTTCGCCCGACAGCTCAAAGCTGGGGTTGGCGATCACGTTTAGCGCGGCAAATTCGTTTTCATCGGTCGGACCACCATAGGAGGCATCGACATAGTCTATCAGGCCTTCGTCCAGTGGCCAGGCGTTCACTTTGCCTTCCCAGCCATCTACGATGGCGTTGCCAAAACGATAGACCTCGGTTTGCTGATAGGGCACACGCGCCGCGACCCAAGCAGCGCGGGCCGCGTTCAGGGTGGCATCCGAGGGCTCGGCGATCAGGGCATTCACAGCCTCTTGCAGCGATAGGGCCGCGATCAGACTGTCATCATATTTGGCCTCGGCAATGTTGGCGTAGGTGTTTAGAATATCGGCCTTCGACGGCGCGTCGGCCGCAACGGCTGCGGATGCGATGCCAAGGGTTAAAATGCTGGAGGCGGCGAAAAATCGGGTCATTGAGGCGACACTTTCCTATCAGAATACATTCCTGCACCGCTTACACGGCGCATGCGATGTGATAACTGAGTGAAATAGTAAGAAAAGTCAACCTGAGTTTTATTGTCGGGTAAGTGCGCAATTCTGTATACTCCCCATTATTAGTGGGGCGCTGTATTCGGTGCCAAGATTGCACGGGATTTTAAACATAATAGAATAATCCCGGTGATTCCTTGGCGAGTGGTGCCTGTTTATGAAAAGCGTAGCTTTCGCTCTGACCCTGATTTCTGCGATTGTTCTTTTGCAGGCTCGTTCCGCTGCTGCGCAGGATCATGTCTCGGGTCGTCTGGATATCGCATTCTCCGAAGCTGAGTTCACCCTGTCGCTTGCAGTGCCCGCCGCTGATATCCTTGGAACCGAAAAGCCGGCAGAAAACGACGAAGGGCGAACTTCGGTGGCCGTCGCCATTTCCGACCTGTCCAAACCGCTGGAGCTATTCGCTGTGTCAGAAGAGGCAGAGTGTTTCACGACGATGGCCAATGTCACGCTGTCGGCTATTGGGCTGGGGCAAAACACGGACACCACGCAAACGGACCGTGATGACCACAACGAGTTTCAGGCCGAATACCTGATCCAATGCCAGAATATCAAAATGGTCGAGACTATCCGCTTTGCGTATTTTGAACGTTTTCCAAAGGCTGAAAGTTTGACTGTACGGGTCGATCGGGCGGGTCAGAGCCGTACGCTGGACGTCACGCGCGCGGCCTCAGATCTATCGTTCTGAAAAAGCACGTTGGTTCAGCTCGGCCCCGCGTTACGACTTAATCCTCAAACCGCACGGACAGGGTTTTTTGTGTCGCCACGCTTTGGCAGCACAGGATCAGCCCGTTGTCCACGTCTCGATCTTCCAGGGCCATCCGGTTGCGCATATGAACCGTGCCGTCCTCAAGGTGGGCGACACAAGCGCCACACACGCCGGATTGGCAACTGAATGGAGGGTTCAACCCTGCTGTAAGGGCGGCGTCAAGAATGGTTTGCCCGGCGGCAACGGGCACGTCCGAAACCTTACCGCCAAGCCTTATTCGGGCGGTGGCTGCTATGCCGGTTTCGCTCAGGTCATCTGGCGCGTCCCCGCCGAAACTTTCCATGTGGATGCGGTCGTTCGGAACATCGAGATTCCGCAGCGCTGTCCGGATGTCCGAATTCATGCTGCCGGGGCCACAGATCCAGTAATGAGAATCCTGCGCCACCGGCGGCGTTTCGGTGATCGCTGCCTGAATGGTTTCTGCATCCAGTCGCCCCGTGTGCCAGTGTGTAAACCAACTGAGCAAGGATGGATGCGACAGGACGTGGCGCAGGGTGAACCGGTCCTGGTATTGCGTCTGCATCTGCTCAAGCTCATCCCGGAATATGATGCTGTTTGCGTTGGTATTGCCAAAGACCAGATGGGCCGCGGAATGGGGCTCATCGGCCAGAACGGACTTGATCATCGCATAAAGCGGCGTGATGCCGCTGCCAGCCCCAAAGAAGTAATGGGTGCGGCGTTTCATGGCCCCCGGCAGCAGCGTGAAGTGTCCAAAGGGGGGCATCACCTCGACTTTGTCTTCGGGCGACAGGCAGTCTCCGATGTGGTTGGACACGATCCCATCCTTAACGCGTTTGACCGTGATGCGCAGCGCTGAGCCCGGCGGGTTCGAGATGGTATAGCTGCGTCTTTGCTCCGCACCGGCAATCTGGAACTTGACGGTCAGATGTTGTCCGGCTGTCCATTTAAACAGGTCAGTCAGATCAGGCGGGACGTCGAAAGTGACACTGGTGGCCGCGCCGCCGATCTCTTTGCGGGTGTCAGACACGGTCAGGGTATGAAAGTCACGTTGCATAACAGGGTCCCGTCATCGGTAATCATAAGTCGTGGTCAAAGACCGGATCACAGTACCGCCAAGATACGGCGCAAAAACGAACGTGTCCGTCTGCTGCATTCTGCCGCTGTATCCCTGCCAATCATAGTCGACATCCGTCACTGCGGTGACATGCGACACACCATCCTCGGTTCGCGATGAAAGCACGGGCGCGGACCGGGCGGTTTCTGTATAGCCTTCCAATGCTTTCGCGATCTCAGGGTCTTCTGCGTCGGTGTCATCGGCAACACGGTACGAGAACACATCGTCCGGCTGCCCCATCCCATATTTGAGGATGATCTGGTGTGTGGCGTCGGGGTGCCAATCGCTCCAGGTGGAAATCAGGCTTTGTTCATCCTGTGTCTGAAGGATGCGTGCGGCGATGTCTTCTGGCGCGTCGGCTTGCGCCGTCAGCACCAGAGTCGAAGCAAGCGCGACGCCGATCAGGGTGGCTTGAACTGGTTTCATGATCATTCTCCGCGGGGCTCAGCTGCATCCATAAAATCCAGCACCGCCTTTTGGTGCTGCGTGATCGGGCTTTCGCCGATCCCGGCGGGGCCGATTTCCAAAAAAGGGCTTTTCAGCGATTTCTGCTGTTGCTCGCAGGCATAGATATCCTCGGTCGTAAAGTCGCCCGAGGCCATTGGGTCGTCTGCACCTGCGGCATCGTCGCCTTGATATTTAGGGCCGCCGAAGTCCTTCCAGAAGTTCCAGCTTTTCCACTGCTGTTTCTGAAAGGCCCAGTCCGAAGCGTTGGCCAGCTTCGTGCGGTTTTCGATCCGGGTCAGATCGGGGGCCAGCGGGGTGATGATGAACAGGTTCCAGCTTTCTTCACTGGCGCCAATACCAATCCCAGGAAACAGCATCGGAACCCATGCGCCGGTATGCGGTTCGGGGATCGTGCGGGGCATCGGAATATTGGCTTCATGATCCTTCGCATACGCCTCGGAAGGAGGTTCCCAAAAGTGGTAATGCGGTCCCTTCCATCCGTATTCGGCCTTGGCATGATCATACATGTGTAGCGTATTCGAATGCAGATGGCTCAGGTGATAGACGTCGATGTAATTCTCGACAACGATCTTCCAGTTGGCCTTGATTTCATAGCTGTTGTACCCTTCCTTGTACTCAACCAGCTCTTCGGGCTTGTGCGGGCCAAGCAGGGGATCGACCTCTCCGAACCATTCGGCAAGGGTGGGGGCGTCCGGGTCCGGATGTACGAACAGCATGCCACGCCAAACATCCACGCTGGCCGGTTTGAGGCCAAGACAGGATTTGTCGACGCCGCTGGGGAATTCGGAGGCCTCATCCGGGACCGAGATCAGATTGCCCTCAAGATCGTAGGTCCAGTCGTGATATGGGCAGGTGAGCGCCTTTTGCGTTTTGCCGACCGCGCGGATCAACTGAGTGCCCCGATGACGGCAGATGTTGTAAAAGGCGCGCAGCCGGTGATCGCGGCCCATGACGATGAACAGATTGTTCAGCCCGGCCTGAACCGACAGGTAATGCCCAGGCCCCTCGATATCTTCGACCAGTCCGGCGAAACGCCAGCTGCGTGAGAAAATCTGGCGCTGTTCCCGGTCGAACCAGTCCTGCGAGGTATAAGCCTCGACCGGCAGATGGTGATACATTTTGGTCATCTTGGCACCTTAAGCTAGAAGATGGGCATATTGAGGAAACAGGCTGGCGGCGATCATCATCAGACCCAGCACAGCCCACAGGCCGACGATGGCCCAGAACAGAACCGGGTCGTCGTTGCGGTTGATCTCGAACACCAGAAAGGCCTGTCCGGTTAAGATCGTCGGGACGATCCACCAGACAAAGAGCAGCCCCCAGACCCAGTAGAGACCAAGCACTGTCGCTACCAACAGGATGGGCAGGGCAATGTAGTTGGCTGTGCGCGTCGGGCTCATGATTTGCCCTCCAACGTTGACGCCAGCAGAGATGCGGCGAGTTTCAATTCCGCACGCCATGCTTCGGGCGGCTCCAATGGGGACAAGGCGTCCATGCTGACAAAGATTGCTGATATGCCCTGTGTCACGGCGCGAATGCTTGCATCCGGGGCCATAGGGGCCGCACGGCGCAGGATTGCCTCGACCACGTCGAAGAATTCCGTGAGGCTGTCCATCAGGCCTTGCCGCAGGTCCGGGCGATCCGGGACTGTTGTCACCAGTGCCTGATAAGCCAGCATCAACCGTGGATCGGTTCCGGCGTCTTCCGAGAATAGCGCATCAACAAGATCCGAGGGTGTCGCTGTTTCCGGCAAAAGATGGCGCAATCCATCCAGCGATGTTGCAAAACCGGAAATCACGTAATCGGCCAGTGCCGTTATCATTTCATCCTTGTTTCCAAGGTAGTGGCGTAGAAGCGGGCGCTTAACGCCAGCTTCATCGGCAATCCGCGCCTGGGTCGCACCCTCAAGCCCGAACCGCGCTACGCAGGTCAGATAGGCGTCCAGTATTTCATGGGATCTTTGGTCTTTTAGCGAAGGTCTGGGCATCACGGTCTCGTTTATTGTCACGAATGACAAATAATCGAGAAATATACATTGTCAACCGTGACAATTTAATTTCGAACTGAGGGCGGTGAAAATCCGATCTCAGTTGGTGGTGATGAAAAGCGGAAGAGGTCGTCAGTTTCCCCCGGCCCGGTCGGGCTGCATCTGTAATTTGTGGGAATGTTTGGCCGTTAAGCGGTCACGCCACGGCCAAGCACAGGTCATATGTTCCCTTAAACGGGGTCGAACGCAAAATTGGTTTCGGATTTCTGACCGGACACAGACTTGCTGGGCGCGCCCGACACGTAGACCTCTTCAATCGCACGATCGTCGCCCATCATCTGAAGGACGAACAATTCTTCTGAAAGACTCCTAACACGATCCATGCGCAAGGCCATGGCGGGTGTGCTGCGAGCGTTCAGGACAACGACATCCGCCTCGGTTCCGGGGTCGAGATTGCCGATTTTGTCTTCCAGGCCCAAAACGCAGGCATTACCGCGTGTCGCCCAGTGGAAGGCTTGCAGGGGGTGCAGAGCCAATCCTTGCAATTGAAGGATTTTGTACCCTTCGTTTAGGGTCTGCAGCATCGAGTAGCTGGTGCCTGCACCAACATCCGTTGCGATCCCGTTTGAGATACCGCGCGCACTCAGGCCTGCATGATCAAACAGGCCGCTGCCCAGGAACAGGTTCGAGGTCGGACAGAACACTGGATGCGCACCCGTTTCGGTAAGAGCGTTGATCTCGCGCGTCTCCAGATGGATTGAGTGGCCCAGCAGGGTCTTTTGCCCCAGCAGGCCGAAAGACTGATAGACATCCAGATAGTCGCGTGCCTGCGGATAAAGCTGCTTGGTAAAGGCGATCTCATCCTTGTTTTCCGAAAGGTGCGTCTGGATATGGCAATCCGGATGCTCCTGCGCCAGTGCTCGAGCCATTGCCATCTGTTCCGGCGTTGACGTGATCGCGAACCGAGGGGTGATGACATAGCCGTTGCGCCCTTTGCCGTGCCAGTCGGCAATCAGGGCCTTGGTGTCATCGTATCCGGTTTGCGGCGTGTCCTGCAGCCCTTCGGGCGCGTTGCGGTCCATCAGGACCTTGCCGCCAAGCATGCGCATGTTTCGTCTGGTCGCTTCGGTGAAGAACGCATCCGCTGATGTCTTGTGGACCGAGCAATAGGCCACGGCGGTCGTAGTGCCGTGGGTGACGAGTTGATCGTAGAATGCCCGCGCCATATTCGCGCTGTGCGCATCCGAGGCGAAACGAGTCTCTTCAGGGAAAGTATAATTGTTGAGCCAATCCAAAAGCTGTGCGCCCCACGAGGCGATCACCTGCACCTGCGGGAAATGGATATGGGTGTCGATGAAACCGGCCGTCATCAGATGCGGGCGATGATCTGTGATCGGCACATCCCCGGCTTTCGCACTAACCTCGGCGAAGGGGCCGGTATCCTGAATGATTCCGTCCTGGATCAGCAGGGCACCGTCCTCAAGATAGGTATACGCGCCTGAGTCGTCGCCGCTCTGGGGTTCGCGATGAAAGGTCAGCAGACGACCGCGAAGCAATCTCTGTGTCATGAAAGGTCTCGTTTGTAGGATAGGAAAAGAGTGGCGGGGCAGCCCTGCGACTGCCCCGCTATGGATCAGGCCTGTTGTGCAGGCGAGTCGTCGTCGATCAGATCCGGCTCATCGGGTACGATCACACGATGCTCAAGATCCTCTTTGGGTGCGAACATCGGGTATAGGTAGAGGAATGCGCCGATGATCAGGTAACCGATAGTGATCCCATCGAACTGAGGCATCTGCAGCGTGTAGGAATGGATGATCCCCACGGCCGACATCAGCCCACCTGCGACAGCAAACAAACCCGCCATCCGGAAGCGACCGTCAATCACGTCGGCCACGATGGCACCCCAGATCAGACCGGTGATGATCGCACCTTGGCTCAGGGCAAGGTGACCTTCGTAATGGGCACCTTCCATCAACAGCGCTGCGGTCAGACCTTCGTCACCAAGTGATGGTAGACCTTCAACACCGGTGCTGCGCAGAGCGTTCATCAGCGATCCCCACTTGACCATCAGGAAGGCCGAGATGTGAGGCAGGATCGCAAAGGACACCGCAGCCATGTGCATCGGCTTCACAGCCCAGGCCGTGTTGGTGATCAGGCTGACCGATACAAAGACCAGTACGGGTGCTGCAGCGGCGATCGGGATCAGACCTGCCAGGAAGGACAGGAAACCCAGGAAGGCGGCAGCAGCGATGACGACAGCCACGCCGACGATGTAACCCGCATGCGCATCAAGCCGCTTGTACGCCGGATGACCGATGTAAACGGTTGTCGGGAAGGGCGAGCCAAACAGCGCTCCCAGAATGGTGCCCGCACCATCTGTCACCTGGCACAGTCCGACCGGGTAGTGGTCGCCTGCGGCCTCGGCCGATTCCACGTTGTTCATGGTTTCGATGAAGTTGTAAATCTGCACGGGGATCAGCACCAGGAACAGTTCGGGGTTAGCGAACAGGTACTGCACACCGGCGATGAGATCACCGATATAGGGAATTGGCGGGTAGAAGCCGATGCCGCTTACGTCGATTTTGGATTCACCAAGGATGATGGCAATCACCGTACCGGCGGCAATCGCGACCAGACCGGCCGGAACATTGCCCGGAAGGCGGAAACGCCCGATCAGACCCCAGAGGATAAACAGCAGCGAGGTAAAGCCGATGATGGGGTTTTCGAACACCTCGGCCAGCGGTACGGAACCGATAAAGACCAGCGCGATGCCACAAAGCGTACCCAACATACCGGCACGCGGTGTGATCCGCTTAAGGTACGGTCCCACAAGCGCGCCTAAGGCTGCAACGATGCCGCCCATAAAGCCAGCGCCGATGCCAACTTGCCACGCAAGCATTGGATCATTTGTTGCCCAATAGATGGGACCGATCACACCGAAAAGATAGACGAACATCACTGGCGTCGAGATGCCGTAAGGCAAGGCGGTTACGTCCTTGCCCTGAACAGTTGCCGCCCACTTGGCGAGCAATGTATAAACCGCGACACCGGCCAGGATCGCAACGGCGGCACCGGGAACGATGCGGCCAAATACAATCTCGGCAGGCATCTGAAACACGAATTGGCAGACCCCGGAAAGGATCAGCAAATTCACTAGGTTGTCAGTAAATAGCGCCCAGAATGCGCTGAAGTCGCTGCGGGTAAACAGCTTGTATTCGTAGGTCCTCCCGTCCATGACGGTCTCCTCCTCTGATGTGACCGGAATGGCCCGACAGATGTCAGGCCGATCTCCCTTTCCGGTCGTGATGGTGGCCCAGCAGGGGCGCCTGGTTTGCCCCGGTCGGGGCGGTCGCGGCAGTTTCAGAGGTCAATTCAGCCATCACCTCGGCCACCACAAAGGCGGCGATGACGCTGGGCCGCTTGTCGCGGCTACCGCTTGCCCCAATGGGGCATTTCAAATGTTCGATAGACTGTCCGTCACAATTTTTGTGCGCCCAGTTCCGTAGTTTCACACGCTTGGTGGCAGAGCCAATCATCCCCACATAAGCGGCGTCCTGACGCTCCAGCGCGGCAGAGGTCAGCAGGAAATCCAGCCCGTGATCGTGAGTCAGAACGATAAAGGCACTGCCCGCAGGCGCCCCCCAGATATCGGATTCCGGGAGCGCGCTGACCCGGGTTTCGACATTTGCCGTACAAAGCTCGACCTCTTCGGGTCGGGTGTCGACGAGGATGCAGCGCACAGGCAGATGCTGAAACTGATTGGCCAAAGCGCGCCCCACGTGGCCCGCGCCCATGACATAGACATGGGGCAAAGCTTCTTCGCGCTGGGCGGCACGTTCGGTCGCGGCCCATTTGTCGGACGCACGCATACGGGTCAGTTTCATTTCGACTCGCCCGCCGCAGCACTGACCGATTTCCGGGCCAAGGGGCACATCTAGATCATGATGCAGCACCCCATCGCGCAGCATGTCGCGCGCGGCGTTGATGGCCATGAACTCTAGCTGCCCACCGCCGATGGTTCCCAACAGCGCCCCAGTTGCCACGAACATCTCGGTCCCTTCGTTGCGCGGCGATGACCCGCGCACGCGGGTCAAAGCAACGCGGATCACGCTGTGCTGCGCGGACAGAAATTCGTTCAGGGTACCGGGGACAGCCATGGCTTAGGGCCCCGTTTGCAGCCGCGAAACAGCCATCAGGACTCGTTCGGGCGTGGCTGGCGCGTCAAGGCGCGGGCATTCCCGATAGTCAGCAACCGAAGCCACGGCCATCGACAGGGCCTCGAGCACCGAAATGCCCAGCATGAACGGCGGCTCACCAACAGCTTTGGACCGTTTGATCGTCAACTCACGGTTTTCCGACCAATCGGCGAGGTTCACGTTGAAAATACGAGGACGGTCTGACGCCAGCGGGATCTTGTAGGTCGACGGCGCATGGGTGCGCAGACGGCCTGCATCGTCCCACCACAGCTCTTCAGTGGTCAGCCATCCCATGCCCTGAATAAAGGCACCTTCGACCTGACCCTTGTCGAGCACAGGGTTCAGTGAGCGTCCGACATCGTGCAGCACATCCGTACGTTCCACCCGGTACTCACCGGTCAGGGTGTCAATTGTCACTTCCGAACATGACGCGCCGTAAGCGTAATAGTAGAACGGGCGGCCTTGTCCCTTGGCCCGGTCCCAGTGGATTTTCGGCGTTTTGTAGAACCCAGCTGCAGACAGTTGCACACGCGCCAGATAGGCCTGCTTGATGAACGTGTCGAAAGGTAGAACCTCTTGGCCGATATGCACCTGATTGGCGAGGAAGGTTACGTCCTCGGGAAGAACATCCCACGTTTCAGCGGCGAACTTCACCAGACGGGCCTTGATCTGCTCAACCGCGTTCAACGCCGCCATCCCGTTCAGATCGGTCCCGCTGGAGGCCGCAGTGGCCGACGTGTTGGGAACCTTCTCTGTAGTCGTTTTGGTGATCTTGATACGGTTGAAATCAACCTGGAACGCCTCGGCCACGACCTGTGCAACCTTGGTGTTGAGGCCTTGCCCCATTTCGGTGCCGCCGTGGTTCAGATGGATCGAGCCGTCATTGTAGACATGCACCAGCGCGCCAGCCTGATTGTACCAGGTCGCAGTGAAGGAAATGCCGAATTTGACCGGCGTCAGCGCGATGCCTTTTTTCAGGATCGGCGATGTCTTGTTGAATTCGATGATCTCTTGCCGGCGATTGCGATATTCCGATGTCTCTTCCAGTTCTCCGATCAACCGGTCAAGGATGCTGTCTTCGACCTCCTGGTGATACGGGGTGATGTTGCGGTCCGTGGTGCCGTAGAAATTGGCCTTGCGAACATCAAGCGGGTCCTGCCCGGTGGCATAGGCGATCTCTTCGATCATCCGCTCGGCCGCGATCACGCCTTGCGGGCCTCCAAACCCGCGGAATGCGGTATTCGAAACCGTGTTGGTTTTCATCGGACGGCTGTTCAGTCGCACGTTTGGATAGAAATAGGCGTTGTCCGCGTGGAAAAGTGCCCGGTCGGTCACAGGGCCCGAAAGATCGGCCGAGAACCCGCACCGCGCAGCAAAGCTGCCTTCAACCGCCTGAATTCGACCATCGTCGTCAAAGGCGACGTCGTAGTCGATTACGAAGTCATGGCGTTTACCGGTTGCCGTCATATCCTGATCCCGGTCGGGGCGGATTTTCACGGCGCGGTTCCACTTTTTGGCGGCCATAGCAGCGACCGCGCAGAACAGGTTCATCTGGCTTTCTTTGCCGCCAAATCCACCACCCATGCGGCGCACATTGACCACAACGGCGTTGGACGGCACGCCTAGGACATGCGCCACCATATGCTGCGCCTCGGACGGGTGCTGGGTGGAGCAATACACGACCACATCATCGTCTTCGCCCGGAATGGCAAATGCGATGTGACCTTCGAGGTACATGTGATCCTGACCACCAACTTTCATCCGGCCTTTGATCCGGTTCGGTGCTGCCGCCTGAGCTGGTGCGACGTCGCCGCGTTCCAGCTTGAGCGGCGCTGTGACATGGGGATATCCAGCTTCCTGCGCGGCAATCGGGTCCAGCGCATGGGGCAGGGCTTCGTAGTCAATTTTTGCCAGTTCCGCTGCGCGGCGCGCAATGTCGCGGGTTTCGGCAACGACGGAAAACAGAGGCTGACCGTGAAACTGAATGGCATCGGTCGGGAAAACCGGCTCGTCATTCAGATGTGTCGGGCTGATGTCGTTGACCCCTGGCACGTCCTCCGCGGTCAGTACGCCGACAACGCCGGGTGTGGCCAGAACATCGGTGAAATCAATGCCCAGCAGCTTGGCATGGGCGACGTCGGAGACGCCGAGATATGCGTGCAGCGTGCCTTCGGGCTGGGCAATATCGTCGGTATAGTCGGCCCGTCCTGTGACGTGCTTGATCGCACTGTCATGTTTTACGTTAGTGTGGGCTGATCCAATGATGGAAACGCTATCTTTCATTTTGCCGTCTCCTAATTACGCGCAAGCCAGTTGAACGGGGGTGTCGGTTTTGGCGTCGTTTTCCAGGAAAAACCGACGCAGCAGGTTCTGGGCGGTCAGCATTCGGTAGTCAGACGATGCACGCCAATCGGTCAGAGGAGAGAAATCCTGTGCCAGCGCCACAGCGGCGGCTTCAAAGCTTTCGCGCGCCCAGGGTTGACCGTTCAGCGCCGCCTCAGCGGCAGCGGCACGCTTGGGTGTGGCGGCCATGCCGCCGAATGCGATGCGCGCATTGCTGATCGTGTCGTCCGTGACCGTCATGTGGATGCCCGCGGCAACGGAAGAGATGTCCTCGTCACGACGCTTGGAAATCTTGTAAGCCGCATCCAGATCGTTGGGGCCGGGCAGGGGCACGTGGATGCTTGCGACAAACTCATCGGGGTGGCGATCTTGCTTGCCATAGTCGATGAAGAAATCAGCCAGAGGCAGCGTGCGGCTTTCGGAACCGCGCCGCAGTGTGATTTCTGCGCCAAGCGCGATCAGAACCGGAGGCGTATCCCCGATGGGGGAGCCGTTGGCGATATTCCCGCCAACAGTTCCCATATTCCGCACCTGCCACCCTGCGATGCGATCCCAATAGGAGGACAGGTGTGGCAAGTGCTCGGACAGGAGTTCCTGGCAATCGGTGTAGCTGGCGCCAGCACCGATCAGGAGGAGGGAACCCTGTCTTTCGACTGTTTTCAGGTCTTCGAGATGACCGGTGAAGATGGCAGGCCCGATGTTGCGCAGGAATTTGGTGACCCAAAGGCCCACATCAGTCGCACCAGCAACGATTGTGGCCTTGGGGTAGGTTTGCAAACACTCGGCAAGATCATCCACGCTGGACGGGATAATGCTCAGGTTGTCCTCTGGGCCGGATATCACACGCCGTCCGTCTTTGAGGGCGGCCAGACGTGCGATCATGGTTTCACGTTCGGTGTTCAGGTGGTCCGATGCCGGGGTGCCATAGCGGCTGACGGCAACGGCGGCACGGATGATCGGTTCATATCCGGTGCAGCGGCACAGGTTGCCCTGCAGCGCGGTTTCGACTTGTGTCTCGGTTGGCTCAGGGGTCTGCATCCAAAGCGCATACAGCGCCATGACGAAACCCGGCGTGCAGAAACCGCATTGGCTGCCGTGGTGATCGATCATCGCTTGCTGAACCGGGTGCAGGCGACCGTCAGGGCCGGACAGGTGTTCCACCGTCACGACGTGACAGCCATCGACCGAGGCAAGGAACCGAATGCAGGCATTCACGGGAACATAGGCCAGACCTTCACTGCCAAGCCGTCCAACAAGCACGGTGCACGCGCCACAGTCGCCCTCGGCGCAGCCTTCTTTTGTGCCTGTCAGCCGACGCTCCAACCGCAGGAAATCCAGAAGCGTCTGGTCTGCTGATACGTTTGGAACGGACACATCCTTGCCATTCAGGACAAATTGGATGTCGGTGCGATGCGTCATGGTATTCTCCCTATGCCCCTGCCTGTCAGGTGGGTGATCGGAGGGACCATAGGCGCAACGATTGAGTCTTAAAATCGCCGGAAACGGCAAATACTTTCAACAGAACGTTGAAAAAGAAAACGCCATGGCGCAGTCTTTCCGCAAGTGGAGGATCGAATGTCGTACATAGAAAGTCTGCGCGTCTTTGTCAGAGTGATGGAACTGGGCAGCATTACGTCCGGCGGGCGGGACCTACGGCTAACCCCGGCGGTGGCCAGCAAACGTTTGAAAGAGCTTGAGAACCATTTGGGCGTGCGGCTGTTCAACAGAACAACCCGGTCGATGACGCCAACCGAAGTCGGATCGGTTTTTTATGACGAGGCCAAGGCCGTTCTGCTGGCGATTGATAACGCAGAAGCACGCGTCGCCAGCTTTTCGGACGCCCCCCGAGGCGCCATTCGCATCACCGCACCGCTGGGTGTTGGGCGTAGAATCGTTGCGCCACTGGTGCCGGATTTCTCGGATCTCTACCCGGAAACAGAGATTCGCATGCGCCTGTCCGACCGCAAGGTGGACATAATGGCCGACGGTTTGGACATCGCGTTCTTTATTGGCGAGCCCGGTGATTCCACCATGAAACTGCGGAAATTCGCGGATTGCGATCGCGTGCTGTGTGCGTCGCCGGAATACCTGTCGAACTTTGGTGTACCTAAAACACCGGATGACCTGCTGCACACCCCTCACAATTGCCTGTTGTTGCGGTATCCCAGATCACCAGAATACTTTTGGACCCTCAACACCGATATGGGCCCGCGAAAGCTAGAGGTTCGTGGCAAGTACGATGCCGATGATGGCGATGTGCTGACGGACTGGGCCCTTGCCGGTAAGGGTATCGTCAACAAGCCACGTTTCGACGTGCGGGAATATCTTGAGGATGGACGGTTGGTTGAGGTCCTACCGAAGACCCCCCCGTTGCCGACGATTTTCGGGTGTCTTTACCCGCATAAAAAGCTTCAGGACCCCAAGGTTCGTCTTTTCGTTGAACATATCGCGCAGCGCAGCAAACGCTTTTTCGTACAAGGCTAAGAAACAAAAAAACTGGGCGTGAAAACCCAGTTTGCCTGTCACCAATTGGTTTGTTGGTTAATGATCCCGAACTTCATTGATCCATGCTATGATCGTCTGGCGCGCTTCTTCGTCCATTTGAACCGCTGATGGCGGCGGCATTGCGTGGCTGATCCCGGCCTGCAGATAAATCTGGTCGGCCTGCCGGGCAACGTCACCGGGTGTTTCAAGGTAAACTTTCTTGGGGGCCCATTTCATGGTGCCATAGACCGGCTCGCGCGCGTGGCACATGGAGCAATTGCCCAGAACCGTTTCATACGCGGCCTCGAAACTTGCGGCTGACGCATATTTCTCCTCATACGGCGTCAGCTCGCGTGCTTCTGCATCTTCCCATGTCTCGGTCGGCCTTACCGAAGACAGCCATGCGATTACGATCATGAGAATTACCGTGACAGCCCAGGTCCAGTGCGGGCCCTTTCCGGTTGAGTGCATGGTGTTGAAATAATGCCGGATAGTCACACCGGTCAGGAAGATCAGGCTGGCGATGATCCACGAATACTCGGTCCCGAAAGCCAGCGGGTAGTGGTTCGACAGCATCAGGAATACGACCGGCAAGGTCAGGTAGTTGTTGTGCGTCGAACGCACCTTGGCGATCTTTCCATATTTGGCATCAGGTGTTCGACCAGCCTTGAGGTCTTCAACCACGATCCGTTGGTTCGGCATGATCTGAAAGAACACGTTGGCCGTCATGATCGTCGCGGTGAAGGCGCCAAGATGCAAAAGGGCGGCTCGACCGGTGAAGATCTGGTTATAGCCCCAGGACATGATCACCAGGATCACGAACAGCAACAGCATCAAAACGGTTGGGTGGTCGCTGAGCTTGGATTTGCACATCTGGTCATACAGCAGCCACCCAATGGTCAGCGATCCGCCCGAGATCAAGATGCCCTGCCACAGCGACAGGTCCACCTTGGTCGGATCAAGCAGGAACAGCTCGCCTCCGACCCAGTAAATGATCATTAGCAGGGCCGCACCGGATAGCCATGTCGTATAACTTTGCCATTTGTGCCAGGTCAGATGTTCGGGCATCCGGGCAGGCGCCACCAGGTATTTGACGGTGTGGTAGAACCCGCCACCGTGTACTTCCCATTCTTCGCCGTAGGCCCCCTCCGGCAGGGCAGGGTTCGGCTTCAGCATGAGGTCCAGCGCGATAAAATAGAATGACGCGCCAATCCACGCCATCGCGGTGATCACATGCAGCCAGCGGACGGAAAAAGCGATCCACTCCCACATTACGGCCAAGTCGTACATGGCTTTGCTCCTAAGATTCTAAGTTCCCAGACACTCTATGCGATAGTGTTTTCCTCTGGTATTGCTACGAAAGACCAAGCAGTATCAAAAAATGCAAAATAATGTCCTACTTTGATAACATCCGAACGTTTGTCCGTGTTTACGAATTGGGCAGCATGTCCGCCGCAGGCCGTGATCTGCGGGTTTCACCGGCTGTAACGTCGGCCAGAATCTCCCAGCTTGAAGAACATCTTGGCGTCCGGCTGTTTCAACGCACCACGCGCAGCCTGACGCCGACCGAGCAAGGAAAATCGTTTTATCGGGGAGCGACGGAAATTCTTGAAGCCGTCCAAAACGCCGAAGCGCAAATCGTCAATATCACCGAGAACCTGAAAGGATCGCTGTATATTGCCGCCCCATTGGGGGTTGGTCGGCGTTTGATAGCACCGCAGGTGCCGAAGTTTCTGGCTGAATATCCCGAGGTGAATGTTCGGCTAAGGCTGACTGATCGAAACGTGGATATTACGACCGAAGGCCTGGACTTGGCTTTCTTCCTTGGTCAGCCCGAGGACAGTAATTTGCGCATTCGTAAGATTGCCGATGTGGAACGGGTTCTGTGCGCATCCCCGAAATACATCAAGAAACATGGGATGCCGGAAAGTGGCGACGATATTGTCTCCAATGGTCATGAATGCCTCAGCCTGCGGTTTCCCGGTGCGACCGAATTCCAGTGGCTTCTAAGAACTGAAACCGGGCCAAAGAGATTCCGTGTTTCAGGGCGATACGAGTCAGATGATGGCGACGTGTTGACTGATTGGGCACTGGCCGGGCACGGCATTGCGTTGAAGCCGGTTTTTGAGATTTCAAAGTACCTCAGCGCCGGTACTTTAGTTCCGGTCGCGCTGAAAACGCCACCGGAGCCGATTCAAATGGCGTGTTTGTTTACTCACCGCCGTATGCAGGACCCCAAAACGCGCCTGTTCATGGAGTTCATAATAGAGCGTATCGGTTCAACGATTGCTGAGACAAACACGCCCTAAAAGGCCGCTCAGCTGCCGCGGTAGGTTGAATAGCCGAAGGGCGAAAGAAGCAGCGGCACATGATAGTGCGAGTGTTCGGACATTCCGAACCGGATCGGGATCACGTTCAGAAAGCGTGGATCTTCGGGTGGGGTGCCGCAAGCGTCGAGGTAATCTCCGGCGTAGAAGATCAGCTCGTATTCACCCGTTGAAAACTCGGCTTCGGGCAGGATTTGTTCATCCGTGCGGCCGTCGTCATTGGTAACTAGGGTTTTCAGCAACGTACGGTCTGACCCCTCAAGTCGAAAAAGTTCGATTTTCAGACCCTCGGCAGGGCACCCCCGCGCCGTGTCCAGAACATGTGTAGTAAGGTAACCTGACATTTGAGCCTCTCTTTGAAACTTGGAAATTACTAATCCGAATACTCCCCAAGAGGCAAAGGCTGACTGTCCGAAACTCTTTGTTGTATTTTTTGAAAAACATCATCGATTATCTGGGGTATTCATCATTTCAAGAAGAAGGAAATTGATGTGACGCGTTATCCACGAGATATGACTGGCTATGGTGGGCAAGTGCCCAAAGCCAACTGGCCCAATGATTCCAAAATCGCGGTTCAGATTGTACTGAACTACGAAGAAGGTGGCGAAAACAACATCCTGCACGGCGATGCCGCATCCGAGGCGTTCTTGTCCGAGGTCACTGGGGCCGCCCCCTGGCCCGGGCAAAGACACTGGAATATGGAAACGATCTACGAATATGGCAGCCGCGCCGGGTTCTGGCGGGTTCACCAGCTTCTGCAGGACCTCCCCATTACCGTTTATGGCGTCGCCACCGCTTTGGCCCGCGCACCGGCGCAAGTTGCAGCTATGAAAAACGCGGGTTGGGAAATCGCCAGCCATGGCCTAAAGTGGATCGAGCACAAAGACATGAGCCCAGACGAAGAGCGCGCGCAAATCCGCGAAGCGATCCGTCTGCATACCGAGGTAACGGGCGAGACGCCGCGCGGTTGGTACACGGGCCGCTGTTCGATGAATACAGTCGATCTGGCTGCCGAGGAAGGCGACTTTGCATATATCGCAGACAGCTATGCCGACGATTTGCCATATTGGACAAAGGCTGGCGGCAAGGACCAATTGATTATGCCTTATACGCTGGATTGCAACGACATGCGCTTTGCGATTCAGGCGGGGTTCACCACTGGCGACCAGTTCGAAAGCTACCTGAAAGACAGCTTCGACATGCTGTATGCCGAAGGCGAAGCCGGTGCGCCCAAGATGCTTTCAATCGGTCTGCACTGCCGGTTGATTGGCCGCCCGGGTCGCGCCATGGCGCTGAAACGCGTGTTGGAGCATTTCATGAAACACGATGGTGTCTGGTTCGCCACGCGCGAACAGATTGCCGATCACTGGGCAACGGAACACCCCCCTATGCAACGCCTAACCCCGTCCGAAATGGACCAGCCCACCTTTGTTGCCGAATTCGGCGGCGTATTCGAACACAGCCCGTGGATTGCCGAAGGCGCGTATGATTTGGAGCTTGGGCCGACCCATGACAATGCTGCCGGTGTTCTCAACGCACTGGCGCGGGTGTTCCGCACGGCAACTGCCGAACAGCGCCTGGGCGTTCTGACTGCCCACCCGGATCTGGCAGGCAAGCTTGCCGCGGCCGGTCGTCTGACCAAGGAAAGCACGTCCGAACAGGCAGGGGCCGGTCTGGATATGCTGACGGACGAAGAACGCGCGACTTTCACGGCGCTGAACGAGGCCTACACAACCAAGTTCGGCTTTCCCTTCATCATTGCGGTCAAGGACAACACGAAAGCCAGCATTCTAGACGCCTTCAACCGCCGTATCGACAGCGACCGCGACACCGAGTTTGCCGAGGCCTGCCGTCAGGTTGAACGGATCGCGGAACTGCGCCTGATTGAGAAATTCGAGGTATGACGACTGTCTTGAAGCTAAGGCCTTTGACATCCGAGGCCTTTGCGCCATTCGGCGATGTCATCGAAGTGGCTGGTGATGTGGACAAATACATCAATCAGGGCAAGTGCGCGCGCTATCATGACCGCGCCGTGCTGGATTTCCACGATGGGCGCGCCGGGATCAGCGTGTTTCAATCCGAGGCGTTCAGCCTGCCGATCAAACTGGAAATGGTTGAACGTCACCCTGATGGGAGTCAGGCGTTTCTGCCCTTGTCGGACAAGCCCTTTGTTGTGGTTGTAGCACCCGACAAAGATGGAATTCCGGGCCAGCCCATCGCGTTCAAAACCAAACCAGGTCAGGGCGTGAATTACCACCGCAACACTTGGCACGGGGTTCTGACCCCACTTCATGCGCCGGGGCTGTTTGCGGTGGTCGATCGAATTGGAACCGGGTCCAACCTCGAGGAGCATTGGTTCGAGGAGCCCTTCACAATCACGGAATAAGAAACGTTGCCGGAAGAGGAGCCGGTCAACGTCTCTTAAGGGAGGAAAGACAAAATGTCAGATGCAACCATCGGGACGCCGGAGCAGCTCCGCGATCCGAACTACTCACCACCGCTTATTAAAGCGGTCCCACTGGGCATTCAGCATGTGCTGGCGATGTTCGTGTCGAACGTCACGCCAGCCATTATCGTGTGCGGAGCGGCCGGGTTTGGGTTCGGCTCGAACAGCCCCGATTTCCCGCAGATGATCTATATGATCCAGATGTCGATGTTCTTTGCGGGCGTCGCGACACTGTTCCAGTCCATTGGTGTGGGGCCTATCGGTGCCCGGCTGCCCATCGTGCAGGGCACCTCGTTTGCTTTTATCCCGATCATGATCCCATTGGTTGTTGGAAAGGGCGTTGATGCCATTGCTGTCCTGATGGGCGGCGTTGTCGTCGGTGGGCTGTTCCACGCCTTTCTGGGATTATTCATCGGGCGTCTTCGCTTTGCGCTTCCGCCACTGGTGACGGGTCTTGTGGTGACAATGATCGGTCTGGCGCTTGTGAAGGTCGGCGTTCAATACGCTGCTGGAGGAGTGCCCGCCATAGGCACCGAGGAATATGGCTCGGGCCTGAATTGGTTCATGGCCAGCACCGTGATCGTGGTTACGCTGGGCCTGAAGTTCTTTGCGCGGGGCATGTTGTCCGTGTCCGCGGTTCTGATCGGCCTGTTGGTTGGTTATGCGATGGCCTTTGCACTTGGTCAGGTAAACCTGGGCAACGTTGGTAACGCGGCCTCCTTTGCGCTGCCGAATCCGCTGCATTTTGGCATCGAATTCTCGGTCGCGGCGATCATCGGTTTCTGCGCGATGTCCTTTGTATCAGCGGTTGAAACGGTGGGCGACGTGTCCGGTATCACCAAAGGGGGTGCTGGGCGTGAAGCGACCGACAAGGAAATTCAGGGCGCGACCTATGCTGATGGTGTCGGCACCGCGATCTCGGGTCTATTCGGCGCATTGCCGAATACGTCGTTCAGCCAGAACGTCGGGCTGATTGCCATGACGGGCGTCATGAGTCGTATGGTCGTCACCATCGGCGCGCTTTTCCTGATCATTTGCGGCCTGATCCCCAAAATCGGCGCGATTATCTCGTCTATTCCGATCGAGGTGCTTGGCGGGGGCGTGATCGTAATGTTCGGCATGGTGGTCGCGGCAGGTGTCTCGATGTTGTCGGACGTGAACTGGAATCGCCGCAATATGGTGATCTTTGCGATTGCTCTGAGCCTCGGTCTTGGATTGCAGCTTGAGCCCGGCGCCCTGCAGTATCTGCCTGGCACGATAAAGGTTCTGGCCACTTCTGGCATCTTGCCTGCCGCGGTCATCGCCATTGTCCTGAATCTGGTTCTACCGGAGGAGCTTTCGGACGAGGCAACCGAAGAGGTTTCAGGTGGTATGGCGGGTCATGGTCAGGGGTCCATCGGACACGACGATCACGTCTGATACGTCTTTCCTCGTGTCATGGGAAAAAAAGCGGCGTGCCTGTGCGCGCCGCTTTTCTTTGTTCTATAGTTTCACTGCCTGGAGGCATTTGATTAATGCCCAAAAGACTAGGCCGCCCCGAAATCGGAGCGGCCCGTTGGTTAATTCTGTCATCGGTCGGCAGTTATTCAGCCGCTGTACTCAGGCGTTGATGCTGTGGATAGGTGGCAAAGCCGGGCCGCAGCGCCATGTGCCGGTTTACGTCCTTGTAAAGAAGATAGCGGAATTTGCCCGGACCACCTGCGTAGCAGGCTTGGGGGCAGAACGCGCGTAACCACATGTAATCTCCGGCCTCAACTTCGACCCAGTCATTGTTCAACCGGTAAACAGCTTTGCCTTCGAGCACATAGAGGCCATGCTCCATTACGTGCGTCTCAAGAAACGGAATAACCGCGCCGGGTTCGAACGTGACAATCGTGACATGCATGTCGTGACGCAGGTCGCTTGGGTCGACAAACCGCGTTGTGGCCCATTTGCCGTCTGTGCCGGGCATCGTCGTTGGTTCGATATCGTTTTCGTTGAGGACCAGCACGTCGGGCTTATCCAATCCCTCGACCGCCTCATACGCCTTCCGGATCCAATGGAACCGCAGTGTGTCCTCGGAACGGTTGTGCAGGGTCCATTCACTCGCCGAAGGCAAATAGGCATAACCGCCGGGGGTCAATTCATGGGTTTTGCCTTCGATGCTTAACGTTGCTGTTCCTTCGACAACGAACAAAACGCCTTCGGCCTCGGGGTCGGTCTCGGGTCGGTCAGACCCTCCACCCGGTTGAACTTCCATGATGTATTGCGAGAACGTTTCGGCAAAGCCGCTCAACGGGCGCGAGATCACCCACAAGCGTGTGTCGTCCCAGAACGGCAGGAAACTGGTCACGATATCCCTCATCGTACCCTTGGGGATCACGGCATATGCGTCCGTAAATACAGCGCGGTCAGTCAACAGTTGGTCCTGCCCGGGATGGCCCCCGTGCGGCGCGAAATACTTGGTGCTCATGTATGCTCCTGAAGAAAAACCGTGTTCTCTAAAATATGCGCCGATGACCGGGTGTGGACCACCCGCAAAGAGGCGACAGCTCTATTCGAAAAGATTTGAAAGTGTCCGTTGTTGCAGCTCACCCTCAGTTTTACATCGCGCCAACTCGGTGGCGAGGTTAGCCCCCGAGTAAAAGCGCAACTGACGCAAAATCAAAATACCCCAAGTGGGCGGGCCATTGTGATGCGTGGTGGCTACGTTGGGCCTGCCGGAACATGCGTTGGTGTGGGCAGTTTCTTTGGGCACGCGATCCTCAACTCGAAAGGAAGCGGGCCGCGTAGGCGTCCCGAAGGTCAGGACTGCGTCTTGCGAAAAGCGAAGCCGGTATTTGCCTACCTGCAAAGCGCCAGAATTCCAGCCCTTCGCAGTGAACATGCGGACCTAAAAAATTGAACCCGAGATCTTTGCACAGTTGATGCCCTATGGGGCTGGCGGCGATGGCGGCCAGGTCCTTCAGGAATACCTCTCGATCCGCGAGATCTTCCAAAATATCGACGAAACCCGACAGTAAATGCAGCGCGGCCTTCTGATGGCCTGGCGCGATATAGACACCGGCGCAATAGCCGAAGTAGTCACCGGGAAGGATAGGGCGCCGAATGGCGTCGAGGCTGAATTCGGCTTCGACAAGGCATCTTTCGCAGAACTTCGCCGCCAAGGATGCGTCCAGAAAAACCAACGACAAATGCGCAGAAAGTCTTCCAGTGTGCATGACGTAGACACCTGACAAAGCGCCATCGCGAAGAATCTTTTGCCAGATGGGGTCCCCGGCCGAAAAACCCTCGGGGAATGGGTGTGCGCCTGCGTCTTCCAATGCTTGAACTGCGACGTCGGCATTTTCGATTGATCCGAATTCTGATGCGACATCGTGCTCCCGAAAGACTCGGTATTCGGACGGCGCGCGGTGCGAGTACCGGTTCCAGTCGGCACGGCATGCGACGATCTCCTTGCGGCTCCAACCAAGGTTCTCTCGCAATCGATGCTCCAAATCGCCACGCATGAAAGACAGCGAGCGTTCGTACTTGCTGATTGCATCGACGCTTACATCCAACAACTGCGCCAGTTCCTCTTGCGTCATCCGGCCGTGAGTACCGTTACAGGCGCGAAAGCTTCGTAACTTTTGGGCAAAAAGGGATGAACGATCAGTCATGGAGCCTCGGAAATAGCGGGGCAGTCATCGGGCAATATGCCAGATTTAGGGTATTCCCCCAAGCAGCTTACGGATGACTTACGGATTCTGGCGGATTACGTCGGTGGGAAGCGGCGCTGTCATGAGTGCAGGTTCAGAGCAGAAACGAGAAAGGATTTTGCTATGACCCGTCGTATTTCCCCTTATCCCGGTGCGCTTGATGCGATCTTCTTCGGTGTGCTGTCGAACCCGGCGGGTCGTCGGCTCCGCGACGCTGATGAGGTTTGGCGACCAGAGCGCAAGCAGCGCAGCGGCTCGGTATCGGCCATGCGCCGTCATCGTTTCTCTGGCGGTCACGACGTTTAGCGCGGCCCGGCAAGAGATGTGAATCGCGGCTCTGCCGCGGTCAACAATCGGATGCGTGTCTTCCAGAACAAGATAGAACTGGTTTCGCGGTACGTCTTTCAGCTCTAAATTCAGATATCTCAGGCAATAGATTTGCAAAAAGTCGAAACTAAACTACGATAATCCCGTATAAATGAAATTGTCGCGCGTAACTCTTGATGGGTGGCGTGCTGGCATGTTTCAATTTTCCGGCCAGCCCGGTGTTATAAGCCGTTGGCTAAAAAGTATGGGAAGTTCGGCTTTCCGGCAATTGTTCGAAAGGTGCGCTACGGTCAGGCCGGGCAAAAACAAGCACCAAATACGACCAACATGGAGATATCAGATGAAAAAATTTGCAACGCTACTGGGAGGCGCATCAATGGCGATCGCCGGGCCTGCTATGGCTGCGGATATCGTAATCGGTGTGCCGAACTGGCCCTCGGTGAATGCGACAGCGCATATCTTGAAGGTGGCGATTGAACAGAACCTCGGGCTTGAGGTTGAGCTGCAGAATGGCACCAACCCAATCGTTTTCGAAGCGATGGATTCGGGCGCGATGCATGTTCACCCCGAGGTCTGGATGCCGAACCAGCAGAACCTGCATGACACTTATGTAACTGACAAAGGCACGGTTGCGTTCAACGCCAATGGCGTTGAGGCGTTCCAAGGCATGTGTGTCGACAAGGCCACTGCGGATGCCAACGATATCCGTTCGATCGACGATCTGACCAATCCTGACATTGCGGCGCTGTTCGACAGCAATGGGGACGGTCAGGGTGAAGTCTGGATCGGCGCGCCGGGTTGGGCCTCGACCAATGTCGAGAAAATCCGGGCTAAGTCATACGGTTATGATCAGGTCATGGAGCTGACCGAGATTGACGAGACGGTCGCCTATGCGAACCTCGACAATGCGATCAAGGCGGGCGACCCGTGGGTCGGGTTCTGCTATACACCGCATTACGTGTTTGCCCTGCATGACATGCAGATCCTGGAAGAGCCAGCCTATGACGCGTCCAAGTGGAACGTGCTTCAGCCCACCGACGATCCGGACTGGCTTGAGAAGTCCGAGGCCGGTGTCGCCTGGGATCTCGCATATCTGCACCTGCACTATGCAAAGTCTCTTGAGGATGAATACCCTGAGGTTGCCCAGTTGCTAGCCAACATGAAGCTGGATACCGACTCGGTTTCCGCCATGACCTATGCGCTGGTGATCGAAGGAAAAGAGCCCGCAGCCTATGCAGAAGAATGGGTGGCAGCCAATGAAGATGCCGTTCTGGGCTGGATGTCACAGTGAGTGACGCCAGTCTGAGCTGAAACTCGGACAGGCCGCCGGACATGACCGGCGGCCTGTTCTGCATCGAAGGGACAAAAATGACAGAAACAGTCGTAAAACTGACGGACGTCTGGAAGATCTTTGGCGCGCGGGCCGAAGAAGCCATGACCGCAGTGCGGAACGAGGGCATCGGAAAGCCCGAAGTTCTGGAAAGATTCAATTGTGTCGTGGGTGTGCAGGGTGCCACCTTCGAAGTGCCTCGGGGTGAGATTTTCTGCATCATGGGCCTGTCAGGCTCGGGCAAGTCGACGCTGGTACGGCACGTGAACCGCCTGATCGAGCCGACCTCGGGCAAGATCGAAATTCTGGGGCACGATGTGTCCAAGATTTCCGAGGCTGAACTACGCCGTATCCGAGCGCAGCAGATCGGGATGGTTTTCCAGCACATGGCGCTGATGCCGCACCGTTCCGTGCGCGATAACGTGGCCTATCCGCTGGAAATTCGAAAGGTTTCCAAGTCGAAACGCTGGGCGGTGTCCGATCACGCGCTGGGTTTGGTGGACCTGACCGGGTACGAGGATCGTCTGCCCAAAGAACTGTCAGGCGGTATGCAGCAACGGGTGGGGATTGCCCGGGCGCTGGCTTCTGACCCGGAAATCCTGCTGATGGATGAACCGTTCTCGGCCCTTGACCCGCTGATCCGTCTGCAATTGCAGGATCAGTTCAAGGCGCTGGTGGCGCAGTTGCAGAAGACAACGTTGTTCATCACGCACGATCTGGATGAGGCCATTCGCATCGGCCATCGGATTGCGATCATGAAAGACGGCGTGATCGTTCAGATCGGCACTCCGGAAGACATCGTCATGAACCCGGCCGACGATTATGTGCGCGAGTTTGTGCAGGGCATCTCGAAACTCAAACTGGTCAAGGCACATTCGATCATGGAGCCGATGGAAAGCTATTCTGGTCCAACCGAAGGCGCGCCGCGCGCCGATGAAGGGGCGGATCTGGATCAGTTGATCGACCTGGCTGTCAATACGGATATGCCGGTGATCATCACTGATGCGGGTACTGATGTGGGCGTTGTGACCAAACCACGCCTGCTGCGCGGAATTCAGGGGGGCAAAAATGAGTGATGCAACCACAGAGGTCAAAGTAACGGCTGCCTCTGATATCGAGGTCGACCGCGAGGCACTGGACCAATCAATTCACGATTTTGTCGGACCGAGCGGTGACTACTATGTCAATGCTTTCCACAAAATCCATGACGCAACCAGCCCGGTTCCGAACACGTTCAACCTGTGGGCTGCGGTGCTGGGGCCGTTTTGGTCCGCGTCGCGGGCGATTTGGGGCATGTTCTGGACTTTCCTGATCCTGGAAATCATCGCCTGGGTTCAGATTGGCCGAGGTGCCTGGGGCAATCCCGGTGCCGACTTGGCAGAGCGTGCCGAACGTCAGCAAGCCCGTGCGAATGAACTGCTAGAACGGGCGGGGGAAGCCACGGAAAAGGCTGACATAGACCGGTTCACCAAACTGGCCGAAAACATCCAGAAGGCGGCCGATTCCAGTTTTGAAAAGGCCGCCGCCGCGCAGTCCGAGGCTGTGGGTATCATGGTCACCGGCCTGCTGATGCTGCTGGTATTCAAACTGGTGCAGGGGTTCTACGCGGATCGGGTTTATGAAAAGCAGTACTCGAAATGGCGGACGGATCCGAGCAGCACGGAAAGCGGCCGGTCTACGCGCAATACAGTAATGGGTGCCGTTCTGGTGGCCGCAATTGCGCCACTAATCGTTTACAAGTTCACAGTAAACGCGTCGTTGCCCTTGCTGGACGCCTTTCCCGAGGAGCAGGTGTCTGAGATCATATTGGGCCCGGGCGAGGGAACGCTATTCTCGAACTTGGCCAGTTGGATGGAGGCGCAGATTGACGCTGCTGCTGCCGCGGGAGGCGATGTTTTTGATGGGATTGTCGCCGGTGTCCGCTCGGTTCTGGATGCGCTGACTATTGCGTTGATCGGGTCTCCGTGGCCGGTTGTGATGCTGGTCATCTGCGTGACCGCATGGCGTGCGGCCGGTCCGCGTGTGGCGATCTTCACCGCGTCCTCACTGGCCTATATCGCCTTGCTGGGCTACTGGGATGTGGCGATGGAGACGGTGGCCCTGGTTGGCGCTGCGGTCCTGCTGTGTGTTGTGTTTGGCATTCCGCTGGGCATTTGGTTCGGCAAATCCAAACGCGCTTATCGCGCAGCGGAACCTGTGCTGGACTTGATGCAGACGCTTCCGGCCTTCGTCTATCTGATCCCGATCATTGCCTTCTTTGGCACGGGTAACCCACCGGGCATTCTGGCCACGATCATCTTTGGCATGCCGCCGGTGATCCGCCTTACCGCGCTGGGTATGCGAGGAGTTCCGGAAAGCATCAAAGAAGCAGCGGTCGCCTTTGGCGCGTCCAAGTGGCAGCTGCTGAAAGATGTGGAAATCCCGCTAGCCTTGCCGTCCATCATGACTGGGGTCAACCAGACCATCCTGATGTGTCTGTCGATGGTGGTAATCATTTCGCTGATCGGCGGCGGTGGTCTGGGCAAGGAAATCCTTGAGGCGCTGCAATACGCCGCCAAGGGTCCGGGTTTGCTGGGCGGCTTTGCAATCCTGTTCCTGGCCATGGTGATGGACCGGATCGTGCAAGGGGCCTTCCGGCGAGAAGACGAGAAACTCTAAACAAACCCGCCCCCGGTTACTGCCGGGGGCGTTTTTCTTTTACCGGGGAAAACAATGACTGACCGTTATGAACAATCCATGATGGAAAACCTTTACTGGTGGGGGGTGCCTACCCTGTTTCGCTGCCCG
This sequence comes from Ruegeria sp. BI11, assembly GCF_056538005.1. Classification (NCBI taxonomy): domain Bacteria; kingdom Pseudomonadati; phylum Pseudomonadota; class Alphaproteobacteria; order Rhodobacterales; family Roseobacteraceae; genus Ruegeria; species Ruegeria sp. BI11. The sequence continues at coordinate 61,848 of NZ_JBQFSM010000005.1, read as the reverse complement.
AATGTCGGGCCTGAGGGGCAGGATATCGCGCTGGCAGGCGTGCCTCATTCCACCGGCAATGGCACGACTGAACGGGATCAGCATCTGGGTCCGCGCGCGCTGCGCCATGTCTCGGCAGTGCAGCGCCGGGTGCATTCACTGTTTGGGATCGACCCCTGGAACAGTGCGCGGATTGCTGATGTGGGAGACGTGCCGTTCCCAAGGGCCAATAACAACGAAGACTGCATCGAACGCATCACCGAGTTTTATAAAGATATCGATGCGGCCGGTGCGCGGCCTGTTTCGGTCGGTGGCGATCACTCCATAACGGGTGGCATCGTGCAGGCGCTGGGCCGGGGCAAACTGGCGGGCGGTGAACCGATAAGCTTTCTGCATCTGGACGCCCACACGGATGTGTTCACCAAGGTTGATCACTTTCTGGGTGCCAAAAAGTCGGCGGCGCACTGGGGGGCTTATCTGGCTGATCAGGGGCAGGTTGATCCGACCCGATCCATGCAGATCGGTCTTCGTGGCCATCCGCGCAGCCTGGACTGGCTGCAGCCCTCATACGACTATGGTTATAACATCGTCACCATGCGTGAATTCCGCCAGCGCGGTCTTGCGGATGTAGTGGCGCAGACCAAAGAGGTTCTGGGGGATCGTCCGGTTTACATCACCTTCGATCTGGATTGCCTCGACCCGACAGTTGCGCCTGCGGTTTCCAATCTGGAGCCCGGCGAGAAGGGGTTCGACATAGACGAAGCCGTTGGCATTCTGCACGCCGCACGCGGGTTGAACATTGTAGGCGGAGATGTCGTCTGCATGATGCCCACCAAGGACAGCCCCAACAACATCACCGCGCTGACAGCAGCAGCGGTGATGTTTGAGATGATCTCGATGATCGCTGAAAACGTCAGCGGGGCCTAAGACCGCCGCGCATCCACCGCCTGCGCCAGCACGCAGAGTAGTTCGAACATCAGCGAAATGCCAAGCCAAGCTGTGCCGCCCTCCGGATCGAAGGGCGGCGCGACTTCGACCAGATCGGCACCGACCAGATTGACGCCAGCCATCTTGCGAATGACCTGCTGAGCCTGAAAACTGTTCGGCCCACCGATTTCGGGCGTGCCGGTGCCGGGCGCATAAGTCGGGTCGACGAAGTCAATATCATAGGTGCAATAGGTCGGCGTCGTTCCGACAATACTGCGCACCTCGGCCATGACATCATCGATACCCCGATCGAACAGTTCCTCGATACGGATGATGCGGATGCCCTGTGCCTCACCCCATTCGATGTCTTCCGTATTGTAGGCGGTGCCGCGAATGCCGACCTGAACAAAACGCTTAGGGTCGACTAGTCCTTCTTCGACCGCGCGGCGGAACGGCGTGCCGTGAGTGAACTTGTGGCCGCCGAAATAGGTGTCGAAAAGGTCGGTATGACTGTCGAACTGGATCAGGCCAAGCGGGCCGGATTTGGCCAGCGCGCGCAAGACGGGCAGGGTAGTCAGGTGATCCCCTCCGGCGGTTAGGGGGGTGATGCCGCGATCCTGCAAATCCGAGTAGAAAGCGGTCACCCGCTCCAGCGTATCCCCGATATCCACCGGGTTCGGCGCGACATCGCCCAGATCGGCGCAATTGACCAGCGAGAAGGGCGCGACCCCGGTGACCGGGTTCATCGCGCGGATCATTGTCGAGAAATCCCGCAACTGGCGCGGCCCGTGCCGTGCGCCGGGGCGGTTGGTGGTGCCGCCATCCCAGGGAATGCCAACAAGACCCAGTTCAACTTCGGCAATGCGGTCGTGGTCCAGTGTCACGCTTGGCAGCCGCATAAAGGTGGGAATGCCGGCGAACCGGGCAAGCTCCATCGCCGAGACCGGCTGAAAAAACGAATTGGTCATAAGGTCCCCATTCTCTGTCGGTTGCGGGCGAGCCTAGCGGCAGAATTGTCGGTTGGAAATGGGCTGATGCGTTCAGATCAGAATGCGAAACCGTTTGCGGATTTCGGCATCCTGCGCGTCGGTCAAATACTTTGGATGATGCGTGGCTAGCACCTCTTTGGCCTTTTCGCGTGCTGCCGACCAAGCGTCAGTCGCGCCTTCTTCCTGCCATGTGCGTGGCTCGTTCCTATCGGCCAGATCCGGGTAGAAGTAATCCCGCTCCATCGCCGCATACGTATGTGAACTGCCCAGAAAATGACCGTCCCCCAGAACCGAATGACAGATCGCATCAAAGGCCAGATTTTCCTCGGTCACTTCGATTCCGCGAAGCGCCCGATAGGTGTGTGAATGCATTTCGTTGTCCAGCACAAAAGCCTCGAAACTGACACCCAGCAGCGAGGCCGTCATGCCAGAGCTTTCATATATCAGGTTGCCCCCGGCCAGTGCGGCGGCCAGCGAAGTGATCCCTTTTTCAGCGCCGTATTGCGCATCGATGGCCTTTGCGTCGGCCATCGACGCCGCCACGCCCGAGGGCAGGCCCAGCCAGTTGGTGATCTGCGCCGAAGCGGCGTTCAGGATGGCAGTTTCGCCGCTGCCCCCGGCAAACGAGCCGGTGCGCAGGTCAACGATGAACGGCCAGTTGGAAAACACCATCGGAAAGCTGGGCTGGATCGCGTTGACCATGACCAGGCTGGCCAAGGTTTCGGCCAGCGATTGTGCCAGAAAACCCGCCAGTGTTGCCGGGGCAGTTGCGCCCGCTTGTGCCGCAGTGATGCAGGACATTGGGATGTTGTTGGCGATACATTCATAAACAACGTCCACGGCATCTTCGCCGTAGCGCATTGGGGAAATCACCGGGCTGATATGGGCCTTCAGAAAGGGGCGTTTGGCGAATTCACCCGGCCCACCGGCCACGATGTCCAACATCTCGACAATCAGGGCGACATTCTCGGCCAGCGTGAATGAGGTTGCCACTGGTTTGGTCGTGTTGCGCACCAGCGCGTAGACCGTGTTGACGTCCAGATCGCGCACATCCGGTAGGTCGGTCGCCACACAGCAGCGGGTGAACCAGCTGACATTGGCCAACGTGTCCTGCAACCGTGCAAAATCGCTCAGATCGGCCAGTGTCGACGGTCGGTATAGGCCGGTGTCCATATCCAGCGTCTGTACGGCGGCACCACCGGTGCCAAAGAACACGCGGTCGCCGCCAACCTCGATGGATCGGGTTTCGTCCCGGCCGTGGAAGGTAAAGGTTTTGGCGGCGCATTGGATCACGTGCTCGACCATCTCACGAGGGAATACCAGCCGACCTTGCTTTCCCTGCTTTGCACCCGCTGCCTGTAGATCAGCGGCCAGCCGATCCGGCACTTCGCCCATGCCCAGAGTTTCCAGCAGGCGCAGGGCGGTGTCGTAGATCTGCGTGATCTCGGATTGCGTCAGTGGTTTGAACGCGCCGCCCTTTTGACCGGGCGGGCAGGGATCGACCACTGGCTTGGCCGCGCGTTGTGCATGCCGGGCGCGCCGACCGCTTCGTTTGGCACCTTCCGAAGACATTCCTTTCCTTTCCCGCAGGTCTTTCGGAAACCCTAATCGGCAAATCCGGTCTGCGGCAAAGGGGAATTGCGAATTTCAAAATCCTCAATCGCAGTTTCGATTTTTCAATACTGTCGATGCCCCTGTTGTCGGCCCGGCCCATTCTTCCGCAAGATTTGTCTCGGACAAGAGGGAGCAGGGCCAATGAAATCGCGCACCAGAGTCGTTGTAATCGGTGGCGGGATCGCCGGATGTTCAACGCTGTACCATCTGACGCAAGAGGGGTGGACGGATGTAGTTCTGGTTGAGCGTAACGAGCTGACCTCGGGCACCACATGGCATTCGGCTGCGCAGGTAACGAATTTCGGCATGAACCAGACAATGGTTGGCCTGAAATCGCACTCGATCCGGTTGTATAAGGAATTGGCCGAGGATCCGGACTATCCGATCAACTATCATCATGGCGATGGTGGTATCCGTCTGGCAAATACCGAGGCGCAGATGCAGGGCTATCGCCATTTCGCGTCGATGGCCCGCGGGATGGATGTAGAGTTTGAGGTGATCGACGCCGAGGAATGTGCCCGCCGCCATCCTTTGATCTCGACCGAGAACCTGATCGGCGGGCTGTGGGACCCGATGGATGGCGACATCGACCCGGCCCAGTTATGTCAGGCGCTGGCACGACGGGCGCGCAAGGCAGGAGCCGAGGTCTATCGCAACACCCCCGTTACGGCCCTGACCCAGCATGGTGACGATACCTGGACCGTGCACACCGAACATGGCGACATCGACTGCGATATTGTGGTGAACGCTTGTGGTTACAGGGTCAACGAGGTTGGCGCGATGATGGGCGTGCACCACCCGGTCGCGTCGATGGAGCATCAGTATTTCCTGACCGAAGAAATCCCTGCGATCCGGGATGCGGGACACCGGATGCCGCTGCTGCGCTGTCCGATCAGTGACTATTACTGCCGCCAGGAAAAGAACGGGTTGTTGCTGGGCTTCTATGAGCAGGATTGCAAGACCTGGGGCATGGACGGGATCGACCCGAACTTTGTCAACGCCTTGTGCCCGGATGATCTGGACCGGGTGACTGATGTGCTTGAGGGCGCGTTTGCCCGGATGCCCGCATTGATGGAGGTCGGGGTCCATACAATCGTCAATGGTCCGATCACCTATACCATTGACGGCGCCCCTCTGGTTGGCCCGATCCCCGGTAAACGCAATGCGTTCTGCATCATCGGGTTACGCGCGGGGTTGGGTGAGGGCGGCGGCCATGGGTGGCTGCTGGCCCAGCAGATCGTGCACGGAGAGGCGTGTTACGACACCTGGTGTCTGGACCCGCGCCGGTTCACAGGCCATGCGAATGTGGAATTGACGGCGCTGAAGGCGATTGAGGATTATCAGAACGAATTCCGGTTTCATTTCCCTCATGAACACCGACCCGCCGGGCGACCGGCCAAGACGACACCTCTGACCCCCGTAATGGCAGCGGAAGGGGCGGAATTCACGGTGGTCAACGGGTGGGAGAGGGTCGAATATATCAAGCCCTCCCCGGAATTCTCACCCACCCTCAGTTTCGATTTTGACGAAACCTTTGACCTGGTCGCGGCTGAGGTGGCCAATGTTCAGGCGGGTGTCGGGCTGGCCGAGGTAAACGGCTTTAACCGGATCGAAATCACTGGCGCAGATCGGCACGCCTTTCTGAACCGGATGTTCTGCGGCACCGTCACCCGGCGCGAGGGCCGGGTGGGGCTGGGTTACCTGTTAAACCACCACGGCATGGTCAAGGCCGAGGCGACCACTGCCAACCTGCCTGCCAGCGACCGGGGACCTGCGCGTCTGTGGTATGGTTCGGCCGCCGCCAGTGAGTTCCACGACATGGATTGGCTGACCCAACACGTGCGGGCCGATGAGGATGTGCACCTGCGCAGCCTGACCAATGATCAAACCATTTTGGTGTTGGCTGGCCCGAAAGCGCGAGACGTCCTGTCAGGCTGTGCGCGTGGTGACTGGTCTGCTGCGGCATTTCCTTGGCTTAGCGTGCGGGAATGTTTCATCGGGATCGCCCCGGCTACGGTCATGGGTATCAGTTTCTCGGGTGAGTTGGCCTATGAAATCCATGTGCCTAACGCCTCGCTCTATGCGGCTTATCTGGCTTTGCGGCAGGCGGGGAACGCGCACGGATTGAAGCTGTTCGGGGCGCGTGCGGTAGAGTCCATGCGCATGGAGAAAAGCTTTCTGCATTGGAAAGCCGATTTGATCACCGAATTCGACCCGTTCGAAACGGGTTTGGACCGCTTTGTGAAGCTGGACAAAGGCGATTTCATCGGGCGTGATGCATTGCTGAAGCGGCGGGCTGAGGGGCCGCGCAAAAAACTGATTGCTCTGCAGATCCACGCAACACAGCAGCCTGCACATCCCGGCGCATCATTGATGCAGGGTGAGCGCGTTGTTGGCACGATCACCTCGGGCGAATGGGGGCACCGCACCGGGTTGAACCTGGCGCATGGTTTTGTTGATCCTAAACTGGCTGATATCGGGGCTGAAGTGGAGTTGGATTCCTGTGGTCATCGCGTGCGCGCCACGGTCATACCGCCGTCACCCTATGATCCAGGATTTGAGAGGATGCGCGGGTAATTTCGACCCGCTATCCAAATTCACCATTGCCGCCGGCGCAAAACTTTGTTTGGGTTCGTTTCGAAGAAATCGAAACAATGGGTGTGCGCGGTGTCGAAATCTCTGAGTCTTCGCTGGCTAGAAGTCTTCCGACTGGTGGCCAAATCGGGTTCGATTCAGCAGGTCGCGTCCGAGACGGGACTGTCGATCAGTACCGTCTCGAACCACCTGCGCAGCCTTGAGGGTGCGCTGGGTATCGATCTTGTTGATCACGGGCGCCGTCCTATGGGCCTGACCCCTGCGGGCGAGGTGTTCGCGCGCTATGTCCGCGATGGACTGACGGTGCTAAAGCGGGGCGAGGCGGAAATCCGGTCCGGCAACTGGCAGCATGCTACGGACTTGCGGCTCGCCCTGATCGACGATTTCGACAATCAGATCGCACCGGACCTGTTCCGCTTTCTGGCTCAGGCCTTGCCGCGATGCAGCTTCCGGCACTATACGCGCCCCAGTCACGAGATCATTGCCAATCTGCAAGAGCATAAACTGGACGCTGGCGTCGCCACCCGGCCCTCGGAGCGGACCGAGGGGCTGATTGAATACCCGCTGATGCGCGATCCGTTTATCGTCATTCTGCCGAATTCCTATCAAGGCGAACCCGAAGACTTGCTGAAGCCGGATGCGGAATTGCCGCTTTTGCGGTATTCACGGGACCTTATGATTGGCAAGCAGGTCGAGATTCAGCTGACCCGCAGCAAGTACAACTTGCCCAACCGGTTCGAATTGGAATGCAATCACTCGATCATTGGCCTGGTCGCCGAGGGCAGCGGTTGGGCGATAACAACAGCCGCTTGCTTCCACCGCGCCCAGAGGTTCCATGACAGTCTAAGGGCAATTCCGTTTCCGGGGCGGAATTTTGTGCGTACCGTATCCCTGTTCACGACCGAGGTGTATCCCGAAACAACTTCGAAACTGATCCAGAAGGTGATGGCAAAGCTGATACGGCAGCATTTTACCGATCCCATGGGTGCGAATTATGCCTGGTTGAAAGACGATTTCCGCACCATGGAGACTGAGGCCGCCTAAACACCGGCTGGTGGCCCGAGGGATTGGCGTTCGACGATACGTGTGGCCAGCGGCTTTCCGTGGCCGCTCGCCTGCTTTTCAAGCATCCCGATCAGTGTTGACGCGGCCCTGCGACCCATTTCCCGATGCGGGACATGCACGGTTGTCAGGGCTGGCGTGGCGATCCGGGCCAACTCGATATCGTCAAAACCGGTGATGGAGACATCCCGGGGCACATTCAGCCCCATTTCGCGTGCGCGATGCAGCGCACCTACGGCCAGAACATCGTTACCGCACAGGATTGCGGTGGGCGTCACGTCATGCGACATCAGCTCTGAGAAGGCCGCAGCTCCGTTTTCAATCTCATAAGGAGTTTCGATGATGGTCAGGTCTGAGGGGTTAAGATCGTTATGCCTGACCGCATCCTGCACACCTTCGATCCGCAGGCGCGCGCGATCATTGCCAGTGCTGACGCCCGAAATTACGCCGATCCGTTTGTGGCCCAGACTGATCACACGGTTTGCCAGCACGGCCATCGCCGCACGGTTGTCAAAGCCGACACAGGGAAGCTGCGCATCGGGCATATAGGACCAAGCGACCAGGGCCGGAATTTTCCAGCGCTCAAGGTTTTTGTAGATCCGCGGGTCGCGATCATGCCCAATCAACAGCAACCCATCCGCGCCACGCGCGACCAGCGTTTTGATCTGTTCTTCCTCAATCTCGGGTTTGTAGGCCGAGCTTGAGACCAGCAATGTGTACCCGTGTTGGTGCAACTCTTCCTGAAACGCCTGCAGGCCACGGGCGAAAATGGCGTTCTCCATAGTGGGAATAATGGCGCCAATCGTCGAAGAACGCTTGGCGGCCATGACGCGCGCAGCAAAATTGGGCATGTACCCCAGCGCGTCCACGGCTGACTGAACACGCAGGCGCTTTGCCTTAACCACCTGATCGGGACTGTTCAGGCAACGCGAGACGGTTGCCGTCGAAACGCCGGCCAGTTTGGCCACATCATCCAATGTTGGCGCTGATCCAAGTTTCGACATTTTCAAACCCACAATTTACTTTTGCCAATAAGTCTAAACTTAACCAAGTCGCAAGGAAAGCAATTATGTAAGCGCTTGCATTTTTCATGTAAGCGCTTACAAATGACATCGGACCGATTCCAAAGGGAGTCCTGGAAAATGTTTTTGACTGCATCCATCATCGTGTTCGTTATCTATTTTGCGAACGTTGCCATGGGGGCTTTTGCGGGCAGCGCGTTTCTGGGGGACGTAGGAGAGATGTTGGTCCTGTTCGCGGCGTCGATCCTGTTCGTTGTCGCAATTCTGAAAAGGGAAGCTGACCGCGACGCAGAGAGCGACAGCTGACTTTTTGCTTGGGAGGGCAATTGATGAACAACGACAGAAAAGAACTGGCATCGGCTGAACGCCGCAATTTCCTAAAGCTTAGCGCAAGCGGTGCATTCACCGCTGCACTGGTCGCTGGCGCGGGTGGCGTCCTGTGGTCGTCCGAGGTCGCAGCGCAGACCGCCAAGGAAGAGAAAGAGCGCGAGAACGCTGCAGAACATGTGATGACCATCGCAACGGCCTATGTGCTGGGCGCATCGCGCAGCTATCCGATCATGCAGCTGGATTTGAAAGAAAACATCCAGAACGCCACCAACGGCAAGGTATACGTAAAGCTGGCTCCGGGTGGTCAGCTGGGTGCGGGCGGATCGCTGGTGCAGAAGGTGCAGGGCGGCACCATTCAGGCCGCGCAACATTCGCTGTCGAACTTCGCACCCTTTGCGTCCACCGTTGACCTGATCAACATGCCGTATCTGTGCGGCTCGAACCAGCGTTTTACCAATCTGGTGCATTCCGACACTTGGAAGAACGAAGTTCACCCCAAGGTCGAGGCCGCCGGGTTCAAGGCGCTGTTCTATGTGGTGATCGACCCACGCGTCGTGGCGGTGCGTCAGGGCGGTAACCCCATCGTCACGCCGGGCGATATGAGCGGCGTAAAGTTCCGCGTTCCGGGCTCGAAAATGCTGCAGCAGTATTACCGGATGGTCGGCGCGAACCCGACGCCGGTGGCGTGGGGCGAGACACCCTCGGCGATCAAGCAGGGCGTGGCTGATGCGCTCGATCCCTCGGTTGGGGCGCTCTATGTCTTTGGGTTCAAGGACATTCTCAGCAACGTGACCTTCACGCAGGCAGTGCCAGACAGTCAGGTTTATTCCTGTAACCTGGAATGGTTCAACTCGATGCCTGCTGATGTGCAGGAAGGCATCATGTGGGGCGCGGAAATGACCAGCCACCAGAACCTGTCCAAAGTGCCTTCAGCCCGTGCCTTCGCAATGGCCGAGCTGAACAAGGCGGGCGTGCAATTCCAGTCGCTGACAGATGATCAGTTGGCCGAATGGAAAGATGTCGGCGGCTATCAGCGGTCGGAATGGGACCCGTTCAAGACCGAGTTGGCTGGGTCAATGGACAATTTTGAAAAGCTGGTCGAGGCGGCCGGAACGCAGGGCAAATACTACGTCCACGACGCGTAATACCAAGCCGACGGGCGCAGCCAATGTGCCCGCTATCATCCTTAGCAGTCTGGCCTCAATCGGCCCGTAACAGAAGGCCGCCGCCTGACTGCTCTTTTGCCGAGGGATACGATGACCGTTCTTCAAAACATAGACCGCAACGCCGAACGCTGGCTGCTGCTGGTGTTCTACGTGATGCTGGTGATTACAATGGCCATCGAGGTTCTGCGGCGAGAGATTTTCGCGTTTTCTTCGATCTGGGGTGAAGAAATCGTCCGTTATTCCTTCATCTATCTTGCGTGGATCGGGGCCGCAGCTGCGGTCCGGGAGCGCGCCCATATTCGCATCGACGTGATCATGCATTACCTGCCGCAACGCCCCAAGGCGCTGCTGTATATCTTTGGCGATCTGGTGATGTTCGTCGTGGCGATCATTGCACTTTACTGGTCATTCGAAGCGGTGCACGTCTCGGCCAAGTTCGGCTCGGTAACGGACGGGCTGAGGGTGTCCAAAGTTTGGTTCCTGATGGCTGTGCCCACTGGATTTGCGTTGATGATCTGGCGTCTGATCCAATCCTTCTTGCGCGATTTGAAATCCCTTCGTGACGGCACGCCCGTCTTCGAAGGCGACAAGCTGTTTGACTGAGGAGAAACAGGATGCTCTGGAATTCCCTCAATCAAACCGTTGAGCTGGGCTGGGACTTTTATCTGCCCGTTATTATGTTCGTTGGCCTGATTGCGCTGGCGGTTCCGGTCTGGGCCGCGATTGGCACGGCGGCGATCGTCATGCTGATCATGTCGGGCGACCTGCCGCTGAGCCTTGTGGGCGAAAGCCTGTTCACCGGCATCGACGCTTTTGCCCTGACCGCTGTGCCGCTGTTTATCCTGACGGGCGACGTGCTGGTTCGCACCGGGCTGTCGCGCAAATTTCTGGACGTGGCCGAGGCGCTGACCTGTTTCGCCAAGGGTGGCTTTGGCTCGGCCACGGTGTTGGTCTGTGGGATGTTTGCTGCGATTTCGGGCTCTGACGCGGCGGGGGCCGCCGCAGTGGGTCGCATGACCATCAACCGGCTGGTCGAAAGCGGCTATCCGCGCCCCTATGCCTGCGCGCTGGTGGCCGCCGGTGCCTGTACCGGTATCCTGATCCCACCTTCCATCGCCTACATCATCATCGGTCTTGTGCTGGGAATTTCTGCCTCGACCCTGTTCTTGGCGGCGTTGATCCCTGGTCTGGCCATTCTGGTGTCGATCCTGATCACCAACATCATCATGAACCGCCTCTATGCCTATGAAGGCGGCGGTATGATGACCATGGGGGAATGGTTGGCCAATCTAGGCAAAGCGCTGAAATCTGGCTGGTACGCCTTTATCGTGCCAGGCATCATCTTTTACGGTATCTTTTCGGGCCGCCTAACCCCGACCGAGGCGGGCGCGACCGCCGTCGTTGTCACCATCATCATGGGTTTTATTCTGCGCACGCTGACACTGGCCGATTTCCCCTCGATGCTGGTCAGCTCGGCCAAGGTGAACGGAGTTATCCTGCCGATCATCGCCTTCTCTGCCCCCTTGGCCGAGGCGCTGGCGATCATGGGTGTGCCGCAGGGTTTCGTGGCCTCCATCACCTCGCTGACCGATGATCCTTATCTGCTGATATTGCTAATGATCGGTATCCTGATCGCCGCTGGGTGCGTCATGGAAACGACGCCGAATATCGTCATCCTTGCCCCCATCCTAAAACCGCTGGCGGACAATATCGGCATGAACGAAATCCAGTTTTGCATCATGATGATCACCGCGTTGGGTGTGGGTTTCATCACCCCGCCGCTTGGCCTGAACCTGTTCGTCGTTTCTGGCATTACTGGTGAGTCCATTCTGAAGATTGCCGCGCGGGCCGTTCCCTTTGTATTGACAATGCTGATCGTGGTTTTGCTGATTGCATATGTCCCCGCGGTTTCGACCACATTGCTACCTGAAATCTACCAATAGGACTTGCTGACTATGCCTCGTGACTATCTGAAAAAGGCGACGTTGACCCCTGAATCTCATGCGTCCGAAGTGCATGAAACGGTCAAGACCATCCTGGCCGATATTGAGACGGGCGGTGATGCCAAAGCCATGGAATATGCGGCCAAGTTCGACAAATACGACGGCAATGTCCTAATGACGCAGGACGAGATTGACGCCGCCATCGCGCTTGTGCCGGAAAAACTGAAGGCTGACATCCGATTTGCCCATGATAACGTGCGCCGCTTTGCGGAAACGCAAAAGGCAACCGTGTCCGATGTTCAGATGGAGATCGTACCGGGGTTCATCGCTGGTCAAAAGGCGATCCCGGTAGACGCCGCTGGCTGTTACGTGCCTGGTGGCCGGTACAGTCACATCGCCAGCGCGATCATGACGGTCACAACCGCCAAGGTGGCTGGGTGCCGCCACATCACCGCCTGCTCTCCGCCCCGCCCGGGCGAAGGGGTTGCGCCTGCGATTGTCTATGCGGCGCATATCTGCGGGGCCGACAGCATTCTGGCGATGGGCGGCGTTCAGGGTGTGGCCGCGATGACCTATGGCCTGTTTGGACTGCCGCGCGCCAATATCCTTGTCGGGCCGGGCAATCAGTTTGTGGCCGAAGCCAAGCGCATTCTCTATGGCAAGGTCGGGATCGACATGATCGCAGGCCCGACTGACAGCCTGATCCTCGCCGATGGCAGTGCCGATGCGCATGTGGTTGCGACCGATTTGGTCAGCCAGGCCGAACACGGGTATAACTCGCCCGTTTGGCTGGTGACGGATGACCGGGCGCTGGCCGAGAAAGTGATGGAATTGGTTCCGGCTCTGATCGAAGACCTGCCCGAGTTGAACCGTGACAATGCCTTTGCCGCATGGCGCGACTATGCCGAGGTTATCGTTTGCTCGGACCGCGAGGAGATGGCTGCCTGTTCGGATGAATATGCGCCGGAACACCTGACTGTTCAGGCCGAGGATCTGGATTGGTGGCTGAACCGGTTGACCTGCTATGGCTCGTTGTTCCTGGGTGAAGAAACGACGGTTTCTTACGGCGACAAGGCGACGGGCACGAACCACGTGCTGCCGACATCTGGTGCCGCTAGCTATACCGGCGGTCTTAGTGTTCATAAATATATGAAGATCGTCACCTGGCAGAGGGCAACGCGCGAGGGGTCGAAGCCGATTGCTGTTGCGACCGCGCGAATTTCGCGACTGGAAGGGATGGAAGGGCACGCCCGCGCCGCAGATGTGCGTCTGGCAAAATATTTCCCCGACGAACAGTTCGACCTGACCGCAGATGGATGACCCCCGAACGCTTTTTGACCTGACCGGTCGGGTGGCGTGTGTCACCGGTGCCAGCTCGGGCCTTGGTCGCCGTGCGGCCAAGGCGTTGGCCGCCGCCGGTGCGCGCGTGGTCGGCGTGGCCCGTCGGCCCGAGGCGTTAGACGCACTAAAGGCCGAGATCGGTGACAGCGTCGACACCGTGGTCGCAGATGTGGCCGACCGGTCCGGGACCAATGCTTTGGTGGAAGAAATTGGATCGAAATTTGGACCTGCGGACATTGTTATTCACGCGGCCGGAGTGAACACGCGTGAGGCGGCAGATGATGTCACCGCCGAAGGTTGGGATGCGACCCTTGCGCTGAACCTCAGCGCGCCATTTTTCCTAAGTCAGGCGATGGTGCCTGCCATGAAAGAACGCGGTTGGGGGCGCATCGTGAACTTTGCCTCGTTGCAAACCACGCGAGCCTTTCCCGCCGGCATTGCCTATGGCGCTACCAAGGCCGGGATCGGGCAGCTGACCCGCGCTATGGCCGAGGCTTGGTCGCCGCATGGGATCACCGCCAATGCCATTGGGCCGGGGTTCTTCCCAACCGAACTGACGCAGGCGGTGTTTGACGACCCCGAACGCGCCGCCCGTAATGCGACGCAGACCTGCCTCCAGCGAAATGGGCGGATGGAAGATATCGACGGGCCGATCCTGTTTTTGTGCTCGAAAGCGTCGGATTACGTCACGGGGCAAGTGCTGATGGTCGATGGGGGGTTCACGGCGAAATGAAAGCTCTGGTCTACGAAGGTGTGGAACAAGTGGCATTTCGGGATGTCCCGGACGCCACGCCGCGTGAAGCCGAGCATCTGATCCGGATCGAGGCCGCAGGCATTTGCGGCTCGGACATGCACGCCTATCTGGGCCATGATGCACGTCGCCCGGCACCCTTGATCCTTGGGCATGAAGCCGCAGGCACGATTGTAGGCGGCGCGCGCGACGGAGCGCGCGTGACCATCAACCCGCTGGTGACCTGTGGGACGTGTGGCGCGTGTAAATCGGGACGCGAGAACCTGTGCGCGGACCGTCAGATCATTTCGATGCCGCCGCGTGAAGGGGCCTTTGCCCAATTTGTCGCCATGCCCGCTAGCAATCTGGTCGAGGTGCCAGCGCACGTGAGTTTCGCCAAGGCCGCACTGGCCGAGCCGCTGGCGGTCAGCTGGCACGCGGTCCGGCTGGGTCTTGAGGCGCTGCATCCGGCGATGGATCGCAAAGCGCTGGTGATAGGCGGCGGTGCCATCGGCGTAGCCGCTGCGTTGGCGTTGTCCGCGATGGGAGTCGAGGACGTGGTGATCGTCGAACCCAACGACACGCGGCGTTCGTATTTGCAGAACTCTGGCACGTTCAATGTGGTCACTGAGACGGCGCAAAGTTTCCCCTTGGTGATCGACGCAGTTGGCTATGCCGCCACCCGCGCTTTGGCCTCGGGTCTGGTTCAGCCGGGCGGTGTGATAGCGCATGTCGGGCTGGGTGAAGACGCCGGAGGGCTAGATATACGCCGCATGACCTTGCAGGAAATCACTTTTATCGGCACCTATACATATACGGCCGAGGATTTCCGGCAGACCGCGCAAGCCATTTTCGATGGCCGTTTGGGTGGGCTGGACTGGGTAGAAGAACGGGCCTTGTCTGATGGCGCCGAGGCGTTTCGTGACTTGCGCAAAGGGGCCGTAGCGGCCCCGAAAATCATTCTCGTGCCGTGGGCATAGACCCGGAAAACGGAGGGATTCATGTATAAAAAAATTCTGGTTCCAATGGCGTTGGATCACGATATCTCGCAACACACGCTAGAGGTCGCCCGTGCGCTGACCGCCGAGGGCGGCGAAATCGTCGCGCTGCATGTCTATGAGATGCCGCAGGGTTCGGTCAGTGCCTATCTGGATAAAGAGATGGTCGCCGAAGGCTTTCGGGCCGCTAACAGGGTGTTGAAGGAAAAGACTGAGGGGCTTGAGGGTATCCGACCCGAGATCGTCAAAGGTCACACCGCCCGGAGCATCATTGATTACGCCAATAACAACGACTTCGACTGTATCGTCATCGGCTCGCACAAGCCGGGCCTCAGCGACTATTTTCTGGGATCGACCGCGTCGCGCGTCGTCCGCCATGCCGGATGTGCGGTGCATGTGCATCGCGGCATCTGAACCATCAATCGCGCCCCGGGCGCCCCAAACAGGACTGACAGACCGGAAATGAACATAGACAAGAAGATCACTGACGATCTGGTTGCGAATGATATTTCATTCGTAACCACCGTCCCGTGTAAACAGCTTGCTGGCGTGATCGAGGAGATCGACGCGCGGGACGAGATTTTCCACATCCCGTCGAACAAGGAAGACGAAGGGATGGGCCTGTGCGCGGGGGCGTGGATGGGCGGCAAACGTCCTGCCATCATCATGCAGAACACGGCAATTGGCGTAACGATCAACACTCTGGCGACGCTGATCCAGTTCTATCGCATGCCGCTGCCCATGTTGATCTCATACCGAGGAGAGCTGCGTGAACCTGTTGCCTGTCAGGTGGAAATGGCGGTGCATACCAAGGCTCTGCTGGCGCAGATGAACATACCGACCTACCATTTTCACAAGCAATCGGATGTAGAAGAGCTCGACAACATCCTGAAATACACCTTCATGTGCAACAAGCCGGTCGCCATCCTGACCGATGCCAATTTCTGGGGAGGCTACGGCGACCAATGATCCGTTCTGAGATTCTGAAAGAGATCGCCCCGATCCTGCGCGACCAACTGGTTGTTTGCAACATCGGCATCCCCAGCCAGGAACTGCACGCAATCGATGATCAGCCGACTAATTTCTATATGCTGGGCACGATGGGTCTAGCCTCGTCCATCGGTCTTGGGTTGGCGCTGGCGCAACCGAAACCGGTGATCGTCATTGATGGGGATGGTTCGATTCTGACCAATCTTGGCACGCTGCCGACCATCGCCAACAACGTGGCCGACAACTATATCCTGTTGATCGTCGACAACGGTTCTTACGGCTCAACCGGGGACCAGCCGACCTATGCGGGGCAGAAAACCTCTCTGGCGAAAATGGCCGAGGCCGCCGGGTGTGACCGTGTGGTCGAATGTCAGGCCGAAGACACCGGCCGCGTGCTGCAAGAGGCGCTGGATGCCAAGCAGATGACTATCATCGTAGCCAAATGCGAAAGCGGCAATGCCAAGATGCCCGTTATCACCATGGACCCGGTGGTCATCCGTGACCGCTTTATGAAGGCCGTTCAGGCTTGATTCCAAGCAACGCTATCCACAGCGCAGAAGACGCCCGCCGTATCGCGCGGCGGCGTCTGCCGTGGATGGTATTTGACTACATTGACGGGGCAGCGGGGATAGGGACCGGTGCGGCCCGCAACCGAGCCGCTCTGGACGCCATGACCCTGCGCCCACGTGTGCTAAAGGATGTCAGCGATCGTTCACTGACGACCGAAGTGTTCGGTCAGCCTGCGAAGCGCCCCTTTGGCATCGCGCCGATGGGCATGTGTAACCTGTCCGCGCCCGGCGCCGATCTGATGCTGGCCCGGCTGGCCGCGCGGTATTCCGTACCTTTGGGCGTATCTACCGTCGCTTCGACGTCGATGGAGGAGATCATTGTCGAAGCCGAAGGCAACGCCTGGTTCCAGCTCTATTTCAGCGGCGACGGCTCGGGCACCTTCAAGCTGGTCGACCGAGCCCGCGCGGCGGGTTACGAGACGCTGGTGTTGACCGTGGATGTCCCCGAGGTCGGACGGCGCCCGCGCGAGCTGCGCCATGGGTTCAAGATGCCTTTTCGTATCGGCCCGCGACAGTTCGTTGATTTCGCCCTGCATCCCAAGTGGTCCATATCGACCCTGATGTCGGGCAAACCTCAGATGGCCAATTTTCAGGCTGAGGGCTACGATTTCGACCGCACAGAAAGCCGGGCAAAGGCGACGTGGGAAACGCTGACCCGTCTGCGCGACCAATGGGACGGAAAACTAGTCGTCAAAGGCGTGTTGGACCCTGAGGATGCGAAGGCCGTGAAAGCGGCGGGCGCAGACGCCCTTCAGGTCTCAAGCCACGGCGCGCGTCAACTGGACAGCGCCCCGGCCGCAATTGAGGCCCTGCGAGAGATTCGCACCGCCGTGGGCGACGAATACCCGCTGTTCTATGACAGCGGGTTGCAGTCGGGCGAGGATGCGATCAAGGCCCTGACAGCCGGTGCAGATTTTGTGTTCTTTGGGCGCATCATGCAGTTCGCTATGGCTGCCGCAGGCGAGACGGGCCTGCAGCAGTTGTGGGATGTGCTGAGCGATGAGTTCAGCATCACGATGGCCCAGATCGGGGTTACATCGATTGGTGATCTGAAGGTTTGACCGCGCGGATCACCTCTCGCGGTCTAAAAGTTGACCGTAGCCCGCGACGGGTTCAGCGATGTTCAACAGTTGCAGTGCCTGAAACAGCATGGCCTGGTTTGAACTGATCACCGGTTTTCCAACAGCGTCCTCCAGCCGGGCGATGGCCTCAACGCTGCGCATGTCGGTGCAGGACAAAACCAGCGCGTCGGCTTCGGGGTGATCGGCTGCACGGCCCAGTTCGAAGACGGCATCCGGATCAAGCGCCCCTTGGCCCTCATTGTCCAACGCTTCGGACACTTCGGAGCGTTGGATCGTGTCCACGCCCAGCTTGCTGAGAAATTCAATCGCCATATCGTTGATCGCTGGGACGTAGGGCGAGGCCAAGCCGATGCGCTTTGCCCCCAGTGTCGATAACGCATGAACCAAGGTCCCCGCGGCGGTTACCGTCTTGGCCCCGCTTTCGGCGCTGATCCGGCTGGCCAGATCTCGGTCGAACTCGGGGCCATGGGTCAGTGTGGCCGAGGTACAACCGTAAAAGACCACATCCGGTTTGGCTCCCATCAACAGGCGCAGGGGTTCATCCAAGTCAGCGGCCCCCAGATCGTGCATCTGGGATTCGTCGGGGATTTCATCCTCGTCATACCCACCCATGCGGGCCACGTGCAGCGAAATACCCGCAGGGGCCATCAAGGCCAGATCAGGTTCAAAATTGGTGTTTGTGAATGGCACGAGCAGGCCGAAACGGGCCCGCCCTCTGGATATGGTCATGTCTGTCCCTCCTGTTTCCATTGCGTCAGGATTTCTAGCGCTTTGTGCATCGCCGCCTGCGGGCCGACAGTCATGCGCAGGGTATGGGGCAAGCCTGCGCCACCTTGCGGGCGTAGGAATACGCCCTCGGATCGTAGCTTTTGATCCGCGCTTGCCGCGGCTTCGGAACTGCCAATGTTGATCAGCACAAAGTTGGTGAAACTTGGATAGGGGTCGAACCCGGCCTGTTTCAGTTGGGCCGCAGCCTGATCCCTCAAGCTTACCGTGATCGCACAGGTTTCGCGCATATACGCATTGTCCCGTACCGCTGCTGCGGCAGCGATTTGTGCGCTGGCTGGAACGTTGTTCGGGTTCATCACCTTTCGCAGCTCTCCGGCGATGGCAGGCGGGAACAGGCCCCAGCCGACACGAAACCCCGCCATGCCGTATGCCTTTGAGAATGTGCGTAAAACGACTGTGTTGCCGCCCTGAACCAGATCGAAGCACCGCTCGCCCAGATGATCGGCAAATTCGCCATAAGCTTCGTCGATCACCAGCAGGATGTCAGGCCGCAGACCCCGACGCAGGCGGACAAGCTCGGCTTTCGGGATGCGCGTGCCGGTTGGATTGCCCGGGTTCGCGACAAAGACGATGCCGGTATCCGGCCGGACGGCGGCCAGCAAGGCGTCGACGCTGACGACGGCATCCATCTCGGCGGCGGGGTCGAACCGTGCATTTGCCACCTTTGCTGCCGTCTTAAAGAAAGGATAGGCATGGGCGGGTGCAAGCACCGCTCGCTCTGGACCGGCGAACACGCGTGCCAGGCATCCAATCAGGTCCAACGACCCGTTGCCGCACAAAATACCGTCGGCGTCAATGCCGTGCAGTTCGGCCAAAGCGTGCCGCAGGTCCGTCCAGTCCGGATCGGGGTAGAGCATCGACGTTCCCAATGCCTGCGCCGCTGCCTCGATCGCCTTGGGGCTGGGCGGGCGCAGGCATTCATTCTGCGACAGTGAGATCAGAGTTTTATCCTCTGGCGCGTCCAGATTGGCCAGCGCATAGGGCGACATGCGCGCAATGTGCGGGTGCGGTTGGGTCATGTCTGTCTCCGGTACTGGGTCTGTGCCATCGCCTCGCTGACAAGCCCCGCGCGGACGTCGTTTTGCACTGCATCGTCCGAGCGTTCCTCGGGCAGGCCGAAGCCGCCGCCACCCGGAGTTTCAAAGATCAGTGTTTCACCGGCCTTGATCCGAGCTTCACCTTTGCCCGGCAGTTGGCGGTTTTCCGGCTGAACGGTGATGCGACCGGGCGCGCCGTTCAACCCACCGTCACGGCCACTGGCAGGGTTATTGATCCGCTCGACCGACAGGAACAACATCAGGTCCTGATCCTTTGACGCGCTGAGTTCGATGTGCTGCCCCAGCCCGCCCCGCAAACGTCCGGCGCCACCAGAGTCGGGCCGCAGTTCACGGCGGTGAAACAGCACGGGGGCAACCGCCTCGGTGGTTTCGACCTGGCTGCCCCAGACGCCGCTGGGGAAGGCCGTGGCCGACAGGCCGTCAAGACGGGGCCGCGCTCCTGTGCCGCCGTTGAAAACAAGTTCCAACGCAAACTGATCATCGCCACGGTCGATCGCTTCGGGCGCGTGGCGCATGGGCAGGTCATACATGCACGATGCCCCCTCGGCCGGAACCTTGTCGGGCAGGGCCTGTGATAGACACCCATAAACCAGATCGGGTGTCATCTGCCCCAACGTGTGCCGCATCGCCACCGGAGCCGGGGGTTGCGCGTTCAGAATACAGCCCTCGGGGCCCGTCACCCGAAACGGGTCGAGCGAGCCCGCATTGTTCGGAATATCCGACCCGATGATGCACCGCAGGGCAAAGACGGAATAGGCGGTTGCATAGTTCAGCGGAACGTTGATCCCTTTGCCCACGCAGGCTGCGGTGCCGTCGAAATCCAGAAGCAGGTGATCGTCCGCGATGGTCAGGGCGGCGTGCAGCTCGATCTCTTCATCGTAACCATCCACTTTCAGCACATGTTGCCACGTGCCCTTTGGCAGGGTGGCAATGGCTCCTAGCGTGCCGCGCCGGGACGTTTCGATGATGTAATCGGACAGCGCGTTCAGGTCGGTGATACCGAATTCCTGCATCATCTGAACCAGCCGCGTTGACCCGGCCTCGCAACAGGCGATCAGAGCGTAGATGTCCCCTTCGTTGGCGATGGGCTCGCGCGAGTTGGCTTTGACGATCTCAAGCAACAGGGCATTGACCTCACCCTGACTGACCAGTTTGCAGGGCGGGATCAGCAGCCCTTCGTCATAAATATCGGACCCTTCCGGCCCCATGCCCAACCCGCCGAGATCGACCAGATGCGAGGTACAGGCCGTATAGCCGATAACGGTGTCGTCATAGAACACAGGCATCATCAGCAAAAAGTCATTCAAGTGGCCCGAGGCGATCCACGGATCGTTGGTCATGTAGATGTCGCCGGGTTTCATGTCGGTCTGGGCAAATCTGGCACGTAAGGTTTTGACCGCCTCGGCCATGGTGTTGATATGCCCGGGCGTGCCGGTGACGGCCTGTGCCAGCATCCGGCCCTGCATGTCGAAAATCCCGGCCGAGATATCACCGCATTCGCGCACGATCGGGCTGAAGGCCGCGCGGATCAGAGCCTGACCCTGTTCCTCGACCACGGCCAGAAGTCGGTTCCACATCACTTGCAGGCGTGTATCTGATTGGATCATCGCTGGGCCTCCTCTTGCCGCGTCAGCCAGATATTTCCTTGGCCATCGACGGTTGCGCTGAAATCTGCGCTGACAAATGTGGTCGTTTGTGCTTCGACAATCAGTGCCGGACCGCTGAGCGCGGCGCCGGGCGCCAGATCGTTGCGGTTGTAGACACTTGCAGCGCGCCATTCTCCGGTGACGTCGCACAGAATCTGGCGCTGTTCGGTCGTTTCTGTCTGCTGATGACCCGGATTGTCGGGATAGGGTTCATGTGCAGGCGCGGGTGATGAGACGGACAGCCCCCAGTTCAGAATCTCGATGGTCATGCCAGGTACGATCCGGCTGAACTGTCGGCTGTATTCTGCCTCAAATGCCAGCCTCAACGCATCCAGATCCGAATCCGCCAAAGCGCGGTCGGGCAGGCGGATTTCGATCTCATGCCCTTGGCCGTGATATCGCATATAGGCGATCCGGCGTTGCAGCAGCGCCCCATCGGGCGCACCCGCGCGGACAACTTGTTCGGCCTCGGTTTGCATACTGTCGAAGAACCGGTTCAGCCCGTCGATATCCAGACTGTCCAGCCGTGCATAGCGCGACCGGATGACCTCATATGAAACTGGCGCGAACAGAAATCCAACAGCCGAGCCAACACCCGGATCACGCGGGATCAGTATGCGTCGCATCTGGGCACGCCTGGCCACACGGGTGGCGTGCAGTGGGCCGTTGCCGCCAAATGCGATCATCAGCCGGTTGCCAAGATCCTTGCCGGATTCCACCGCGTGCATACGGCCCGCACTGGCCATGCTTTCGTCGACAATCTCGCTGACCGCAAAGGCGGCCTGATCGGGGCTCAGGCCTAACGTGTTGCCGACATCCTTCGCCATCGCCTGTTGTGCCGCGATTTCATCAATCTGCAGCCGTCCTTCTGCAAAACGCCCCGGTTCGATCAGACCCAGCGTCAGATCTGAATCGGTGACCGTTGGGTTTTCCCCGCCCTTGCCAAAGGCCGCTGGGCCGGGGTCTGATCCGGCGCTGTGGGGGCCGACCTGAATGCGGCCCAGACGGTCGACACTAGCGATGGAACCACCTCCAGCACCGATCTCGATCATCTCGATTACCGGTATCCGAACCGGCATGCCCGAGCCTTTGATAAAGCGTTCGGCCCGCGAGATTTCGAACTTGCGCGCGGTCTGGGGGCGATATTCGTCGATCAGGCACAGCTTGGCGGTGGTGCCGCCCATGTCAAAGGACAGCACGTCGGTCTCACCCGTGGCTTCAGCGATGCGGGCGGCCAAAACGGCCCCCCCGGCGGGGCCGGATTCCACCAGACGGATCGGCAGTCGGGCGGCGGTGTCCAGCGTGGTCATGCCGCCACCAGCCGTCATCATCAGGATCGGGCAGACCAGTCCCATCTGTCGGAACCGTGCCTCAAAGTCCTGCAGATATCCGGCCATGAGCGGTTGCACATAGGCGTTGGCAATTGTGGTACACAGCCGGTCGAACTCGCGCGCTTCGGGGCTGACCTCGTGGCTGAGCGAGATGACCAAACCAGGCATATGCTGCGCCAGCAGATCGCGCAGGGCCAGTTCATGCGCGGGGTTGGCATAGGCGTGCAGCAGGCAGATGGCCACGGCCTCGACCCCAAGCGCCGTCAGTTCGTCCACCAAAGGCGCGGTGGCGGTCGCGTCCAGCGGCTCCAGCTCTTGCCCATTGGCCTCCATACGTCCGCCGATGGTCAGCGAATGAGTGCGCGGCACGATCAGATCCGGCTTGACCAGATCAATAGCATACTGGCTATAGCGCCGCTCATAAGCGATTTCGAGGATATCGCGGAACCCGCGCGTGGTGATGGTGGCGGTCGCGGCCCCGCGCCGTTCGATCAGCGCGTTTGTGGCCAGCGTGGTGCCGTGGATGAAACCGCTCACCTGATGCCAGTCGGCACCGGCGGTTTCAAGCACATGCGTGGCACCTGCAACTGCGCCAAGGGCAGGGCGGTGTGGTGTGGTGGGAGTTTTGGTCGTTGCCACCACCTGAGATGCGCTGTTCAGCAGAACGGTATCGGTGAACGTACCGCCGATATCGATTGCCATGCGCAATCCATCTGGTTGGATCATTTGGGTATCAGCCTGAAAGAGTGGAGCAGACCCGAAGCCGGGTCAGATGAAGACGGTCTGTCCCCCGCGGGTCAGACGACCAGATCGCACCCGGTATCGCGACGCATCATCGGTTGTCGAAGGTTGGCTGTCACAGCTTCGGTTCCTCGTCTTCGAATGAAGGGACATTGAGTTAGGAATACCCCATCCGTCAACACATCTTTCGTGCTCCGTGCAGATTTGGTTCCATTCCAACATTGTGATATGACGTGAGGTAAGGCGCATCCCACTCAGAAATGTTCCGAAATTTCATCACAAGGGGGTAAGTCATGAAATTCAGTCCTATAACACATAGACTTCTGGTTGGCGCGGGCCTGACACTGGCGGCTCTGTCTCCGGCGCTGGCGCAGGACCGCGAGGAAAGCCAGGGCATGGTGCTGCTGCGCGGCTTGCCGACTCTGGATACGAAACACAGCATCGCGATCATCGAACTGGACCCGGAGTCGGACAGGTTCGGAGAGATTCTCAGCGAAGTTGAACAGCCCGAGATGGAGCATCCCCTGCACCATCTGTACTACAGTCCGAATGGCAGGCTCTATTCCACCGGGCTTGATCCGTCGTGCAGCCTGGCTGAGGTCGGGCTGTCCCGCGATGCGAATGGTGCGCCGGTGATTTCGGGCTTCACCTGTCTGGATACGCAGGGACAAATGGTGGGTGAAGACATCATGTGGGCCAATTCCAACGGTCAGGAATATATGTTCGTGACCTTCATGGGTGGAACCGGCGGCGATGATGGCGGCTCAGTCGGGGTATTTGATCCACAGACAAATGAGGTCGTCAAAGTAATCGAAGCACGCAAGAGTCAGGTGGGCGAAGGTGCCCCCTTTATCATGTATCCGCATGGCATCTCGGCGTTTGAGGATCGTATGGTCGTGACCTCGACCGTGCATCCGGATCTGGCCACCGGCGTTGGCAACATGCTGACGATCATTGATCTGAACGCGCTGGAACCCATCGAAAATATCTTGGTTGAGAAGGAAAAGCCGTTGGACTTCCCATCCTCTCCGGTTGAGGTTTTGTTTGCCCGCCCGGGCATGCACCCTGATATCGAGCCGGCCATTCTGGCGAATACCATGTTCGGGTTCGAGACCTGGAAAGTGCCTTATGACGCCAGTTCCAAGAGTTTTGGTGAGGCCGAAGTGATCTATAGCGGTGTCGCCAATGAAACCGCTGTGCCGCTGGAATTCTACGGCACCGAGGATGAGCTGTTCATCTCACACGCGCTGCCGGGTGTGGTGAAACGCTATGAACTGGCTGCGCTGCCCGAGCTGGTGTCCAGCGGGCCGGATATCGTCGCCGATCCGGGCGCGCATCACATGATCTTTTTTACTTCGGCTTCGGGGCGCGATCTGATCGCCGTTCAGAACAACCTGCTGAATCTGGGTAACGGTGCCGACGATGATCCGACCGATGTGGATTTTATCGCCGATCTGGCCAGCCACACGATCTCGGTTCACGATCTGGAAACCGGGGAACGTCTGGCTACGATTGACTTCAAAGAGCGCTACAACAAGGGGGTGGATAACCTCGAAGGGCTGTTTGGCTCGGGGTTTGTTCACCACCACTGACGGCCTTTTGGGGGGTGGAATGCGTTGGGTTGCGTTGATCCTGGCTGCCGCAGGGATTACGGTGGCCGGTTGGATGGTCTGGGATCGGATGCGCGGCCCGACGGCGACACCGATTGCCGATTTCTCAGCCCCTTTCGTGTTCGGGCGGTTTGCCGTTCCGCCCGACAACACGCTGACGCAAGAGGCGTTCACGTTGGGTCGGCACCTGTTCTATGATCCCATCCTGTCAGGCAACAACGAGGTGTCCTGCGCCACCTGTCACGTGCAGGAATTGGCGTTTACCGACGGGCTGGCAAAATCACCAACATTGTCCGGGGGTGAGCTGGACTTTAGTTCAATGAGCCTTGTCAATTTGCTTTGGGGACAAGAGAGGTTCTTCTGGGACGGCCGCGCGACCTCGCTGGAGGAACAGGCGTTGATACCGATCCAGCATCCGGACGAGATGGGGCAGGATATCGGCGCTCTGATGGAGGAGCTTCGGGCCTCGGGGTCTTATCGCAAAATGTTCCGTCAGGCATATGGCGCGGTCACGCCCGAGAATACTGCCAAGGCGCTGGCGACTTTTATGAGGTTGTTGATTTCATCGGACTCTAAATACGATCAATACCTACGGGGTGAGGTCCGGTTGACCGCGCAGGAAGAACACGGGCGTAAGCTGTTCATGGCGCATCCCGATACCAAGGTGTCCTTGCGGGGCGGCAATTGCATCGATTGCCACAGCCAGTTCCTGACCTCGGGCTTTCGCGATGCCCTAGACGGGTTTTCCAACAATGGGCTGGACCCGGATGAGACCTTGCCTGACGGTCTGATGGCGGTGACAGGTAACCCGGCGCATATGGGGTTCTTCAAGGTTCCGACCCTGCGCAACATCGCCGTTACCGCACCCTATATGCACGACGGTCGGTTCGAGACTCTGGAAGACGTGATGGACCACTACAACGAGGGTATCGTGATCAGCGATACGCTCAGCCCATTG
Source organism: Ruegeria sp. BI11 (assembly GCF_056538005.1). Lineage (NCBI taxonomy): Bacteria > Pseudomonadati > Pseudomonadota > Alphaproteobacteria > Rhodobacterales > Roseobacteraceae > Ruegeria > Ruegeria sp. BI11. The sequence continues at coordinate 36,378 of NZ_JBQFSM010000005.1, read as the reverse complement.
ATCCTTGAGGCCGACAACGCGCCCGAGACTGGGCAGGACACGGTGGGTCTGCGCATGACGCCCGAAGAAAAACAGGCCATCATCGCCTTTTTGCACACCCTGACGGATGAGGCGTTTCTAACTAACCCGCAGTTTTCCAACCCGTTCGAGGGAGGTTCGTGATGCGTAGGATCATTGTAGTTTTGACCGTACTGGCCTTGATTGCGGTGTGGTTCGTTTTGAACCTAGGGCAAAACAAAGCCGCACCGGTCACGCTGACATTCCACGCCCAGATGGGGGATGAACCCCTGATCTATGATCAATTCATCTATGACAATCCGGGCGGGCAGGGGCAGTTCAGGGTGCGTGACTTCCGGTTCTACCTCAGCAACCTGTCATTCGGGCACGGCGATGAAACCTATGCCGAACCCGATAGCTATCACTTGATACGCTTTGACAATGTGGGCAGCGCACATTCGATCACCCTACCAGAGGTGCCTTTGACATCAATTGAAACCGTGCGGTTTCTGATCGGTGTCGACCCTGCGGCGAATACCTCGATCGAAGCGCGTGGGGATCTGGACCCAAACAGCCAGATGGCTTGGAATTGGGAGGTCGGATACAAATTCGTCGTATTCGAAGGGGCGCTGCAGGTGGGTGAGGACGTGTCTCCTCTGGTCTATCACGTGGGGTTTTCCGAGAACGCGCGCGAGGTTGAATTTTCGGTTCCGGCAAAGGCTCTGGCAGACGGACAGCAAGAGGTTCATCTGACCGTCGAATTGTCAAAACTGTTCGACAACGCGGCACAGATCGACATGCAGGCGCTGCCCTCGGTCAAGTTTAACCGCATAGATGCCGAGGCGCTGGCCAACAATTTCGCCACCATGATCGCACCGAATTTCTGAAGGTATTCAGCTTGGCGAAGGGTGGTCTTTCATGAACATCGGACCGCCGCGCCAGCGGGGGAAGCCATATCCGTTGACCATGACCACGTCGATATCCTCGGGGCGATGTGCGATGCCTTCCGCCAAAAGCGCCTGTGCCTCACCCTGCATGGTGGATAGAATGCGCTGGACGATCTCGGTGTCGGAGATCGGAGTGCGCGCGATCTTTTTGCGCGCGGATTCCGCCAGAACAAGGTTTTCCACCCATTGTGACGGGGTCGTCTTACCGTCCGCGTAATCATACCATCCATTGCCAGTCTTGCGCCCGAACCGGCCAGCCTCGCATAGCTTGTCGGCAATGTGGATATAGCGTTGGGCGGGATCGCGGGTCGCCGCTTGGTTTTTGCGCTTGGCCCATCTGATGTCGAGGCCGGCAAGGTCCTGCATTTCAAACACACCCATAGGAAAGCCAAAATCGCGCATCGCCTGGTCAACATCCCAGGGCAGTGCGCCGTCTTCGACCATGTATTCGCATTCACGTCGGTAGGCGGACATGATGCGGTTGCCGATGAACCCGTTACAAACACCGGAGGGCACGGCGATTTTCCCAAGCTTTTGCGCCAACGCGAACCCAGCGGCCACAACGGGTGGCGCGGTTTTGTCAGGAATGATGACTTCAACCAGTTTCATGATGTGAGCGGGTGAGAAGAAGTGAAGGCCGATCACACGGTCGGGGTATTTGGTCTGGTCGGCGATAGCGTTGATATCCAGATAGGACGTGTTGCTGGCCAGAATGGCGTCGCACCGCACGTGTTTGTCTAGCTCCTGAAATATTTGTGTTTTCAGCTCCATGTTTTCGAAGACTGCCTCGATGATCAGATCGGTTTCAGCCAGAGTTGCAAATTCAGTTGTTGTTGTCAGCGCAGCGATCAGAGCGTCTTGCTTGCTTTGATGGATCAGGCCGCGTTTCCGGGTGTTGGCCAGAATGGCTACGACGCGATCTTGCCCGACCGTGCGGGCCGCATCATCCCTTTCGACCAACGTCACCGGCAGTCCGGCCAACAGGCAGGCCGCTGCAATGCCGGCCCCCATGGTGCCCCCACCGATCACGCCGATACTTTCAACTGGATGGTGTGTTACGTCTTTCAGTTCGGATAGTTTTGATGCCGATCTCTCGGCAAAGAATATGTACCGTAAAGAGGCGCTTTGTGGGTCGGATTTGAGGGTCAGGAAGGCTTCACGCTCTTGGATCAGGGCTTGATCTGCTGGCAGTTCGAGCGCCGCCTGCACAGCCTTTGCCGCCGCAACGGGAGCGTGTGCGCCGCGTGCTTTGGATATGATGTGGGTCTTCGCTGCGTTCCACGCGGCGGGGTTTGCAACGGGCTGGGCGCCTCGATGCCGCAACGCAGTTTTGGTACGATCCCTTGCGGCCAATCGGGCCAGCGCACTGGCGCAGGCCGTCAGATCTTGGTCGGCAATGTCGTCAATCAATCCTAGTCCCAGCGCTTTCTCTGCCGAGATCGGCTTGCCGCTGGCCACCATGTTCAGGGCCTCAAGCGGGTCGATCAGGCGCGGCAGTCGAACGGTGCCACCCGCGCCGGGGATCAAACCCAGAGTGACTTCGGGCAGGCCAAGCTTGGTGCCGGGGTGTGCTACGCGGTGACTGCACCCAAGCGCGATCTCAAGCCCGCCGCCCAGGACAGAACCGTGCAGCGCCGCGACCCAAGGTTTTGTCGTGTCTTCAATCGCTTGGATAACGTCCGGCAGATGAGGTTCCAGCGGCGGCTTGTCAAACTCGCGGACATCCGCGCCAGCCGTAAAGGTTCGACCCTCGGCGCGCAGTATGACGGCCTTGACCGCAGCATTCGCTTCGGTCTGTTCAATGGCCGCCAGCAGTCCCGCGCGCACCGCCTGACTGGCCGCGTTCACAGGCGGGTTGTCGATGATCACAACCGCCAGATCGTCCTTTGTTTCGACACGCACCACCATCTGGCCACCCGACGTTTTGGAGAACATACCAAAGCCTAGCTTTGCACAAATAAACTTCAAGCATAAAATATTTTAACTTGAAGGGATGGGCGACTCGGTCTAGCGTTTCAGGTATTCAGACGGACGAAGGGAAGGGTGGCGATGCGCATTGCTTGCCTCGGTGGCGGACCGGCGGGTCTTTATTTCGGGATTTCGATGAAGCTTCGAAATCCGAGGGCCGAGGTTGAGGTGATCGAACGCAACCGATCAGATGATACCTTCGGCTGGGGTGTCGTCCTGTCCGATGAAACGCTGGACAATCTGGCGTCCAACGATCCGATCAGCGCTGAGAGAATTCGGGAACAGTTTGCCTATTGGGATGATGTGGCGTTGGTTCACAAGGGCCAGCGCACTGTGTCTGGCGGGCACGGGTTCTGCGGCATCGGGCGCAAGCAGCTGCTGTTGATCCTGCAGGCTCGCGCCCGCGAATTGGATGTGAAAATGCGGTTTGAAACCGAAGCGGCAACAGCCTCGGACTACATGGCTGACTATGACATCGTGATTGCGTCGGATGGCCTGAATTCGAAAACCCGCACCGAGTTTTCGGATGTCTTCAAACCCGAAATCGACCAGCGCCTGTGTCAGTTCGTCTGGCTGGGCACGCATCAGAAATTCGACGATGCCTTTACCTTTATATTCGAGAAAACCGACAAAGGCTGGGTCTGGGCCCATGCTTATCAATTCGACCCCAACACCGCGACTTTCATCGTCGAATGCACGCAAGAGACATTCGACACTTACGGTTTTGCGGATATGAGCCAACAGGAATCCATCGCCGTCTGCGAAGACATCTTCAAGGACCATCTGGGTGGTCACGCCCTGATGACCAATGCCAACCATATACGTGGTTCAGCCTGGCTGCGGTTTCCGCGTGTGTTGTGCGAGAAGTGGAACCACAAGAACGTAGTCCTGCTGGGGGATGCAGCCGCCACGGCGCATTTCTCGATCGGGTCGGGCACCAAATTGGCGTTGGAAAGTGCGATTGCGCTGGCCGAGTATATCCACACCGAAGACACGCTTGAGGCCGCCTTTGCCCGTTATGAAGACGAACGGCGACTCGAAGTGTTGCGGCTGCAATCGGCGGCACGGAACTCGGTCGAATGGTTCGAGGATGTAGAACGCTATCTGGATTTGGATTCCGTGCAGCTGAACTATTCCATGCTGACCCGGTCACAACGGATCAGCCATGAAAACCTGCGTGAACGCGATGCAGAATGGCTGGGTCGGGCCGAGGTCTGGTTCATGGCCCAAGCCGGGGTCGAGATCAACGCTCCCGCCCGCGCACCCATGTTCGCTCCGTTCCGCCTGCGTGGGATGGAGTTGAAGAACCGGATCGTGGTCTCACCCATGGCACAATACAAGGCCGTGGATGGCTGCCCGACCGACTGGCATCTGATCCACTATGGTGAGCGCGCCAAGGGCGGGGCAGGGTTGGTCTATACCGAAATGACCTGCGTCAGTGCCGATGGTCGTATCTCGCCGGGCTGTCCCGGTCTGTATACGCCCGAGCACGAAGTAGCATGGCGTCGCCTGACCGATTTTGTTCACGCCGAAACCGAGGCCAAAATATGCTGCCAGATTGGTCATGCCGGGCGCAAAGGATCGACGCGCATCGGCTGGGAGGGCATGGATCAGCCGTTGGAGGATGGCAACTGGCCTCTGATATCCGCCTCTGCCATCGCGTGGTCAGACGAAAATGCCATGCCCAAGGCAATGGACCGGGCGGATATGGATCGCGTCACCGCCGATTTCGTAGCAGCCACCCAGATGGCTGATCGCGCCGGGTTCGACATGATCGAACTGCACGCGGCGCATGGCTATCTGATCTCGTCTTTTATCTCTCCGCTATCGAACACGCGGGATGATGAATACGGCGGCAGTCTGGAAAACCGCATGCGTTACCCGCTTGAGGTGTTTGCGGCCATGCGCGCGGTCTGGCCCGAAGCCAAACCGATGTCGGTGCGCATCTCGGCCAGTGACTGGGCGGGCGAAAACGGCATTACCCCGGAAGAGGCCGTTGAGATCGCAGCGATGTTCGATGCGTCGGGGGCGGATATTGTGGATGTTTCTGCTGGTCAGACTTCGATACAGGCGCAGCCAGTTTATGGACGGATGTTTCAGGCCCCGTTCTCGGACCGTATCCGCAATGAACGCGGCATCAAGACAATGGCTGTTGGGAATATCTACGAAGCCGACCATGTCAATTCCATCCTGATGGCCGGGCGTGCCGATCTGGTCTGTCTGGCCAGACCGCATTTGAATGACCCTTATTGGACATTGCACGCTGCCACCGCGCTGGGCGACCGGCAGGAGGTCTGGCCGAAGCCCTATGAGGCCGGGCGGGATCAGGCCTGGCGCCTGGCCGACCGCGACGCAGAAATGGCGGGTAAGGTATGAGCCACGTGGTCATATCCGGCGGCGGCACCGGGGTAGGTGCGGAGATTGCGAAGGCGTTTGCTGAAGATGGCGTGGCGGTCACTCTTTTGGGTCGGACCGAGGCCACCTTGCAGCAGCAGGGACTGCCTTTCGAAGTCTGCGATGTGACCGACACAACTCAGGTGCAATCGGCTTTTGAGGCTGCCCGCGCCCAACGCGGCCCGGTTACGGCGGTCATCGCCAATGCAGGCGTGGCGCATTCGGTGCCGTTTTCCAAAATGACGGCGGATGACCTGCGCGGCATGACCGAGGTCAACTTAATCGGTGTGTTTAACGTCTGGCAGGCCGGGCTGGCAGACATGCAGTCGGCAGGCGCAGGGCGTCTGGTCGCCATCGCCTCAACCGCCGGGTTGAAAGGCTATCCTTATGTCGCGGGCTATTGCGCCGCGAAGCATGGGGTTGTGGGCCTGACCCGCGCGCTGGCTGTTGAACTGGCCCCGACCGGGATCACCGTCAATGCTGTATGCCCCGGTTTTATCGATACGCCGATGCTGGAGCGTTCGATCGCAAACATCGTCGAAAAGACGGGGATGAGTACCGAAGACGCCGCCACCTCACTGCACCGGGGCAACCCTCAACGCCGGTTTATCGAGACGGACGAAGTCGCCAGCGCGGTGAAGTGGCTGTGCTCGGACGCTGCGAAATCTGTGAACGGTCACACGCTCAGCCTTTCCGGAGGTGAAGTATGACCCCGACACTTGCGCAATCCCCGCTCGAAGATGCCTCGAAAGAACGGCTGCGTCTATGGTTGCGTCTGTTGAAAACCACCCGCGGTATCGAGGCCAAGCTGCGTGAGAATTTCAGGGCCGAGTTCGACACGACCTTACCCCGGTTCGACGTGATGGCCGCCCTGTCGCGCTATGACGATGGCCTGAAAATGAGCGAGATTTCCGGCGTTTTGCGTGTCTCCAATGGCAATGTGACAGGTATCGTGGATCGGCTAGCCGATGATGGGTTGTTGGTGCGGGTGCCGGTGCCAGGGGATCGCCGTGCCCATCGTGTGTGCATGACCCGGAAGGGTCGCGCAGAATTCGCCCGTCAGGCCGCAGCACATGAGGCTTGGATCGCTGATTTGTTGGGCAAGTTCTCAGCCGAGGATGCAAGGACGCTCACCACCGAATTCAGTCTGCCGGAGGACACCAATGACCAATAACGTCAAACATTTCCGGTGTGAGGTGAAGGACCGCATCGCCACCGTCAGTCTGAACCGGCCTGACCGGAAAAACCCGCTGACCTTCGAAAGCTATGCGGAACTGCGCGACTGGTTTCGCGATCTGGTCTATGTCGATGATGTGGACGCCGTGGTCTTTGCGTCCAATGGCGGCAATTTTAGCTCGGGCGGGGATGTGCATGACATCATCGGCCCGCTGACGCGCATGAATATGAAAGAGCTGCTGAACTTCACTCGCATGACCGGAGATCTAGTCAAGGCGATGGTGAATTGCGGCAAGCCGGTGATTGCAGCGGTGGACGGTGTGTGCGTGGGGGCCGGGGCAATCATCGCCATGGCGTCCGATCTGCGGATCGCCACACCACAGGCGAAATGCGCCTTTCTGTTCACGCGGGTCGGGTTGGCTGGCTGTGACATGGGCGCCTGCGCCATCCTGCCTCGGATCATCGGGCAGGGACGGGCGGCGGAACTGCTCTATACCGGACGGTCCATGGGCGCAGAAGAAGGCCTTGCCTGGGGGTTCTACAACAGCATGGTTGAGGCGGATCAGCTTGAGGACGCGGCGCAGGACATGGCCCGGCGTATCGCTGCGGGGCCAAATTTCGCGCATATGATGACCAAAACCATGTTGGCGCAGGAATGGTCCATGTCGATCGAACAGGCCATCGAGGCCGAGGCACAAGCGCAGGCCATCTGCATGCAGACCGGCGATTTTGAACGCGCCTACAACGCTTTTGTCGCCAAAGAGAAACCAGAGTTCGAGGGGGATTGATGGCAGATCGCAGCTTCCTGTCCTGGCCATTTTTTGAGCCGCGCCACCGCGACTGGGCCGCGCGGGTCGAAGTGGTCGCACAGGGGCTAACTGTCGACCACTCGGACACGGATGCCGCCTGTCGCGCGCTGGTGCGTGAATTAGGCGAGGCGGGGTTGCTGCAGCCCACCGCGAAGGAGAGCGGCCAGCTGGATGTGCGGACCTTGTGCATGACCCGGGAAATCCTTGCGCGGCATGATGGGTTAGCTGATTTTTCCTTTGCCATGCAGGGTCTTGGCACTGGTGCGATTTCCCTGTTCGGTTCACCCCAGCAAAAGGCCGCATGGTTGCCGAAAACGCGCAGCGGGCAGGCGATCTCGGCCTTTGCGCTGACCGAGCCGCAGTCCGGATCGGATGTGGCAAATTCCACCATGACCGCGACACGTGATGGCGATCACTACGTTCTGAACGGCGAAAAGACGTGGATATCGAACGGGGGCATTGCTGACGTCTACACCCTGTTCGCACGCACCGGCGAAGCGCCGGGTGCCAAAGGGTTGTCTGCGTTCATCGTGACTCCCGATCAGCCGGGTTTTGATGTCGTCGAACGGTTGCACACTATTGCCCCGCATCCGCTGGCGACGCTTCGCTTCTCTGATATGCGCGTTCCGACATCGGCGATGATCGGCGCGCCCGGTGCCGGGTTCAAGATCGCCATGTCGGTGCTGGATTTGTTTCGTTCGACCGTTGCCGCGGCTGCATTGGGTTTCGCCCGGCGCGCGCTGGATGAAGCGTTGACGCGGGTCAGTGTCCGCTATGTCCAAGGCGCGCCGCTGTTCGATTTGCAGATGGTGCAGGGTCACATCGCCGATATGGCGCTGGACGTCGATGCGGCGGCTCTGCTGGTCTACCGCGCCGCCTGGACCAAAGACAGCGGCGCGCCGCGCATCACGCGTGAGGCCGCGATGGCCAAGCTCTTCGCCACCGACCACGCGCAGCAGGTCGTCGACAAGGCAGTGCAGTTGTTCGGCGGCGACGGTGTTCGTTCTGGCTCGTCGGTCGAAACGCTCTATCGCGAAATCCGCGCGTTGCGCATCTACGAGGGTGCCTCGGATGTTCAGAAAGTGGTCATCGCCCGTCAGGCAATGGCCGAGCACAGGAAGGGTAAGTGATGTTGGGACCGTCCGCGCATACGGATACGTTTAGCCGCGATAACCTGCCGCCCGAGGAACAGTGGCCCGATTTCCTGTTGGACGGGTTCGAATATCCCGACCGCCTGAACGCGGCCTATGAACTGACTGATGCAATGGTCGACAAAGGGTTCGGCGACAACATCGCCCTGATCGGAAACGGGCGGCAGCGGACTTACAAAGAGCTGACAGACTGGACCAACCGGTTGGCGCATGTGCTGGTCGAAGATCTGGGTGTGCAGCCCGGCAACCGCGTGCTGATCCGGTCGGCAAACAACCCAGCGATGGTGGCCTGCTGGCTGGCCGCGACCAAGGCTGGGGCCGTAGTTGTCAACACCATGCCCATGCTGCGGGCGGGAGAACTGACGAAGCATGTGGACAAGGCCGAGATTCAGTTTGCCCTCTGCGACACGCGTTTGATGGAGGAAATGGAGGCTTGCGCCGAAGACAGCCGTTTTCTGCAACGTGTTGTGGGGTTCGACGGCACCTCGAACCACGATGCTGAACTTGATCGGTTGGCGTTGGAAAAACCAGTGCAGTTCGATTGCGTGCAAACGGGCCGCGATGACGTTGCCCTGCTGGGCTTCACCTCGGGCTCGACCGGAGAGCCCAAGGCAACGATGCACTTCCACCGTGATCTGTTGATCATCGCTGACGGCTATGCGCGCGAAGTTCTGAACGTGCAGCCTGAGGATGTTTTTGTCGGCTCCCCTCCGCTGGCATTCACGTTCGGGCTGGGTGGTCTGGCGGTGTTTCCATTGCGGTTCGGTGCCACGGCGACCTTGTTGGAGCAAGCCTCGCCCCCCGGCATGATCGAGATCATCGAGAAATACAAAGCCACCGTCTGTTTCACCGCGCCAACCGCCTATCGCGTTATGTTGCAGGCGATGGAGGATGGGGCCGATCTGTCCAGCCTGCGCGCTGCCGTGTCGGCGGGAGAGACGTTGCCCAAACCCGTCTATGACGACTGGATGGAACGCACAGGCAAGCCGATGCTTGATGGCATCGGGGCCACGGAATTGCTGCACATCTTTATCTCGAACCGGTTCGACGATCACCGGCCTGCTTGCACCGGGCGGCCAGTCAAAGGGTACAAAGCGAAGGTTTTGAACCGCGACGGGACTGAGGCCAAAATGGGCGACATCGGTCGGTTGGCGGTGCGAGGCCCGACCGGCTGTCGGTATCTGAATGACGACCGGCAAAAGAACTATGTAATCGACGGCTGGAACATCACTGGCGACAGCTTTTATCAAGACGCCAACGGACATTTCCATTTCGCGGCTCGCAATGACGATATGATCGTTTCCGCCGGGTACAATATCGCCGGCCCCGAGGTCGAGGCCGCGCTGTTGTCGCACGAGGCCGTGCTGGAATGCGCCGTAATCGGTGCTCCGGACCCGGACCGGGGCGAAATTGTCGAGGCGTATGTCGTTCTGATCGAAGGCGTGGAGGCCGATGACGCCTTGTGCGAGGCGTTGCAAACCCACGTCAAATCCGTCATTGCGCCCTACAAATACCCACGCTCGATCCTTTTCTGCGATGCGCTGCCCAAGACGGCGACGGGAAAAATTCAGCGCTTCAGGTTGAAATCCCCCTCGACGAACGGGGCGTGATCGGTGTGAATAGCGACATAACAAAAAAGAACGCCCTGTCAGGGGCATAGGCTGAACGCGGGGAAGGCAGATCTAAGTTGCGTTCAAAAGACCAACGAAGGGAGATGAAGATGAAAAAGTTTCTAGCGGCCGCTGCGGTTTCCGCGCTGTGCGCCACCGGCGCACTGGCCGAGGTCAAGGTTGGGATGATCACCACGCTGTCCGGAGGTGGTGCCGGGTTGGGCATCGACGTGCGGGATGGGTTCATGCTGGCCATCGCGCAATCGGGCCGAGACGATATCGAGGTTGTCATCGAAGATGACCAGCGCAAGCCAGACATCGCCGTGCAGTTGTCCGACAAGATGATCCAGTCCGAACGGGTCGATGTGATGACCGGGATCATCTGGTCCAACCTTGCCATGGCGGTTGTGCCAGCGGCAGTAAATCAGAACGTGTTCTATCTGTCGCCCAATGCGGGCCCATCGCCCTTGGCCGGGAAAGGCTGTCACCAGAACTATTTCAATGTCGCCTGGCAGAACGATAACCTGCACGAGGCCGCCGGGGCCTATGCCAATGGTGCGGGCTATAAGAACAGCTTCATTCTTGCCCCGAACTATCCGGCTGGCGTGGATGCCTTGACTGGCTATAAGCGGTTCTTTGAAGGTGACTTGGCCGGTGAAATTTATACCGAGCTTGGGCAAACCGACTATGCCGCCGAGATCGCCCAAATTCGGGCCAGCGATGCAGACAGCGTGTTCTTTTTCCTGCCCGGCGGCATGGGGATTTCCTTCCTTAAGCAATATGCCGACAGCGGCATTGACCTGCCCGTAGTCGGCCCGGCCTTCAGCTTTGATCAGGGCATCCTGCAGGCGGTTGGCGATGCGGCGCTGGGCGTTGTGAACACCTCGCAATGGAACAAGGATATCGACAACCCGACCAACGCGGCCTTTGTGGAAAGCTTCCGGGCGGAATACGGACGTCTGCCCTCGCTCTATGCCAGCCAGGGGTTCGACACCGCCAACCTGCTGCTGTCAGCGCTGGATAAAGCCGACCCGTCGGATGCCGATGCCTTCCGCGAGGCGCTGCGGGCCGCCGAGTTTGACAGCACCCGTGGTGATTTCAGCTTTGGCGCAAACCACCATCCGGTTCAGACGATCTATGCGCGCGAAGTGATCAAGGAAGGTGACGTATTCACCAACAAAATCCTCGGCGTTGCGCTTGAAAACCACTCTGACGCTTACGCGGCCGAGTGCAAAATGTAATTGACCATCTGCCTGCCCCCGATTGCGGGGCGGGCAGGCCACCGGAGTTCCCATGTCCTCGATCCTGATTATCGAGCAGATCCTTAACGGGCTGCAGTTCGGTGTGATGCTGTTCCTGATGGCGGCTGGCCTGACGCTGATTTTCGGCGTGATGGGGCTGATCAATCTGGCCCACGGTTCGCTTTACATGGTGGGGGCCTTTGCCGCCGCTGCCGTTGCAGGGGCCACCGGGTCTTTCCTGTTGGCATTGGTCGCCGCCCTGGCTGCGGCGGCATTGGCAGGGGCGATTGTCGAGATGGTCGTAATCCGACGATTGTATAACGCGCCGCATCTGGATCAGGTGCTGGCCACCTTCGCGCTGATCCTAATCTTTTCCGAAGGAACACGCTGGGTTTTTGGCTCTTTTCCACTGTTTTTGGACATTCCCGACGCGCTGTCGGGGCCAGTGACTTTGCCCGGCGGTATCGAATACCCGCTCTATCGCCTGACTCTGATCGGCATCGGGCTGGCCGTGGCGGTGGGGCTTTGGGCGCTGATCGAACGCACCCGATTAGGTATCCAAATTCGCGCCGGTGAGAATGATCGCGAGATGATTGCAGCATTGGGCGTAGATATCTCGAAGCTCTACACGCTGGTCTTTGCGCTGGGCGCGGCGCTGGCCGGGTTGGCGGGTGCTCTGGTTGGTGCGATCCAATCGGTTCAGGTCGGGATGGGAGAGCCGGTGCTGATCCTGGCCTTTGTGGTCATCGTCATAGGCGGTATCGGTTCAGTTCGTGGTGCCTTTATCGGTGCGCTGCTTGTCGGGTTGACCGATACCTTGGGCGGGGTGTTCCTGCCCGAATTGTTCAAGCTTTTCATGGACAATGGCGCGGCGCAGAAAAGCGGCTCGGCGCTGGCCTCGATGGGGATATACGTGCTGATGGGGCTGGTGCTTATCTGGCGGCCTACAGGTCTGTTCGGAGCACGCGCATGAGGCTGAATGAGAAATACCTCAACGCGCTGATGATCGCGGGTCTGCTGGCGCTGCCGCTTTGGGCCGTTATGGCAGATCAACCCTTTACGATCACGCTGGTGACGCGGGCGGTTATCCTCGCGCTGGCGGCGGTGGGGCTGAACATCATCCTTGGGATCGGCGGCATGGTCAGCTTCGGCCACGCGGTATTTTTCGGGATCGGTGGCTATGCAATGGGCATACTTGCCTATCACGCACAGACTTACACGGCGCTTGATCTGAGCCTGTTCACCACCTACGGCACTAAGTCTATGCCAGTGATCTGGCTGGTGGCGATGATCCTGTCCGGATTGGTGGCGTACTTTATCGGGCTGCTGTCGCTGCGCACGTCCGGCGTGTATTTCATCATGATTACGCTCGCTTTTGGGCAGATGTTTTTCTACTTTGCGATTTCCTGGGCGCAGTATGGTGGCGAGGATGGGCTGTCGATCTATGTCCGCAATAACTTCCCCGGCCTGAACACGCTGGCGCCGATCCAGTTCTATGGCATCTGTTTCACGCTGCTTTGTGTGGTGCTGTTTTTGTTTGCCCGCCTTCAAGCCTCGCCCTTCGGATTGGCGCTGAATGCGGCGCGCCAGACACCCACTCGGGTCGAGACCGTGGGCCTGAATCCGATGCGGTTGAAGCTGCTGGCCTTTGTTCTTTCGGGCGCGATTACCGGGCTGGCGGGCGCGTTGTTTGCAGACCTGAATCGCTTTGTCTCACCTACGATGTTCAGTTGGCAATTGTCGGGTGAGTTGATCGTGCTGATCATCATCGGCGGGGTTGGGCGCCTGATGGGACCGGTGATCGGGGCCTGTGTCTTTGTGGCGCTGGAACACTTCTTGGGCGAGTTGACCGATTTCTGGCACGTCTATCTCGGCGTGGTCCTGTTGTGCATCGTGCTGTTCGGGCGTGGGGGACTGATCGGATTGCTGACCGGGAAAGAGGGCGCTCATGTCTGAACCTGTCCTTGCCACGCTGAACCTGAACAAAAGCTTTGGCGCGCTCAAGGCCACGGACGATGTGTCGATTGACCTGAAACCCGGGGAAATTCACGCGATAATCGGCCCCAACGGCGCGGGCAAATCGACGCTGATCCAACAAATTTGCGGTGGTTTGCAACCGGATTCCGGGCGGGTTCTGCTGAACGGTCAGGATGTATCGGGGCATAGCACGCAGGCACGGGCGCGGGCCGGGCTGGGGCGCACCTTTCAGATTTCGCAACTGTGCATGGAAGACACCGTTTTGGAAAACGCCGTGCTGGGCGCGATGGGGGCCGAGCATATGGCCTGGCGGTTCTGGCGCCCCGCCTTGAAACGGCCCTCGCTGCGCGATCGGGCCGAAGCGGCACTGGAACGCGTTGGCCTTAGCGACGACCGCGATACGCGCTGTGCCAACCTCAGCCATGGTCAGCGGCGGCAGTTGGAGGTTGCTGTAGCGCTGACCTTGTCGCCAAAAGCCTTCGTAATGGACGAGCCAATGGCCGGGCTTGGTGCCGGTGGATCGAAACGACTGACGGGTTTTCTTGACGGGCTGCGGCAGGAAGCACCCATTCTACTGGTCGAGCATGACATGGACGCGGTCTTTGCGCTGGCCGACCGGATCAGCGTGCTGGTGTATGGCAAGGTCATCGCCACCGGTACAGCAGACGAAATCCGCACCAGCCGCGAAGTACGCGATGCCTATCTGGGGGATGAAGTATGACCCTGCTGCGGATCGAAAACCTCAGCGCCTCTTACGGTGTCAGTCAGGCCCTGTTTGGTGTGAATCTTGAGATTGCACAGGATGAGGTCACGGCCCTGATGGGGCGCAACGGGATGGGTAAGACGACCACAGTAAAGGCCATTTGCCGGATGATCCGGTCAAACGGCACGCTGACGCTGGACGGTCAGGACCTGCACGCGCTGCCCAGTTATAAGGTCGCCCGCAAGGGGGTGGGTTTGGTGCCGGAAGGCCGCCGCTGTTTTGCCGATCTGACTGTGCGCGAAAACCTGATTGCGGCGGCACGCCCGGGGAACTGGACCCTGCGCAGCGTGACCGAGTTGTTTCCCCGGCTGGGTGAACGGCTAGGCCAACGGGCGGTTTCCCTGTCGGGGGGCGAGCAGCAGATGCTGGCGATTGGCCGCGCGCTAATGACCAACCCGCGACTGTTAATCTTGGATGAGGCGACCGAGGGGCTTGCCCCAATCGTTCGGCAGGAGATCTGGGCTGCGCTGCACCGCCTTCGGCAAGAGACCAACGTGGCGATCCTGCTGATCGACAAATCGTTAAAGGAACTGGCAGGGGTTTCCGACAAGGCGGTCATTCTTGAACGGGGGCGCACAGTATGGTCCGGTGCGATCACCGACCTGACCCCCGAAATTTCCGAGAAATACGTGGGGGTCTGATGGCGTTTGAGTTTCATCAAAAGGTGCTGTTCAAACATTGCGACCCCGCCGGGATCGTGTTCTTTCCGCGCTATTTTGAGATGATCAACGATTGCGTCGAGGCGTTCTTTGATCAGGGCCTGAACGCGCCATTCCACGATCTCCACCGCGCAGGTGCTGTGCCGACCGCGCAAATCGAAACTCAGTTTCCCGCGCCCAGCCGCCATGGCGATAAACTGATTTTTCAACTTGAAATCACACGGATCGGCAACAGTTCGGCCGCGTACACAATGACCGCCCGCTGCGAAGACGAGGTGCGGCTGACGACCAAGGCGACATTGGTTCACGTCAACGCAGACGGGCACCCCGAGCCCTGGCCGGAAACCATCCGCAGCAAGCTAGAAACATTCAGAGGGGACGCGACATGAGCCACAAGATCATTCAGCCCGACGGTTGGCTTCCGGCCAAAGGCTATGCGAACGGCGTTCTGACCAAAGACGGGACCTTGCATATTGGCGGGCAGATCGGATGGGACGCGAACAAGGAATTTGTCAGCGGGGGTTTTATCGGTCAGATGAAGCAGGCCCTGCGAAACATCGTGGACATTGTCGAAGCAGCAGGCGGTGAGGTGGGTGACGTGACCCGGCTGACCTGGTTTGTCACCGACAAGAGCGAATATCTGGCCAGTCAAGCCGAGGTTGGTGCAGCCTACCGCGAGGTGTTTGGCCGACACTTCCCTGCCATGTCGATGATCATCGTTGCCGGGCTGGTCGAGGACGAAGCCGTGGTGGAAATTGAGGCCACGGCACATTTGTCGTGACCTCCGGATGATCGGTGACGTCTAAAGATGACGCCCTCAGAACCTGTAGGTGGCACCAATCAGGGGGCCGGATTGGTCGAATTCGTAATCATTGCCGTCAATCTCATGGTCGAATGAAATATATCGGTATCCACCCCGCAGCACCCACCTGTCGTTGATGATGTAATCGGCGGTCAGCAGAACCGACCAAGTCTGACTGCCGCTGCGAAATCCTCCGTAGTCCACATAGGCCGTGCTGGTCCATGAATCGGACAGCGTGAACCGCGCCCTGAGCCCGACGACCGGGTCGACCCAGCTTTCGTCAGCGGTAGAGGTGAACGGGGGGCCGCCGACAGGTGTCAGTGAGAAATCAGTGTCCGTGCTGTACCACCTGAAACCGCCCGCAAGGTCTACATTGACGGTTGGATCACTGCGTATCCGATACCCAAGCAGCGCTGTAAGAAACTGTGTCTTGACCGAGGTTTCAAGGTCTCCGCCGCCGGGTCCGGTATCACCAAAGGACAGGTTGGTATAGTTATAGTCGGCCAGAACGCTCCATTGCCCGTTTGTTGCCGCCAGCGCACCCATGAAGGCAAAGTCAAGGTTTTCCAGCGCGTCTGTAAAACTAAGTGTCCCGTCGAGCGTGCCCCTAGGGGTTTCAATGCTGGTCTCCGTCTCGGGCATGTACAGGTAGATCGTGGCCTCATAAGACCAATTAGATTGCTGCGCCGAAGCTGTTGTCGCCGCGGATGCCAGCACGGCTGCCGTGACGGTGCCAATCTTTGTTATTCCTGTTGGTGCCATTTTGTCCCTCCCTTATTTGTTGCCAGTAATTGGCGGTCCCTGAAATGAGACCTACGCGGCGACGTCTTCAGAATTCTTTACGTCCGAGCCTGCGCGATTAATGTCGGTGTTCGGGAAAAACTCGGACCAGACATGCCAGAAGACCCCGGCGCGCAGGGTTTCCACCCGTTGTAACTGGTCCTGATCCGACATGCCCCAGAAATCGCAATGGGCAACGGGTTGACCGCTGTCATTGTACCACACGCCCAGGCTTTCGTATTTCGGGTCCAGACTGACAACGACGTCGCGCCCGCCGACGGTGGCGTTGACGATCCAGTTGTTGTCGACGACGAAATCATCCGTCCAGCAGACGGCGTCTTTGCCGACGGTGATCCCCCAGACATAGGTCTTGTTGGGCAGCCGGTCGTCCGAGCGGTCCATGTTATCCATCACTGGGGCGTCTTCCTGATGCTGACGACCGATGCCCCAGCCAAAGGTGATCTCGGTCACCATGTCCAGCAGCCGCAGCAGGGGGTTGGGCGAAGGTTTGTTCAGAAAAACCTCACCGTCTGGAAAGGCCTTCTGGAACCCGCGAAATGTCATCCGGTAGGTCGGCCACGGCTTCATCTGCGCCTCAGGGCGCAGAGGGCAGGCCGGCCCGTCCGCGTTCGGGTCGCGGTCGGCCTCGCGGAAGCCATAGATATGCTGGATCGGCTCGCCGGATTCATTGTCGCGCAAGATCAGGTTGTTGCCGTGTTGGGCCAAAACCTCAAGGTCCAGCCGCTTACCTTCGATCCGGGGGGTATAGCCCTGCCCAAGATTGGCCATCGCGCAATAGGTCATTACCACATCTTCGCCGCCTAACCCGTCTACATCACCGGCCAGATGAGGCCGCATGATCTGCGCATCCGGGTGCGCGCGGGCATGGCCGTTGTGATCTATCACGATGACCGGCGCGGTGGGGCCCACATATTTGCGAGCCTCGCTGACGGGAAAGAAGGCCGCGTCGTTTACCTGATTGCGCAGGCCCAAATGCACCCAGACGTACGGAAACCCGTACAGAAACAGAACCAGCAACGCAGACAAGGCCCACAGCCAGAACGGCGCACCGCCCAGAATGAAATGCGCCAGCGTGGCGATGGCAAAGGCACCCAAACCGATGCCGATCAGGCGGTATTCATGGCGGATGAACCGCACCATGTTTTCGCGTTTTACCTTCAGCAACATTTGCGAGATGTCGCCCAGATCGCGGAAATAGACAAAGCCGATCCCAAGCGAGACGATCAAGCCAAGAGCAAAGAGGATGTTTCCGATCATGTGCGCCTCCTGATCCGCGTTACTGCTGTGGTGATGCGCGTTTGATCATGAACGCTTCGACGGCCTGTTGGGTTTCGGGGCGGATGTTTTCGATTCCCTCGTAGGGCACGCCATAGGCGGGCACGGTGTCGGGGAACTTCTCTTTACGTGCCATATGACGGCCCAGAATTCGTGAGAACTCTTGCCCTCCCCAGGCGCCAACCTCGGTCGAGACGGAATATTCCTCGCGCGTGTCCCGGTAGAGATCAAAGAACTTTGCCAGAATGGCGCTTTCTCCGGGCCCGGGTAGTTTCAGCTTTAGCTGGTCCTTCACGATCGCCTCAGGTTTGTTCACCGAATAGACGATGACGTGATCACGGCGAGATTTGGATTCATCGGCAAATAGCAAAGCAGCAGACTGGTCGACTCCATCCACCAGACGATCCCGCGGAATGTATTGATCGGCCCCGGCGAAACGCGACAGTGTCGTATAAAGATCCGAGACATGGATGATGCTGTTGAGCAACCCGTCAGCCTCGATCATACCGGGCCAGCGGATAAAGGCGTCGACGCGGATGCCGCCCTCGGTGGTGTCACCTTTGCCCCCCGCATAGATCAGCGGAGTGAACCCGGATTGCGGCGCGTATTTGGTGAAATGGCCATTGTCACCCATCACCACAACCACGGTATTTTCCGTCAGCCCCAGCTCTTCCAGCCGCGCGAACAAGTCACCCAGCCACTGATCCAGCAACTGCATCTTGTCCACATATAGACCACCGTTCACACTCTCTGGTCCAGACCGTCCGGCGCGGGTGTTGTCCAGCGGGATCATCGGCCAGTATTGCAGGAAAAACGGGTCGTCGCCGCCAGCCAGACGGTCCAGCTCTTCCAGCGTCTTGTCCTGAAACGCCTGGTTCATCTCGTCGTATTTCGCGGCGTTCCAGCGTTCGCCGGTTTCCATGCGGATTTCACGGATTGGACCGCCGGTTTCGCCTTCGATGACCGTCATCATCGCGGCAGAGTCCGGGCGGAACCAACCGTCCAGCGTATATTTGTCGTCATAGTCGCGGATCGCGACCGAGACCTGCTCTTTAATCGCGTCATCATTGAAGATGGTCAGCTGCCCCTGCTGATGGATGGCGTGCTGGGCATAGTCAAACCCCTGATTCATCGCCCAGCTTTCGGCGATATCGCCCATGTGCCATTTGCCGACATGACTGGTCGCATAGCCTGCCTGTTTCAGAACTTCGGCCAAGGTGACCTCGTTTTCCGGCAAACCAAACCCGGCGATGTCCACCGTCGTATCGCCCATACCCATGCGCACCGGTAACCGTCCGGTCATCTGCGCCACGCGGGTCGGCGTGCACGAAGGTTCCGTATACATACGCACCATCCGCATGGCCTGATCCGAAAAGTCGTTGATATTGGGCGTCCCATAACCCCGTACCGCGTTCAGTTCGGGGATGCCCATGTCGCCGAACCCCATATCGTCGATCAACACGCTGACAATGTTCGGAGGTTTGCCCCCATTACCCTCCATAAAGGCGGCAAGAGCTTCGTCGACTGCGGTGTCATCTTGCGCCCATTGCTCGGCGTGTTGGGCCTGCAGGATGTAGAACTCGGCGTCGTGTTGAATTGGATCTTCCTGTGCATTCGCCGATGCGGCAACCAAACCTGCGGACAGAATGATCGAGCATGTCAGTTTCATTCCTTACCCCCTAAAAACATGTGTGATGCAACCTGTGACCGAAGGCGCGGTATTCCTATCACATTGAAACATTACGATATCTGATGGCAAAATTCTACGGGTCAGCTTCATTGCCAGCTCATGAAAGTCTCACGCGCCAGTTCCGATTCCGGGCGCAGGTTTTCGATGCCTTCATAGGGCAGCCCGGTGCCAATCTCGGAATGCGGGTATTTTGCGATCATTTTCTGATGACGTTTGACCATGTCTTGAAATGATGCCCCGGCCCAAAGGGAATACCCGACTAAGGGATGTTGTTCGCGCGGGTCGCGGTAGATGTTGTAGGTCGGTGCCGCCGCGCCGGGCTGGCCGGGGGCGGGCAGATGCATCTTGAACTCTTGCTTGACCACGGACCGCAGCACCGGGCCTTCGTAGACGTAGACATAATCGCGCCGTCCGTGGCCCTCGCCGTTCAACAACAGGGCGGTTTGGTCGATGCCGTCAATCACACGGTCGCGCGGGATGTAATCGGTCGCCCCAGCGATCCGGGCCATTGTGGTGTAGATATCAGAGACGTGAAAGATATCGCCCGCCGCAGTGTCGGCCTCGATGACATTGGGCCAGCGGATAAAGGCATCGGTGCGCACGCCGCCCTCCAGATGCTGGGTCTTGCCGCCACGATAGATCAACTGGTTCAGGCCTGAAGTGCCTTCGTAGTGATACATCAGGCCATTATCGGCCATCAGAATCACAATCGTATTGTCGGACTTGCCGGTCTGTTCCAGCGCGTCCAGCAGATCACCAATCCAGCCGTCCAGCAGTTGTAGCTTGTCCGCGTGAAAGCCTCCGTTCCGCGAAATCGCCTGATCGGGATAGACAAAATTCAACGGGTACAGCGGCCAGTATTGCAGGAAGAAAGGCGCATCCTCAGCCGCGACGCGTTGCAATTGTTCCAGCGCCTGTTGCTGATAGCGCAGGTTCATGTCTTCGTATTTTGCCTGCGTCCAGACCTCGCCCGCCGCCATGTCGACTTCGCGTGCCGCGCCCCCGGCCTCGGCCTCGACACCGGTGACCAGACCGTAGGGCTTGAAACGCGCGTCCAGAAGGAACTGATCGTTCTGCCCTTCGGGAACATAACCGAGCATGGCATTGGCCCGCATCGCCTCGGGGGTCATGAGGCTCAGCTGGACTTGTTGATGCAAGGGGAAGGCAGCCCAGTCGAAACCCTGATTGTGCGGATAGGATTCTTCGATATCGCCCTGATGCCACTTGCCGACATGGGCGGTGTTATAGCCCGCCTGCTTCAGGATTTCCGGCAGAGTGACCTCAGAGGCCGGAAGACCCTCGCCCACAAGCGCAACCTTGACCTCTTCCACCCCGGCCCGCACCGGATGGCGGCCTGTCAGCATCGCCGTACGCGTCGGCGTGCAAGACGGTTCCGTGTACATCCGCATCAGCGACAGGCCTTCGGTCGCCAAATGATTGATGTTCGGCGTCTCGATCCCCATGACGTAGTTCATCTTGCGGTCGCCCATCTGACCGAAGCTCACGTCGTCGATCAGGATGTAGAGGAAATTGGGCGGCTGGCCGCCATTGGCTTCGCGGATTTCGGCAAGCCTGGCGTCAATTTCAGCATCCTGCGCGTCCCACTCTGCACCGAATTGAGCACGCAGATAATCGAACTCACCATCATGGATGATCGGAGCTTCCTGAGATAGCGCCGTGCCAGCGGTCAGGGTTAGCAGAGGCAGTAGGGTACGGAGTTTCATGATCAACCTTTCACTCATTCGGGCCGTCAGGTGCATGCAGCCGCTTTTCGATACTGTTGCGCAAATCCGAGACGCTTTCGGCCAGATCCGCCAGATAGCGGGCCTGTGCTCCGCCAACGAATTGCGGTGCTAGTGCCAACTCGTGAAACACCTCATGGTAGTCGGCGCAGATCTGATCGAATTCCTTGTCCTGAGCGCGCAAGGCCTGCAGTTGAAATGCCGTGCCGGGGAACTGTGCTGCAAAGAAGTCATCATCTGTCATAGGGACGGCATCCGCTGGATTCGCGATCCAAACATGCCTGCCCAAGAATATGTCTTGAACGTAATAAGCCGCATGCTACCGTAGCAACACGCCGCCAAGTCCTTACCTAGAAAGGATAGTTCTTGACTGCCTTGACCGGTGATACCCCGCAACGGGATGCAGGATCGTTTCCAAAGGAACAGGTCCAGTCGGCGCTTGATCGGGTTCTTGCGTCGAAGGATTTTCGGGGCTCGGCGCGGATGCAGTCCTTTCTGACTTATGTGGTGACCGAGGCGCTGGCCGGGCGCACGGATGAAATCCGCGCCAAGACGATTGCGATGGATGTCTATGGCTACAGCACGGATGATCTGTCGCGACGCGAAGGCGTGGTGCGTGTGGATGCAGGCCGCGTGCGGCGGAAGCTAAATGCGTATTACGGGGGCGAAGGCGCGTCGGATCCGGTGGTCATTTCCTTGCCCATTGGCAGCTACGCGCCGGAATTTCGGTCTGGTGCAGGTGGTTCTGGAGGGCATCGCAACCTGTTGCTGATCGGTGCAGTAGTGGGCGTGGTTCTGCTTGGCCTCAGCGGGTATTTGGCCGTCACGTTTCTGGGCGGCAGTAACCCGGTGTCGTCCACCGGCGACCAGTCCACGATCTACGATGTTTCTCCAACCCGGGTCGAGGCGATGAACCTGTGCAACGCTGGCCGGGACCTGATCTTTCCGGTCGTGGATTTACCGCGGCTCCGCCCGGCCTTGCTGGTGTTTGAAACAGCAATCCAGCGCGACCCGCTGTATTACTGCGGCTATGCTGGGGCAGCACAGGTGGAAACCATGCTGGCCATTTTGCAGTTCTACGACCCCGTAGCAGAAGAGTTGCTTGCCGCTGCCGATAAGAATAGCGCCCACGCTTTGGAACTGGCGCCTGACGCGCCCTGGGCGTTGTCTGCCAGAGCATGGTCTGAGTTTGCTGCTGGCAATTTCGACCAGGCCGTCAGTCTGACGCACCGGGCAACCAAACTGGCCCCTGATGATCCGCATATTGCTGAATTCGATGCGCTGATATCGCTTTACACCTCTGACTTTGAACGCATTCTTTCTAAGGCGAAACACTATCAGGAGCTGGCTGAGGATGCGGGCGGGTCAGTAGCTGGAAATGCGCTGGGCGCGGCGCAGTTTCACACCGGCGATTACGCGGGCACGATCCGAACCTACGAAGATACGATCGCACGTGGCGGTCCGTTCGGGCCGATTTCAACTGCCTATCTGATAGCCGCGCATTGGAAAAATGGCGATCAGGCTGAGGCACGCCGACTGGCAGACATATACGCCAGGACGTGGCCGAAATTCCCGTTGGAGGCGTTGAAAACCAGGGTGTTTGCCGGTCCGGCCCCAGTACAAGACCTGACTTCGGCAATGCGCGCCGCCGGTTGGGGCAGTGCGGGCCCCACAACCACCGAGTAAACACTGACGGTTGTGGGGTGGGATCAGGGTCGCTTATGCGGGGACCTGTTCCATTGGCAGCTTTCGGGGGTAAGGATCGCCTTGCTTGTACGACCCAGCCGCCGTGAACAGCACGTCTGTGGACGAGTTCAGACCGGTTTCCGCCGAGTCCTGAAGGACGCCGATGATGAACCCGATGCTGACCACTTGCATCGCTGTTGCGTTGTCGATGCCGAACAGGCTGGCAGCCATTGGGATCAGCAACAGTGACCCGCCTGCGACACCCGACGCTCCGGTGGCTGCGACCGAGGCGATGATGCTCAGGAACAGGGCCGAGAGGAAGTCGACCTGAATACCCATGGTGTGCACGGTCGCCAGCGTCATCACCGTGATGGTGATGGCCGCACCGGCCATGTTGATCGTGGCACCGATGGGGATGGTGACCGAATAAGTCTCCTCATCCAGGTTCATACGGCGGCACAGTTCCATGTTGACCGGAATGTTGGCGGCCGAGCTGCGCATGAAAAACGCGGTGATCCCGGATTCCCTCAGGCAGGTGAAGACCAGCGGGTAGGGGTTCTTGCGAATGCGCAGGAACACGATCAGCGGGTTCACAACCAGCGCCATGAACACCATGCAGCCGATCAGCAGCAACAGCAACTGGCCATAGCTGGCAACCGTTTCAAAGCCGGTTTCCGCGATGGTCGAGGCCACGATGCCAAAGATACCGATTGGCGCGACCCGGATGATGGCGGCCACGATCTTGGTAATTGCGCCGTCTAGATCAGACATCAGTGTCTTGGTTGAGTCACTGGCGTGGCGGAAGACCAGCCCAAGGCCGATAGCCCAGGCCAGAATGCCGATATAGTTGGCCTGTGCCAACGCGTTCACCGGATTATCCACGACTTTCAGCAAGATGTTCTTTACCACCTCGGCCAGACCGTCAGGCGCGTCCAAAAGCTGAGGCGTGCCGGTCAGGTGCAATGAGACCGGGAACAGGAAACTGGCGGCCACCGCGACCAGCGCGGCGGCAAACGTGCCGAGGATATACAACAGCACTACTGGCCCCATGCGGGCCTGGCTGTCTTTCTTGTGGTTGGTGATTGCGGCGCAGACCAGGATCAGCACCAGAACCGGCGCGACGGCTTTCAGCGCGTCGACAAAGAAATCACCCAGCAGACCGACGGCTGAACCAGCGGCAGGCCAAAGGGTGGCGAGAAGGGCACCGGCCACAAGACCGATGATGATTTGCGTAACCAGGCTACCGCGTAGAATAAAATTCATCGGAACCATCCAGTTTGATTGGGGGCCTGCCGGGGAATTGCCTCCGTTCAGGCGCGGTTAAATTATAAGATTGCGGCTATATGGGAATTTTGGATCCAATTTAAACATCTGGACTTAATAAATGGGTCCAGATTGGAAATTTCCTTATCGATCCACAGTCTCGCACGGCCTGACTGTGGGCGTTTCCGTAGACACGCGCTGCAGACTCCAGGTGCAGGTTTGCACGGTGAGTCCCGGCAGGCTTGGCACCTGATCCGAAGCCCAGACGCTGGTCACTGAAAAACTGAACGTCGTGTTAGCGGCTGCAGGGAAAATCCGCGCAAGTTCTTTCGACGGAAAGGTGCCGCCGCAGGATTCGAAATAGCCGCTGACCAATGTGCCCTCGGGGTTCAGAACAGCCGAACCGGTATAAAGCGAGTATTCGGCCCCAAGCTCTTGTTTGTCGGTGTATCGCAGGTCGATGGATATGCGGTCCCCGTCCTGTACGATCGCAGCGCTCATGGGGTCCGACCAGCTTGAGGGCACCCCACCCGTGGTGCTGTCGCAGGCATAGCGCCCTTCGTATTGGCCGGTTAGCGAAAAGCCTTCTGCAAAGGCCGCTGCACCATGGGTGGCCACCAAAATAGCAATGGCCGTTTGTCTTAGAAAAAGTTTCGAGGTCACAATAGCTCTCCTCTCCGATGCGGACAGGGATTGCGCCGTCACAAAATATCTAAGTGCCTATCAATCACCTGACCAAAATGATGTCGCCAAAGGTCCACGCCCAGCTTGCCGCTGCGATCCAGCGAAGACCCGACAACTGCATCTGCAATTATGGTCGGTTGCAGGCCCGCGTCAAATAGGGCAAACCCTGCGGCCAGAACACAGGTGTCGGCCTGGATGCCACAGACCAGCACACGGTCGACTTTCCAGCTTTGAAATTGTGCGATGGCTTCTGGGGGCGGGCTGTAGCCGTATTTCACGACAATGTGGTCTGCCTGAACAAGGCTGTCGTCGACAGAACGCGGCTTCCACCCAATTTGCCGGAAAAAGGGAACCTTGGCCTCATCATGACGTTCAACCGTGGCGACCGAGGGGAATTTTGCCGCCAACAGGCTGCTGCGCTCGACCAGCCAATCAGGCGGATCAAAGCAGGGCTGGACGTCGACAACCAATACGGCCTGTTTCAATCAATGCCTCCGATGCTGGCTAAACCGCTTGATGAACTTCGATGATATTGCCCTCGGGGTCGTGGAAAAACAGTTGGTGCCACTCTTTCGCGAAGGCGGTGCCATAGTCCGAATAGGGAATTCCGTAGTCGTCGAGCAGTTTTTTGAAGGCCTCGATATCATCGGTGCGAAACGCGAAGTGGCCGCGTTCTACAGGGTTGATTGCCTCACCATGTTTGAAAGCAACGTCGAGGTTCCGCTCGGCCAGATGCATCTGCATGGCACCGTCGGTGGCAAAGCGGATCTTGCCGCTATAGCCCTTGTCGTCGGTCTCATCCGGTCGGGGGAAGTTTTCGATCGGGATATCGGCCAGTCCCAGTACCTGTGTGTAGAAACGGTGCAACCGATCTACATCTTCAGAGACAAAGTTGATGTGGTGGAATTCTAGTTTCATGAAGGCCCGGTCTTTTGATTAGTGGTTGGGGTCAGAAAATCCCAAGAACCAGCGGCAGGCAAGCCCTGTGTCAAAGGGGTTGATTTAGAAGGGAAATGCGCGCGGCGCGACATTCAGAAAACCGTTGCGCCGTTGGGGGGATGCAGGGATAGTGATGGCATCACAAACTACCGGGGGTCTTTGATGAACCCTTCCAATCTGTTTGTTTGCGCTTTGATCCCCCTGTTTCTGCCGGACCCGGCAGCGGCCCAGTCCGACGCGCCGCCTAGTGTGATGGTCGAATCTGTGACGCTGGAGGATTTGCAGAAACAGGACCAGTTTGTTGGTCGCATCGTAGCGGACCAAAGCGTCGATCTGCAGGCCCGCGTCGAAGGGTTTCTGGAAGAGGTCAATTTCACCGAAGGCGGCACGGTCGCCAAAGGGGATGTGCTGTTTCGGATCGAAAGAAGGAAATACGCCGCCAGTGTGGACAGCGCGCAGGCGGCGTTGAAAAGTGCGTTGGCCGGCGCGCAGACCGACAAGGCGGCGCTGGACCGGCAACAGGCGCTGTTCGACAAGGGCGATATCCCACAGTCCCTTCTGGACACGGCTCAGGCGACCTATGCCGCAGGGCAGGCGGCGGTTGATGAGGCGCAGGCAGATCTGAAGATTGCGCAGATTGATCTGGATTACACGGAAATCCTCAGCCCGATAGACGGGCGTATCGGGTTGTCGGCGGTTGATGCGGGAAATTTGGTAAGCTCAGATACCGGTGTTCTGGCAACCGTCACCAGCGTTGATCCAATATTGGTCAGTTTTTACATCAGCGAGCCGGTTCTAATGCAGGAACGCCGCAAAGGGCATATCACGCCGGGCGAAATCAAACTGACCACGGACATCAAGCTGGCCGATGGGGAAACCTATGCCTCCACGGGCAAAGTCATATTCGTGGGCGACAGCGTCAATCAGGACACCGATACGATTGAGCTGCGCGCCAGTTTCGCTAACCCTAACGGCGTTCTGATCCCCGGTCAGTTCGTGACCGTGGGTTTGACCGGATCAGAGGACCCCAAGGTCCTGACCGTGCCCCGCAACGCGGTGCAATTCGACAAGCAGGGATATTTCGTTTTTTCGGTCGACGGTGACGGCAAAGCTCATAGGCAAAATATCGAGATCGGGAGCCAGACCGCGACCCGAACTCAGGTCGTGTCCGGGCTGAGCGAAGGTGATCGCGTGGTGGTACAGGGGTTGCAGAAAATACATGACGGGCTGGTCGTCAAAGCAGTCGACAGCCAGGGTTAGGGGCCGGTTTGATCGCGCGCTACTTCATCGACAGGCCGCATTTTGCTGCCGTTATTGCGATCCTGATGGTTCTGTTCGGCGCGGTTTGTGTGCGCCTGATCCCGATCACCGAATACCCTCATATCACGCCGCCGCAGATCTATGTGGATACGTCTTTTCCGGGAGCGGACGCGCAGGTCATTCTGGAATCCGTCGCCACCCCTATCGAAGAGCGTGTGAACGGCATTCCGGGCATGTTGTCTCTGTCCTCCAAAAGCTCGAACGACGGCACATACATGTTGAATGTGTCCTTTGAACTTGGCACTGATCCCGACGTGGCTGCTGTTGAGGTGCAGAACCGCATCGCGTTGGCCAGTTCCGAGTTGCCCTCGGCCGTGTTGCAGCAAGGGGTCGAGGTAACCAAGCGGTCAGGCAACATGATTGTGGTGATCAACCTGACTTCGCCCGACGGATCGCGGGATGAGTTGTACCTGAGCAATTTCGGCGCCGATTTCCTGCATGATCCGCTGCAAAGGTTGCCGGGGGTGGGGACGGTTTCGCAATTCGGCCAGCTGGAATATAGCATGCGGGTCTGGATCAATCCCGTACGTATGGCGGCGTTGAATATCACTGCTGCCGAAGTGGCTGACGCCATCGAAGATCAGAACGTCATAGCCGCCGCCGGGCAGGTCGGGGCCCCGCCCTTTGCCGAAGGCCGCACCGATTTTCAGTTCAAGCTGCGGGCCGAGGGTCTGTTGCGCAATGCCGAGGAATTCGGGCGGATCATCGTCGCGTCGGATCCCAACGGCTCGGTCACGCGGCTTGAAGATATCGCCCGGATCGAACTGGGCGCAGCCACCTATACCGGGTCCACCAAGCTGAATGGCAAGGACTCGGCGACCATCGCCGTCTATCAGGAAAGCGCCGCCAACGCGCTTGAGATTTCAGACACTCTGCGCGCCTTGATGAAGGATTTGTCGGCGAAGTTTCCCAAGGGCGTGTCGTATGAGATCACCTATGACGTCACCAATGCGGTGCGGGTTTCGATCCGCGATATCATAACGACGCTAGCCCTGACGGCAGGGCTGGTGATTACGGTGACTTTTCTGTTTCTAGCCAGCCTGCGCGCGATCATCTTACCGGCCATCGCCATTCCGGTGTCGCTGTTGGGGGCGGTGGCACTGATCTACGCCATCGGGTTTAGCGCCAACATGATCACGCTGTTCGCTTTGGTTCTTGCCATCACCTTGGTCGTAGATGACGCGATCATCATAATCGAGAACGCCGAACGCATCCTGCGGGACGAGGGGCTGAATCCGCGTGAGGCGACCCTGAAGGCGATGTCTCAGGTAAACCGCCCGATCGTAGCGACGACCTTTGTTCTGGCGGCGGTATTTGTGCCGGTATGCTTTTTTCCGGGCGTGACGGGGACGATCTATTTTCAGTTCGCGCTGACGATTATCTTTGCCTTTGTCCTGTCTGCAGTGAACGCCCTGACACTGGCACCTGTTCTATGCGCGATGATGCTGAAAACTGACAGTAAACCCATCGGGCCATTGGCGATTGTCCCAGCGGTGATCGTCTGGTTGCGGCGTCAATACCTGCGTCTTGTCGCGCTGATGTTGCGCTATATGGCCGTGTCGCTGCTGGTGTTCGCGGGGGCCGTTGGTGTGACGGCGTATCTGTTCCAAACTGTGCCAACTGGCCTGATCCCGCAGGAAGATAACGGCGTTCTGATGGCGTCGATGGAACTGCCGGACGGCGCCTCGCTGCAGCGCACCCAAGCCTTTATGGCGCAGGTGAGCAAGCTGATTGAACAAACGCCGGGGGTTGCGGCGGTAACGGCGGTCTCGGGCCATTCCATGCTGGCCGGGGGGCGTTCGAATGTGGGCATGGCAATCGTCACGCTGACCCCATGGGATCAGCGCACAACGCCCGATTTGCAATGGTACGCCATCATGCATGGCCTTGAACGACAGCTCGGGACACTGCCTGAAGGCGTCTCATACGTGTTTCCCTTTCCAACCATTCACGGGTTGGGCTCGACGGGGGGTATCTCGGTCCAACTGCTGGATTTGGGCAAAGGCGACGGGGCGCAACTGGATGCGGTGATGAACGGTTTTGTCACCGCCCTAAATGCCGCGCCCGAGTTTTCCAGCGCGCATGGCGACTTCTCGGCTCAGAGCCCGCAATACAAGCTGTCCATCGACAGAGATCGTGCCGAGGCACTGGGTGTCAGCGTGGCGGATATCTTTACCGCGTTGCAGGCCAATCTCAGCTCGTATTTCGTGGATAATTTCATACTGGACGAGCGCGTCTATTGGGTGGTGATTTCAGCGGATGCCGAATTCCGTCAGACGCTGGATGACGTGGATAACATCTATGTCAAAAACAGCGCCGGAGACTCGCTGCCCGTGCGCAATTTCGTCAGCAGCGAACCAGTCATCGCACCGGATACAATCCCGCGTTACAACTTGTTCACGGCGGCCTCGGTCAGCGCACAATTGGCCGAAGGGGTCAGTTCCGGTGACGGGATCATCGCGATGCAGGCGATCGCCGACAAGACACTGCCAGACGGGTTTCGGATTGACTGGTCCGGCGTCACCCAACAAGAGGTGAAGGCACAGGGGCTTGTGCCTTTCATCATGCTGTCAGCGCTAGTGTTGGCCTATCTGTTCCTTGTTGTGCTGTATGAAAGCTGGATTCTGCCATTGTCGATCATCACATCTGCGGTCTTCGCCTTGCTGGGCGCGCTGATCCCGCTGGCTGTTCTGCCATTCCTTAACAGCAACATCTTTGCGCAGGTGGGGATGGTGCTGCTGATCGGGTTGGCCGCAAAGAAGGCGATCATGGTTGTCGAATTTGCCAATCAGCAGCGTGAAGGCGGGGCCAGCATTCGGGACGCAGCCCTTAAGGCAGCTGAAATCCGGTTCCGGCCAGTGACGATGACGGGCCTGTGTTTCATCGTGGGAGTTATGCCTTTGGTTCTGTCCAGCGGGGCAGGGGCGGCGGCGCGGGTCTCGGTCGGGTATCCGGTTCTGTTCGGCATGATCATGGACAGCACGCTGGGTCTGCTGATGATCCCGGTGCTGTATGCAGCGTTCCAGACGGTTCGGGAATGGATGGTCGGGTTGCGGCCTGCCACGGGGTAATCCTCGCAAGACCTGAAAATTGTTGCAGTCTTCCGGGGTTTCTCGGATGCTGAACGGCACGGAAACCGAGGTGGGCACAGGCACAATGTCGTTGCAAGACCCCTTTACGGACCTGAAAATCGAACGGCAGGACAGCGGGTTTTATAAGGGCTATAACCTGCCGATTGCGCTGGTCAGCAAGATCGCCGTGTCGTTGCTGGTGCTGTGGGCTTTGGTCTGGCCGCTGAATGCGAATGACACGCTGAGGTCGTGGAAATCCGGGCTGCTGAGCGAGTTCAACGTCTTCTATAACCTCTCGGTCGCGTTGTTTGCCTTCTTTCTGTTTGTGGTTGCAATCCTTCCTGCCACCGGGCGTATGCGGTTGGGGGGCGATGATGAGCGGCCCGAATTCACCAACTTTTCGTGGTTTTCGATGATGTTCGGGGCCGGGTTGGGCGTGGGGCTGATGGTCTATGCCACGGCCGAACCGCTGGGCCTGTGGGAAACAAATCCGCTAACAGTGTCCGGCGAGGTCACCCCTAAAAGCGCCGAGGCAATCCAGGGTGCTTATCGCTATACCTTTCTGCATACCGGATTCCATGCCTGGGCCATTTACGTGGTGACGGGTTTGAGCCTGGCCTACTACGCCTATACCCGCGATATGCCTCTGACGATCCGAACCGCCCTGACGCCGTTGCTGGGCGAATATTCAAATGGAGTTGCTGGCCATGTGATCGACATACTGGGTGTGGTTGCGACCATCCTTGGGGTGGCGGTGACCATCGGGTATGGTGTTTCGCAGCTTGTCGATGGGGCCTTTCTTATCACCAGTGCGCAGTGGTTGATGGATGGGGTGATGAAGCCATCGACTGCCGGGCTTATTGCGGCACTGGCGCTGGTGATGATGATGTCGACCCTTTCCGCGGTGTCCGGCGTTGGGCGTGGGGTTAAATACCTGTCGAACCTCAATCTAATCCTGTCGCTGATCCTGTTAGCAGTATTCATTATCTTCGGTTCGTTTGCCTTTGCCGTGACGACCTATGGGCAGGCTTTGGTGGATTATATCGTCAATTTCATACCGCTCAGCCTGCAGGCCCATTCCCCGATGTCCCAAACCGAGTTCGCCGCAGCCCTGCCGCCGGAAGCCGCCCCTTTTGTGGCCGAGCTGTTTCCCGCCGCGTCTGATGCCTGGGGCACCCGTGACAGCTTTCTGGCTGGGCTAAGCGGTGACGCAGCCGACTTGCCGGACGCAACAAAACAGACAGCCTTTGACGCGGGTACGCCGGGGCGGTTGTTCGGGTGGCAATCGGGTTGGACGACCTTCTACTGGGCTTGGTGGATCGCCTTTTCGCCTTTTGTCGGCCTGTTTCTGGCCCGTATCTCGCGCGGGCGCACGGTGCGCGAGTTCATCCTTGGCGCGGTGGTTGCACCGTCTTTGGTCTGTTTCGCCTGGATGACCATTTTGGGCGGCTCGGCCATTGATCTGGAACTGAACGGAGACGCCGATGGGTCTATCCTCGCAGCCTCGACCACGGCCACGCTGTTTGTCACGCTCAGCGAGATGATCTCGGGGCATTTGCTGATGATCATAAGTTTCATGTGTGTGGTGCTGACCATGACTTTTCTGGTCACATCAGCGGATTCCGGCATTCTGGTGATGAACACGATTATGTCCGGCGGGGCCGAGGAAACAGGGATCATGCATCGCTTGTTGTGGGGTGGACTGCTGACTCTGGTGATCGGAACGTTATTGATGGCCGGCGGCGGCGGTCTTGAGGCGCTGACCAATTCCATGATCATCGGCGCGCTGCCCTTTAGCCTTGTTTTGTTGCTGATGTGCGTGTCGCTGGCCAAGGCGATGATCAATGATTTGCGGCGTGCACGATACGATGAAAAACCGTCTGAACGTTAGTCACGAAGCAGTCCCCATCCCGCGATTGATCTGTGTCTATCTGACCTCGAAACTGATCGAAAAGGCCGCGCCATCTTGTGCACCCATCAGGACAATATCTGCTCCATGTGCTCGCAGTGTGTTGCGGACGATGGCCAGACCCATACCGGTACCACCCTGATCGCGTTTGGTTGTAAAGAAGGGATCAAAAACCCGCGTCGCGTTGCCAGCGGAAACCCCGTGCCCGTCATCGTGGATTTGCAGAACCACCTGCGTTTCGTCCCCTGTGGCCAACAGGTTCACAACTTGCGCGCCATGCTCTTGTGCATTGCCGAAGAGCTGGCGCATCACGACCAGCAATCCGTTGGAGCCAATCGGGATTTCAACGTTACCGCCGTCAACCCGCAACTTAAGGTTTGGAAAATCGCGGCTCAGAACGTCCTGCACATCATTCAGGCAGGTCGTACCCTCGTGACGCGATTCACGCGCGCGGGCCACCTGACGCATGGCTTCGATCTGCTGTTCCATCTGGACACCCGCGCTGGTGATCTGATCCACCAGCCGCAGATTTTCGGCCGACAGCGTGTCATCATCACGCAGTAATTCCGTTGCCGCCCTGAGCGTCGCAACCGGAGTTTTCAGCTCATGCGTAACATGGTCTGAGAAACTGCGGATCGTGGTTTCGCGATTGCGCAGGGTCTCAGCCATGTCGATGACGCGCTGGGCGGTGGTGCCAAGTTCCTGGGTGCCGAAACGCGAGGGCGGGGATAGTGGGTCAGCCGGGTGCCGGACGACCTGCGTGGCAAAGCGCTCCAGTGCAAAGATTGGTCGCAGAAGCAGCCGGACCAACAGCCAACCCAGAACAGCCGTGGCCGCCGTAATGACCACCGCCAGCAGAACGGCGGCATTGCGATAGCCCAGTTCGGGCCCCAGATACCGAAACGCCACCAGACCGGTCAGTGACAACAGTAAGGTTCCACACAGGGCGCCGCCCAGAACGAAGGCAAGGCTGGGGCGCCACTTGCGCCTCATGCTGTGGTGTCCTGAATGCGGATGCCGACGCCGTGCACGGTTTCGATCACACCTGTGCAACCCGCCTGTGCCAGCTTGCCCCGCAAGTTGCGCAAATGGCTGTCCAGGGTCCGGTCCGAGACTTGAGATAGGGCTCCCCAAACTGCCTGTATCAGTTGTGTCCGGCTGTGCACCTGGCTGGGGCGTTCGATCAAAGTGGCCAGC
This sequence comes from Ruegeria sp. BI11, assembly GCF_056538005.1. Lineage (NCBI taxonomy): Bacteria > Pseudomonadati > Pseudomonadota > Alphaproteobacteria > Rhodobacterales > Roseobacteraceae > Ruegeria > Ruegeria sp. BI11. The sequence goes on along the minus strand of NZ_JBQFSM010000005.1, from coordinate 3,307 downwards.
AAAGTGAATTCGGTCGCGGTCAGTGACACAGTGTTTCCGTCCAGCCTGCAGGCATGTGCACCGGGGTCCAGTGTGATCCGACCATGAGTTAGGATCGGGATAGATCTAGGCCCGGCGACACGTTTCAAGATCGCCCGCACCCGCGCCACCAGCTCACGTGGGCTGAAGGGTTTGGTGACATAATCATCCGCGCCCATTTCCAGGCCCAGTATCCGGTCAATCTCATCATCGCGCGCGGTCAGGAACAGTATCGGAACCTCGGACCGGATGCGGATGCGACGGCAGACCTCGAACCCGTCCATCTCGGGTAGGCCGATGTCCAGCACGATCAGGTCCGGCGCTTCGCGGGCGGCGTGGGTCACAGCAATTTGGCCGTCGCTGGCAGTGATCACCTGAAATCCAGCACGTTCCAACGCCAGACCGACCAGATCGCGCAGGCGGGGATCATCATCAACCAACAGGATTTTCATTGCTCCTCGCCTTTTGAGTTCGCCGCAAGATAGCCATTCACACGTGCGGTGCGAAAGTCCCATTCGCGCCAGTTTGGGTTGGTTGGCGTAGGATGCACACAACTTTGCGCCCAGTCAGGGATGAGCTCGAACGGTTGCTTGGCGATCTGGGTTGATATCGCCTTAGCAGCTGAATGTCCCAAGCCACACAGATAAACCCAGTCGGTCCGGGTTGCGTTGTCCGAATCCGCTGCACGCGACAGCGTGTCCGTTGCAATCAGCGCGGCGAAATTGACGAACGCACAGGTGTAAAGAGTCCCCAAACTCAGCGCGGCGACCCGCAACAGCAACCAACCGGATGAACGCCCCCGTTGCACCTGCCAGGCCACCATCGCCAGTCCGATCGCCACCAGCCCCATCCAGATCAGCGCATAGACCCGTAGATAGGTTAGGCCATATGTTTCGATATACAGATTTAACCGGAATGCGGCTGACAGGGTCAGCAGTACATTCTGCGCCAGCCAGAACAGCAACAAGGGTTTCAATGCTGGGTTCTGATACAGAAATGGGCGCGCCGCCAATGCGAAAGCACCGGCAAGCAGAGCTGTTGCCAGCAGAGGATAAGCCCCACGATGGGCATAGGTGGCGTGGCTCATGCGCTCGGGCAGGGCAGCGCCGCCAAACAAGATCGAGATGTCCATGACGCTTTGCGCGGCCAGCATGAGGTTGAACAGGACCAGCGCCCTGAAAATCGATCCGGCGTTCAACAGCCGTGACGTACCCCAGTTTGGTGCGGCCATTGTCATGGGCGTATCCGGCGCGGGAGCAGTCAGAAACGGCCAGATCAACAATGCTAGCCCGATCCAGAACACGATCCGGCGGATCAGTGCAAACAGATCGAAATCTACCCGCAGCGTCTGAACCATCATATGTTCCAGCACCGGATTTGCGCTGACCAGCAAGGCGCTGAGCACGAGGCAGCCCCCCAGTGGAAAAGCCCAGTTGCGGATGAAGGTATGCAAGGAGGGACGGCGGGTCTGGCTTTGCGCTACTGGTTTGTTGCGCCAATGGCGAACCCGAGCCAAGCACTCCTGCAGCCCGGCAGTCGGAGCTCTTTTGATCAGGCGAAATACTCCGCTTGCCAGCCAGGGAAGGATTTCATGGGTTTTGCACTTAGGTGGTAACTGCAACAACACTATGGCGCTTAAAAGCCCCGCGCCGAGGAAGATCAGCGACAATAGCTGGACATACTCCAGCGCGGGCAGTGTGGTCAGCAGCAACACAACACTGGGCATTAGCAAACGCGCACGGGCCGGTTGATTCAAACTGGCGGCTGCAAAGATACACCACGCGAAAATAGCCAGCGAAAGCCCGGCTTTGTGCCCCCAGAACAGCAGATCCCCCAGCAGAACCAGCAGGATCAGTGCTGTTATTCGCGGGAACCTTCGGAGGCCGCCCAGAACGCTTCCAGGCGCCGCAGGTGGGGGTGTCGGGTCAACCGAAGTGCCGCATTCGCTGGCCAGCCACCAGCCATCATGGGCAAGTGAGCGGGGCAGCCCCCGGATGATAAGTTCGTTGGGCATATGGGTCTCCTGCTTGAGTTTCCTCAAGACTGAAGGAGCAGATCGCAGAACGTTTGCAGCAGGTGTGCAGATTTCGTGCAGATATTGGTTTTACTAACCGGCCCAACATTATTCGCCCGGCGGATTAATGCGGTGCGCCGTGATCCGTTAGCTCTCCGGCAAAGCGGCAGCTGCGAACGGCCTCGGGCGTGGTGTGATACTGTGCCCTGAAGGCTCGCCCCAAGGCCGAGGCGGAGGAAAACCCGGTTGCCGTTGAAATCTCAAGCTGTGGCATATCGGTATAGCGCAATAGGCTGTAGGCGCGCTCCAACCGCAACTCGCGATAGGTGGTCAACAATTTGACACCGGTCTTGTTCAGAAACCGCCGCTGCAACTGGCGTGTCGAGGCCCCAAGCGCCTGCGATAAATCCGAGATTTTTAGCGGATCTTCGACGTTATTCAGCATCTTCTCAACTACTTGGCGGACCATCGGATCAGCGCCGGATCTTTGGATAAGACGGTTAGCCAACTGGCTGGCGCAGCTGCGTTTCGGTTCGGTCAGGCCGATATAGCCACGCAGGCTTTCGGCCAGATGTTCGCCGTGATCCAGTGCTACGAATTCCGCAAGCAGGCGCAGAGCGCTCAGTTTGCTTGCGGCACTGTGTACCCGGCCGTCCGGCGATCTGTACGTGGACTTGTGGCAGTCGGCCAGCCCGATCTCTTCCGCCGCCGCCGAGAAATTTGAGTGGATGGCGGCGACGGGTTCATCAGCCCGTGCACTCTGAGCCAACAGCAGCACGGCACCCCCGACCAGTATGGAGCGTGATGCCAGATTCAGTATTTGGGAAATGCGCGTCCTGCCCTGTCCGTCACAATGCCAGGGTTTGTGTATACCACCCCAGAAAATCGCCGTGCGACCCGCCCAATACAGGGGGTCGCCGGTAAAGGCTTCGGAAACGTTTCGAAAGGTCACGGCATAGGTGTGATCTTCGACAAGATCATTCAAAGCCTGGAAGAATTCGGCAACCATTTCTGCCGATTCCATGGCCTCGGTGTCGTTTAGAAAAACGTCGATATTTCGCTGCCGTTCAGACGCCGATCTGGCCAACTGTACGTGGTTGTTGCCGAGGACATAGTGTTTCATTGTTCCTCCACCTGCCTGATTTGGCTGCGTTGATATGGATGGTGTACCCCCCCGCCTTTGGGGCGGGGGGTGTTCCTTTTACTCAGCTGCTTCTTGGTATGCGTCCATTGGAGGGCATGTGCAGACGAGGTTTCGGTCACCGTATGCGTTGT